>JAEAMQ010000063.1 GCA_016901395.1 Prevotella sp. | reverse complement strand
ACTGCAAGCTCAAAAGCTTTAGAGCGGAATTTAGAGGGGTTAATGATCTTAGTTTTTATCTATACAGGGTCAAGCAATTATTTGCATAATACAAAGTGTTAAAAACACAGGAATATTAAGTGAGCCTAAACAAAGGGGTTCGGAACTAAAACATCAGGACACAAGATTGACGCAGAACTCATGCCAGTTATCGTGGTAATCGTAGGCGATGGACCACCGATGGTAATCGCAAATGGATTTGACAATGGCCAACCCCAGACCGTTGCCTTTCTGCGATGACATGCTGCGGTGGAAACGCTCAAAGATGTATCGCGTGTCGAGGACTGGTTCGTCGGAGGTGTTGCCCACCACCAACCGACCGCCGTCGAGGGTAATCGTGATGGTGCCACCGGTCCGGTTGTGGCGCACGGCGTTCACGATGAGGTTATGGATCATGCTTTCGAGCAGCACCTCGTTGCAGTTCACAGTGAGCGACTTGTCCTCGATGTGACAGTCGATGTGGAGTCCGTCGGCCAGCAATTCGAGCGAAGGGAGCAACGCATGGAGCTTGTCGGCGAGATTGATATGGTCGGTGAGCTGATACTGCGCATTCTCAATCTTGGCCAACAACAGCAGATTGCGGTTGAGACGCGACATGCGGCCAATCTCATGATACACGTCTTCGATCAGCTCCACCTGCTCCTCGGTGAGGTTGGCGGTCTGCGAGAGTAGGTCAAGTTTACCTTGCACGATGGCCAGTGGGGTCTGCAGCTCGTGCGATGCATTCTCGGTGAACTGCTTTTGCACCTGATAGCTGCGCACGTTCTGCGTGAGAATGTGGGACAACGTGTCGTTGAGCTGGTTAAATTCCATCACCTCCGAGTCGGCAAACACCGGCACTCGCCCACCCTCCACTTTGAAATGGCTGATTTTGTCGAGCGTGTCGTAGAACGGTCGCCATAGTTTCACCGGCACCAGACGCATGACCAGGAAGATGGATGCGCCCAGCACGAAGACCATGCTGAGTATCTGCAGTACCAGTCCGATGATGGCATCCTTCTCCAGATCGAGGCGCGAGAGTGGGATGTTCGCCATCTGCGCCACCTCGCGCAGGTCTTCGGAGTAATATCGGATGACAATGAAATAGAACAGAGGAGCCGACAGTATCAGGAGGATAACCAACGAAATGGAAAATCTCGACAACAGGAGATTGATGAGTTTGCGCTGTTTCATGACTCAATCCATTTGTAACCCATGCCATAGATAGTCTTGATGTGGTCGGCAGCACCACTGTCAGACAACTTGGCCTTGAGGTTTTTGATGTGACTATAGATAAAATCGAAGTTGTCGAGCATATCGGCCATCTCGCCGCTGAGATGCTCGGCGATGGCCGATTTGGTAATGACCTTGCCGCGGTTGCTGATGAAAAATAAGAGCAACTCATACTCGGTCTTGGTCAGTTCGAGCACGGTGCCATCGATGCTGACGGTCCTTTCGAGCAGGTCGATGGTCACTTCGCCCGCCTGCAACACGTTGGTGGTCGAAAATTCCTTGCGTCGGATCAGCGCGTAGATGCGCATGGAGA
This sequence comes from Prevotella sp., assembly GCA_016901395.1. GTDB lineage: Bacteria > Bacteroidota > Bacteroidia > Bacteroidales > Bacteroidaceae > Prevotella. The sequence goes on along the minus strand of JAEAMQ010000063.1, from coordinate 41,464 downwards.
GCTCCGGCAAGGGAAAAGGCTTGGGCAGATAGTCGTCTGCCCCGATCTGCAATCCGGTGAGTTTGTCCTCCAGCGAGTCCTTGGCCGAGATGATAATCACGCCCACCGGATTGCGCCTTGCCCTGATTTCCCTGAGCAGGTCGATGCCATCGCCACCCGGAAGCATGAGGTCGAGCAACACGCAATCGTAGTCGTAGACCCCCACTTTCAGCTTGGCGTCAGCAAAATCGAAGGCTTGTTCGCATAGGTATTTCTGGCTTTCGAGATAACTCCGGATGCTGTCGGAGAGCTTACGCTCGTCTTCTATGATCAGAATCTTCATGGTGCATTCCTTGGATTGTTGTGCACAAAGATAATCGTTTTTACTCAGACTCATGCTTGTTTATCCATAAAATCAGACTGGGGAGTACCACTAACAGCAACGGCAACCCCACGCAGAAGCCCCCTATCACAGCGATGGCCAGTGGCTGCTGCATCTGGGCACCGAGTCCTATGCCTAAGGCCAGGGGCATCAAAGCCAGTATGGCACTGATGGCGGTCATGAGTTTGGGGCGTATGCGCAGCGCGATGGCATAGTCTACCGACTCTGATACCGAGCCGCCGGCCTTGCGGTTCATGTCGTATTGGTTCATCGTGAAGATGGCATTCTCGGCGATGATGCCCACCACCATGATGATGCCGGTGTAGCTACTCACGTTGAGCGGGGTGCCGGTGAGGTAGAGCGCCAGCAGACTTCCAAAGGCGCCGATGACCGCAATGAACAGGATGGAGAGCGACATGAGCCATTTTCGGATGAGCATCATGAGCACGGCGAACACTAAAAGGATAGCTAAACAGAGAATAGTAGCCAGTTCTTTGAACGACTGTTGTTGCTCGGAGTAAGCTCCGCCGAACTGTACGGTGTAACCTTGCGGCAGGTGCAGCTGTTGCTGGAAGGTGTGCTGCAGGTCGGCTACGGTGGTTCCGAGGTCGCGACCGTCGAGTCTGGCAGTGAGGGTGATGTCGCTTTTCAGGTTCTCGCGCTTCTGCTCGATCTCGCCGGGAATCACTTTATAGCTGCAGAAGAAACTCACGGGTCGCGTCGTTCCGTCGGGCAGGAAGATGGGTTGGCGCGCAATCTTCTCAGGATGGTTGTCGGTGAAGTTGGTAAATCGTAGCAGAATGCGCCGCATCTGTTCCCCATCCTGAATGGAACCTATCTGCAATCCGCCCGTCATGGCGGTCTGCGAGGGGTCGGGTTCGATGATATTGGCACTCTGACTGAGGGGCACTCCACCCACGTAACAGGAGAGTTGCTCGCTGAAATTGTCCATTGCGATGCCATATTGCGACAGCAGTTGCTCGTTGGGTGTATAGACTATCGACGATCCTGCGGGCACCAAACCGTTGTTGATGTCCACCACTCCGGGCGTCTTCTGCATGAGTTGCTCGGCCTGCGCGGACAGTTGTTGCAGACGGTTGTAGTCGTCTCCGAAGATCTTTACCTCGATAGGCTGCGACGTACTCATCAGGTCGCCCAGCAAATCGGTAATGCGTTGTCCAAAGTCGATGGTCATCAGGGGCACCTTCTGACTGATTTCGCGACGCAGATCACTAATCACTTGCGGTGTCGATTCTCTGTGGTTGGGTTTCAACTGAATCAAATAGTCGCCGAAATTGGCAGGTTTCACACTGAAGGACATACCAAGTGCAGTGCGTCTCGAATAGGTGGCCACCTCGGGATGGCTCAGGATAATCTTCTCCATCTGGCGACAGAGACGATCGGTTTCCTCCAAGTCAGTGCCGGCCGGAGAATGATAGTCGAGCACGATGGAACCTTCGTCGAGCTCGGGCAGGAATCCCGTCTGCATGTTTTGATAGGCAAAATAGCCACTTACCACGATGAGAACGACGAAGATCACGGAAATATACGGCCGGCGATAAGCCCATGTCAGCCAACTCACCTGACTGATGGCAGTCTTCTCCAAGTCATCTTTCAACTGACCAGCATGGCGTGGTTTGAACACGATGCGGTTGGTCAGGGCGAGGTAAAACGTAGGAAGGAGTATCCAAGTGACAAAGAATGAGGCCACCAATGTCAGCACCATCGTGGTGGCTAAATCATTGAAAAAGCTGCCCGCAAGACCGCTCATGAGCCTAAACGGGAAATAGATGACGATGGTCGAGAGTGACGATGCCACCATCGCGGGGAACAGATTGTGTATGGAGTCCTTAATCACTTCGAGGCGAGACTTATCGGGATATTCCTCCTGTTCGCGGTAAATCTGCTCGATAATCACCACCGCGTCGTCGAGAATCAAGCCCACCGACGCTGCTATGGCACCCAAAGACATCACGTTGATGGTAATTCCGGCCAGGCTGATGAGCAGCAAACTGAAGCAGAATGTTATCGGAATGGACAGGATGACGGCCATGCTCGCCCGCCAGGAACGTAGTGCAATGATCATCACGATGATGGCCAGGAGGAGTCCTTCGAGTATGGTGTGAATCACACTCGATACGCTGTTTGACACGAAAGCACTCTGATTGTAGTAAGGTTTCAGCTCATAGCCAGCGGGAAGTGCCTTCACCACCTCTTTGTGCTTGGCCTCGACGTTCTGTGCAAAGGTAAGAAGGTTCATGCCGGGTTGCTTCACTAAGTCGATAAGCACGGCATCGTCGCCGTCGGCATTGATCTTGATGAACTCCTGTTGGTTCTGCACTTCCACCCGCGCAATGTCCGAAAGCCTCACCGTGCGGTTGCTGTTGTTGCGGATAATGGTATTCTCCAGCTGTTGGATGGTTTGTATTCGGGTGTCCGTCAGGGTAAGGTAGAGCCGGTGATAATCGGCCACCTGTCCGTTGCTCTCAATGAAATTGGTCTGCTGGAAGGCCCGTTTGATGTCCTGTGGCGTGAGTCCGAGGGCCGACATTTTGGCCGCATCGGGTATCACCACAAACTCTTTGGCCTTGCCGCCATATACCACCACATTACTGATACCATCCACCTGCGAGAACATCGGACGTACCACGAGGTTGGCAACATCACGCATTTCTATCTTCGTGTGGGTCTTACTCTTGAGCGTATAGCCGTAGACGGGAAAGAGAGACTGGTTCATCACCTCGGTCGAAATGACCGTTCCAGCCGGCAAGAAGCTCTTGATCTCGTTGATACGACTCTCCAACTGCGCCTTCTGCGCGTAGATGTCGAGGCCCCATTTGAAATAGACGTCGATGGTGCAACTGCCCCTGCTGGTGCTGCTCTTGACGATAGTGACGCCCTGTACCTTCTTCACGGCACTCTCCAAAGGTTTCGTCACCGTGATCATCATGCGGTCTACGGGCTGCTGTCCGGCATTGGCGATGAGGGTGATGCGTGGGAACTGCACCTCGGGAAAGAGCCCCTTGCTCATGTTTGTGTAGCTGTAGATGCCCGCCAAGAGCAACAATACACCGATAAAGATGATCGGTTTCATGTACAGCTGGTACATCGATTGCTTCTGATTTGTATTCATCGCAGCCTCCTTACTTTATCTTTACCAGTGCGTCCTCGGTCAATCCGTAGGCACCCTGCTGCACAATGCGGTCGCGGGACGACAACTGCGGCGAGAGAATTTCTACCGACTGACTGTTGCGATTGCCCAGCGTAACGGGCACTTTCACTACCGTCGAGTCGCTCGTGAGCTTCATTACCCAGTAGCTGGTCATGTTGTCGTCACTCTGAACAGCCTCCAACGGCAGTGTCTGATGGCTTTTTACCGATGCACTGCCTACGCTCACGAGGGCTTTGGCCACTAATCCAGCAGGCAGGGAAGATATGTTTGCCCGCGCCACATAGTCGATGGTCTGGTCGCTTACGGCCATCTGCATGAGCGGCATGGACAGGGTTGAGGCGAGTTTTCGGCCGTCGGGCATGACAATCGTGCACCGCGTGCCCTCATGGATGCACTTGCTATACTCGGTCGGAACCTTCACTTTGAACACTAAACTCGACATATCGGTGAGCGTGCAGACCACACTTCCCTCGGTCACATAACTGCCGTTCTGTGGACCTACGGCCGACACCACCGACGGACGCGATGCTCTCACCACCGTCGGCGTGGTGTTCATGCCCAGCGCATTCTGCTCGGCGCTGACCATCGAGAACAGAAATCCGCCACGCCCCACACGCTGGCCAGGCTGGATACTCATGCTACGGATAAACCCGTTGACAGGCGCCGTAATGTCCGTGGTGTGCAGATACTCGGTCTCGACCCGCAGTTCGAGCTGCCGACTGATGCTTCCTTCCTCCACGTGGGTTACGGAAATCTCGGTGTATGCCTTCGGCGTGATGTCGGCCGAAGGGTTGTTTTGGCTGCAGCCGACCATGATGACGGCTGCAGATAAGGTTAAAACCAATGCTTTCATCTTTACCAATTCCAATAATTATAGGTGTTTGCCAATATCTCTCTGTTGATTTCCAACTCGTTGAGTGTGCGCGTTTGCAGGCGATAATTCCTGAAAACGTTGACATAATCGACGATGGACCGCCGTCCCGCCATAATTTCCTTCTGATAGTCGGCCAGCAGATTGCGGTAGCTGTCGAGCTGTTGCTGGCCATTGGCTATCTGCTCATCCTGCGACCGAAGCATCTGAACAAGTTGCGAGAGGCGTGTCTGTCGGGTGGTCTCGGCATATTGACGCTCGGCTTGGATGGTGTTTTGCTGAATCTCCATCTGCCGTTGCCGGTTCTTCAACTGTTTGCCGTCGGACAATGTCCAAGAGAAATGCAGCCCTGCACTCGCACCCCAACGCTTGTAGATGTCCTTGTAAGGACCGGTCTGCGTGCCCCCACTGGCATAGAGGGAGAGTTGCGGACGATACTGGTTGAGGTAGGTGCGATAGTTGGACTGCGCCTGAAGGCTGTCGAGACGATACTGTTCGAGGAAGGCCGACTGTGCCGAAGGCGCAAGTCGTTCTGTGATTTTCACGGGAGCCAACGATGCCGAATCGCTGATGCCGCAGATAGTGTTGAGTTCCGTGCGGTGGGTGAGATAAGACTGGTAGGCCTGTTGTCGCAGACTCTCGTTGGCCTGTTGCTCAATCCGCAACAGCTGCACGTCGGTGGGACTGGTAAGCCCATGATTGGCCAGACGGGTCACAATATCCATCTGTTTCACCAGCAAACTGTCTATCTCGCGTGCCGACCGCTCGTTGGCCATGTCGAGTTGGCAGAGCAGATACTGCTCGGTAACCTGACGACTGAGGTCGTGACCGGTGAGCTGGATGTTGTTGTCGGCAATGGATTGGTTCACGCGGAGCAACTCCTGCGCATCGCGCAATCCACGGGTGCCGGTCAACGGCTGCACCCAGTTGAGCCCCATCGTGAGATGGCTGCTGCTCTGTCCAAGATCGTAGCCGTAATAACTGTTGGCACTCTGTGCATCCATCTTAAAACTTGTCTTCCCATTGTCGGTCGAAACGATGGGCACAAATAGCAGGTCGCCGGCCAGTTCGAGGCGCGAATGGGTGTAGGCAGCCTTCAGTCGCTGCATCTCCTCGGCATCGATGGCCTTCTGATTGCGGTTCATCACAATCAGCGGACTGTTCTGACGAGCCTGGACAAGGAAATAGTCCAAGCCGTGTTGTGCGCTCGCCGACATCGTCGCGGCGAGCAATAAAAAACCTGATACAATCTCTTTTGTTTTCATTCTTAGTATGTGTTGATTACTGTTTACAATCTGATGGCGACTTTTGTGCCGACAGCCAATGTGTGGAGGTATCCATGGTTTTGGCTGTCAGGCATTATCTGAAAACCGTCGTCGACAAACAAACTACCTGCCATACGGTTTTTCAACTGATATTCTAAGGAAAGGCCCGTGCCGAAAAGTAGTCCGTGGTGACGTGCAACGATGACGCTGCCAAGTGAGGTTTCGGGATACCACACCTCGCCTGCAAGGAGTTTGGAGCCCATGCTCCACCGATGTCCCAAGGGCAGCGCGAAGTAGGGACCTACGGCCAGACTCGTATAGTCGACCATGTTGTCGGGCGAAGACACGCCGTCGACCTCCAGCTGCAGATTGGACAGGGCCGCGCGACCGCCCACGCCGACATATCGGTTGAGGAAATAGGCCCCCTCAAGACCTATCGTGGTGCCGGAGGATGCCTTGTAGGACAGGCCCTCGCCCACCCTCACGCGCCCCGGCGGCACGTTCCAACCCATGTATAGCCCCACAAAACTCGGACGACGGGTCTCGTCGATCGGCTTAGGCCGGTCGTCGCCGGGGCGCAGCAGTCCGCGGTCCTTACAGATGGCATCGACCAGCCAATAGCTCAGTTCGGTGGAGATAAGGCCCACGCCTGCCCCCACCAGCACGTCGCTCATCCAGTGTTTGTTGTTGCCGATGCGCATGAGTCCCGTGGCCGTGGCCAGCGTATAGGCCCCCACACCCACCCACGGACTGAGGTGCCCATACTCCTTGGTGAGCATCGTGGCCGTCATGAAAGCCGTAGCCGTGTGGCCCGACGGGAAGCTATTGCTATTGGAACCGTCAGGACGCTCGACATGAGTGGTGTGCTTCAACCCTTGTACCACGCCCGTCATCATAGCCATCGACACCGCATCGCTCAGCAGCATGCGACTCCACGAACTACGGCTCTCCACCCCCGATGCCTTCAGCCCGAACATCACTGCAGCCGGAAGATATTGGCTGTAGTTATCGATTTTAGTATGAAAATGGGGGGCGTAGGTATCACGCAGTTGTCTGAACTGCCTGTCCTCACTCTTCACTAAAAGTCCACGGACTATCAGGGCAGTCCCACTGAAGGTGGCCTGAAACCATCGCGTGTGTGTCAGTCGCTCCACAAAGTCCTCGTGAACGAGACTATCCTGTCGGCACCTCGGCGAGAGGGATAACGTGTCGGGCACATCGACTGATGTCTGAGCATTGAGACTTGGAACGCTCATGACGGTCAGCAACATGGCCAAACAGCAACGGTCGACTACCATTAAACTCAATCTATCGATAAGGAAAAACTGTGTTTTCTTCATAAATGTCTTTTTCCCAGAAGTTCAGCAGAGGGATGAACATTCTGATTTCGGTTGCAAAAATAGAATGCGATTTAGGATGAAAACTGTAGAAATGTGTTCTCCGGAATCTTTTGACTATTAAAAAATATTAAAGTTTCTACCGTCTTGAGATAGGTCAGCTCTTGGCTGTCAGAGGGGAATGACCATAGAAATCCTATGGAAATAAAGAGGGATGTGTTTCAGGTCTATATCAGGTTAAAACTGATAAAAATGTAAATTTAATATCAAACAATAATTGGTTGATATCAAATCGCACGGAGATTAGTATCTAATCGCGTCACGATTAGTACCTAAACGCATGACGATAACTATCGAATCGCATCACGATTAGATAGTTATCGTCAAGGCCTTTATACAGGGGCTTTCCGGCAGAAGAACTGGAAAATATGGTGTCAAACTTTTTCTTTCTTCAGAGAAAGCATGATATTGCGCGAATAAGCCACAAAACCGACCGACTGTCCCAATATCAAAACAGGGTCGCGGCGGATGATGGCGTAGAGCACAATCATGCCCGAGCCAACGAGACTGATGATCCAAAATCCGATGGGCAGGATGGAGGCATGGCGGCGGTAGGAGTAGTACCACTGGTAGACAAACCTCACGGTGAAGATAATCTGCCCCAGACTGCCGAGGATGAGCAACCACATCGGCACGTCGGAATTATGGAAGAAATGCTGCACAAACGCCGAGGCATCCGACAGCATCATCGCCGTGGCACCCACGGGCAGCAGTTCGATGAGCCACCGCAGGGGTCGCGGGAGCCGACTCCAGATGCCCTTAATGCTCAGGTTCCATATATATATGTAGTAGGAAATGAACTGCCCGAGGATGATGGAGAAGTCGTCGCGGAGCCATCCGTAGACGAACAGCAGGATGCTGCCGATGAGACTGAACACCCAGAAGATGTTGGGCGACATCACCTTCTTGGCTCGCTCAGACAGCAACCACTGCACGAGGATGCGCCCCGAGAAGAATGCCTGAGCGAGAAAGCCTATGGCATAGACTAAGGGGTGGCTCATAGGTTGGCGTCGTCGATGTGGTAGTGAATGTAGCGCTGCTTCATCCAGCGGAAAGCCATGCAGTCTACCAGCGGACCCTTGAGGCGGTTCCACAGGTGATATTTGGACACGCCGGCGGTGCGGGGATAGTGGCGCACGGGCATCTCCAGAAACTTACCGTCCACAAGCATGAACAGGGCCGGCAGAAAACGGTGCATGCCATCGAAGAAGGGAATGCGCTGGGCGTAGTCGGTCCACATCACCTTGAGCGGACAACCGGTGTCGGTGGCGGTGTCGCCGGTCATCGAACGGCGGAAACCATTGGCAAATTTCGACTGGAATTTCTTGAAGCCGGAGTCCTTGCGATTGGCCCTGATACCGGTGACAAGCTGATACTGCTCCACATGGGCCAGCAACAGGTCGAAGTCCTCGGGATTGGTCTGCAGATCGGCATCGATATAGCCGAGATAGCGGCTCTCGGTAGCATCGATGCCCGCTTTCATGGCGGTGCTCAGGCCGTGGTTGTCCGACGAGGAGAGGTAGAAGAAATTGTCGTGGCGTGCGCAGATGTCCTTGAGCAGCTGGAGGCTGCCGTCAGACGAGCCGTCGTTGACGAAGAGCACGCACGCTTTCTTGGCGGCTTTGGCGGTATAGGCGGCAAGTTCCTGCTCCACCCGGCTCATGTTGTCTTCCTCATTGTACACGGGTACAATGATAGTAAAGTCGTAATCCTTTGTCTTATTCATATTTTGTATACTTCGTTTTCTGGTGATGATGGGGCGTGGGGAGTGGTTCAGATGTGCTCGTCGGTGTCTGTCGGGCGGCTCATGAGGTCGGTATAGGTGGTCTTATACCACTCGGCAAACCGCCGGATGCCGTCGTGCAGCTGGGTCTTGGGGCTGTAACCGGTGGCCTCAGTGAGCTTGGTGACATCGGCATAGGTCTGATAGACATCGCCGGGCTGCATGTCGAGAAATACCTTCTCAGCCTCGTGTCCGAGCGAAGACTCCATCTCGGAGATGAAGTCCATGAGTTTCACGGGCTTGGAACAGCCGATGTTGAAGATGCTGTAGGGCACTCCCTGGGGTGACTGCAGGCCGTCGAGCATGATGATGCGCAACGTGCCCTCGACAATATCGTCGATATAGGTGAAGTCGCGCAGCATGTCTCCATGATTGAAAACCTTGATAGGCTCATGCGCAAGGATGGACTTGGCAAAGAGCATCGGGGCCATATCGGGGCGTCCCCACGGTCCGTAGACGGTGAAATAGCGCAGTCCGGTGGTCTGGAGTCCATAGAGTTTGCTGTAGCAATGGGCCATCAGCTCATCCGACTTCTTGCTCGCGGCATAGAGGCTCACGGGCGTATCGATCTTGTCTTCCTCGGAGAACGGCACCTTGGTATTCATGCCATAGACCGAGCTGGAGGATGCGAAGATGAGATGTTTCACCCCATAATGACGGCAACACTCTAAGATATTGAGGAAGCCGTCGAGGTTGCTGCGCATATAGCTGTAGGGATTGGAGATGGAATATCTCACTCCGGCCTGGGCCGCAAGGTTCACCACCTTGTCAAAATGGTAGCGCTGGAACAGACGGTTCATCTTTTCACGATCGCCGATGTCCATGCGGATGAACTTGCAATCGGACAGGGTGGTGCTGCTCACAATATTCGATTCCCAGTTGGCCTCGTGGGCATCGATGCCACATTGCGCCAGACGGGCGTACTTGAGCCGTGGGTCGTAGTAGTCGTTGATATTGTCTATGCCGATGACGCTGTAGCCTTTCTCGGCCAAAGCCTTCATCACATGTGACCCAATAAAACCGGCCGCACCGGTAACTAATATGTTCATGCTGTATTCTGTTGGTAGGGATGCGGAATGAAATCCTATGGCAGGGTTGTTCATCCGTAGCCCTTTGCTTATTTAACGATATAAGGATTGATGACAGGCATGGCCCATCCCGCCATGAAAAGTGTGGCCAGAATGCCGTATGCCAGGATTTGAGAGGAGACGACAGGCGACTTTCTCGACACGAGCCAATAGAGTGAAGCCAGCGAGAAAAGGCTCAACACGCCGGTCGCCACCATGACCAAGGGGAGCCTCAGCAGTGGCAAGGCCACGAAATGCGGGGCCAGGAGCAGTGCGGGGAAGGTCAGCACAAGGATAGTTTCGGGTATGCCCAGAGTCCAGGAGACCCACCGTTCGTGCTCGCAGAGGTGGAGGATGTGTGTCGTGAGATAGATAAGAAAAGGAAAGGCGGGCAGGAGATAGATCTGCAATTTGGAGCTGATGCAGGACAACAGCACCAAGGTGGTGAGCACCATGCAGAGGAAAAACTCATGCTCAGCATCCAGCCGCAGTCGTCTGGCGAATACCATGACCATACCGCCGACGCAGAGCAGCGACCAAGGCAGCCACTCATACCAGATGGAAATGAGGTAATAGAAGAACGGACGGGCATGGTGGAACGAGTTGATGCCGCGCCCGACGGTCTGATGGAACACCAGATTGTTGAGATAACCGGCACCCGCCTCACGATAGGTGAGATAGAACCAGGCGGCGCATCCGATAATGATGACGAGCCAAGTGCGCCAGTTCCACAATCGTCCGAAATCGCTCAGCCGATGTTTGAAGAGCGTGAAGACCAGCGAACCAACCAACGGGATGAGCAGTCCGAGAGGGCCTTTGGTAAACAATGCCATGAAAAGCCACAGGCCCATGAGCCATTGTTCGGAGTGGAGAGAATGGGGAGCGGTGAACAGTCGCCAGTAGGAGCGCAGGGCAAGCACGACAAACAGGCACATGAGCATGTCCATACGGATGACCATGGCGGCTCCAGCGAAATAGGCAGTGGTCAGGAGCAGCAGTGTGGCCAGATCGCGTTGCGCACTGGAAAGGCTATGGCGCGTCCAGCCGTTCATCACCTTGACAATGCCGAAGGCAGGGAGCAGGGAGAACATGCTCAGGGCCAACATGGAATGATGACCTACCAATTGACGGCTGAGCATGACCAGCCAGAGGTAGAAAGGAGGTTTGTCTGCATAGGCTTCACCATGCAGAGAGAAAGAGAAGAAATGACCGCTTCCCAACGCTTCATCAGCTATCGAGAGATAACGGGCTTCATTGTCAGGGGTGAAGTCTCTGAAAATCAGCATCGGCAAGAAAGCGATGATGATTGCTAACCATAACAAACTGGTTTTCATTATATGTCAATCTTCTGGGTTGCGTGACTTCTTGGAGTCATGTAATGATGCTCGATTCTTGTAAATCAATGATTTTACAGCACATCAACTGCCAGTACTTTTAGTTAGATTCCGTGTGATCAAACAGGATGTGTGCATCATGGTCTTATCACGGAAGCATGTGTTACAGCCGTGCAGACTGTGGCATAAGGATGTCTTCCATGAACGACTCATCTCCGAAACACATTATTACACATGTATTCCGAAGATGAGCTATGCATAATGTGCTACCTATGAACCGCCAAGCAGCCCACAAAGCAACACATACAGAATCATATTCACATTAAAGCCCCAGACTCTTGCTGATGGCTTCCACCTTCACAGTGCCTTCCCTGTCAAGGGCTTCATACTGCGAAGCGTCGGTCATCGGGGCTTTAACCTCGATGTAGAACTTTATCTTCGGCTCTGTACCCGAGGGGCGAACGCTCACCTTGGTGCCGTCTTCGCAGAACCACTGCAGCACGTTGCTGGGCTCGGGCATGTCAAGCTTGGTCTCCTTGCCAGCAGCATCGGTAGCAACCAAAGTCTTGAAATCTTTGCTGAGCACTACCTTTGCGCCACCCAACTCCTTGGGAGGATTATTGCGGAAGTTGATCATCATCTGCTGAATTTCCTCAGCTCCGCTCTTGCCCGGACGCTCTACATTGATGGTAAACTCCTTGGAGAAGCCATATTCCTTGTAGATATCCATCAGGATGTCGTAGAGAGTCTTGCCCTTATCCTTGGCATAAGCACAGATCTCAGCCAGCAATGAGCATGCGGAGACAGCGTCCTTATCGCGCACAAAATCTTCGGCCAGGAAGCCATAGCTCTCCTCGCCGCCACCAATGTACTGCTGTTTGCCTTCGGAAATGCGTATCTCGTTGGCTATCCACTTGAAGCCCGTGTAGCAGTCGCGCATCTCAATATGCTGTTTCTCTGCTATCTGACGGATGACCTCTGTGGTCACAATGGTCTTCACGATGAAGTCTGTGGGCTTCATCTTGCCCGTTGCCTGACGGTTTGTGATAATGTACCAGAGGAAGATGAGGCAAGTCTGGTTGCCGTTGATGAGCACCCACTCGCCCTTGTCGTTCTTGCAAGCCATACCCACGCGGTCGGCATCAGGGTCGCTGGCCATCAGGATATCGGCATCGAGAGCCTTCGCATCACGCAGGCCGAGGGTCAAAGCCTCTGCAAACTCAGGGTTGGGACGGTCTACTGTGGGGAAGTTGCCATCCTTAATCATCTGCTCGGGCACACAGTGCACATTGTCAAAGCCCCAATAAGCCAGCGAGCGCGGTATCATCACGCGACCAGCTCCGTGCAGCGGGGTGTAGACAATCTTAAGGTCATGCTGTCGCTTGATAACCTCGGGATCGATAGATATGGTGCGGATCTGCTTCAGATACGGTTCGTCGATGTCCTCACCGATAATCTGAATGAGGTCCTTGTTGCCCTCAAACTTCACGTCGTCGATAGTCACTTTATTCACCTCGTCGATGATACCCTTGTCGTGCGGGGCCAGCACCTGCGCACCATCTTCCCAGTAAGCCTTGTAACCATTGTACTCACGAGGGTTGTGACTGGCCGTCATGTTCACGCCTGCCTGTGCTCCGAGATGACGGATGGCAAAAGAACACTCCGGTGTTGGGCGCAATTCATCAAACAAATAAGCCTTAATGCCGTTGGCAGAGAAGATATTAGCCACTGTCTCGGCATACAGACGACTGTTGTTGCGGCAGTCATGGCACACTACAACAGATATTTGTTTCTTGTCTTTGAAATTCTTTTTCAGGTAGTTGGCAAAGCCCTGAGTGGCCATTCCAACAATATAAATGTTCATTCTGTTGGTTCCTGCGCCCATAATTCCACGCAAGCCACCGGTACCAAACTCAAGGTCTCTATAAAAACTTTCTATCAAATCAGACTTGTCCTCATTGTCAAGCATGGCCTGAACCTGTTTGCGTGTCTCTTCGTCAAACGAAGGAGATAACCACTGTTTTGCCCTTGCCTCACACTGAGCAATTAACTCTGCATTATTTTCCATAATCAAGTTGAATTATATTATTTATAGTATTTAAGGGCAAAGATAATAACTATTTTCTTAAAAAGGGCTAAGAGTATGAGTATTTTTTGCTAAATTTGCATGGAATTCCTCAAGGATTCGTTTAACAACATAATATTAAACCCGAAACTAAAATCAAATGTACTTTACCGGTTTCATTATTGCCATAAGCACATTCCTCATCATCGGCCTGTTCCATCCCATCGTGATCAAGACCGAATATTACTTTGGCACGCGCCCCTGGTGGATTTTTCTCATCAGCGGCATCGTCTGCATCGTCTGCTCCCTGCTGATTGAAGATGCTATATTTTCCTCTATAATCGGTGTCATCGGAGCCAGTTTCCTATGGTCGATTGGGGAGTTGTTCTCGCAGAAGAAGCGTGTACAGAAGGGATGGTTCCCCGTCAATCCGAAACGGAAAGACGAGTATCCTCCACTCCAGCAGGATGCCAGCGTGTGCCCAGTTCGCAATGGAAAGCCACAGAAAGGATATGAAGACAGAACTTATATTCATCGGGAAGACGCAGAATAAGCATTTCATCGCAGGAATAGAAGACTATGCCGAGCGCATCAGTCACTACATCCCCTTTGAAATCAAGGTCATTCCCGAGCTAAAAAATACCAAAAATCTTTCGGAGAATCAGCAGAAAGAGAAAGAAGGAGAGATGCTGATGAAGATGCTCCAGCCGTCTGACTGGGTGGTGCTCATGGACGAACATGGCAAGGAATTGAGAAGCGTCGAGTTGGCCTCATGGCTTCAAAACAAGCAGAATACGGCCCGGAAGCTGGTGTTTGTCATTGGCGGGCCCTATGGCTTCTCGCCGGAAATCTATCAAAGAGCAGATGAAAAACTCTCCCTTTCGCGCATGACCTTCAGCCATCAGATGGTGAGGCTCATCATGACAGAGCAGATTTACCGGGCCTGCACCATCATCAAAGGTGAACCTTATCACCATGAATAACATGGTAAAGACGGACTGATGGAAGGAAAAATTGAAGAAAACTACAACTAAACAAAGCAAGAAACAACAACTAACTACATTAAACAAATGAAAAGACAACTATTATTTGCCTTGGCAATTTGGGCCGGAAGCCAGTATGCGCAGGTCTTCGCACAGCAATGGCCCAGCGTCCAGCAGGAGGCCAAACCGGGCCTACGATGGTGGTGGCTGGGGTCGGCCGTAGACAAAACCAACCTGCAATGGAACCTCAAACAATACGCTGACCACGGCGTAGGAGCCGTGGAGATTACACCGATCTATGGTGTTCAGGGCAACGAAAAAAACAATATCGACTATCTTTCGGACCGATGGATGGAGATGTTGCGCTTTGTAGAGACTGAGGGAAAGGCCGACAGCATCGAGATAGACATGGCAACGGGTACCGGATGGCCCTTTGGTGGTCCTTGGGTTCCGTTGGAAGAGAGCTGCTCGAAGATGGTTATCGAGAACGATACCGTAACCAAAAAGGAATACAAAGCACTACTCAAGACACCCGGAAAAGACAAGGACGGCAAGACCCGTTTTATCGGACGCTACTACTTCCCCATTGACAAGAAACACTGGCGCGTCATCAATCTGTGGCAACGCTATGGCGCAATGCTCGTGAAACGGGCCGCTCCGGGTGGTGCGGGATGGGTCATTGACCACTTCAACAAGACTTCGGTGGAGCATTATCTGCAACATATCGAACAGGCATTCGAGCGCACCGGCACCCCCTACCCTCACACTTTCTTCAATGACAGCTATGAGGTGAGCGATGCAGACTATACCACAGACCTCTTTGCCGAGTTCCAGAAGCGGCGCGGATACTCCTTGGAGGAGAACTTCGACAAGCTTGTTGACGGCAATCAGAAGGTCGTGGCCGACTACCGCGAGACCTTGGGCGACCTGCTGTTGGAGAACTTTACACAGACGTGGACGGCCTGGGCACACAGGCATGGGGCCATCACCCGCAACCAAGCCCACGGTTCTCCCGCCAACCTTATAGATTGCTACTCGGCCGTCGACATACCAGAGATTGAAGGATTTGGGCTCACCGACTTCAATATCAAGGGTTTACGCAAAGACCCTGGAATGACAAGGAAGAACGATTCCGACTTCTCAATGTACAAATGGGCCTCGTCTGCCGCCCACATTAATGGCAAACCGTTTACCTCCAGCGAGACTTTCACGTGGCTGACGGAACACTTCCGCACCTCGCTCTCACAGATGAAGCCCGACATGGACCTCATGTTCTGTGGCGGAGTGAACCACATGTTCTTCCACGGCACGGCCTATTCGCCCAAGGATGACCCGTGGCCGGGATGGAAATTCTATGCTTCGGTGGACATGAGTCCTACCAACACCATCTGGCGCGACGCTCCTTATCTCATGCAATACATCACCCGTTGCCAGAGTTTCCTGCAGTGGGGCAAGCCCGACAACGACTTCCTCGTGTATGTTCCCGTGCGGGATGTGTGGAACAAACGGTCCAATGGCAAACGCCTCATGCAGTTTGCCATCCACACGATGAATGACCTTGCGCCGGAGTTTGTGGCCTCCATCAACGAGATTGACCGTGCCGGCTACGACTGTGACTACATCTCTGAGCGCTATTTGCTGACCACAACCTACACCAACGGCATGCTCCAGACGGCTGCCGGAACACGCTATAAGGCTCTGATCATTCCCAACGCCCAAAACATTCTCACTCCCGCCGTGCGCCAACATATCGACAATCTGAAGGCGCAGGGGGCACAAATCATCATCGGTACCGATGCCAACCTGCTGGGGAAATCGGCCAAAGCCGAGGAGATGAAGACCCGACTGGGACTGAAAATGATACGCCGCTCTAATCCGAAAGGCTACCATTATTTCATCGCCAACCTATCCTCACACGACATCAACGACCGCGTGCAACTGGCCGTACCATTCAAAAGCGCCATGTGGTTTGACCCAATGAACGGCCGTCGCTATCGGGCCGAAGTCTCCGAGGGCAGTCTGACCATCGATTTGAAGTCGGGCGAGAGCATGATTTT
Source organism: Prevotella sp. (assembly GCA_016901395.1). Lineage (GTDB taxonomy): Bacteria > Bacteroidota > Bacteroidia > Bacteroidales > Bacteroidaceae > Prevotella. The sequence goes on along the minus strand of JAEAMQ010000063.1, from coordinate 25,109 downwards.
GGAAACATTCAACGATGATAATGTGCTGAATGTGACCAACAACATCTGCAAAACCTCAGACGGTGAGGTGCTCGACTATCGCAAGGATGCCCCCTATGACGGTCGCGCCCGACTGCTCAAGGGCAACTGGAGCCTCAGATTTACGGAGTCTACACCCACCGTCGACCAGACTCTTCAGCTCGACAGCCTGCGCTCTTGGGAAGGCATCAACGAGACAACCAAGACCCTCATGGGCACCGGCGTGTACGAATGTAAGCTGAAATTCACCAAGCAGGACCTGCAACCCAGCAACGACTGGGCTATCGACTTGGGCGATGTGCGGGAGAGTGCGCGTGTCTACGTCAACGATACGTTCGTCGGTTGCGCCTGGGCCGTGCCCTATGTGTTGCAGTTTTCCAACGTGTTCAAGCCGGGCATCAACACCCTTCGCATTGAGGTGACCAACCTCCCGGCCAACCGCATCAGCCAACTCGACCGCGAGGGCTATCCCTGGCGCAAGATGGAAGAAATCAATGTGGTGAACATCAACTATAAGAAAACGAGCTATGCCGACTGGAAACCAATGGCTTCCGGGCTCAACTCTCGTGTCATTCTCTATCGTGTGAAATAAACTTTAGCTATGGATTGAGCCTCCACAAAGGGCGGTTCAATCCATATTCTTTTATCCATCAAATCTTTATGACTTATCAACAACTTTCCGCAACCGTGCTGTTGGCACTGATGACCCTCTCGGGCCATGCGCAGCGCACTATCGAAAATTTCGACTATGGATGGCAGTTCCAGTTGGGAAAAGCCGATCCTCAGCATCTCGATACTACCGGATGGCGCACCGTAGATGTCCCCCACGACTTCCAGATTGAGCAGCCCTGGGTGGCTCCTTCGACCGACGAGAAGGAAGATCACAGTGACGGAGCCTCCAATTTCAAGAGCCGACTGTCGGCCCGTGGCTTCAAGGAGATGGGCGAAGGATGGTATGTGAAGACCTTCACGCCAGCCGAAAACCTGAAAAACAAGCGTGTGCTCCTCGACTTCGAAGGCATCATGTATGTGGCCGACGTGTATCTCAACGGTGAGCTTGTCGGCGGAACCGACTACGGATATGTGGGTTTTGAAATCGACCTCAGCAAGAAACTGCGCTACGGTCAGCCCAACACCATCGCCGTGAGGGCATCGACCGGCAACCCCACCGACTCCCGATGGTACACCGGCGGCGGCCTGTTCCGCGACGTTCACCTCGTCACCACCAATGCCCAACAATACTTTGTGCGCCATCCGCTCTATGTCACGACCAAGGACAACCGTGAGATTCACCTGCAGATGGAGGTGGCCAACTATACCAAATCCAATGAGGTGAACCTGCAGGTAGACCTGCTCGATGCTGATGGAAAGACCATATACACAGAGAAAAAGGCCTTGCCCTTCGAGCGAAGGATGAAGACCAACGAACTGAAATGGGCACCCATCACGCTCAACAACGCCCACCTCTGGGACATCGACGACCCCTATCTTTACACCGCACGGGTGACGCTCTATGACAACAACGGCCAACCCATCGACCAGGCCACCACGAAGTTTGGCATCAGAACCTTTGAGGTCGGTCCCGATTTCGGCCTGAAGCTCAACGGCAAGAAGGTGTTGCTCAAGGGAATAGCCAACCATCACACCCTCGGTGCACTGGGTGCGGCAGCCTATCCGCGTGCGATGGAGAAACGACTGAAACTCCTCAAGGACTTCGGTTTCAACCATATTCGCACCAGCCACAACCCCTACTCCGAGAGTTTCCTCAACCTCTGCGACTCGCTGGGGTTCATTGTCCTTGACGAGCTCTATGACAAATGGTTGCAGCAGTACACCGGCGGCCGCACGCCGTGGATGGAACAGTGGCCCTATCAGTTGCCCGAATGGGTCAAGCGTGACCGAAACCACGCCAGCATAGCCATCTGGAGCCTCGGCAACGAGTTGCAGACCTACGCCACACTGCCCTTCGGCGACTGGGGCGTGACCCCCTACCGCATGCTCAAATCGGTGCTCCAGCGCTATGACGACACCCGCAAAGTGACCGTCGCCATGCACCCACGCGGCCGCAATCTGCAGACCGACTCGCTGCCCTGCGACCTCGCGATGATCACCGATATACAGGCCTATAACTACCGTTACATGTACTTTCCCGGCGACAGACAGAAGTTTCCGCGGATGACCTTCTACCAGAGCGAGGCCAACCTCTCGATGATGGGTCCCAACTTCTTTGGGATGGACCTCGATAAGGTTATCGGACTGGCCTACTGGGGCATGATAGACTATCTCGGAGAGAGCATGGGGTGGCCCCGCAAGGGATGGACAGACGGTGTGTTCGACATCTCGCTGCAACCCAAACCGATGGCCTATCTCGTGCGTTCGATGTTCAAACCCGACGAGCCGGTGTGCCACATCGGCATCATAGACTCCAAGGCCGACAAGACCGAATGGAACGGAGTTATTTTCTCCAACGACGGCATGAGCGACCACTGGAACCGCAAGGCCGGTACCAAATTGTCGTTGAAGGTGTTTACCAATGCAGACAAGGTGGAACTCATTGAGAACGGCCACAAAATTGCCGAGCAGGAAAACACCACCGATCCGAAGTCGCGAAACCAGCTTCGCTTTGACAATGTGGAGTACCAACCGGGCTATCTGGAGGCCGTGGCCTACAAAAACGGTCGTCGCGTGGCCTCTCACCGCATTGAGACCACGGGCGACATGAAGCGGCTCCAGCTCTCGGCCGACACCGAGAAATGGCACGCCGACGGTCAGGATTTGCAGCATATCCGCGTGACGGCGGTAGACAGCAAGGGCCGACGTGCATTCTCCGCCCAACAGAAACTGACCTTTACGGTCGATGGCGATGCCCGAATCGTGGCGGTGGACAATGGCAACAACACCTCCAACGAACTTCATGCCACCAACGTGCGCAGCCTCTACAACGGGTCGGCGCTCGTCATTCTGCGCGCCGGAAAGAAGGCGGGCAAGGTGGTGTTGAAGGTCAAAGACGATGCCGGACACTCGGCAAAGCTCGTCCTCGTGACCCAATAAAACTTAAAATCGGGCCTACACATTACTTTCCGATGCAGAAATGATGAAAGATGTCAAATAATATCTCTATATTTGCAACGACAACTTAAACACGAATAACATGGAACAGAAAACACCAGAAGAACTTCACAGAGAGATGGAGGCAGAGATTGCTGCCAACGAAGCGGCCGACCGCGAATATCGACGCAAACTCATCCGCAACCTGATCATCATTGGCGTAATCTTCGCCGCCGGTATCAGTGGATACCTTATCTTCCGTCCGCACAACGAGCCTGACGTATATTACACCAACGGCGACATCGACTATGTGAAACAGGCCGACAAACTCCGCCGCACGAGTGGATTTAAGAGTGTCGACGAGTTCCGCGGAGGCTACGCCGTAGTGAGTGATGGAAAGAAATACGGCATCGTCGATGTGAAGGGCAATGTGATTTGTCCGGTGAAATATGATGCCATCGAATCCAACTACAGTCAGCACTATCCCGACCTCTGCGAGGTGAATCTCAACGGCAAACTGGGATTGGTTGATAAGCAGGGCAAGGAGGTGGTGAAGCCCATCTACGACGAGATAGGCGCCATCAGCAGTGGTACCATGCAGGTGACGCTGGGCAAAGAGAAGTTCTATATTGACACCAACGGCAACCGAATGGAATAAATCTTCCTCCCCACCCCAAACAGCAAGGGAACGCATCACGATGGATCATGATGCGTTCCCTTTTTCTTTTACCCTTCTCCAATATTATTATCGGCAAACTACAAATGTCTACCATGACATAAATGGTGCGGGACAATAACAACTACAAATTGCACGAATGACCCTCTACTCCGGCCCACGACCACGTAATCTATACCAACCAGAGACAGCTGCTCTACGGCGATTTCTTCATTGATGGTCGCCCGATAACAACTTCATGGGGCACGGCCATCGAGCTGGGCAGCGACGAGTTTAAGACCAGGGAAGAGATGATTACTTTTGAACTGCCGAAACCGCAGCCTTAGTCCATTCAGGAAGCACGAGGAGCGAGGCGTCACGCTGTGGCGACACATCCAGCTGTGTCACCCGGCCATCGTGCAACGTCACCTCGACCGTGGTCTGACGGGAGCAGTGGAGCTTGAAATGGACATCCCAATGACGGGGCCATGCCGGCAAAATATAGATTTTGTCACCCACTTCCTGCATCAGCATCTCCTGAAGTCCAATCATTCCACTCCCACCCCAGTTGTGGTCGGGAGCCCAGTCGTGCCCCGGTCCCCAGAAGGCTGGAAAGCGGAACGGCCCGTCGGCCAGCTTTTTCTGATTCCAATAGACCGCCTCTTCGGTCAGCCCTAAGTCGGCAGCCCAGATGCCCGCCTGCTCCCAACTCACGATACCATTGAACTTCTTTACATAGGGATCGTGGCGCCACGTGTTGAGCGCCACGTCGATACTGTCGTGTCCCACGCCATAGATGTGCCATGGAAAGACGGGATAAAGCATCACGGGTTCTACATTGTTCACCCGTTCCCACACCACGGCAGGCGAGATAACCCTATGTCCATTCACCTCACGAAAACTGAGATCGGGCCATGTGTTCAGCATGTTTTCATAACGATGCACCATCGATGTGTCGGCCTGATGGGCCTTAAGATAATCGATGAGATGGCGTGTCACCACCCTGAGACCAGCCGCCGTGGACGTAGGATTATACGCCATCTTGAAGGTTTCGGCCCCTGAACCGGGATAGATCACGAGCTTGCCGTTGCCGTCCAGCTCCTTGGAACCGCGCTTCCGGGCCAGCATGCGATAGTGCTCGTCAAAGAAATCGAGCGACGAGGCTATCCACGGGATGTAGGCACTGATATCCATTCCGCCATAGCTCTCGGCATCGAGAGCCATCTGACAAAACTCCAGCACGGTGTCCCAAGTGTACTCCAGCCAGGCATTATGCTGCATGCCGGGGTCATAGTCAGCAGGACGCTTGAGCCCGTATTCATCGTGTTCGGGCAGCCCAAAGTTCTCCAGCTGCTCAGTAAAGGCCGCTCCGCCGTGCTTCCAGTATACCTTACTGCGTAGCTGAGCATTGCCCAGGATGCGCAGATAGAAGTCGAGTTGACTCTTCAGGGCATCATAATCGCCACTCTTAAGCAAGGGCCAGTAGAGCAGGCGCTGGTTCTGCGCCGTATGGGTACCGCCTCCCCATCGCCTAAAATCGGGCGTATAAGGGTATCGGGCATCCACATAGACAGGGTCGAAGGTAAACAAACCGCCATTAAACTTGGTGGGCCAGTCGCTGTTAGCGTTGCAACCCATCATGTAACGGAACAGTGTATAGTTGCGCGATAGCATCGCGCCCTCGCCCGATGCCTCGATGAAGCTGCGCTCCCACCACCGGTTCCACCACCGGCGCGAGGCCTTGAGGTCGCGCGCAGGACGGATAGCGGCACACACGTCGGCCAGCTGCCGCTGCCATTCGGCTACCGTTCCCTGATGGTTGGCCATGACGATGGTGAGGCTGTAGCGATGTGAAGGCCTGACCGCACGAAACCGCCAGCCCCGATAATCCACCTTATTATATACAGAGAGGAACGTGCCATCGTATGCCAGCTGCGACGCTATGAGCTTGCCTCCGAAGACCAACTGCCCCAGCGGATCATACATCTGTGACACATAACTGCCCAGTGCCTGCTGATGAGCCGTGGCATCGAACACCGTGCTGTCGGCATTGTGATGATAGAAAAGCATTTCGCCGTCGGCCGGTGCAAACTCATCATGATGGGTGACACAGCCCGTGGGGATGCGAAATTTATAGGAAGTCTGAAAACTCTCCTGCTTGGCAATGTCACGGTCTTGGTGCCGCCAGTTCTCGTATATGCACGTCATGGGAGCCGCATGGTCCTGCTGAATATCTACATGGACCACCGGCTTGTTCACGTCGACCCACAGCATCACCTGGCGTTGCCCGTCGCTGATGACACAATAGCCATCCTTCACGATTAGCCGCTGGGTAAACCCAGGTCCGGATTGCAGTTTGGGAGTAAGGCTGATACGAAACCTGCCAGCCTTGAGCAGGGTGTTGTTTTCATCAAAAGAACCGCTTCGGGCCAGATAGAACAGCACGTCGCCGTCTTCCACCCACACGTTCATGCCAATGCTACCTCCACCACAGGGCATCGACTCAGACGAGTTGACACTCTGGCTTTGCCACACCACGTCAGCAGGATAACACCAGCCATACAGCGACCATAGAACCAACAAAAAGAGCGACCACAATGATTTCATATTGACAAGCCTGAACCATGACTACAAAGCCGCGGCGCGCAATTTCAGCATTCCGCGATGAACGAGATTGCGAACAGAATGATAATTCATCTCCATAATCTCGCATATCTCGTCGTATTTCTTCTCATCAATATAGTATAACTGGAAGGCCTGACGCTGGCGAGGCGTGAGACAGGCCATGAGATGGTTCACCATTTTGGTCTGCTGCACAGTCTTTTCATTGTCCAGATAACGCGTCTCCACGTCGACCGTCATTTTCTTTTTGGCCACGTCGTGCACAGAGACATCGGCGAGATAGGCTCCTTTGCGAAACTCGTCGACCAGCTTGTTTCGTAGCGATATGATAAGATAAGAACTCATGCGCTTCACCTTGGGAGCGTGTTCCTTATCCATCAGTCGCACGAACACCTCCTGAACGCAGTCTTTCACCAGTTCCATGTCTGACGTGATGCAGCGCCCATAGTTCAACAGTTGCTGTATATACATGTCGTAAAGCGTAGAGAAGGCCGACATGTCGCCTTTTCCATAAGCATCCAAAAGTTGGAGGGCTTGTTCGTCTTTGTCAATAGTAGATCTTATCATATAGCAGGTTGTTTGGCTTGATAGTCTTTGCAAAGATACCTAAATGACCAACAAGTCTTAAGTAAAATTAGGTATCAAAGTGGGAAAAATCGGTATTTTAGTTATTTTTTCTCCCATTTTCAGCCTCTATCAGGCTTTTTATCCTGTTTTTAAGCGCAACTATCTCTTCATCAGAAAAGATGCCACCCACCTCGTCCAACGTGAGAAGGATATGCTCGGCCTCATCAATCTCCTGCCGCGTAGGATGTATCGAGGAAGAATAATGCGGCATTCCCTGCCTTGTTTCGTTATCCAGGACGTACCTTAAGAATACAGGATCTTCCAAGAGTTCTATCACATTCTGATTCATCAGCATTTGTCTTTTCTATTATATAAGGTTCTAATGGTTAAATACCGTTCTCTATTTTAAAGACGGAAAATGGCGTTTCTTATCATCCTCTAACAGAAATTATTTGAAAGCGGAGCGCCAAAAAAATGATTATTCGGGTTCGGTGCCCCACTTTCCACTTGTTATTTTGCCTTCAGCCAATAAGCTCCGGGCTTGGCAACCACATGGACCAGCGATGCCTTCAAGACACTGCTTGCCAGCTGTACCACCGATCCCGACCTTTCATCTATACGGAACACGGCATATTGAGAGCCTTTCAGCCGCACCCCGTCCAGCGTGGCCCCATCCCTCAGATAGGCCACGGCGTCGCCGTCTGCATTCTCCATAACATAACATCCGCCCTCGTGGAGCGTGGCATTCATCGTGGCCGCACTCTTGAGAAAAGCATGATCGGTCACCGCTATCTGCGGACACGACCCACCTGCCATAAACACTGCCCACGCCATCTCGGGATATTTCTGGGCATAGTACACCACAGCCTTGTCGGGATAGGCCGTGCGATACTCCAGTACACCCTTGTAAACATCATCAAACGTGGCCACACCGGTCTTGACCTGACGCATATACTGGCGTGGTGCCATATTGACACCGCCGTCGGGCGCATACAGTCCTTTGCTGTTATAGAACCACTGTTCGATATTGATGATGTCCACCACATCGCGCCGTGCCGGGTCGGCGAGAATGGCATCCTGCACATCCTTGTTCACGCCCAGCGCCACCAGCACCTTCCGTCCCTTCTGTTGTTCCCACTCTTTGACGGTGTCTAACCAGAACTGCACAAACTCCAGTGGGCCCGTAAACTCCTCACCGATTGACTGAATGACATTGGGCTGACCGTCGAAAGCATCGAGCACCTTCATTATATACTGCCTGTTCAGGGCCCGTCTCACGGGATGGGTCACATCATAGAATCGGTCGGCCATGAAAATGCGCTTGTCGCCCGTGAAGGGTACCGGCTCAGGAAAGTCGGTCTCGTTGATGTTGTTGGCCGACCGCCACGGGCAATCCACCCAGTGGGCCCCGGCCTCCAGGATGTTGTGCTGGAAGTAATGCTGGTTCAAGAGGAGCAGTCCGTGCGCCTCTCCGGCCTTGGCAAACTCTTGCAGACGGCTGAAATACCAAGGGTTGAGCCGTTGCAAGTCGTAGCGGCTGAGCCCATCCCATGCCGTGCCCTGCCCGCTGCGCGCAAAGGCCTGCTCATAAAACGGTCCCCACACGTCGCCGTCGCGGCGGCGCACCCGCTCATGATCATCACGACGACGGTCATACCACAGTCCATAGTTCTGGGCATAGATCAGCGTGTGAGAGCGCGTCATCCAGCTGACCACCGAGTCCACACGGTCGGTGGTGGCATATTGCTCCATGCCCGGCACAAAGCGTGTGAGCGCATAGGTGCGCTTGGGAAAATCAGAATATCTCACGCGTCCGTTCCACCACGGCGAATTGTGGCGTGCGCCGGTGAGCAACTCATGATTCATCACGAGCTTGCCCTGCTCCACACCATACGTGCCGGTCGACTTGAGTTCAGCTGCCGGCCGGTAAAACTTATCCACCGACACGGCTCCCCGAGGCGACACCGAGGCCGTGAACCGGGCACTGTCCACCCACATGGCCATGGTGACACGGGGCTGGTGAGCCGCCAGCGTCATCAGCCTTGCCTGCTCTACAGTGGGGCTCGTGGCGGCGTCAGAGCCACGGGGCAGCGTGCGTGTGAATGCTGACACATCACGGCCCAGACGGGCAGAAAGCTGTTTCTCGAACAGACTCCGGGGGCGCACATGGTTGTTGGCCTCGGCAAAAAAGCCGCTGCCCGTGAACTGGCCCCAGCAGCCATAAGCGTAGTTAGCCGACCCGTCGGGCAGGCTGTCGGCCTGTATTCCTGCGGCCGCACACTGATAGGCCGTGCTGTTGGAGGTGTTCCATCCGGTGCCATATTTCTCCAACTGCAGGTTGCCCAGCCGGATGTCGTTACCGTCGATGGTGACGGCATCCATCAGTAATCCGGTGGCCCAAGGGCCGATGGAGCCGCTGAAGCCGTGAGACAAGCGGCTCTCACACTGCACGAAAGCATTGGGCCCTGCCGCCATCATGCCGACCGAAAAGTCGTTGATGCCCTCCTCAGACCATAGCCGCTGAAACAGGCACCGCTCGCCGAAGGTGAGGAAGGTGCGGCGCCGATAGCCGCCCAACTCTGACACGGGCTGGCGCGACACGCAGTCTTCCACCGTGATCTGCGACCCGCTGCGCTGCACCACCACGGCCGAACCGGCCAGATGAACAAAGTCGACGAGCCTCACCCAGCAGTCTTTGGCCTGGGCCACATACACGCCATCCCAGGCATGGTCTTCGTCTTTGGGCAAGGCCTCGTTGCAGGCAGCCTCGATGGTGAGGTTCTCCACCCCCGCCTCGTGAATCCTTCCGGGCCATGAGCTGCGCATCACACGCACGGCGCCATCGGCCTCGCGAAGCGCCATCGACAGCGGACTGTCGAGCGTCAGGCGTGCTCCCTGCACGGCCGTCACGGTGCGCGTCCACTCCACGTCAATCTCACCCGGATGCCATCCCCAGTAGCCCAGCTCATCGCCGCCGCCGAAGTTGGCGCAGCGCATGCGTGCTATCCACTGTTTGGTAGACGGTCGCTGAACCACCACCTCATCGCCGATCCGAAGCCTCGAAGCCGCAAGGCCCGTCACCGTGAGGGCGCGTTCGCCCAGCGCCACATCGCCCTGAAGGGTCAGGGTGTCGGTCAGGGTGCGATCGTCGCGTCCCTCCACATACACCACGGCCCCACGGTCGTAGCCCTCTTTCAGTAGCACGGTCTGCTGGCGGCCTGTTCCTCGCAACACCACGCCACTCGCACTGATGCGCAGCGGCTGTCGCAGATGATAGGTGCCAGCATCCAGCAGCACGGCTCCGCGCAGCCCCGTCACCTTGTCGGGCCTCAGCCGGGCCACATAGTCGATGGCTTGCTGGATGCGCCCACTCTGGTCGCCGGGCCGGCAAGATACATACACCCTGACGGGGGCATCGGGTATCAACCGCTCCGACTGATGATAACCCACGTAGCTGTAATCTAACGGAAAGGGTTGTGCAGCCATCCGCACAAACCCAAAGATAGCCATTGCGGCTACAATATATTGTTTCATTTGCTCTTCTTCTGGGCAGCTATACGTTCGCCCCAGGCCTTGCGCTCCTGGGAGATGTCATAGCCACGCTTGGATAGCCAGTTGTTGATGCGACCTTTATACTTATTGAACCATCCGTGCTTGCTCTTCGAGTCGCCAGCATCGACGGCAAACTCACGCGCCTCTTTCAGCCAGTTCAGTATCTGTAGTTTCTCGTTCGACTTGAGCGAGGGTATCATTTCAAGGTAAGCCTGATAAGTCTTGGGCACCACACCATAGGTCAACCCGTCTTTCACGGCCTCCACCTGCCGGTCGGTGAGATAGTTGGCCAGAGCAGCTGTCAGCTCAAAATGATGCACATACAGACTGGCATTCATGCCATTGGCCAGATCGGCCAACAGCACCTGCTGCCGCTCTTTCAGCGCGGGGTCGGCTTTCACACGCTTCACCTCGTCCTCATACTTGCCCTGAATATCGCTCAGCAGGAAGTAGCGGTTGGCGATAATGTTCAACACATTGGCCTTAGCGTCATCGCCCTGAAGTTGCAAACCATCCACAATCTTCTGCGAACGGCCCAGGATAGTCTGCACATAGCCAGCGTCGCGGCCCACGCTGTCAAGTGCCACCTGGGCTTGCGCCGAGGCAGCCAGTGTCAGCATCGTCAGGCCTAAAATTATCTTTCTCATATACATATCTTGCTAAATTCGGTCATATTTATTATTGTATGGGCATATTCGGGCCATCATTTTGCGAAGTCAAAGGCCTGCCGCGGGATGATGAATCAAATTGGTCCATCACGTCACAACGGCTCTCCTGCCCCGTGAAAAGGGTGCACACACGGGCCCAGAGAGTATATTTCTACATCAGACTCGACCTTCCTTCCAGGGTGTCGTGGTTGTTCTTCAGGTCGGTCCAGTCCACCTTCTTGCTGGTATCGATGCCATTGATATACTTCTCGATGTTGGTATAGCCGTCGCCATTGATGTCGCCGTTGGCATCAGAAGGGTCGTTGGGGTTGAGCCCGTTGGCCAGCTCCCATGCGTCGGGCATGCCGTCCATGTCGCTGTCCTTATAGGGCTTGCCCTTGTAGTCGGGGTAGCCACCCATCTGACTGGGGTCGGTGATGATGCCCAGCTTATAGGAATCCTTGCCCAGACGGCGATACTTGAACTGGCCGTCCTCGCCCATCGACTTATCCGACAAGCCCCAGAGGTTGCCGTAAGGATGCTTTTTGTCGAGCTTCTTCACATAGTAGGGCACGCCGGTGCGCACTTCTTCGACGATGCACTCGTCCACAATGTCGCGCTTGGGCATCGTGGCACCCACGTGGGCCAGCACATAATCGAAGGTCTGCTCCTGCGGCAGGATGGTGATATGGGGCATGACAAACGGCTCGTTGCTCCTCATGAGCGCCAGCACGTCGGCTGGAATATCGCCCTTGATGTCAGCAATTTGTATGCCTCCCTTCCAGTTGTCGGCCGTGATCTCAGGATAACCCTCCATCGTGTTGCCCACGGCATACACGCGGCCATACTGCGGATAGGGGAAGAGTTTGCCCGAACGACTCTCGCTCTTGATGATGCGATAGCCCACGGGAGAGTCTTTCGGGGTGGCCGGTCCGGGTTTATAGTAGTTGTTGATGAAGTTGCTCATGGTAGAGTATTCGCCTCCATCGGCCGTGCGGTGCACCCAGTTGTAGACAATGTTGTTGATGAAATTGAACACGCCTCCCCAGCCTATCGAGGGGTTGCGACCCGTGTTGTCGGCCCAAAGGTTGCGCATGAAGCTGGAGTTCTCGCCACCGATGGTGCTGCCGAAGGCATGGTTATAGGTGTCGAGAGCCTTGGCCGAGATGGTGTTCTGTATGGTCACGTTGCAGGTGGGCTCCTTGCGGGCACCGGCCTTATCGCCCAAGTTGAACATGTGGCGATAGAAGGATATGTTCTCGTCGAGGCCCCACTCGCATGAACAGTGGTCGATCATGATGTTGCCCACGGGGTTACCGCCGAAACTGTCCTCACGGTACCACACGTCGGTGGTGCCGCGGCGGAAGCGCATGTGGCGCACGATGACATCGTGAGTGTTGACCTGAAACGACTGTCCGGCAATGCACACGCCATCGCCGGGAGCCGTCTGGCCGGCAATGGTGATATAGGGAGCACGTACGATAACAGGTGTTTTGAGGCGGATGACACCCGACACGTTGAACACGATGATGCGCGCACCACCTTGCTCACAGGCCCAGCGGAACGATCCGGGGCCGTCATCGTTCAGATTGTTCACCGTGAGTACCTTGCCGCCCCGGCCGCCAAAGGTGTACATGCCGCCACCCTCGGCACCTGGAAACGACGGTATGCGCGCCTGGCGCAGGTCGTAGGGGCGGAATGCCCATGGCACATAGGGGCGGCCGTTCATGGCCTCTTGCTTCACAATGGGGAAGGCTACGGCCCAGGCCGAGTCTGAATGGGCCGTCCATATCTTGGTTAAAGAATCGATCTTGGCAGCGGCCTCATCCGTAATCTGGGGATATTGCGCAAAGCCTGCAACAGGCAGCAACAGCAGAGTTGCGACAATCAGTTGTTTTTTGTAACTTGTCATATACTTATGTTTTTTCTTCTACTTACACATATATAAATGACGTATCCTTTTTTATTTTGCACTCAATAACGCCACAAATTGCGTTTTGAGTATATTTTCTTCTATTTTGAATAGTATCTCTAACGTAGTATTTAAAAAAACATCTATCTTTGCCCATGCAATAAAAACAATTCGCTAAAACATGAAAAGACTAACTATTACAACACTACTACTGACCGTTGGACTCGCTATTCAAGCCCAGAAAATCGATTTTAACTTCTTTGGGCGAAGTGAGGCAGAAGGCAATGCCCCCGGCTTCACGGCATGGAACAGCACTACGTCGGGCTTTCCGGGATTTCCCAAGCAGCTGGTCTCTGACACCCTTACGGTGAACGGCATCACATTCATTGTGCAGAACGGCCCCTACTCTCAGGGCAAGACACTGGGATGCGGATGGAACAAGACCATCGTACAGACCAAAGACAAGCTGGTGGGCGACGGTATCGAGACACTCGACCTGGACGACAGCGGCAACACACCCAAGCTGCAAGGACCTGCTGGCGAGCTGGAGGTGATCATCGAGGGACTCAGCGCGGGCGCGCATACCCTGCTGGCCTATCACAACAACCCCACCAACTATCAAGGGCCCAAGCTCGACGTGTATGTGGACGGCATGAAAAAGCAGAAGGGCGTGGAGCAGACCATGAATAAGGAGAAGGCCTCTGAGAGTGCCACCTCGTACGTACACTTCACTGTTACCGAGGGACAGCCCGTGCACATCTGGTATCGCGCCACACCCGACGCGGCCACCGACTATACCAGCACCGCGCCCCACTACTGCTCATCGGTGTTTATCAATGCCCTCGTGCTAGACCAAGGCAACCCGGCCACCATGGCCCACGACCCTTATCCCGCCAACTATGACAGCCACGCCGTGTGTGACGGGGGCAGCGTGCAGCTGCGATGGAGTCCCGCATCCAAGGCTGTAAAGCACCACTTGTTCTTCGGCGAGAGCAAAGAAGCCATGGAAGACAAGGGGATTGTCACCGATACGGTATTCACCGTGGATGGCCTATACTCGATGAACACCTACTTCTGGACCGTCAAGGAGGTGGATGCCGATGGAAATGAATATGAGAGCGAGACCTGGAATTTCCAGCCACGCCACCTGGCTTTCCCCGGTGCCGAGGGCTATGGACGCTTTGCTAAAGGTGGACGAGGGGGCTCGGTATATCACGTGACCAACCTGACCAATGACGAAACACCCGGTTCGCTGATTTACGGACTCAAGCATGTGGAGGGTCCACGCACCATCGTCTTCGACGTGGCCGGCCTCATCGACATGGACTTCCAGGCCGTATTTGCTGACCCTAACATCACGCTGGCCGCGCAGACGGCACCGGGAAAGGGTATCTGCCTGAAACACTCGAACGTGAATTTCGGCAACGACAACATCATTCGCTTCCTCAGAGCACGCAGAGGTCTGGGCACACCCGACCAGACGGGCAACGCCATGGGCGTGACAGGAGCCTACAACTGCATCATAGACCACGCGACAGCCAGCTGGGGAACCGACGAGACCTTCTCGAGCCGTGGCGCTCACAACATCACGTTTCAGAAGTCGATGATTGCCGAGGCACTGGGCATCGCCCATCATAAGAACTATCCCGACGGCACCAATCACGGCTACGCAGCCACCATCGGAGGCGATATCGGATCGTTCCATCATAACCTGCTGGCCGACTGCAACGGGCGCAACTGGAGTATGGGTGGCGGTCTTACCGGAGATGGTTACTATGCCGGGCGACTCGATATATTCAATAACGTGTGCTATAACTGGCACGGACGCACCACCGACGGCGGCGCACACGAGGTGAATTTCGTGGGCAACTACTATAAGGAGGGCCCAGCCGTCAACCTGCACTACCTGTTCACACTCAACCTTGAGGGCACAGGCCAAGGGACGCAGAGCGCCTATGTATATAATAATGTGCGAGATAACCTCAACGGGACACTCGACCGCGATGCTGATAACATGAAGCGCATACAGGTGAGCGGTGGACAAGTGGTCGACTGGACATACTGGGGCACTGAGCCCTACTTCCCTTCCGAGGCCGTCATCGACGACCCTGTGCTTGCCTATAAGAAGGTGTTGTCGGACGTGGGAGCCAACCAGCCGGTGTTCGACAGCCACGATCAGCGCATGATTCGCGAGACACGCGACCGCACATGGACGTATGTGGGCAGCCTCTCGGGCATCAAAGGCGAGATTGACAGTGAGGCCGACTGTGGCGGATTCGAGATATATCCTGAAGAGCAGGTGGCCGAAGACTTTGACGTTGACCAAGACGGCATACCCACTTGGTTTGAGAAAATCAACGGAACCGACCCCAATGTGGCCAACAACAACGCCGATAACGACCGTGATGGCTATACTGATCTGGAGGATTATCTGAACTGGATGGCCGAAGAACACCGCATTTTGGCACCCGGAGAGACCGCCGAGGTGAGCCTGAAAGCCCTCTTTGCCGGCTTCACAGCCAGCCCGGCCTACACCTATTCTTATGAGGGAAACCAGCTTCAGCTCACGATGAAGGAGGACACCACCCTCATGATCAAGGTGACCGGAGAACTGAAAACGCTCAACACCGTGACCCTGAAGGTGACCGATGCCGATGGAGCCTCCATGACACGTGCCCTGAATGTCGCCGTGAATGGCAACGCCACTGCCATACGCAGCGTGGATGCTGAGACGGTGGAGCTCAGGAGTTATGAGCTGTTCACCCTCAACGGAGCCAAGCTCAAAGGCGGCAAGTGTGAGGGTAACGTGCATCAGATTCGCCTCAACGACGTGCCCACGGGCATCTATCTGCTCAAGGCCACTGATACAAACGGTAAGGTAAGGTCGTACAAAGTAGTGAGATGATGCCTGCCTGAGGCGACAAAACCGTGACATCTACAGCTCCCTAGCCCCACATGAGAGGCGGGGAGACCATACAAAAATGGCCCGACAGTGTCTGAGCAGACAGTGTCGGGCCGTTAATTATAGGCTAAATCGGGGGCAACGTGGCCTTTTTCTCATTCAGATTGATATCGCCCCGTGCTCGGATGAAGTGCAATAAGTAAAGATAACGGGGCAGGAGGCACCTTCGTCAGTCTCTCCTGCCCCGTCGTGATAAGTTTCAGAAGCCTATCTGAGGATGATTTTCCTGCCTCTGTAGATATAGATTCTGTTTTTGGGCAATGTCTTGAGGTCAGCCCCCGTGCCTACTCTGCGGCCCAGAAGGTCAAAGACATCTCCCATGGTCTCGTCGTTGTCTTCCTGTATATCCTTTATACCGGTGGCCTCGTCGCCACCAAAGGCCTTGGCGCTGCTCGTGCCTGGACGGCACAACGTGCCGTAAATGCGCACGTTGGCAATGCCGATCTGCTTGGTGATACCCAGCTTATAAAGATTCAGAACGAGCGACTGCATGGAAGATCCCTCCACGCCCGACACATTGTAGGTATAGGTCGTATACTCCGGCGTCTGCCCATTGCGGGCAGGAGTGGTGCCGGCCACCAGCGTGATGCCGTCCCACGAAGCATCGATCTTGCCGCCATCGGTGCCGATACGGGTGGCTGTAAACTCAACCCGCGTGGCCGTGAACGTGCAGCCCGACGAGGGCTGGATGCTGAAGGTGAGGGCGTTGCCCGCGTTGGCCGAGGTCTCATTGGCTATCGTCACGCCTATGCGGGTCTCGTTCAGGTCGGTCAGAGCCTTCACGCCGCCATAGGTGAGGGTGCTGCCAAGCGTCACGCTGGGTGTGAGATAGCCCTCGAACCCACTCGACAACTCAGCCGTCTGGCCTGCCGTGCCCAGATCGAAGGGCCAATAGACGCTGCCGTCTACCGACACCGTCTCCGTTGAAGTCACCGGCGTGTCATAGGCATCGCCACCAATGACCAGATAGATACTGTCGGCCTCTTGCTTCAGTTTATAGGTCAGACCCGACAATCCTTCCACAACGATGTCGCTCAGATTGCCCGTGATCTGCGAGGCCTTGCCCAAGCTGTACTTGCCGTTACCGGCTCCACTAAGCCTGAAGAACTGGAACACCGGAGCGCTATACGTCGGCCCGTTGCTCCAGCTCTTGGTGTTGATCACCCATTCGTCGGCATTGATCTTGTCCGACTGCATGCCCGATCCCAACTCAAAATAGATGCGGGAACCGAAGTTTAGCGTGAGCTGATTGGTAGTCAGGGGACCGCAGTGCTTGTTGCCGCCGGGCATAAGGATGGCTCCATAGTCGGCCGTTATGCCATTCTGGAACTTACCTCCATTGCTGATGAGTTTTGCAAAGCGGTTGAGCCACAGAGCGCTCTTGGTGAGCGTGCCGTCAAACTTCAATGTGCCGGCCCATATATCCGTTCCCCCGGTATAGGTCTCGGTCACGGTGGGCAGCTGCAAGAGGCCGTCTCCCTGCTTCACCAGGCGCATGCCACCCGTAAAGGCGCCACCCGTCAGGGTATGGATATAGGTGGTGGTGGTGATGTTGCTGTTGTCATCATTGCCCTGCACCCACGTGGGGGCGTTGTCGGTCAGTATATAAGGGGCGGCACCGTCAGTGACGCTTACTGTCATGTTTCCAGTCTGGGCCATGAGCAGATGCTTGTCGTTGTAACCGGTGCCGATGGTAGCTCCGTTGCCAATCTCTGTTCTGCCACTATTGGTCAGTGGTGGCGGCGCAGCCGTGATGCCCTCCAGTTCTCCCACGAAGAAGCTGGTGTGTGCAGGCTGGTTGTATCCATGCATCTGCCATACCATGGCCTGCCGATACTGCATATCGTGCCACAGGGTGTACAACCGATAGTCGGTGGGGATGGCCGTGGTATAGATACGTATGTTGCTACCGCAGCGCATGATAATCTCTTCGCGCCAATCGCCCAGTATATCTCCGGCGAAACAAGGCGTGTTCTTGGTATAGTTGTTCATGTTGCAGCCCGATGTAGTGAACAATCTCCCCACTCCGGGCTTTTCTATCTTTGCCTCTTTCTCCGTTCCCGGGCTATTGAGCACCTCGTCGAGCAGGTCGCCATCCCAGTAGATACGGAAGTTCAGGTCACCCCAGGCAATGTAGTCGCCCAGTTCCGTCAGCTCCGTGTCGGCTACAGTGCTTATCATTCCCGTCTGCGTCGAGCGACCCATGCATCCGGGATAGTCGTTAGAGAAGTTGCCACACAGGGCCCGGCCGTCATCGGTGCTTCCCGTCTTTCTGTAATACAGCGCGCTGGTCGTGGCGTTGCGATAGTTCATGGCCGGCTGCCCCTCGTTGCATGTGAAGATCTCCAGGCCCTGGCGATAAGGGTCAAAGTCGCCGCAGTGCTGGGCATCGCCGTGCCCCAGCCCCGTAGTGGACAGCCCGCGGCCATTGTCGTCGATGACCATCGAGCCATAGACAATCTCGTCGCGGCCGTCCATATCCACGTCGGCTATGCCGAAATTGTGGAATCCCTGTCCGTACCATGCGCTGCCCGAATTGGTGCAGCTCCATGTCCAGCGCTGCGTCAGTGCATGCGAAGACCCGTCCACATCATAGGCGGCCATCAGGTGTTTGGTATAGATACCACGGGCCAGGAAAATACTGGGGTTGCGGCCGTCGAGATAAGGAGCCCCCATGAAATACTTGGACGACCGGTGACCGTAACTGTCTCCCCAGTCGCTGGCGTTGCCACGGGCCAGCGGATAGGTCATCACCTGATAGGCCTTACCCGTCGAACCGTTCATATAAATCAGGTATTCGGCCCCGGTATTGGTGTAGGTCATGTTGGCCACGTGCGATACCGTGTTGCGTGTGTTCACGCTAGCGCTGCCAATGGTGCGCGTAGAGCCGTCGCTATGGTGCAGTATCATGCCGTCGGCACCGCGCAGCACCACCTCGGCCTTGCCATCCTGGTCCCAGTCGTAGGCCACGATGTTAAACTCGTGGCTGCCCCCACTCACCATGTTGGGGCCGGCATCGATCCACCAGAGGCGCGTGCCATTCATCTTATAGGCCTCGAACAGGTCATAGGCTGGGTCACTCATCACGTTGTAAAGGTTGTCAGCATCGGCCGTATTGCGGCGCTTGATGATGATTTCCATCTCGCCGTCACCGTCCAGGTCGGCTACCTCGGCATCGTTAGCCGAGTAAGAACTCGTCACGTTTGTGCCGTTGCGCGAATAGACAGGCTGCAGGGTGATGTCCAGATATCCGGGAAACTCCTTGTGCAGTCCGCTGCTGTTAGTAATGCGATAGTACTGGCAGTTCCAGGGTGTCACCGCCGCACATGCGGCCTGTTCCACACCTCGCACCACGGCTTTCACCGTATAAGAGCTGTTGGCATCGCCCTGCGTGTCGGTGTAATTAGACACATTGAGGGGCGAAGCGTTTACTTTTGTACCGTTGCGGTACAGGTTATAGGTCACGTCATAGTATTCCTCGCCAAGGATTCGCCATGACACAAAGTTGCCAAGGTTGCTGCCGTTGTTCATGTTGACAGCCACCAGGCCACGCCCCAGATTGTCAGTCTTGCGCTGAGCAGACAGCTGAACGCTGCACAATAGGAGCAGTCCGAATAATAATTTTGTTTTAAACATAAGGTAGAATTAGAATAAATGAATAATAAAAAATGTCATAAAAGCGAGTCAGAGACCGTTTCTCGTATGATTTCGTACACCACGGCGCAGTGAAACAAATTGATTCTCCATGCCATAATGTTTCCGACACGTCCTCTATAGGTAGTTCTGATTATCTGATAACGACCTTCATGCCCTTGTGAATGTATATCATTCCCTTGCGCAAAATGCGCCTTATCCACCCGCATACCTATCACGATGTACCAGGGCGATGCGTCGGTGGCTGCATCAGTATTTCCGGCCACCAGCGTGATGCCGTCCCACAAGGGTTCAATTTTGCTGCCATCGGTGCCGATGCACGTGGTTGTGAAGTCTACTCGTGTGGCCGTGGACAGGCATCCCAACGAGGGCTGGAGGCTGAACGTGAAGGCATTGCCCGCTACTTCTCGGGCACGAGTGTTGTGGAACTCTGAGAGTCGCCAGCCGACTTGCCGTTGATATAAAAGTTGAAAGTACGCGTCAGAGATATGCCACTCTCGCTGGCCTGCACCGTTACCACAAAGAGCGTACTGGCCGAAGCGGGATTCACCACGAGCTTTGTTCCGCTGATGGTGGCCGTGGCACCTGTAGCAACACTCTTCACGGTATAAGTCGGGCTCTTGTAACCACGGAAATAGGACGAAAGGTCAATGCTGGTCTGGCCACTGATGGTGAAATGCGGGTCGGCCATCCAGTTGAGGTATTCTTCCAGGTTGGTGTAGTAATCATTGTCCAGATCGCCGTTGTTGTCAGCCGAACTGGCATTGGTGCCATAGGCATTCTCCCACCAGTCAGGCATGCCGTCTTGGTCGGTATCCCAATCAGCAGGGCGCGAGGCTGTCTCTATGTTCAATCCGGCAAAGCCTTCTGAGTCACTTTCGCGGTCAATCAGCCCCTTCTTCTTGGTGTAGAATCCCATCGTAGACGTTGTGCCTGCAAGTGTCTCGTTTACCATGCGAATGTCGTGATTGTCGAGTTCGGGCTGATTGCAGCCCACGTCGGACAACACATTCCGATAGGCGGCCTCGGCACTCTCTACCACAGCCTGTGAGGGGAAGAAAGGCTCATTGCGGAACACTTCCCAATCAACCACCTGCCCGTGGGTGAGCCGCTGACGGCGTAACACTGTCTGATCGGTGGTCTTAGAGTGGTCCAGGTTCTCGCGGATATTACCACTTACATAATAACTCTGTGAGCCACCGCCTGTTCCTTCAAGATCGGCGGTGAGCAGATGCAGCTCGGTGGACGACGGACCCATCTTATAATAGTTATTCACGAAGTTCACCTCATGGGCTCCGCCATCGGTAGTGCGGCTTCCCCAGTTGTAGCACACATTATTAAATAAATCCTGATGTCCGGCATATTTGCCGTCTACCAGACCTCCTCCCATACTCCAGTTGCGCCCGTTGTTGTGGGCAAGCAGGTTGTGATGATACGATCCCACGCCGTCGGGCACACCACCACCGATGGTAGCTGCATAGCCATGCTCCACGTAGCGATTACTGGCTTCCACATAATGGCTGTGTCCGGCATAGTTCAACTCCTCGGAGATCAGCGTATGCTGCAGGGTGATGTTGCGGGCATTACGACTGGAGAATCCCTCGTCGATGGCCCACCCAATGGAGCAATGGTCCATGATGGAATGGTTGTTTCCGGCCATACCAATGCCGTCCATGGTGCTGGCATTGGCACCACTACCACTCCAACTGTCACCGCCACCCAGGCGCAGACGAATGAAACGGGTGATACCATCTGAGGCTACGCCCAGCGCCTTATGGCAGAACATGATGCCCCGCCCAGGTGCCGTCTGCCCGGCAATGGTTACATAAGGGTCGTTGATGGTCAGTCGGCTATTGAGCGTGATGATTCCACCCACGTCGAATACGATGGTTCGGGGGCCACTCAGTTGCGTGGCACCATAGCGGAAAGAGCCATAGCTACCGTCATCTTTCAGGTTGGTCACGTGGTAAACCTGTCCGCCACGACCGCCTATGGCATAGCGGCCATACCCCTCGGCTCCGGGGAAAGCCAGCCGGCGGGGTCTGAACGTCCATACGTTTCCCTTGTTTGTCTCACCTTTCTTGATGGCATCCACACGCCAATAGTAGGTTTTCAGGGGAGAAAGATCGGTTAATCGACAACGGCTGGCCTTGCCATCCAGTCGGACACACGTCCCTCTGCCCTGCTCCACGTCGCTTTTACTGGTACCATAACAGAGCACTTGTGAGTCGGCACCATGCGCCGCAACCTGCCATCTGACCTCCATCGTGCCTCCATCGGCATCGGCATGCAGGTCATTATCGGCTGGCCATGGAGTAGAAGACATACTGTTAGCATCAGGTACGTCGACCTCAAGTGAGTTGATATAGAAATCGGTGGGGCTACTGAAAGTGATCTTTGCCGATGTGCCCTTGAAGATTACGTACGACTTGGCCGACACTGCCACTCCCTCCGCACGAGAGGTCTGTGTCACGACAGCCTTCGTCTTGCCGTTCACTTTCACTGTAATCTGTCCCAGTTCCTGAACTCCGTCGGGATTGTTGTGGTAGGCCTGAAGAGTATGTTTACCCTTGTCCAGACCGCTAAGAGTGACAGTAATGGCGCGCATGCCCTTCCCCACATCTACCACATGGATGCCGTCATTGATGAGACGGCTGGCCATTATCTTACCTTTATACCACCCTGGTCGCACACTTCCACCGGTCGAAGCATTGATCACACTGACCTTCACCTTGCCAAACTGCCGGCTCTCTACGGTCAGTCTCTTCAGCTCGGGCAACATCCAACTGGTGAAATCCTTGGCTGTCACCTCTGCTGTATTGCGGCCACTCATATCCAGATCTATGCGCTGGGCATTCGAAGTCAGCACACAGCCACACACGAAGCCCATGACAAGATGTCTTTTCTTGAGCCCCAGTGCCAGCCTTAGCATCTCTTTACTTTTACTTTTCATCTTCCGATTGTTTTGATTAATCCTGACTTTCTCTTCTTCCCTTTCCTCCGTAACAGACCCAAAGGCTTTACAGAGGCTACATTTATCCCCAAAGGGCAAAAGAAAGGGACAGAAGGCCTTGGCGCTCCCATCCCTTTCGTTGCTATTTAAACTCACTGAGCTTGTTATTTCTGAATATATTTCTTGCCTTGACGAATCACAACACCCTTATAAGATGCGCCAACACGTTGTCCGGCGAGGTTATAGATGCAGTCATCGGTACGCTCAACCACAGTGTCTACACCCTTGATGGCTGTAGCTACATCATCAATATGACGCTTTGTGATCACCACCTTAGAGATATACATGCCCTTGAAAGTCTGCAAACCGATGTAGCCATTGGCATTGCCCTTGGAGTCGAAACAGTTAGTAGCATCCACATTGATGGAGGCACCTGAGGCAATAACCGTTGCATTGGCCAGTGTATCAGCGCTGACATCCAGGAATGCAACAGTACCAGATGTGGCACCCGTGGCATAGAGTATACTCTGAGAAGCTGAATCAGCACTCACCGTGGTATAGTAAATCTGAACCACATCAGCCGAATCAAGCCCGTCGATAGCCCACTGACGGTTGTTGGTCACCTTGAGGCCATTGTGAGTGAAAGCCGAGGAGTAGCGGTCAGTGCGCTGCCAAACATGGCAAGCATCGGGCAGACCAACAGCCGCAGAGTTGGCATCGACTGTATAGCCCTTGAAGTCATTACGGTTGCTGTCGGCCTTAGAGGGGCCCTCATATACATAGATAGATCCAGCTGTGCTCTGGTTGCGATTGGCGTTAGTAAAGGTCAGAGGAGCACCAGCCTTTACAAAGTCGTATATAAATGTAGTGTCAGGTCTGATGATTGACACGCTAGAAATGAGCATTCCCTTGTAGACCATCACAGAAATATAACCGTCTTCCTGCCCCTTGCTGTTGATAAACTTAGCGCTATCCACCAAGATTGTGTCACCAGAATTGATGGTTGACTTGCCGGCTATCAGTGAATCTTCACCAATACGAGCCCCCGTGAGACCTGACTCACTAGTGGCATAGAGCATCTTTTGTTTGGTGGAATCGGTATTTGTAGTGGTGTATTTGAAGACTACCTTACTGCCATCCACCAGACCGTCAACCACAAAATTTCGGTCCTGCGTAACATTGAAACCGTCGTCATAGATGCTTTGCACCAGACGAGGGTTGCGCACCCATACATGGCAGTCGTCGGGCAGACCTACAGCCTTACTGTTGTCATCGACCGCGTAGCCCTTGTAGTCCTGCCGGCTACTGTTGGTCTTCGAGTCATTTTCCCAAGAGGAAAAGGCCCAGCCTAAATTAAAATTGTTCAACGTGACTGCCGGGGCACCCGCCTTAGCAAAATCATAGGTCACCACAGAATCAACTACAAATGTTGTCTGAGCCTCAGCCTGAGCACAATTGCCCGCAAAAGCGAGTGCAGTGAGCATCAGTGTAGAAAATAATTGTTTCTTCATTTGATTCGGTTTAAGCTTTTAAAGTAGAGAAAAAGGTAGCATTCCTGTTTCTGCCCCTATGGCAGAAACAGGCAATGCTTGGTATTGAAGTTTTGAAGCAGGTTATCGTTGAATGTATTTCTTGCCCTGACGAATCACTACACCTTTATAAGATGCACTGACACGCTGTCCGGCAAGATTGTAAACAGGAGTCATCTTGTCATCGGTTGCCACGGCAACATTGCTCACACCACTGACACCGCCGGGCGTAAACTCATAGCCCTGCAGACCAAACTGCCAGCTGTTACCAATCAACATATAGGTCTCGCCGGCGTTAACCTGAAACACAAGGTAGCCCACCTTTGGACGACCGGCAATGTCAACCGAGTCAGGAATGGGGTTGCCTGATGCATCATACAGGGTATCACCTGTGGTCGTATTGGTCAGCACACGCGTAGGATCGGGCACTTTGCCACTGAAGGCATAGTCGGTGATAGCCATAGGGTTGATGTAGCGCATGTTGCCCTTGGCATCCTTCACAGCCTGCACCCAACCCTCGGCATGATAATCGGTGGCGGGGGCGAGAGCCTTCTGCGTCGACTTCTTGATGATATAGAGTGAGCGGTTACTACCCTTATTAGCCCAGAAGGCCACCTTGAAGAGACCGTCCACCTTCGGTGTCAGCTCCACATACTCGCCGGTGTTGGGCAAACCTTTACTACCGTCAGGCAGATAGTAGACATAGCCGCCGCTGTGAGTGCCGTCATCTTCGCGCGAAGGAACGTACCAATTGCCTGTAGGCACATCGTCCTTGGTCTCGGCACAGCCATAGAATGCAATGACAGGGTTACCATTACCTACCAGGTAGGGGAAATAAGGACCCACGTTAGCACCTGTGTCATCAATGCTGTCGATGCGCAATTTGTTGCCTCTCCATGTGGCATCGCCATAAGCATCAGCAGGCCAGTTGGTGTAATCATAAACGGTGTTGTCGGCATTGGGGAAGGCGATGGGGGCACCACTGGTGAG
>JAEAMQ010000062.1 GCA_016901395.1 Prevotella sp. | reverse complement strand
CCCTTGAAACCACGAATTCTGCCACCGACGGCACGCACCTTCCCGAAATAAAGGCCCATGCCGCCGCCAAACTTGCTCACCTGCGAGAAATTGTCAAGGCTGCGATAGATACCTTCAAGGCTGTCTGGCACAGTGTCGATAAAGCAACTGGAGAGTTGATGGAAAGGCTTTCGGGCGTTTGAAAGTGTGGGAGTAGCCATCGTCACCTCTAATTTGCTCAACATGTCGTAGAACTTCTGCACCCACATCATCCGATTGCTTTGCTCGTTCATTGCAAGATGTAACGCTATGCCCAGAAACATTTCCTGCACGCCCTCGATGGGCTTGTTGGAAAAGTTGCGAATGAGATAACGCTTGATGAGCAGGTCGAGACCTGAGTAATTGAGCAGATGGTCGCGTTCGGGTTTCATAAACTGAGCCGCCTTTGTAATTTCGTCTTCCGAATAAGATGCAAGAATATAGCTCCCATATAGCTTTTCATCCGTGAGATAGCGCAACTTCTCATAGAAAGTCTGCAAACCTTCCATATCTTGGAATGATTCGAGTTCCTTGCGATGTTTGAACGCGAGCAACCTACCGGCAATAAATTCCCAGTCTGGAGCATCCTGAGTGGTCAGCTCCACAGCGGCCTTGATGAGTGCCGACAGCTTGTCGCTTCCCGACATGCCACTCTTGCTGAAACTCATGAACTTCTCAGAAAGTAGCGAAATACTATATTCATTCTCTTGGTAATCTGTCACGATGCCCTTCAGCACATCTGTAATATCATGACATTCTACCATATCGGCAATTTGAGTCAATGTTCGTCGCTGTTCGGCACGCTTCCAGCGGAAGAGAATATAGTTCTTTGCTTCTGCATAGAAGCCGTTTTTCATAAGTCCCTTCTCGACTTCATCCTGAATACACTCCACCGTGCGTATCATAGGATTTGACTTGATGGTGGCTTCCACCTCATCGACAATAGCATAAATTTTGCTCTCGTCAACACTCGTACCAGTGCTGACAAAACTCTTTCTGATGGCAGTGGCAATCTTCTCCCTGTTGTAAGGTTCAACCGCTCCATTTCTCTTGGTGATATCCATAGAGTCTGTAAGATTTAGATATTTGTAAAAAAAAAGGTCTATCTGGCCCCTAATCCCATGAGCAGATTCAGATATTCAAGAACGGCAGGTCTTCTGACTTACTCTTATTCCTTTCGCCTTCCCGTCTGTAGATTCTATTATAGACAGTGGCTTCTATGTGGAAGGAACCAACAAAGAGCTTACAGCAGCATGGACTGTTCAGGATTTACACCTGATTCCCTTTTAATTGCAATTCACAATAATTACAAACCTATTCTAAATGCAAAGATAATCAACTTCAGTTTATTAACCGCAAGATATCTGTAAAAATTATAAATTAATTGGGTTTTATGTACGATACTCTACGAAAGAATGTCGTTTGTAAACGGGAAAGGCCTTTTGTCTTTTTCGATTTCCTTGACAAGACCTGCTTGATAATTCCTTATCTTTGCAAAACGTAACTGCCTTTTCAGAAGGAAGTACAGGTATCCCCTGTTTAATCCATG
>JAEAMQ010000061.1 GCA_016901395.1 Prevotella sp. | reverse complement strand
GGATAGTATAATTGTAAAGTAAAGACGTAGTAAAGTAAAGACATAGTAACATAATAACATCTTTTACTACTACGAATTACACTAATTTCACTAATTCCATCACTGTTTATTAATTCGTGTCATTCGTAGTCCCAATTATAGTTTTCATTGTTCTCATCTGTGGTTAATAAAAGGGGTGGGGGGATATTCTCGGATGACCTTGCGGAGCAAGGGGAATAGATTTTCTGCGATAAGCATTTCCCATCGCGCCAGCCATATAAAAAAGATATTCTCCGGATATTTTGGGATGCCACGCAGTGGCGCGGATGAAACTCTCTCGCAGATGTCGCAGATTGACTCACGCGATGTTCTTTAGAACAACGGATTTAGCGGATGAAACGGAACCCCTTCGGCACATTTTGATTTCGCAGAGGGCCGCCAGCGGCCTTCGGATCGCACGGAAACCTGCTCACCCCTAACCCTCATAAAGACCCTCCCCAACCCTCCCAAGGGAGGGAATACTACGCGGCATTATCCAGTATTACTAAAGGTATCGAGAAGTTCATCATTGTTCTTATCTGTGGTTAATAAAAGGGGGTGGAGGGATATTCTCGGATGACCTTGCGGAGCAAGGATAATCGATTTTCTGCGATAAGCATTTCCCACCGCGCCAGCTATAGATAAAGATATTCTCCGGATATTCTGGGATGCCACGCAGTGGCGCGGATGAAACTCTCTCGCAGATGACGCAGATGTCTCAGATTGGCTCACGCGATGTTTTTGTAGAACAACGGATTTAGCGGATGAAACGGAACCCCTTCGGCACATTTTGATTTCGCAGAGGGCCGCCAGCGGCCTTCGGATCGCACGGAAACCTGCTCACCCTGTTCTACCGTGAGCTTCTCGGATGAGCGCTACGTATTGGTTTTCTTTAATATCGTGTATTTGGGTTTTGTGTAATACCACGTGTTGGGTTTGTGGGAACGCCGTAGGTGTTCTGCTGTTGAGAGGGCGGGGTTGGCGAGCAAAGCGATGACAACCCTGCCTGACTGCGTCCCCAAGTATCAACCCCCAAAGTGGGGTTGTGCTGTTTGATGGGGCTGGTAGCCGGCTGTAGTTGTGGGATAAAACCATCTCTGACTCTCATTTGCCCCCGACTATGTAACATTGTTCTCGACGCTCTCTGGTAAAAAACAGCACAACCCCACTTCGGGGGTTGAATGATACCCATTCACTGTAGGCATGGTTGTCTTCGCTTCGCTCGCCAACCATGCCCTTTCAACAGCACAACCCCACTTCGGGGGTTGAATGATACCCATTCACTATAAGCATGGTTGTCTTCGCTTCGCTCGCCAACCATGCCCTTTCAACAGCACAACCCCACTTCGGGGGTTGAATGATACCCATTCACTGTAGGGCAGGGTTGTCTTCGCTTCGCTTGTCAACCATGCCCTTTCAACAGAGGGTGTGTCAAAATACAAATTTGGAACTTGATAACTTATAATCTGTAAGTTGAACTCCTATAAAAGCAAAGAAAA
>JAEAMQ010000004.1 GCA_016901395.1 Prevotella sp. | reverse complement strand
GTCTTGTTCTGTGTGATGTTTCCATCGACCGTAACCACAACGGTCTGCGTGAACTCAAGAGCAAAACCACCACTGGATACACCATGCAAGGACTCTATGAGGTTTCGGCGGCCAAAGAAATCAATATAGGCGACTACTACATGAGTTGGGGCACGCTGATGCACTCTCAGAGCGGACAGCAGTCGGGCGCGTTCAATGCTATTCTACGGTCGCCGTCTGCTACCATAGGAGCCAAAGAGTTTTCGATGGGTATTAATGACTTCCTCGGCAATGAGTTGGAGGAAGGCGAGACCACCGGCATCGAAGAACCATTGACTCTCGAAGGGGGCAGAGTGGCTGCGCCGACAGGAATTTACAACCTGCAGGGACAGAAGGTGGGTTATACCACCGAAGGGCTGGTTCCCGGCTTGTATATCATAAATGGAAAGAAAGTAATTATTAGACAGAGCTATACAAAGGAATGAAAAGGAAGGAATATGTGATACCCCAATGTGATACCATTGTCTTGCAGTTGGAGACGTTTATGGTAATATCAGGCCAGAGTTCCAGCTATGATGGGAGTCGTAGGACAGACATCACGGTTATAGAGGGCGATAACGAGGCGACGGCCAAAAGATGGCAATACCATGGATGGAACGAGGAATAAGAGTGCTTCTATAGAAGTATGGAGGCGGGGACTGCCGATAGGGAGCATCCCGTCTTTGTTGCAGCACAGTGCTTAATTCATCGTTTGATTTCGTTATTTGGATGTTATTTCGTACATTTGCAGGCAAATTCATGGATTATGGACGAAATGAAGCTTTCTACCCTCCGCACGGAGGGACTGGTGAAGCGCTACGGCGAGCGTACAGTGGCCAATGGCGTGAGCATCAACGTGAAACAAGGCGAGATAGTGGGGTTGCTCGGTCCTAACGGTGCGGGCAAAACCACGTCGTTCTATATGACCACTGGTCTGATTGTGCCCAATGAGGGACATGTGTATATTGATGATAAGGATATCACGAGTTATCCTGTATATAAGCGTGCGCGGGCGGGTATCGGATATCTGCCGCAGGAGGCGAGCGTGTTTCGCAAACTGAGCGTGGAAGACAATATCATGGCCGTGCTGGAGATGACAAAGCTGTCGCATGAGCAGCAGTTGGCCAAATTGGAGAGTCTCATCCGTGAGTTCCGATTGGACAAGGTGCGCAAGAACAAGGGCGACCGTCTGTCGGGAGGCGAGCGGCGACGCACGGAGATTGCACGTTGTCTGGCCATCGATCCGAAATTCATCATGCTCGACGAGCCGTTTGCGGGCGTAGATCCCATTGCTGTGGAGGATATCCAGCACATCGTGTGGCGACTGAAATACCGCAATATCGGCATCCTCATCACCGACCATAACGTGCAGGAGACGCTTTCGATCACCGATCGTGCCTATCTGCTTTTCGAGGGTCGCATTCTCTTCCAGGGCATCCCTGAGGACCTGGCGGCCAATCAGGTGGTGCGCAAGAACTACCTGAGCGAAAACTTTGTGTACCGCAAGTTCCAGTCGAACGAGGAAGACCGTGCTTTCGCCGAGGAGGTGAACCGTGAGCGCATGTCTGCTTCCCAGCCCGCCGAGGAGCACATGGAGACCATGGAGACCACGGAGGAGACGGTGGACGAGGGGAACGCGGAGTGATGCACACTGAGAGGAGGGATTTGTCTCACACAGACTTTCCCGGACTCGCACAGAGATGGGAGGTGGAGAGCATCTATGAAGAGGCACTGGTCTATCAGCTTAGAAAAGATGGAATGACGGTAGAACGGCAAGTTCCGATAAAGGTTTTCTATGATGGTATGCCCCTGTCTTCGGAACTTCGGTTGGATTTATTGGTCTAAAAGAGGATTATTGTCGAATTGAAATCTGTGGAACAACTGCCCCCTATTCATTATAAACAAATCTTGACGTATTTGAAAATAGCCCAGTTGCGTTTAGGTTTGCTGGTCAATTTCAACGTCATTGATGCGGCTGATGGCATTCACCGCGTAATCCATGGATACGAATAACTGAGAGGGTGGACTGGTCAATAGGCGATTTGGTGTTTTATCATGGCTGTGTAGGTCTGTGAAAGTCTGTGAGGCGAAGAGAAAAAACGTTGGCAGGAAGTCTGTGTCAAGTCTGTGAGAGTCTGTGTGCGCCATGTTATTCAGCCTGTCATGGAGTAGTAAAAGCAGAGTGCGGAGAACCTGATGTTTAGGTTAAAAAAACAAATTTTTCCCTTATATATTAGGTATATTCACGAATTATCAGTAATTTTGCGCTCCGAATTTGCAATAATACCCTTAGAAAGAAATAAATTATAAATAATAAAAACAGAAGATGAAAGTTTCATTTGAAAACCCCGACAAGATCAATGCTTTGTTGACCATCACTGTCGAAGAAGACGACTACAAGAACGATGTCGAGAAGACGCTGAAGGATTATCGCAAGAGAGCCAACATCCCCGGCTTCCGTCCGGGTCAGGTTCCGATGGGAATGATCAAGCGCCAGTTTGGTGCAAGCGCCAAGATGGATGCCATCAACAAGTTGATCGGTAACGAGATTCAAAAGTATATTGCAGACAATAAGATTTCGATGCTGGGCGAGCCGTTGGCTTCTGAGAAGCAGGAAGCTCAGGATTTGGAGAAGGAAGCCCCCTATACATTCATGTTTGACATTGACGTTGCCCCTGAGTTCAACATCGAGTTGAATGAGAAGGACAGCATCGACTACTATGAGATTGCCGTAGACGACAAGCTCATCGACCGTCAGGTTGACATGTTTGCCTCTCGCACGGGTAAGTATGAGGATCAGGAGGAATACATCGAGGGCGACATGCTGAAGGGTGATTTGCGTGAGCTTGACGAGAAGGGTAATACCAAGGAAGGCGGCATCACTGTTGAGGCAGCTGTTCTGATGCCCAACTATATCAAGGCCGACGATCAGAAGAAACTCTTCGACGGTGCCAAGAGCGGCGATATCATCACTTTCAATCCGCGCAAGGCTTATCCGGAGAGTGATACCGAGGTGTCTTCATTGTTGAAGATCAAGAAGGAGGAGATTGCCGAGCATGAGGGCGATTTCAGCTATCAGATTACACAGATTCAGCGTTTCAAGAATCACGCTATAGACCAGGAGCTGTTCGACCAGACCTTCGGCGAGGGTGCTGTGAAGGACGAAAAGGAGTTCCGCTCAAAGATTTCCGACGGCCTGAAGGCTCAGTTGGTGAACGACAGCAACTACAAGTTCCTGCTCGATATGCGCAAATATGCTGAAGACAAGGTGGGTCAGCTCACTTATCCCGATGCCCTTCTGAAGCGCATCATGCTGCAGAACAATCAGGACAAGGGTCAGGAGTTCATCGACAAGAACTATGAGCCGAGCCTGAAGGAGCTCACCTGGAGCCTTATCCGCAACAAACTCGTGGAGCAGGCCGGTGTGAAGATCAACGACGAGGACGTGAAGGAGGCAGCCCGCGAGACCGCCCGCGTACAGTTTGCACAGTATGGTATGAACAATATTCCTGACGAATATGTGAACAACTATGCCGACGAGCTGCTGAAGAAGCAGGAGAGTGTGCAGGGCTTTGTAGACCGCGCTATCGACGTGAAGCTCATCGACGCTTTCAAGGACAAAGTGAAACTGAACAAAAAAGAGATCTCTCTCGACGATTTCAATAAGCTGATGGGCGAGTAAGTCCGGTCAGTCTTTCAGGAGAATATATAGCAAAGGAGTTAGGAAGTCAAGACCATCTGACGGTTGCTTCCCCTGGTTGGGGAGTCTGTTGCCGTCGATGTCCCGACTTTTTAACTCCTTGTCTTTGTATCAGACGGTTGTATAAAATAACAATTTTTAGGAAAAATAAATTCGCTAATCAAGGGGTTGTCGACTTTTTTTAGTATCTTTGTGTTACTAATAGTGTAAAAAGAGTCGGTAATCTCTTTTTAGTTTCAAACAAGAAAGGACAATATGAACAACGATTTCAGAAATTTTGCGACCAAGCATTTGGGTATGAACGGCATGGTGCTCGATGATGTAGTGAAGAGCCAGGCGCGTTATCTCAATCCCTATATCTTAGAGGAGCGTCAGCTGAACGTGACACAAATGGACGTGTTTTCGCGCCTGATGATGGACCGCATCATCTTCCTCGGAACAGAAGTCGACGATTATACTGCTAATACATTGCAGGCCCAGTTGCTCTATCTGGACTCTGTGGATAATGGAAAGGATATTTCCATCTATATCAACTCACCGGGCGGAAGCGTCACTGCGGGTCTGGGCATCTATGATACGATGCAGTTTATTACCAGCGATGTGGCTACCATCTGTACTGGTATGGCTGCTTCGATGGCTGCCGTGCTGCTTGTTGCCGGAGCCGAAGGCAAGCGCTCTGCTCTGCCCCACAGCCGTGTGATGATCCATCAGCCGCTTGGCGGTGTGCAGGGTCAGGCCTCGGATATCGAGATTGAGGCCCGTGAGATTCAGAAATTCAAGAAAGAACTCTATACCATCATCTCCAATCATTCTCACCAGACCTTTGAGAAGGTGTGGCAGGATAGCGACCGCAATTACTGGATGACGGCCGAGGAGGCGAAGGAATATGGTATGATAGATGCCGTGTTGGCACGTAAGAAAGATTAAGGAGACGCAAGATGCCAAAAAAGACATGTAGCTTCTGTGGAAGAGGAGAGCACGAAGTGCGGTTGCTCATCACGGGTATGAATGGATATATCTGTGAGGATTGTGCGCAGCAAGCTTACAAAATAGTGCAGCAAAGTGGTATCCTCGAAGACGCAACCGGTGAGGATGCTGTTGCTGATACCTACAAACCCAAGAAGAAGGTGCCCAAGCCGAAGGACATCAAAGCCTATCTTGACGAATATATAATTGGTCAGGATGAGGCCAAACGTTATTTGGCCGTGTCGGTATACAACCACTATAAGCGTCTGCAGCAGCCCAAGGATGAGGATGGTGTGGAGATTGAGAAGAGCAATATCATTATGGTAGGCTCTACGGGGACGGGTAAAACCCTTCTTGCCCGCACCATTGCTAAGCTGCTTGATGTGCCTTTCACCATTGTCGATGCCACGGTGTTTACCGAGGCTGGTTATGTAGGTGAGGACGTGGAGAGTATTCTTACCCGTCTGTTACAGGTGGCCAACTATGATGTGGCGGCAGCGGAAAGAGGCATTGTGTTTATCGATGAGATTGACAAGATAGCCCGCAAGAGCGACAACCCCAGCATCACCCGCGACGTGAGTGGTGAAGGTGTGCAGCAGGGATTGCTCAAACTCCTGGAAGGAACGATGGTCAACGTGCCGCCCAAGGGTGGTCGCAAACATCCCGATCAGGACTATATCCACGTGGATACGCGCAATATCCTATTTATTTGTGGCGGTGCTTTCGACGGTATTGAGCGTAAGATAGCCCAGCGTCTCAACACCCACGTGGTGGGATACAGCTCGGTGCAGAACACGCGCAACATCGATAAGGGCGACCTCATGCAGTATATCGTACCTCAGGATCTCAAGTCTTTCGGGCTTATTCCTGAATTGATTGGTCGCGTACCTGTGCTCACCTATCTCAAACCCTTGGATCGTGAGGCCCTGCGCCGCATCTTGGTGGAACCCAAAAACTCCATCGTCAAGCAGTTTGTCAAGCTGTTTGCCATGGACCATATTGCCTTGACGTTTTCCGAAGAAGCCCTTGACTTCATGGTAGACAAGGCTGTGGAGTATAAGTTGGGTGCCCGAGGTCTTCGCTCCATTGTAGAAGCGGTGATCATGGATGCCATGTATGACGCACCTTCAAGGCGCATCAAAAAGTTTGAAGTGACATTGGAATATGCGCAGTCACAACTCGACAAGGCACACTTGCAACAGTTGAAGTCTGCCTGAACATCTGTAGTCATCTAACCATCAAGATCCCATTCGATATGATAAAGGAAGACAATCTTCTCCTGCAACTGAAACGTTATTTCGGCTTTGACTCGTTTAAGGGCGATCAGGAAGCCATTATACGCAATCTGATGGAGGGCAACGATTCCTTTGTCTTGATGCCGACGGGTGGTGGCAAGAGTCTTTGCTACCAGCTCCCGTCGCTGATTATGGATGGCACGGCCATCGTCATCTCTCCGCTGATTGCCCTGATGAAAAACCAGGTCGACGTGGTCAACGGGCTTACCGAGGAGGCAGGAGTGGCTCATTTCCTCAACTCCTCGCTCAATCGGGTGGCGATAGCACAGGTGGAAGACGACGTAAGGTCGGGCAAGACCAAGCTGCTCTATGTGGCTCCAGAGTCTCTTAACAAAGAGGATAATCTTGAATTTTTCAAATCTTTCAAGATTTCCTTTTATGCTATCGATGAGGCCCACTGCATCTCCGAGTGGGGACACGACTTCCGTCCGGACTATCGCTCCATCCGTCCGACCATCGACAAGATTGCTGCGGCACAGCATGTAGACCGCGTGCCGGTCATCGCGCTCACCGCCACAGCCACCGACAAGGTGCGGTCGGATATTAAAAAGAGCCTTGGCATCATGGATGCGAAGGACTTCAAGAGCTCGTTCAACCGGCCGAACCTTTATTATGAGGTACGGCAGAAGGCCAGCGAGGACGACGCTGACAACCAAATCATCCGCTTCCTCAAGCAGCATGAGGGCAAGAGTGGCATCATTTATTGCCTCTCCCGCAAGAAAGTGGAGGAACTTTCCAAGAAACTTCAGATCAACGGATATAAGGCAGCGCCTTACCATGCGGGGCTGGACACTGATGTGAGAACCAAGACGCAGGACGATTTCCTACGTGAAGACATCGATATCATCGTGGCCACGATCGCTTTCGGTATGGGTATCGACAAGCCCGATGTGCGGTTTGTCATCCATTATGACATTCCCAAGAGTCTCGAAGGCTACTATCAGGAGACCGGACGTGCCGGCCGCGATGGTGGCGAGGGACAGTGCATCGCGTTTTATTCTCCCCGCGACCTGAAAAAGCTGGAGAAGTTTACCGACAACAAAGGGGAGGCCGAGAAGGAAATCGGGCGCCAGCTGTTGGAGGAAACCAAGGCCTACGCCGAGTCGTCGGTGTGCCGACGCAAGTTCCTGCTCCATTATTTCGGAGAGGAATACGACAAGCCCAACTGTGGCAACTGCGACAACTGCAAGCACCCTCAGGCCAAGGTCGAGGGCGAGGACGCATTGGTGGCTGTGCTGAGTGCCATCAAGGCAGTGAAGGAAAACTTCGACCAGCCCTATATCATCGACTTTGTAAAGGGGCGCGCCACCGACAATATCGTGCGCCATGGCCATGATGCCCTGCCTGAGTTTGGGTCGGGAACAGCCGTGAATACCGACTATCCCACCATCTGGAACCCCGTGATCCGACAGGCCATGATAGCCCATTTCATCCGTAAGGACGTGGAAAACTACGGCTATCTCAAGCTGACGGCTGAAGGACGGGCCTATCTCAAGGATCCTCAGCCGTTCACCGTGGTGCTCGACAGGCAGTTTGACGACACCGAAGAAGGGGCCGGAGGCAATGCCAGCGCCCTCGACGACCGCCTCTACAAACTCCTGAGAGGACTGCGCAAGGATGTGGCTCGCAAGCACAACCTGCCGCCCTATGTCATCTTCCAGGACATCTCCCTCACGCTGATGGCTACCAACTATCCTGTGACGATGGACGAACTGCTGCAAATTCAGGGCGTGGGGCAGGGCAAAGCACGCAAATTCGGTCAGCCCTTCCTGGAGCTTATCAAGGAGTATTGCGAGGAAAACGACATTCAGCGCACCGACATGATGCGCGTCATCAGCCTGCCCAACAAGTCGAAGAAGAAGTTGAAAATCATCGAACTCATCGACAAGCGCATTCCGCTCGACGAAATCGCCAATGCACAGGGATGCAACTTTGACGAGCTCCTCGACGACATCGAATCGATTGTCAATAGTGGTATGAAGGTGAACATTGGCTATTATCTCGACGACGAGGACGTAATCGACCCCGACGAGATGGAGGATATCTACGATTATTTCCGCAATAGCGAGAGCGACGACATCGACGATGCCATCGACGAAGTGGATATCTATGACGACGACAATGGGTTGACGGCTGAGGAAAAGGCCCGTCTCGTGCTCATCAAGTTCCTCTCAGAAGAGGCCAACTGACAATCGCCCCTGTACCGTTAAAATGCTATAAGCCCGTTTTTGGGATACTTTTTTATCAAAAAACGGGCAGGAAATCAGACAGAAATAATTGATGAAATAAATTGAAGAAAGGCTTTCAAAACGTCGTTCCGTTTTGAAAGCGAGACCCTTTGGCTGGAAAATCACGCATTTTTAGGCTTTTGTTAATTCGTTGATATACTGCAACTTGTATTTTGTTGACAAATAACGCTTTGACGATTCCTATCTAATCGTCATGCGATTCCTATCTAATCGTGTGACGATTAGTATCTAATCGCAAGGCGAAAACGCCCTAAAAGGAGGGTGAAAACAGGGTTTTTGCATTGGAAAACAGTTTTTTTTGAAGAAAAAGTGGGGTGTGCCGGGGTGTAAGTTGGGTTGGAAAGCCCAAAACAAGCCCATTTCCAATCTCAAAGAAGAGTCTGAAAAGGACCTCTTTATGATGAACAATCTTGACAAAAAGAGTCCTCGGGCAGAATGGTTGGACGCGGCATTTCCTTTCTAAAAGAGTGCCAGAGTGTTTTTCCAAAATGCCAAAACTTGTTTTCCAAAGGCACCCAGAGGAAACGCCTGTGTTCATAATGTCGTGAAGATACCCCTGTTGGCAGGACTGAATCGTGGGGCGGAGAAAGGGAGATGCAGGGCAGAGTAAGCCCGTCTTGTCTGGGTAACGTTTCTGATTGCCAATATGAAGTGCTCGCGTTTCTTAGGTCATGGGGCTACTCCTGAGATTTTCATCATTATGTAATAGCATTTTGTCATTGTGCTCTGTGCAAACAACCTTTCCTCTCTCCCAGCTCCTTTTGTAATCCGTCAGCTGCACAGGAATTGGCACAATTACCTGAAATTTGAAGGAAAGACCTTCGAAAATCATGCCATACAAGCCGAAGACGTTCCCTCAGCAGACAGGGAGCGAATGCAATCCTGACACCTTGCTCCCCTGTCTCCTGCCCCAGAAGCAACAACACATGCCGCAAATCCCGATTTACAAGCGCGTTAAATAGCATTAAAGCAGAAAGAAAAACAACAAAAGTGGGGTGCTATATGCGAAATTATTGCTATATTTGCACGCAATAAATTTATAAATCTACATTTTATGTCATCATTTGTTGCAGATAAAATCGTGATGGACGGTTTGACTTTCGACGACGTCCTGCTAATCCCTGCTTATTCAGAGGTGCTACCCAAAGAGGTGGAGTTAAAGACCAAGTTCTCTCGTCATATTGAGCTGAACGTGCCCTTTGTGACGGCGGCTATGGATACCGTGACCGAGGCTTCGATGGCGATTGCCATTGCCCGTGAAGGTGGTATCGGTGTGATCCACAAAAACATGACCATTGAAGATCAGGCCCGCCAAGTGGCGATAGTGAAGCGAGCAGAAAACGGAATGATCTATGATCCGGTGACCATCCGCAGGGGACGCACCGTGAGAGATGCTCTCGAAATGATGCACGACTACCACATCGGTGGTATTCCTGTTGTAGATGAAGAAAACCATTTGGTGGGTATCGTTACCAACCGTGACCTGCGCTTCGAGCGTCGGTTGGACAAGACCGTCGACGAGGTGATGACTCATGAGAACCTGGTGACCACCCATCAGCAGACAGACCTCATTGCTGCCGCACAGATTTTGCAGGAGAACAAGATAGAGAAGCTCCCCGTGGTCGATGCCGGCAACCATCTCATTGGTCTGATAACATACAAAGATATCACCAAAGCCAAGGACAAGCCGATGGCCTGCAAGGATGAGAAAGGCCGCCTCCGTGTGGCTGCGGGCGTAGGTGTGACAGCCGATACCCTCGACCGTGCGCAGGCTCTCGTGGAGGCTGGTGTCGATGCCATCGTTATCGATACTGCCCACGGACACACCAAGGGTGTGGTGGACAAGCTCCATGACGTGAAGGCTGCCTTCCCCAACGTCGACGTGGTGGTGGGAAATATTGCCACCGGCGAGGCTGCCAAGTATCTGGTAGACAACGGTGCCGACGCTGTGAAGGTGGGCATCGGACCGGGTTCCATCTGTACCACGCGTGTGGTGGCCGGTGTAGGCGTGCCTCAGTTGAGTGCCGTTTACGATGTATTCTCCGCCCTGAAAAATACCGACGTGCCTCTGATTGCCGACGGTGGTCTGCGCTATTCGGGCGATATCGTCAAGGCTTTGGCTGCCGGCGGAAGCAGTGTGATGATTGGTTCGCTTGTGGCCGGCACCGAAGAGTCGCCGGGTGAGACCATCATCTACAACGGTCGTAAGTTCAAGAGCTACCGCGGCATGGGTTCGCTGGAGGCTATGGGACAGAAGAACGGTTCGCGTGACCGTTATTTCCAGAGCGACACCAAGGATGTGAAGAAGCTCGTACCCGAAGGCATCGCCGGACGTGTGCCTTACAAGGGCACTGTGCAGGAGGTGATCTATCAGCTCACGGGCGGTCTGCGTTCGGGCATGGGATACTGTGGTGCCAATACCATCGGCACTCTCCACAATGCCAAGTTTGTGCGCATCACCAATGCCGGCGTGTTGGAGAGCCATCCTCATGACATCGCCATCACGAGCGAGGCACCTAATTATTCACGTCCTGAATAATCGAGAAGCAATGAATGTGGCAGGGAGTGCGGCCCGACAACGGCTGCTCCCTGCGCATTTACAGAACATAAACCAATTGTAATGAAAGCAAAACTGTTGTTGGGCGCCATGCTGATGTGTGGCACCTTGTCTTTTGCCCAGAGCGCGGATCCCATTGTGATGACCATTAATGGCACTCCCGTGCCACGCTCGGAATTCGAGTATTCATACAACAAGAACAATGCCGAGGGAGTCATCGACAAGAAGAGCGTGGAAGACTACGTTCCTCTTTTTGTGAACTATAAACTCAAGGTTGAGGCTGCCAAGGAGGCTCAGTTGGATACGATGAAGTCGTACCAGCAGGAGTTTGCCGGTTATCGTGACCAGCAGATACGTCCGGCCCTTGTCGATGATGCCGATATAGAGGCTGAGGCCAAGAAGATTTATACCCAGACCCAGCAGCAGATTGACAACAATGGAGGTATGGTCCATGTGGCCCATATCCTAATCTTGCTGAAACAGAAAGCCACCCCCGATGAAGAGAAGGCTGCCAAGGTGCGCGTCGACTCTGTCTACAAGGCCCTCAAGGGCGGTGCCGACTTTGCGACATTGGCCAAGAAAGTGTCTATGGATCCGGGGTCGGCTGCCAACGGAGGAGAGCTTCCTCTGATAGTCAAAGGCCAGACCCTCAAGGAGTTTGAGGACCAGGCGTGGGGACTGAAAGACGGCGAGATGAGTCAGCCGTTCCTGTCTCCGGCCGGATGGCATATCGTGTTGAAGAAGGGTCATCAAAACTTCTACGACTATGCCAGCCAGCGTGATGCCATCATGAAGTATATCGACCAGCGCGGATTGCGTGAGCAGATTATCAATGCCAAGCTTGACACCCTGGCCAAGCAGGAGCACACCACGCCTGCCCAGATACTCGAGGCCAAGAAAGAGGAACTGGAGGCCAAGGACCCCAGCCTGAAATATCTCATTCAGGAATACCACGACGGATTGTTGCTCTACGAGATCAGCAACCGCACAGTGTGGGAAAAGGCCCAGAAAGACAAGGCCGGATTGGAGAGTTTCTTCAAGAAAAACAAGAAAAAATACAAGTGGGAGCAGCCCCGTTTCAAGGGCATAGCCTATTGTACACGTGAGAAAAACGATATCAAGGCCGTGCAACAGGCTGTGAAGGGATTGGATTTTGACCAGTGGGCAGAGAAGCTCCGCAAGACCTTCAATGCCGACTCCGTGCTCCGTATCCGTGTGGAGAAGGGTGTCTTCAAGCTCGGCGACAATGCCTTGGTAGATCATCAGATATTTGGCAAGGACACCGTTGCCGCCCCGGTGAAGGACTATCCTTACACCGCTGTGTATGGCAAGAAACTGAAAGCACCCAAGGATATGGAGGATGTGAAGGCCCTTGTGGTATCCGATTATCAGGAGTTCCTGGAGAAGCAGTGGGTGGCTCAGCTGCGCAAGCGCTATCAGGTGAGTGTCAATGAGGATGTACTTAAGACGGTGAACAAGCACTAAAAAGAAAGTATGAAAGTCAGAACTATTTCAATATTTGCGGCAGTAGTCCTGCCGATGGGTCTTTCGGCAATGGCCGGCCTGCGTGGTAATGCTATGGCTGCGCAGCAGACCACCAACGATTCCGTTCCAGCTACACAGGCTCCGGCCGCTGAAGAGACATCTGCTCCCGAGGGAAGCATTGTCGACGAGGTGGTTTGGGTGGTAGGCGACGAGCCTATCCTTAAGTCGGATATCGAGATGATGCGCATGCAGGGTATGGCCGAAGGAATCAACTGGGGAGGCAATCCGGATTGCACCATACCTGAGCAGCTGGCTGTGCAGAAGCTGTTCCTCCATCAGGCTGCCATCGACTCTCTGGAGGTGACAGAGTCGGAGATTGCCACGGGCATCGACCAACAGATCAGCCGATGGATTGAAGCTGCGGGCAGTCAGGAGAAATTGGAGGAGTATCGCAAGCAGAGCATCAATGAGATGCGTTCTGATTTGCATGACGATTTCAAGAATCAGCAGCTCATCCAGAAGATGAAGCAGAAACTCGTAGAGGGAGTGAAGGTAACTCCGGCAGATGTCAGGACTTACTTCCGCAACCTTCCTGAAGACAGCATCCCCTTTGTTCCCACAGAGGTAGAGGTGCAGATATTGGTGCGTTCGCCCAAGATCAAACAGGAAGAAATCAACAGGGTGAAGAACGAACTGCGCAATTTCACTGACCGTGTGAACAAGGGCGAGACCACATTCGCTACCCTTGCCCGTCTCTATTCGGAAGATCCGGGGTCTGCCCGCCAGGGAGGAGAGATGGATTACATAGGCCGTGGCATGCTCGACCCGGCGTTTGCCAGTGTCGCCTTCAACTTGACCGACCCCAAGAAGATATCCAAGATCGTGGAAACAGAGTTTGGTTATCATATCATTCAGCTGATAGACAAGCGTGGCGACAAGATCAAGTGTCGTCATATATTGCTCAAACCGAGGGTGTCGACCGACGAAATCACCACTGCCGAGCACCAGTTGGACTCTTTGAGCAACTTGATTGGCGAAGGGAAGATTACCTTTGAGAATGCTGCCTCCTATTTTTCGGATGACAAGGATACCCGAAACAACCGTGGATTGATGTCCAATGCTACTGCCGACGGTATGACCTCACGCTTCCAGATGAAGGATTTGCCCACCGAGGTGGCGCGTGCCGTGGAGCCGTTGAAGGTCGGAGATATGTCGAAACCCTTCACGATGATCAACACCAAAGGCAAGACCGTGGTGGCTGTCGTGCGTCTGAAGAGCCGCACCGAAGGCCATAAGGCCACGATAACCGAGGATTTCCAGGTGATGAAAGATGTCGTTCTGAACAAGGAACGGGAGAAAACCATCAACGATTGGGTAGCCGACAAGATCAAACACACGTATGTCCGCATGAACGAACGATACAAAGACTGCAAATTTCAGTATCAAGGTTGGACTAAATGACAACTCGACAGTTGAAGCATAAGTTAGCACACGCTTTCAGCATAGGGCATAGAGTTATCCTGACGATGATTCTATGCCTCTTTGTCCTGGGCTTGCTCCAAGCAGCACGCCAGAAGGGACGCAGGAAGGTGGTGGACGAAAGGGTGTATCTCATCCATGCCGACGAGTTGAAATACGATGTCTATGGCCCCAATCCAGAGGCACAGGTGGTGAAAGGTCACGTCTCTTTCACCCACAAAGGAGCACATCTCACCTGTGACAGTGCCTACTTCTACCAGACCTCCAACTCTGTGAGGGCGTTTGGACATGTGCATTTCCGTCAGGGCGATACGCTCAACCTGGTGTGCGACCGTGCCTGGTACGACGGACAGGCACAGATGCTTGAGGCCCGCAACAATGTGGTGTTGAAACACCGCCGACAGACCCTCTATACCGATAGCCTCAATTATGACCGGCTGTATGAGTATGCCTACTTCTTCAATGGCGGCCGACTGGTTGACGGGAAAAACCGCCTCAGCTCCGACTGGGGGGAGTATCACACGAGCACCCGCATGGCAAAGTTTAACCTTGACGTGCAGCTTCAGACCCCGAAAAACCGTGTTTCGACCGACACTCTCTATTACGACACGAGCAAATCGCGTGCTCATGTGGTCGGTATGTACACCACCGACAAGGGGCATGGTAAGGTAGGACCGTCGATTATCCGTAGTCAGAACAGCACGATTACGACGACAGATGCTTTTTTCAACACCCAGAACGACAAGGCGGAATTATACGGACGCTCTACCGTGGTAGACAAAGAGAAGACCATTACGGCCGACACCTTATTTTATAATAGCCAGTCGGGGAGCAACAAAGGAGTGGGAAATGTGGTCTATGTCGACTCCAAGAACAAGAATACACTGACTTGTGGCGAGGTGGTCTACGACGAAAAGACCGGACGAGGCTATGCTACTAAGCGAGCATTGGTCAAGGATTACTCGCAGAAAGATACGTTTTATCTGCATGCAGATACCTTGCGCATCGAGACATTCTTTATCAATACCGACTCGATGTACCGCAAAGTGCATGGTTACAAGAAGGTGCGCTCCTATCGGATGGATATCCAGGCGGTGTGCGATTCGATGGTTTTCAACTCCAAGGACTCCTGTCTGACGATGTACCAAGACCCCATTGTGTGGAACATGGGACGCCAGTTGCTGGGCGAGGTCATCAAGATTTATATGAACGACAGCACTGTCCGAGAGGCTCGCGTGCTGGGGCAGGCCATGTCTGTCGAGCTATTGCCCGACAGCACACACTACAATCAGGTCTCCTCGCGCGATATGTTTGCCTATTTCAAGGACGGAAACATACGACGAAGCGATGCCGTGAGCAATGTGAGGGCTATCTATTACCCGATGGACGACAAAGACAGTAGCCTCATCGGACTGAAC
The DNA here is from genome assembly GCA_016901395.1 of Prevotella sp. Taxonomy (GTDB): domain Bacteria; phylum Bacteroidota; class Bacteroidia; order Bacteroidales; family Bacteroidaceae; genus Prevotella. The sequence goes on along the minus strand of JAEAMQ010000004.1, from coordinate 2,807 downwards.
TATGTGGAGACCGATACGATGAAAATGTATATGTCTCCGCAACGGAAACTTGAGCGCATCTGGATGCCGAAGGCACAGGGAACACTCTATCCGATGACCCAGATTCCACCCTCACAGTATAAGCTCGACAACTTTGCATGGTTTGATTATATCCGTCCGGTAGACAAGGACGACGTGTTCAACTGGCGCGGAAAGGCGAAAGGCATGGAAATTCGGAATATTGTGCGTCATGCGGCACCTTTGCAACAAATCAACGCCAAGACTCAAACTCCGCCGCCTCCACCGTCGTCACACAAGGAAAAACCTCAGAAAAAAGATTGATGATGAACCTGTTTTTCCAGACAAGAAAACCCCGCCGGTTTCATCATGAGATGATTTATACTGATGAACGGAAGGACAGACTCGAGCGTATTGAGCGTCAGGCGATGGCTGAATTGGGCATGACCGACGTGCCGAAAGAACAGAAAGACCATGACCGTAGGTTTCAGTTTGTAGCAGAACACCGGCAAAGGGTGGGGCGAGGCCTGCTGGCTTTCTCCACCGGAACAGCTCTGGCGGTTCTGCTTCTGGTTTTATTCATCGTAGTTTTATTATTGATTTTATGAGCGACATCATACAACTTTTACCCGATTCGGTAGCCAATCAGATTGCGGCAGGCGAGGTCATCCAGCGCCCTGCGTCGGTGATTAAGGAGCTTGTAGAGAACGCCGTCGATGCCGGAGCGAAGCATATCGATGTGCTGGTGGTCGATGCCGGCCGCACGTCAATACAGGTAATCGACGACGGCAAAGGCATGTCGGAGACCGACGCACGCCTCTCTTTCGAGCGCCATGCTACGTCGAAGATCCGTCTGGCCGACGATTTGTTCAACCTTCAGACGATGGGTTTCCGTGGTGAGGCATTGGCATCGATTGCTGCCGTGGCACAAGTTGAACTGAAAACACGCAAGGATGGTGAGGAGATCGGTACCCATCTGACGATTGCCGGCTCTCGCTTTACCGGTCAGGAACCCTGTGGCTGTCCTGTAGGATCTAATTTTTTGATAGAAAATCTGTTTTTCAACGTACCAGCCCGACGCAAGTTCCTGAAGTCGAACTCCACCGAACTCAACAATATTATCACCGCTTTCGAGCGTATCGTGCTCGTCTATCCCGATATCTCCTTTACGTTTCTGAGCAACGGGTCGGAGATGTACAACCTCAAGGCGGGTGGACTTCGCAAGCGAATCGTAGACGTTTTCGGCAAGCGCATCAACCAAGATCTGCTCCCTGTGGAGCTGGAGACTTCGGTCTGTGGCATTCATGGCTTCGTGGGCAAACCCGAGTCGGCCCGCAAGAAGGGTGCCCATCAGTACTTTTTCGTCAACGGACGCTACATGCGCCACCCCTATTTCCACAAGGCCGTGATGCAAGCCTACGACCGGATGGTGCCGCAGGGCGACCAGATACCCTATTTCCTCTATTTTGATGTCGACCCGAAGGATATCGATGTGAATATCCATCCCACCAAGACCGAAATCAAGTTTGAGAACGAGCAGGCCATCTGGCAGATCCTCATGGCATCGGTCAAGGATGCCGTGGGCATGTTCAGCGACGTGTCGACTATCGAGTTTGATACTGAAGGTAAGCCCGACATCCCCGTTTTCAACCCCCATAACGATGCGGCGCAGATGCCCAATCTGGACTATAATCCCCATTATAACCCCTTTGCTACGGGCGGCAGCAAGCCAATGGAGCATACCAGTAAGATCGGACAGCAGCATGATGCCGACAGCTCCATCATCCGGTCGCGTGTGCCCGATCAGTGGGAACAGCTCTATGAGGGCCTTGATACCGAGGACCAACCGACCGGTACGATGCTCTTTCCCGATGAGCAGGTGCCGTCTTCCGACAGACTTATCGATGAGAAGTCGCCCGCACACTATCAGTATAAGGGCAAGTACATCATGACTGCCGTGAAGTCAGGCCTGATGATTGTAGACCAGCATCGGGCGCATGTGCGCATCCTCTTTGAGCAATACCAGCGACAGCTCTCCGCCCGTAAGATGCACTCCCAGAAGGTGCTCTTCCCCGAGACGCTCCAGTTGTCGGCTCAGGAGACCGTGATTCTTGATAAAATTCACGATGAAGTCATCGCTATGGGCTTCGAACTGACTCCTCTCGGCGGCGGCACCTACGCCATGAACGCCACCCCCGAGGGGCTGGAAGATGTAAACGCAGTGCAGTTGGTGCATGATATGTTGGCCAATGCACAGGAGAAAGGCACATCCGTGGTGCAGGAAATCAACGATTCGCTGGCGCTGAGCATGGCTCGTGCTGCAGCCATACCCTACGGACAAGTGCTGTCCAACGATGAGATGGAAAACATCATCAACAGCCTTTTCCAATGTTCCAACGTGAACTATACCCCCGACGGCAAGTCGATGCTTTGCATCCTCAAGCAGGACGATATGGACAAAATGTTAGGGTAAATCACAAATATGGATGCAGGGTAGAATCGTTTCGTGTACAAAAAAATAGACGGGTGCATTTTTTCCAGCCTGTGATTTGTGATTGCCAAGTATCGAAATAGTATAAATCAGAAGATTGGTATCAACATTTTTTCGTCAAAAAATATGTCATTTCATGTTAGAAAGGCGTAAAAGGCCTGTAAACTACCATACTTTTTTTATATTCTCTGACACTAGTGTCCGGTAAACTTCTCCTTAGAATTCGTAAGTATCTGATAAATAATATTTTCCGCGGACAAACGCCTGTACACGATTTGAAATGCCTACATTTGCAGAGTGTAAGCTAATCAATCAGAAA
>JAEAMQ010000003.1 GCA_016901395.1 Prevotella sp. | reverse complement strand
ATTTCGCAGAGGGCCGCCAGCGGCCGGCGGATCGCACGGAAACCTGCCCACCCTGTTCCACCGCTTCTCGGATGAATGCCCCCTGCTTTCAAAAGTACATCACAACCCATTATTGTTTTTCATTGTTTTCATCTGTGGTTAATGCTACCAATTCCATCACCGTTTATTCATTCGTGTAATTCGTGTAATTCGTAGTCCTATTATTGTTTTCATTGTTCTCATCTGTGGTTAATACTACAAATTCCATCACTGTTTATTAATTCGTGTCATTCGTGTCATTCGTAGTCCCCAATTATTGTTTTCATTGTTCTCATCTGTGGTTAATAGTACCAATTCCATCACTGTTTATTAATTCGTGTAATTCGTAGTCCCATTATTGTTTTTCATTGTTTTCATCTGTGGTTAATACCAACCATTGGATAGTATCACAGTAAGTTGAAGACACCCATTATTGTTCTCATCTATGGTTAATAATTTTATCCGTCCGAATGGAGGTTTCCTGATGGGGAAACTCAATATAGAGTTATTTTTTTATAGTACAGGAAGAGAGGCTGGCCGTACAGGTGACGTGAAACACACTGGGGAAACACCCATGGAAACAAGACATACGCTCAACCCCTGTTTTTTACCAATAAAGTTTCTTGAGATGTGTCAATTCCAAAAAAATCCTTTGTTTTTACAAAATAAGTAGTCATTAATTTTGCGTTATTGCGATTTTTCATTACTTTTGGGGAAGTAAGTAGCGGTCGGGCCTCGGCACGGTCGCTTAATCTAATGAACCATCATATATCATATAACAGCCTTAATTAACAGCTATGAGTTATCTAAGATTTGAAAAGGCCTTGATGACGAACCTGCAGGAATCGCTGCCCAAGGAGTTGCTGCGTACCAATCGTTCGGGAGCATACTCATGCTCGACGATTGTGGATTGCAACACCCGCAAGTATCATGGGTTGCTCGTAGTGCCGGTGCCCGAACTGGACGACGACAACCATGTGTTGCTCTCGTCGCTCGACTGCACGGTCATACAGCACGGAGCAGAGTTCAACCTTGGGCTCCACAAGTATCAAGGCAACAATTTCAGCCCGAATGGCCATAAATACATACGGGCCTTCGACTGCGACAACGTGCCCACGACAATCTATCGGGTGGGTGGCGTGTTGCTCAAGAAAGAAGTGGTCTTCCAGCATTATGAAGACCGCATTCTCATCCGCTATACGCTCGAAGATGCCCATTCGGCCACCACGTTGCGCTTCCGCCCGTTTTTAGCGTTTCGCAGCGTGAGGCAGTTTACCCACGAAAATTCCATCGCCAGCCGCGACTATCAGGAGGTAGACAACGGCATCAAGACCTGTCTCTATGCAGACTATCCGGAACTCTTCATGCAGTTTTCGCGCAAATGTCAGTTTGTGTTCCAGCCCGACTGGTATCGTGGCATCGAATATACCAAGGAGCAGGAGCGAGGATATGCGTCTAACGAAGACCTCTATGTGCCGGGATATTTCGAGATGAATATCCGCAAGGGAGAAAGCATCGTCTTTGCAGCATCGACATCGGAGACCAACACACGCACGCTGCGTGCCCTCTTCGACAAGGAGGTGGAGGAGCGGTCGCCGCGCGACAACTTCTTCCACTGTCTCATCAATGCCGCCCACCAGTTCCATCTAAGGGATAAGAACGGCGAACGATATATCCTTGCCGGTTACCCATGGTTCAAGCCCCGGGCCCGAGACACCTTTATCGCGCTGCCCGGACTGACGCTCTCCATCGAGGAGGACGACTATTTCGAGGCGGCGATGAAGACTGCCGAGAAGGGGCTTCGCAACTTCATGGATGGCAAACCGCTTACGGTGAAGCTCTATGAAATCGAGCAGCCCGACGTGCTGTTGTGGGCCGTGTGGTGTATCCAGCAATATGCCAAGGAGAAGGGGCTGGAGACCTGCCGCGCCAAGTATGGGAAGTTGGTGCTCGACATCCTCAGCTATGTTCAGTCGGGCAAGCACCCCAACCTCACGCTCGAAACCAACGGACTGCTCAAGACCGACGGCACAGAGCATCCGGTGACCTGGATGAACTCTGTGGCCAATGGCCGTCCGGTGGTACCTCGCACGGGCTTCATAGTCGAGTTCAACGCCTTATGGTACAACGCCTTGAAGTTTGGAGCCGAAATGGCCACCGCGGGTAAGCAGGAAACCGTGGCAAGGAAGCTGGAGGCTCTGGCAGAGAAATGTCAGATTTCCTTTGTCAAGACATTCCTCAACGAGCATGACTATCTCTTCGACTACGTTTGTGACAAAGGCATCGACTGGAGCGTGCGGCCCAACATGGTGTTTGCCGCTGCCTTCGATTATTCGCCGTTGACATCTGACCAGAAAAAGAAGGTCATAGATATATGTACGCGCGAGCTGCTCACGCCCAAAGGCCTGCGCTCGCTCTCGCCCAAGAGTGGCGGCTACAACCCGATGTACACCGGCCCGCAGGTGCAGCGCGACTATGCCTACCATCAGGGCACAGCCTGGCCGTGGCTCTTCGGATTTTACATGGAGGCCAGCATGAAACTCTACAAGCGCACCCGTCTGAGCTTTCTGGAGCGGCAGATGGTGGGCTATGAGGATGAGATGTTCTACCATTGTGTGGGCACGCTGCCCGAGCTTTTCGACGGCAACCCGCCCTTCCACGGCCGCGGAGCGGTGTCGTTTGCCATGAACGTGGCAGAGATATTGCGCGCCTTGGAACAGATGGAGAAGTATAAATATTAAAGGGAGGACGGCAAATGAAAGTATTAATGTTTGGATGGGAGTATCCTCCCCATGTTTACGGCGGACTCGCCACGGCTAACTTCGGCATCTCCGAGGGATTGCATGCGCAGGGCGATGTGGAGACCATATTGTGTCTTCCCAAACCCTGGGGCGACGAAGACCGCACCTACGCACGCATCGTCGCCATGAACTGCGTGCCCATCGCCTACCGCGATGTGAACTATGACCATGTTCGATCGCGCATCGGCAACCTGATGGACCCGAACGAATATTACCGCTACCGCGACCACATCTACTCCGATTTCAACTATATGCACGTCAACGACTTGGGGTGCATGGAGTTTGCCGGAGGCTATCCGGGCAACCTCCACGAGGAAATCAACAACTATTCGGTCATCGCCGGTGTGGTGGCGCGGGCAGAGGATTTCGACATCATCCATGCCCACGACTGGCTCACCTATCCTGCTGGCATCCACGCTAAGCAGGTGAGCGGCAAGCCCCTGTGCATCCACGTGCATGCCACCGACTACGACCGTAGCCGCGGACACGTGAACCCCACGGTGTATTCCATCGAGAAAGACGGCATGGACCACGCCGACTGCATCATGTGTGTGAGCGAACTGACGCGCACCACGGTCATCAACCAGTATCATCAGGACCCCCGCAAGGTGTATACCGTGCACAACGCGGTCTATCCGCTGAGCGAGGAGAACGATGCCATCCCCCGTCCCGACCACACGGACAAGGAGAAGGTGGTGACATTCCTTGGTCGCATCACCATGCAGAAGGGTCCCGAATACTTTGTTGAGGCAGCCAATATGGTGCTTCACCGCACCCGCAACATCCGCTTCTGTATGGCGGGGTCGGGCGACATGCTGGAGCAGATGATTTATCTTGCAGCCGAACGCGGCATCGCCGACCGCTTCCACTTCCCCGGATTTATGCGGGGCAAGCAGGTCTACGAGTGCCTGAAAAACTCCGATGTCTATGTGATGCCATCGGTGAGCGAGCCCTTCGGCATCTCGCCCTTGGAGGCGATGCAGTGTGGCACGCCCACGATCATCTCCAAACAGAGCGGGTGTGCCGAGATTCTCGACAACTGCATCAAGATTGATTACTGGGATATCCATGCGCTGGCCGATGCCATCTACGGCATCTGTCACAACGACAGCCTGTTCCACTACCTTCAGGAGGAGGGCCGCAACGAGGTGGCCCAGATCACCTGGGAGAAGGTGGGGGCATGGATTAAGGAGTTGTATTTGAGGACGATGGGATAAACAAACCAGAAGGGTAATCATAAAGTTCAATGTTCAAAGCTCAAAGTTCAAAGGACTCAAAGGTAATCATAAAGTTCAAAGGTCAATTTTCAAAGTTCAAAGTTTATGAAGACAATTTGCTTTTATTTCGAGATACATCAGATTATTCATCTGAAGAGATATCGGTTCTTCGATATCGGAACCGACCATTATTACTACGACGACTACGAGAATGAGCGTAGCATCAACGATATCGTGGAACGGTCGTACATGCCCGCCCTCGACACGCTGGAGCAGATGATCAAGGACAGCGACGGCTATTTCAAGGTGGCGTTCTCCCTCTCGGGTGTCGGACTGGAGCAGCTGGAGCTGCATGCTCCGCAGGTCATCGAGAAACTGCAACAGCTCAACAAGACCGGCTGTGTGGAGTTCCTCGCCGAGCCTTACTCCCACGGTCTGTCGTCGCTCATCGACGCTGAATGTTTCGCGGCAGATGTGAAAAAGCAGTGCGACAAAATCAAGGAATATTTTGGAAAGGCGCCCACCGTGCTCCGCAACTCCTCGCTCATCTATAGCGACGACATCGGACTGCAGGCCGCGCAGATGGGATTTGAAGGCATGCTCACCGAGGGGGCCAAGCACGTGCTCGGCTGGAAGTCGCCCCACTACATCTATCATTGTGCCCTCGCACCCGAATTGAAGCTCCTCCTGCGCGACATCAAGCTCAGCGACGACATCTGCCTGCGGTTCAACAACACCGACTGGGAGGGCTATCCGCTCTTTGCCGACCAGTATATCAACAATATTGCCGCGCTCTCAGATGACTCACATGTGGTGAACATCTTCATGGAATTGTCATCCATCGGTCTGGCCCAGCCGCTGTCATCACGCATCCTCGATTTCCTCCATGCCCTGCCGCAGTTTGCTCGGCTCAAGGACATCACCTTCTCCACGCCGTCGGAGATCTGCAAGAACTTCAAGAGCGTGGGAGCGCTCGACGTGCCCGACACCCTGTCGTGGGTCGACGAGGAGCGCGACGTGAGTTCATGGCTTGGCAATCCGATGCAGCGTGAGGCTTTCGAAAAGCTCTACAGCGTGGCCGAACGGGTGCGCATCACCAATGACCCGAAAATCAATCAAGACTGGGACTACCTGCAGGCAAGCAACAATTTCCGCTTCATGACCACCAAGCCTTCAAACGTCGGTATCGACCGTGGCATCTATAGCAGTCCGTTCGATGCGTTCACCAACTACATGAATATCCTTGGCGATTTCATCACTCGCATCAACGACCGCTATTCGACCGACATCGACAATGAGCAACTCAACTCCCTGCTCACCACCATTAAGAATGAGGGCGAGGAGATTGAGATGAAAGATAAGGAGATAGCACGCCTTCAAGCAAAAATAGAGAAGATAGAAGCTGCTGCCGAGGAGTTGCGTGCGAAAGCCGGCAATGGCGCAGCTGCCAAACCCGCCGCTGCTTCAAAGAAAGCGGCTCCCGCCAAGAAATCTTCTCCCGCCAGGAAGTCGCCTGCTGTCAGGAAGTCAGTCGCCACCAAGGAGACGGCCCCCAAGAAAGGCATGGTGTCTAAGAAAGAGGTGAAAACAGAGAAGAAATAAAGCGACTCTGCAAGCGGCGTTGACGGGGTTGTCCTCATGGTATCTTCTGTGCCAGGGGCTTTTCCTCAGGCCCCATTCCATTTGCTCAAAGACATTGTACGACCATACGATTGCTATCTGATTGTCAAACCATCAGATAGCATTTTTTTATTTCAGCCCATGAGAGATATCCAGATGGATTCGCTGCCACCAAGTCTCTATAGTACCTCAATCGCAGAATGGGAATGATTTTGATGCAGGTTTAAAGCAGCAGGACATTACTACTCGTTTCAAAACAAAGGATAATTCCAATGTTGTGCAGGGTATTATCATTGAGAAAGCCGGATGCAGTTTCACTGACTCAAGCAAAGACCGCACATGTTCTTTCTCTCGCCTTAATGCAGAGAAAGAGCGAAAATCCCAACGACAAGTTGGGAGTGAATGAATGGTGAATAGGGTTTAGATTCAAAAAGAAACCTCTCATTCTCCGATGCCCCTTTTTTACGGCTTCTACCCGAGCGTAGCCCTTTTATAGATACCCCACTCTTTTTCTAAGTCATCGTCATGTCCATCGAGGAAAAACTCTGGCTGGCATTCCTGCTTGTAGGGACTCCAGTTGCCACAGATCACACCATCATGAACAATGACAGGCTGGAAGATGCCCCTGTTGTTGTGGGCCTTATGGCGATAAGCCGGAGGCAGCACTATGTCACGACTCTTGTAGCTGATCAGGTACTCGTCATAAGGCGGCAGCAAGATATATTTCCCTTTTCGAAATCCGCGTGTACGGCAGTCTTCTGTCAGATAAAACGTGAGTCCTTGGTATTTCTCAAGATGAAGATAGTCACCAAGGAGTTCTATTCCTTTCCGGCAGTCATTGACATTCAATCCCGACCACCACACAAAATCCTCCAGTGTGGCCGGTTGTCTACTTTGAAAGTATTTGCGAGTCAAGCGCATCAGGGCCTCCTCCCGGTCGATAGGTTCAGCAGGTTTTATCTTGTCGGAAGTTAATGCGTAGGTAGTCTTCATGGGCAGCAAATCGCCACTACAGATGGTGCCGGCCATCTCTGCCATACGAATGTGATAGGACAGACGATGCTCCTCTAAGTGAATGTCTTTCGCGGCCAGTGCGTGGACAATATCCTCCTTGGTGGCACTTCGCTTGCCTGCCACCGTCAGGGCTATGATCTCACGAATATTCATCAGTTCTTCATGAGAGATCGTTGTCTTGTTGCTACGCATCCACCCTTGGGTCACCCCTATAGCCTTGTCTGCGCAGAGTTGCAACATCCACCAATAGTCCTCGGCAGCAACCAACTGCCAGGTGCCTCTCATTAGGTGAAAACGAATGATCTGGCCACTGTCAAATGCCTTCTTGAACGCCTTGTTCGATGGACGGCAGGTACGCATTTCCACAGCCCAGCGCATCATCCGATACTCCTGAGCCTGCATGGCGCACATATACCTAACCACCTCCACAGGTGTCTTGAACTGAGAACAGATGAGCTGCTGATTGAGTAGTCGAAGAGAAACGGGATTCATATTACAATTTTAAATGATCATGACCTCATGCAGAGCTATCTGCCACACGAGGTCAACCCATGTACCGATACCCGGAAAGGGCACTTGTTTGAGAAATGGTGAGGGCTTTTTAGGGTTTATGCCTGCACATCCAAAGTCCCTGATGCCTCTGACGAATATTGATTTATCGGTCTGATGATAAATAGCTTCAAATGCATTCTGCCGTTCAATAGGAACATCGGCAATGGGTATTTGCCAATACCGATCCATCTTCAGATTTTGAATACCAGTTGTTTTGTTGCCCATACTACGGATAACATTCTTATTGGTCTGATAATAATTGTAAAGAGAGTAGAAGATGTATATTGCGTTTACATCTTCTTTACATCTGAGTAGTTGTGTAAAGTTGTTGAAGAGGAACGTTCCTTCTTCATCGAAATATACAACTCTACCAACTGGGTTCTCGTTAGTGCCACCAGACCGTTCAAGTATAATATCGCCCTTCTTCAGTTTCTTCTTCTCTATTTTAGCTCGACCGATGTCGCGTGTAACGACATCAGCCAAGTTAAGTTTTCCAGTATTGGTGAAATTGGTTGTTCTAATTACTTTAACGCCATCACCATTCTTGTCCTCCTGCCCCCATTCGCCAGGAAAGGATACATCAATAAAGTCAGACAATGGTTTTGTCTTTTCTAAACTGCCAAACATCTCGATAAATTGCGACATACTATCCAATGAATTTGTGGTGAGACAACTTAACATTGTTCTGATTCTCCATTGCGTACTGCAATGTTGTATCGAGACTTTGATAACCTAATAGATGCTGGACTTGCTCGATGGGCATCCCCTTATCTATAGCCATTGTAGCGAGAGTACGACGGAACTTGTGAGGATGGACTTTAGGGATGTTCAATTCTCGACCAAGCTGTCGAAGACGGATTTCAACCCCACTTATTTGGAGCCTTTCGTATGGTGCCAACAAGGATACAAAAAGAGCTTCATTTGTGTCAGTGCGGCTATTTACATATTTCTGTAGATGAATTTTTGTTCGTGCATCGAAGTAAACCTTACGCTGCTTATCGCCCTTGCCCGTAACAATACATTCTCTATTCTGGTAGTCAATATCATCCCGGTTAAGCCGGACAAGTTCTCCTACCCTCATTCCTGTGGAAGCAAGCAAATCAATAAGGGCAAGGTCACGGGCATTGGAACAGTGATCTCGCATTTGCTCTAAAGCTTCATCGGTATAGGTTTCCTTCACAGTCTTACCAACTTTGACCTTATGTATTCTACGCACGGGACTCTTGACGATGTAGTTTTCTTCTTCCAACCAGGAAAAGAAACTCGACAAGATACGCCTGATATTATCCACGGTTACTTTACTTGCACCACTTTCCTCTTGATATTCGTTCAAATAACTACGAAGGTTATCTGTAGTAATATGCACGACCTCTTTCTCTATTTTATGAAGAGCGTTGATGATAGTGCTCTTGTAATAAGAGATGGATTTATCTGAGCAACCTTCAACTTTCTTTGCAGCAATGAAGTTATCAATTAAAGTTTGATTGTTACTCTCTGTATGTGCAGAATCTTTCTCTGTCACAGAAATATTGCGGAAGGTGTAATCAAGCACCTTTCGCAACTGGCTTAATTGCTCGTTATCAAGAACATTGAGCATCGCCTGTTCTATTTCATTAATTAAATTGTCAATCATACTTTTATATGCTGTGGTTATTTAATTAACGTGTGACAAGTTTGAACTTGCTAAATGTTTTCTTCGTTAAAATATGCCATATCTTATTATTCTTTATTTTAAAAAAGAAAAAGAAAAAGGATTAAAATGCTGTATATCAGCGACATACATAAATGTATATTCCCATTTCTTTTTCATTTCTTTTTTTTTATGCCACATTATTTTAGCGAATATCTACGATTCGTTTTAGCACCTTCAATATTTATTTTTTTATCAACAAGTTTATAAACAAGCTTCCTAACTTCCTTTATGTCAACATCAGGAAGTCTGTCAGCAATCTCTGAGAGTTTACTATGAGGATGTTTCTTAAGATCATGTATTATAAGAGATTCCAATACATCAGGTTCAACTGTTTTTAATGTAGTTGGTATCTTATCTGCCTTTGCATTTTTTATTAGAACAGGATTTATGATATAATATGAGCCTTTATGAACACCTTTTTGTAGTACTAATCCATTCTTAATCAAGGTGCCAATATAGCTTCTGAGACGTTTGTCGTCTGCTAATTGTAACTCGTGACTCAATTCTGTAGCGTATATTTTTTGTTCTCTTGCAATTATGCCCAAAGCAGTAAAGTCTTTTTGTTTAAGTTGATAATTCTTGAGTACGTAATCTAAGAGAGGGAGAATCTCTGGTTTTAAGATTTTTGCGTGTTGAGTAACAACACACTCATTAAATGAAGATTCAATAGTTGGTTTTTCTTTTGCCTCCATCGAATTGAGTTCATAAATCAAATCGTATCCAGATCCCTCACCTTCCATCAAGCCTAATGCGTACATTAATTCAATGAAATGCGGATTACGCCTATGTCTAGCATGAAGAATATTGTCTTTTGTTACACCAAGAGGCAACCCTCCGGGGTTTCTTATTTCCAATCTGTCAGTATAAACTTTAATCATGATATCATTAGATATCGTCATAGATTGGTGTACAATAGCATTAACCAGTAATTCTCGCAATACTTTTGGATGGTAATGTCTTATTTGCTTGCGAAAGAGGCCGCTTGGAAACTCATACGAGTAAGTTAATTCAATAGCCTCTTTTTCTATGTCCATTAATAGTTCTTTAGGATTCTTTCCTTCATTTCTCCATTCAACCTTTCTCACTTTTTCCTCGTTCGCGTTGTAAACAATGTACTGTACAGTAATGGGGTAGCTTATCCAGTTTTTTTGTTTTGTTGATCCAAGCCATAATACCCCTAAGTTGGTCAAATAACCTTCATCAACCAAACAGTAATATTCTGCTAATTCGTCATTATCCATCTGCCTGATATGGTCTTTGATTCTATCTGATGATCTAATAGAATCAGAAAGTATTTGTAATTTCTCTCTTTCTGCATCAGCAATCACAAAACGTGTTTTAGTGATTTCCCATTGGAAACAACCTTTCATCTCACTTAGGCGCATCATATCCTCACTACGCAACGGCTCACACTTATCTGCAAATCGCATATAGAATTTACCATCGGATGTAGATGCAATAGATTTCATCGACGGAAATACTGTAATGATGAAATATTGGCTATTGTTTTCGTCCGTAAGCACTTCAGTTGCAGACAACGCAACATTGAAACATAGACCGCGAAGTTTGGTTACAGCCTCGTTTATTTCTTTAGCTTCAATTACTTGCCCTGGAAGAGCATGTTTCTTTTTGTCGTCATAACCAATATATATCTTACCACCTTGGGCATTTGCCAATGCCACGCAAGTAGTTGACAACTCACGGAATCCCTTGTCACCGGTTCTTATTTTTTGTAGTGATTTATATTCTATTGTCTGAGTTTCTGGATTCATATTACTTGTCTGTTTTAACTGTTTATCAAACTCTTTATGACGGCATCTATTGCATCTATCGATTTACGAAGTTCAAATTCTGATTTGTAGCTCTTGATACCAGCGGTAAAGTTACTACAATCTTCTCTAATCACCAACTTTGCAGACAGAGATCGTTTGTAGAAATCACGATTGTGCTATCATAAAACAAGAGTAACGCGGCAGCGTCGCTGCTACATTACTCTTGTCGTTTTATCGTTGTGTCCGGAATATTCCGGAGGAGAAAGCCCTTGACTATCTAATAGAATTAGGACGTGATGCGTGAATGGATCTTGCTAACAACTGAACATCTAAGGCAACTTTGATTATTTCTATAGTAGGTTTTTCGTATTTTTTCATTTTCTAAAAGGTGTGTAACGTCCGGACGCTTTTCAGTCTGTCACTACAAGCTAAGGTGTATGTGATAACAGTTTTGATAGGTCGTGCGGGTCAGGTGAATGGGATATGGTGTAGATGTTGGTTGAGTACTCTATCATCATGCTGTGTATAATGATACGATTTCTCTCTTCGTGCATAACAGGTAGGATTGTTAGACGAATGGTTTTCGGGTTTCTTCTTACGAATTGTCCCAAAATATAGGCTTTCTCATAAATTCTTCTATTTTCATATTATACATTTAATTATTCGTTTTTTGCATATTCCAAGGTGTATTTCAGGTCCAAAAATCCAATGGCTGTCTGTAGTCTTTGCCGATAATCGTGATGTAGTTTCATATAGACCTCAGCCTTAGCTTTTAGCACTTAGAGACTTGTCTATTGAAAATTGTTTATAATTATAGCTCATGCAATACGTGTGAACCGATTTTCTGACATGAATATCTCCTTTGTAAATATATCATTTTATTGGTTTCCTCTATGTAGCATTTAGGCGGACACCCTATCGTGGGTGAACAGTGCAAATTTAATAAAATATTCTGACAGATACAAGAGATGTCAAATAAAAAGATGAAGAAAAATTAAAATGTATTCCTTTTTTAATGGAAATGATATATTTTTCGTGTATTTTTATTAATATTTCGCTAAATCGGAAACATTTTCCAGAGACAGACGGCTTCTTGGGTATGAAACCAGAAATGGTGTCAGAAGGGTAGGGGAACGGCTATTTGACCACAAATTTCTGTCCTCGGCGGATATAAATTCCAGGTGAAAGGCGGTTTGTGTGGGTGCCGACACGCTGTCCGCCCATGGTGTAAACCTCGTCATCGGCCCACTGGTCGGGTGTGTTTATCTGCTTGATGATGGTGGGAGAGACCGTGGTTGAGTCGATGCATACCACAAAATCTTCAATGTTTCTGGGACCCGACGACGACATGTGCGAGTCGTCGGGGAAAACAAGGTAGGCTGTAAAACCGTTGACAATACTGTTGGGCAGGGTTCTCCGTAGATGCAGTTTCCCGTCGGGCGAGGTGGTCGAGACTATTGCTGCCCGGGCATTCGGGTTGAAGATTTTTTCTGTGTCTTCGGCATTGACACGTGTGGGTTGGAGGATGCCTACCCAATAATAGCCTTTACATTTCTTCTTGCTTCCCCTGCCTTTGTTGGCTTCCCTCACCGATGCCCGTGTGAGAACGACATCATCGGCGAAGAAACTGTCGAGCGTGCTGCCTTGCTTCTTTACGAGATAAGGCTGTCCTGCCTTCATGCCCTCTGTGGTCGTGTGGAAATGGATATAGCCCTTGTCGGGCTCGACATCCGTAAACTGTGAGTAGACGACATCATTGCCCAGAGACTTCCTGACCTGATCGTCGGTCATGTCGAAGGGCAGGCACAGGGTGGTCCACCCTCCGTTACCTGCAATCATCCGATGCACCATAATGTCGATGGGCTCCGCATGGTCTCTTATCTCGTTGGACCGGTGCTGCCCACTGGAGTCAGCCCTGAAGAGCACATGGTCGTCATAGAGGTCGTAACGGGTGGAGGTGGTCGCAAGATAGGTCAGCGAGAAGGTGTTTCCCTTGTTTTTGGCATTCAATACGGCAATCGTGATGTGGTCTCCGGTCTCTCCATGCTTCACATTTATGGTTCCCGCTATTTCCTGATGAGGCGTGTCTGCCTCCTTGACAACCGTCCATTGTCGCCTGTCCAAACTCATTTCTACTACGTATTTGGAGCTCAGGAAGAGCGTGTGATAAGAAAAACGGTAGAACAGGGCCGATTTGATCTTTCCTGATTTGCCGACGACTCTCAGGGCTACCGTAAACCGATATCGGGTGGAAAGCAACCCGGGACGGGAGGTATCCATGATCCTGTATTTCACGGTCGAAGGACCAGACAAATGGAGGTCTTCTTCGTATTCCATGCGTTGCAGAGCGGCTTCGGTCCATGCAATGTCGAGAACCGTTTCCTGATTTTTGGAAACGATCTGCGCAGGGGCCTGTAAGACGACTGCAAGAAGAAACAGCAGAAGACTACTCTTGGGAGCCATGGTCACATCATTCAAACGGAACTATATCGTCGGTCGTGCGGTTTTTCACAATGACCTTATTCATATTATAGGTGATCGTCACGGTCTTGGTGGCCTCGTCGACGGTGAATGCGTCCATCTGCTGACCGAGAGGAATAAACTCCGGTATGTGTGCGGTGGTGTATTCGGCGGCGTTGGTGGCATGGGCGGCCTCCACCTCGCACACCGGCAGCCGGATGCCGAGGTCGGTGACGCGGCGGCCTTCGCACAGGAAGATTTCCTGACGCATGAGGTAGACGAGTTCGAGCGCGCTGTCGTGGTCGGCCAGCTGGTCAATCATCTGCTGCGTGACCGACGTGCCCGAGATGTAG
Source organism: Prevotella sp. (assembly GCA_016901395.1). Lineage (GTDB taxonomy): Bacteria > Bacteroidota > Bacteroidia > Bacteroidales > Bacteroidaceae > Prevotella. Next base: position 5,150 of record JAEAMQ010000003.1, on the reverse strand, counting down.
GGCACGGTGATGAGGGCGGGTGCCTGACGGTCGATGATGAGGCCGGCGCGCAGCGAGTCGTCGGCCGAGGCACGCACGCTGAGCGTCGGGTCCTTGGGATAGATCTTGTAGACACCGTTGTCGCGCTTCTCCAACTGGTCGTTGAGGTCGGTCTGCACGGGCCGGCTCTTCACGAGCAGGAGCAGCTGCGAGAGGTCGTGGCGGGCGGCGGCGAGGTCGTTCTGGGCCACGTCGGCCTCGGCCATGATGAGGTAATTCTCCTCGGCCTTGGCGATGGTGATGGGCCGTTGCTCGTCGCTCGTGAGCTGGAAATACTTCGGGTCGAGGAAGTCTAAGCGTGGGAGGGGCTGGAACCAGTTGAGCCACACGGCCTGCTGGATGTCGCTGTTCACCGCGTTGGCACCGTCGAACGTCACCTGATGGAGCATCTCGGGGGCGAGGGTGAGCGAGCGGCGGGCGGCGGTCACGGCCTGCTGTCGGTCGCCGAGGGCGTAGTAGGCACGGGCCTGGAGCGTGGAGACAAAGGCGCTGTCGGCCGCGTCGCCGGCATAGAGCATCGTGGAGTCGAGCACGGCGAGGGCCTGCTGCAGATGTTCGCGCCACGGATGGATGTCGCCTCCCGACGACATGGGGAGTCCCACGAAGGTCTCTCCGGCGAGCAGTGAGCCGTAGGCCTTGACGGTGTAGAGCGTGAACAGCTGGTCGCGCGAGGGCTGGTCGGTCTTGGCCACGGTGGAGAGGCCGTAGTCGGCCATCTCGCGCATGGTGCCCACGGCGCGCTGCATGGCTATCACGTCGTCGTCGGTGTAGAGAATGCGCGGTATGTCGAATACGTTGCTGCTACGGGTGTAGTTGTTGAAATAGTTGTCGGAGAGGATCTCCACCATCTGGCACCAGTAGCCGATATTGACGGCAAACTTCTGTTGGGTGCCGTTGACCCAGGTCGCCATGGCTCCGGTGGAATGGACGAAGGCATCTTCGTCGACGTTGGGGTTGACGATGTCTCCCGGCTCCACAAGGCTGCAGGAGGAGAGGGAGAGGATGGAGGCCGCTATGTTGGTTATTAAATATTTTGGTTTCATTGTTGATTCTTTTTTGGGGGAGTTAAGAAGTTAAGAAGTTAAGGAGTTAAGACAATACTTCAAGCACGTGGTCATGGACCATTTACCAGACTATTGTCACAACTCCACGTTTCCTTTACTCTTCATCTCCTCATATTTATTTTTTGGGGGAGTTAAGAAGTTAAGGAGTTAAGAAGTTAAGACAATACTTCAAGCACGAGGCCATGGACCATTTACCAGACTATTGTCACAACTCCACGTTTCCTTTACTCTTCATCTCCTCATATTGATTACATTTGTCTTAACTTCTTAACTTCTTCACTTCTTAACTCCTAAAAAGACACATTCACCGACACCACAAACTGCCGGGGGGCCGAGTAGGTGGCGTAGTTGAGGCCCGGAGTGGCGACGGCACCCTGAGAGAGCGCACCCGAGAGGATGGCCTCGGGGTCGACAGACGATGCCGTGAACGACAGCGGGTTGTAGCAGTGCACGCCAAGGTCGAGGCTATGGATGGGCCCGTGGGCGAAGTCCCAGGTGTAGTCGAGGCTGATGTTGCGAATCTTCAGGAAGTCGGCCTTCTCCACAAAGAAATTGGTGAAGTCGAGCCAAGAGATGGCCTGGGTGATGCCCGTGAGTGCGGCGGCGGGGATGTCAGGGTCCTTGAGTCCACGCGCAAAACGGAACTGACGGTCGAAGGAGTGCACGTAGCTGCCGGTCTGGTAGTCGCCCGAGATGAGCAGTCCGAGCTTGCGCCACGACAGGTTGAGCGAGAAATTGCCATAACAGCTGGGCATCGAGTTGCCCAAATCCTGCAGATATTCGGTCGCGGCGATGGTGCCATCGGCGTTGAGCGTGGTCTTTGAGCCACGCAGATAGCCGAGGGGCTTGCCCTCTTCGACAACGTTCTGAATGGTTCGGGCGGAGAATCCGCCGATGCCGAAGGGCACTGCGCCACCCGTGGAGAGCACGAGGTTGTCGTTGGTGTTGAGCGATGCGTTGAACGTTCCGCGCCAATCCTTCGTGCGCAGGAAGTTCACGCCGAGGCTAAGTTCCCATCCGCGGTTGCGTATCTTGCCCACATTGGCCAGATAAGTGGAGCTTTGGCCCGACGAGGGGAGTGTCGGAATGGAAAACAGCGCACCCTTGGTGAGCGTATAATAATAGGTGGCGCCGAGGGAAATCCAGTTGTGCAGCAGCGACGTGATGATGCCCACCTCGTAGGAGTGTTTCTTCTCCGGTCCGAGGTCGGGGTTGCCCACATTGCCGAAGGAGCCGGCCTGCTTGCCCTGAAACGACGAGATGGCGATGGTTTTCTGGTAGGCAAAGGCGGGCGGATAGGTGCCGGCGATGCCATAGTTGGCAAAAACCTTGGCCTGAGTGACCCATCCCCGGTCGACGAGAGTGTGCATGAACGGCTCGTCGGAGAGGATATACGACAGGCCGATCTTGGGATAGGCCTGCCACCCCACGTTGTCGCCGAAGGCCGTGTTGTAGTCCATGCGCAGTCCGAGGTCGAGGTAATAGCGGTTCCAGAGGCCGAAATTGTTTTGCACGTAGGCACCGTAGCTGTGGAGATAGGTGAGCCATTCGTCGGCGATGAGCGTGCCGGCGCCCGACATGACCTGTGCCCCGTCGCGCACGTTCTTGCCCGTATAGACCGACTGATGGTCGCGGGTGTTGAAATATTGGAATCCGGCGGTGACGATGTTGCTCAGCCACGACCCGCGGTAGTACTTATACTGGCCGTTGAGGTCGGCCGTCACGCCGAAATAGGTGCGGTCGAAATTGGAGATGCTACCGCTGTCGTCGGTGCCCGCGGGCTTCACCTGGGTATGGATGAGATACTCGTTGGTCTCGATGATCTTGTTGCCGCTGGCACGATAGTCCACGCCGAGGATGCCCTTGAAGGTGAGTCCGGGCAGCGGGGTGAAGATGAGTTGCTGCGAGGTCTGGAACCGTTTCACGCTCTCCTTGTTGTTCTGCAATGCCTCGGCACGGTCGCAGAAGGCCTTGAGTTGAGCATATTCGTAGTCGGAAGCCGCGTCGATATCGGGGTTGAAACTCTGCCGGTTGCCCTGCGTGTCGGTATAGGTGAAATAGGCGCAGGCACTGCCCTCGGTGACCCAAAGGCCCGTGAACGTACCCTCGTTGCCATTGCGGCTGCGGCGGAAATCGGCTGCGGTGAGTCCGAAGGAGTTCTGGTATTCGAGCAGACGGTTGATGCGCAGGTGAGAACCGAAGCGCAGTTCGTATTTCTTCGACTCGTTGTTGTTGTGGATCACGATACCCGTCGAGCGGCTCATGCTGGCGCCGAGGCTGTAGCCGCTGCGCTCGTTGCCGCCCGAGAACGACAGCCGGTATTTCTCCTCGAAACCCGTCTGGTTGAGCAAATCCTTGGTGCGGTCGAAATAATAATACTGCGAGTTGGGCGTGTCGAAACCGATTTCGACACCTGCCGACCCCGAGAAGCGGCCGTTGCCACCCTTCTTTGTGAAAATCTGGAGCACGCCGTTGCCCGCATCCGAGCCATAGAGCGTGGTGGCCGCACCGCCCGACACATACTCGATGTGGTCGATGTTTTCCACCGGAATGTCTGAGATGGCACCCGATGCCGCCGTCGCCCCGTCGACGTTACCGCCGAGGAGGGTCTCCGTGAGCCGGTTCATGAGTGTGGTACCGGTGTTCAGATTGTCCATGCGCACGCCGTCGACATAGATCACCGGCGTAGAGTTTGACAGCGCCGACGATAGTCCCCGCGCCTTGATCATCGACGTGGTGCCGGGCTGTCCGTTGGTGAGCGTCACCTGAACGTTGGGCAAAAGATTTTGCAACTGCTGGTCGAGGCGACCCGACGGCGACTTGGCCAGTTCGCGGGCCGACACCGTGGTGACCTCCGAGGAGAGCCGCCGCTTCTGAATGGCACTGCCCTGACCCGTGACGACAATCTCGTCGAGGTCTACAGGCTTTTTATAGTTCGCTGTGTCTTTTTTGCTTGCGAGGATGTCTTCCTCCACGTTCACTTTCTTGGTTAAGGTTGCAACAGGGGCATCCTCAGCATGGAGTGCTGCGGGAGCCAGAAGTTGCAGGGTCGACAAAGTCATCACTGACGTGAGTCTGACCTTCTTCATCTTTCTCATTGTAAGTGTTACTGATAGTCAGATTACTAAATAAATATCCTTAATACAGGCTTGCAAAGTTAGACATTACCTTTGAACCGACAAAGGAAACTTTAAAAAATATGCACACAAGGTGCAAGAAAGAGCCGGTTTTCGCATAATAATAAGGAAAAGTAAACCAATAATGGAACTGCGGATTACATTTGCACGAATGAATAAACAGTGATGGAATTGGTAGTATTAACCACAGATGAGAACAATGAAAACAATAATAGGACTACGAATTACACGAATTACACGAATGAATAAACAGTGATGGAATTGGCAGTATAAACCACAGATGAGAACAATGAAAACAATGATGGGGTAGTAATAAAACGAGAGAACTTGTCTTTGTGAGTATTCACAGGGCAGGTGTTTACAGAGTGGATATGTGTTCCATCGTGTAGCGAACAGCGTAACCCTCTGCGAGATAAAACCACCGCGCGAGCTAATCTGTGCCATCTGCGCCATCTGCGAGAAATTAAGATTGCGTTCATTGCGTTTATGGCGAGAGAGTTTCCTCCGCGCCACTGCGTGGCATCCCAGAATATCCGGAGAATATCTTTTTCTATTTAGGCTGTCGCGATGGGAAATGCTTATCGCAGAAAATCTTTCATCCTTGCACCGCAAGGTCATCCGAGAATATCCCTGCCACCCCTTTTTTTTAACCACAGATGAGAACAATGAAAACAATAATTGGGACTACGAATTGCACGAATGACACGAATGAATGAACGGTGATGGAATTCGTGAAATTCGTGTAATTCGTAGTAGTAAAAGTTGTTATTAACCACAGATGAGAACAATGAAAAACAATAATGGGTTGTGATGTACTTTTGAAAGCAGGGGGCATTCATCCGAGAAGCGGTGGAACAGGGTGGGCAGGTTTCCGTGCGATCCGCCGGCCGCTGGCGGCCCTCTGCGAAAT
>JAEAMQ010000060.1 GCA_016901395.1 Prevotella sp. | reverse complement strand
ATTTCTTTGGCCGCCGAAACCTCATAGAGTCCTTGCATGGTGTATCCAGTGGTGGTTTTGCTCTTGAGTTCACGCAGACCGTTGTGGTTACGGTCGATGGAAACATCACACAGAACAAGACTATCTACATAGTCGGCATTGTACGCATCATTGTGCTCGAAGGTAAGTCCCGGAAGCGTATTGTATAATGACCGACGCAAGGATAACTCTCTTTGCATACCTGTCTCCCTATACACCCAAGGCGAAGTCTGCCAGCACCATCCTGAGAACCGCATGAAATATGAAACAGGACTGCCACAAGATCAATTACAATGAAAAAATTTGAATACCTCATTCAAAATTCTCTTTAAAAGAAAAGAGAAGCCTGTGGAACGGAAAAAACGCCAAAATCGGATTGTTCATAATATGCTAATAATCAGCGTCTTGTATTTTATTGACAAAAGATGACTTTGCGATTAGTATCAAATCGCACGACGATTAGTACCTAATCGTCATGCCAATACTATCTAATCGCACTCCCGTTTGGGCCTGAAAGAGGCTGAAAAAACGAAAAAAGGCATGTGAAAAGGACTAATATCATGCCTAAAAGTCTATTTTGACATGTTCGGAAGCCTATTTTTTCATCATTACACCGCTTTACACGGCTGACAGCCCTCCGTAGCATTCATTTGAAAAATATGAAATATCTCAACATATCAGACCATACCCTCTTTTTACTATCTGCAGAAAATGTATTTCGCAACACGATGATTGACCTCGGAATATATATAATAAGGTGACAAGGGAGGTATGATAAAAGGTTATCGACCACCCAAAACACATCATCTTCACAGGGTGGCGGGCCTCTTCTCTCCTCGCATCGCACAAAACCCAACTCCGTGACGACCCTATGCCTCATCTTGAGGTTCACGAAACGTTATAAATGATAAAAACGAATAGACGAATTGTAGTTTTAGACGGATTTTGGTTACTTTTGCACTATTAATCATTAGGAAACATGTTTCTCTTCAAGTTATTACATCAATATCTGACGACCTTCGGCAGCTACCTTATGCTTATCGGACGTTGCTTTTCGCGTCCGGAGCGCATGCGGATGTTTCTCAAGCGCTATGTCAAGGAGATGTCACAGCTCGGAGTCGACTCCATTGGCATCGTGCTGCTCATCTCGTTTTTCATTGGTGCCGTGATCTGTATTCAGATGAAAGTAAACATCCAGAGCCCGTGGATGCCACGATGGGTGACAGGTTACACCACACGCGAGATTATGCTTCTGGAATTCTCCAGTTCCATCATGTGTCTCATCCTTGCCGGCAAGGTGGGGTCGAACATCGCGTCTGAGTTGGGCACCATGCGTGTGACCCAGCAGATCGATGCCCTCGACATCATGGGGGTCAACTCCGCCAGCTACCTCATCCTGCCTAAAATTCTCGGTCTGGTGACCATCATGCCATTTCTCGTGATATTCTCTTCGGCAATGGGTATCGTGGGAGCCTATGCCACGGCCTACCTTGGACACATGATGTCGCCCGACGATCTGACGGCGGGCATGCACCATTCGTTCAAGCAGTGGTTTGTGTGGATGAGTATTATGAAGAGTCTCTTCTTCGCATTCATCATCTCCAGCGTGTCGTCTTATTTCGGCTACACCGTCGAAGGCGGTTCGGTAGAGGTAGGCGAAGCTTCCACCAATGCGGTGGTGAGCAGCAGTGTGCTGATACTGTTCTCTGATGTGTTTTTGACGCAGTTGCTGTCGTAAAATACAGCCTCTCCCCCAACCCCTCCCCCAAAGGGAGGGGAGAAAATACAGCCTCTCCTCCAACCCCTCCCCCAAAGGGAGGGGAGTAATTACCGGGATAAACAATAAGGGATATAATATTTAGGATGAGAGCAGGTAGCTGCGAGAATCTAATGTCGCTGATTGCGTTTAACTGCGAATAAAATAAATAGCGTTTATTGCGAGAAGTGAAGCTATTGTTGCGAGAAAGTAATAGTGCTGATTGCGTTTAACTGCGAATAAAATAAATAGCGTTTATTGCGTTTATTGCGAGAAAGAAATAGTGCTGATTGCATTTAACTGCAAATAAAATAAATAGCGTTTATTGCGTTTATAGCGAGAAGAGAAGCTATTGTTGCGAGAAAGAAATAATGTAATCTGCGAGAAATTAATAGTATTGATTGCGAGAGAAACATATGATAGAAGTCAAGAATCTTACCAAGTCCTTTGAGGACAAAACCGTTCTGCAGGACATCAATGCCGTGTTTGAGACCGGCAAGACCAATCTGATTATCGGCCAGAGTGGTTCGGGAAAGACCGTGCTGATGAAAAATCTTGTCGGACTTCTCGACCCCACCGAGGGCGAAGTGCTCTATGACGGGCGCAACTTTGTCACCATGTCGAAGAAGGAGAAGGTGATGATGCGGCGAGAGATGGGGATGATTTTCCAGAGCGCAGCCCTGTTCGACTCCCTCTCGGTGCTGGAGAATGTGCAGTTCCCACTCGACATGTTCTCCACGATGAACTATCGTGAGCGTGTGAAACGGGCACAGGAGTGTCTGGCACGTGTCAACCTCATGGATGCCCAAAACAAATTTCCCGGCGAGATATCCGGCGGCATGCAGAAGCGTGTGGCCATTGCCCGCGCCATCGTGCTCAATCCCAAATATCTCTTCTGCGACGAACCCAACTCTGGTCTCGACCCCAAGACCTCACTGGTCATCGACGAACTGCTTTCGGGCATCACCAAGGAGTTTGGCATCACGACCATTATCAACACCCATGACATGAACTCCGTGATGGGCATCGGAGAGAACATCCTCTTTATTTACAAGGGACACAAGGAGTGGCAGGGCAACAAAGACCAGGTGATGGACTCCACGAACAAGAAGCTCAACGACCTCGTCTTCGCCTCAGATCTCTTCAAGAAAGTGAAAGAGGTGGAGCAGGAAGACCGATAGCCTATAGATTCCGAAGCCGAAGGGGAGAGGGAGGCCCCTCTTATGCAGACCGGCGTATCCGCAGGCAAGAACATCGAAGGGTGAGACGCTATCTTCTTTCCCGCCATTAACATCACAAAATGCAACACCCTGCTTAATAAAAAAAAATAAACCTACGCCAATACGTAGGTTTATTTTCATAACATACTCTCATCATATTAATCTTCCCATGGGTCATAGCCTGTCACTTGCGCTTCATACACAAACTTCTTGGCAAGCTGGTCACCTGCATCAGGGTCACTGAGTTCTGCGGTAGACGATCCGGCAACACCTCTGCTGTCACTTAAGAGCTGACATTCAATTTTTACGTGAAACATGTACATCTGTGGTTGTTGATAGGTTGTTTTCATTATTATTTATTTATCATGGATTATCGATTTATTCGATTATGACTTTCTTACCATTATGGATGAAGATACCCTTCGTAGGTCGGGCAACCTCTATGCCTTGCAAATTATAGTATCGATTATCAGTTGATGCGGAGCGTTCTTGTGTGACAATGTTGATTCCAGCAGCCACACCATACCCGAGAAGGTCTACACCATCAAACAGCATCTTAACCATCTGTGCTGCAGAAACATTGTTTGAGGTGTTGTCTGAGGTTGCAGAAGACAGCCCCATGGCCTTGGCAGCATCGGTATAACTTACTCCATCGAGGCTGCTATCAGGCTGAAGCGTTGCGCTCAGCGCGAGGTAAGCCTTGCGAATAATATTACCGGTAGGACTGTTCTGCAAACAGCGATAGAATCCTAAGGTCTGGCTACCATCCCCATCCAGGTCTTTATATGCAAAGTAATAATTACGGAAGGCTACGTTACCATTTGCATCCCTTGTTACCGGACCAAGAGAGAGCTCTGTTTGCTCTGCAACAAGGTAATTTGTTGTAGGAGCTGTACCTGCAGCTGTAGCCTTTTCCATAGAGATAACATTACCAATTTTCACATTCGAGGCATTATACCGGTCATCAAAATGAATGCCCGTAGCAGTAGGCTCACAAACAAGGAGCACGCCCGTATTGGCAGGAATGATACTATCGGTGAGTGACGTCATGGTCAAAACATGACTTGTTGCATCGTAAGCCGTAGCATAATAGGCACTCAGCCCTGTAGGAATTATTCGTGCATAGTAATCGCTATAGGTTCGCATCAACTTGCCATCTATCAATGTTGTAGTCTGAGACTGAAGGAGTTTACAAACAGGCTCACCTGTTCCTGATTCATACTTGGAAACATACACCGCCTTGTATGTGCCAGCACCTTGCGCATCATTATCAAGATTGGATGCGGTCTCATCAAAACCATTGCCATTATAGAATTTTTCTGTAAAGGTGGTAGCATCACTGTTGGCAAGTGCAATACCGGTCATCGACCAAATTCGTGTAGCAGGGTCGTAGGTCATTTCCGTATCTGTTGTTACGCTTCCACCTTTGAAATAGACATGGGTAGCCTGGGTATCAGACGTTGAGGGGCGAATAATAACATCCTTTCTTGGAGCACTGGAAAAGTCTATCGTGCCAGCATCATTCAGACCTAACACATTGGCTTCCAATGCATAAGTTCCGCTCTCACCATTATAGGGGACATTTTCCGTACCACCTGTATCATTTTCCTGCACACTCTGTGTTGTCGTAGTAGAGGCCCCATTGTACGCAATATTATCGGTGGTGCTGCCAAACCAATGATAGCCATCGGACAATTTGTAAGTCATGCCGGTGGTCATAGTAACCAAACCAGAATAGTTGTTATTATAGTTATTGGGATATTGGTTCGTATCTACTAAATAATCACCCGAGAAACTATAACTATTTCCAGAACTAAGAAAATAAAGAACACGCACGTCTGGCGTACTCTTGATACTCCACTGGGGGCTACTTGGGTCAGTCATATCAAGTGTAACCAAATAAGAACCGCCATTATTAGCGTTATTGCGTGCAGACATGTTGGCTACTAATTGCCAAGCGGCAGTACCATCCATAATATATCCTGCGGTGGCACTGACATCTGTATTGTTGACCACATAGTCCGACCCAGAATTTGTTGGCCTAATGACCTTAGACCAATCTGACGTGTTATCGGATGGATTAATCACAAACCGGAGTGCATACGTCGTCTTCGCATTTAAAGGCGCATTCACATAAAGCGAATACACTCCGGGCTGGTCGTACACGGGCTGAAACTTAAAAGTGGCACTGGTCAAGCTCCAAGAGTTCCAATCACCCACCAAATAATAGTCGGTTGCTCTGGAGGATAAAGGTATCATCAATAGCACGAATAATACCACACACAAAGAGTAGAGTCTTTTCATTTCCCTCTAATTTGCTGGTTTTTAATTTTCTTGCATAGGCAACAAACTACATCACGTGAAGCAGATGTAAATGAAGTTTACCGTTTTATTTGCTCCATAAAGCAGTATTGCCCAAGAAAATGAATACCATGAAAATAAATCAATTGTAGGTTACTGGCGGCAAAGATAGTGAGAAAACTACAATTAGTTCGGAAATATGTTCTAATTCAGCCGTTTGAGTCATGCAATCGATTGTAAACAATTTAACGACTATTTATTGAAAAATGAAACAAAACCGCCGTAAATTATTCCAAGATAGAAGAAAAACACAGATTACGGATATAAGGAAAGGGCTACCAGAGTTATCTAAGTCAAATAACAGTATATATTATCGTTATGCTATACTAACGAAAGCCCTCGCCTCTCGTTTGATGATACACAATGTAATGACTTTTATTCTTGCATACTCCTATACCATTATTCCCTCCTACAATTCCTATCCCCCTCTCTTATGCTCTCGGTAACGAATACCACAGACAACTGTTTTATACCATTTCAATGACTCAAAACCCTTTAATGAGACGGAATCCCTATTTGTGAACAGAAATTATCGATAATTGAAAGCCAAATTAGATTTATTTTACTTACATTTGCATTTGTAGACAAGTGAAAACTTCGCCTAACTGAAATTGAACGACAACTTAACCCTAAGTTCTATGAACAATTCTCATCTAACTATCTCAGCCAGGAATCTCTTACTCCTTTTGGCCTCAACGGTTGCTACTCCGTCAGTTTTCGCGAGTGGTGGCAAAGCCATTGACGGTATAGAGATGATCCAACAAAACCAAGTGATTAAAGGAAGGGTGATAGACGCCAACGGCGAGCCTATCATCGGTGCCACCGTCAGAGTGAAGGGTGCCTCCACAGGTTCCATCACCGATCTCGACGGTAACTTCTCTGTGAATGCATCAGCAGGTGCCATGCTCGAGGTGAGCTATATAGGCTACGAACCGCAACAGGTACGTGCCACTGCTTCGGACATGACCGTAAAGATGCTCGAAGACAACCGTCAACTCAACGAGGTGGTGGTAGTGGGCTATGGTACCATGCGCAAGAAAGACCTCACCGGTTCTGTAGTACAGATTCAGCCTGGCAAGCTGGCCGACCAGAACCCCGTATCGGTACAAGACTTGCTGCGCGGCACGCCAGGCCTGCAGATTGGCTATGATGCCTCCGCCAAAGGCAACAGCTCGTCGATACTGTTGCGTGGTAAGAACTCACTCGGCACCGACACTTCTCCAATGATTGTGCTCGACGGTATGCCTTTCTATGGCGAACTCTCAGAAATCAACCCTGATGACATCGGGCAGATTGACGTGCTGAAGGATGCCTCGTCGGCAGCCATCTATGGTGCCAAGGCCGCAGCAGGTGTCATCATCATCACCACTAAGAAAGGTAAGACCGGAAAACCGGTCATCAATGTGTCGGCCAACCTCGGTACGAAGACCAAGTCGGCCTACAGAGACTACTTCAACACTTCCGACTACATGCGCTATCGGGAGGACTGGTACATGATGAACTACACCTATGGCAAGGGCGATAACGGTCTCTATGACTACTACCAAGCTAAGAACAGCAAGGGGGAGTTGCTCTATCCGCAGGGCTACTTCAACAACCCAACGAGTCTGAGCGACACCGAGCAGCAGTCATGGGCAACCTCTATCGGAGCCAGCGGCTTCGGACCATCCAACAATGAATCCATGCTCAGCCTCTATGCGCGAAGGCTCGAACTCAACAATTCGCCACTGGTATTTCAGAACTTCCTTGACGGCAAGACCGTGGACTGGGGAGACCAGACCTTCCGCACGGGACTCAACCAAGACTACAACGCCAGCATATCGGGTGCCTCCGACAAGGTGAACTACTATCTGTCATTCGGCTACCTCAACAGCAAGGGCGCCGTGCAAGGCAACCAGTATAATGCCATACGTGCCAACCTGAAACTCAACGCACAGATTACCTCTTGGTTGGAGATGGGGGTGAACGTGAACTTCCAGGACCGTTCCGACGGTGACATCCAAGTGTCATTGGGCAGCAACTACTGGGATAGCAACATGTTGCGTAACTCGCCCTATGCCTCGCTATACGATGCAAATGGCAACTACGAGCAAAATCCGATGAGTGGTACACCCACCAACGGAGGCTACAACTACTATTTCGACCGCCAGTACTACGATCTGGAGAAGGGCTACACTGTGCTCAACACCATCTTCAACACCAAGGTGACTCTGCCCTATGATGTGACCTACCAGTTCAATATTGCTCCCCGCTACCAATGGTTCAACGACCGCTACTTCATGTCGGCCGAGTTGCCCAACTCCTCAGCATCAAGCCGTGGCGTGAATCGCGGATGGGCAAAGAACTTCGAGTGGACACTGAACAACACCATCACCTGGGACCACACGTTCAACAAACTGCACCACGTTACCATCACCCTCGTACAGGAGGCGGAGGACCACAAGACTTGGTCGGACAACATCTATGCCCGCAACATCGGGCCTACCGATGCCCTCGGATTCCATTATACCGCCGGTGCTAACAAGGAGCAGAGTTCATTCTCGACTACCGACACCCACTACACCGCAGCATCATATCTTGGACGACTCTTCTACAGTTTCCGCGACACCTACATGCTCACCACCTCCCTACGCCGTGATGGCTACGCCGGATTTGGCAGCAACAACCGATGGGGTAACTTCGGTTCGGTGGGTCTGGGATGGACCTTCACCAATGAGAGCTTCATGCAGGGCACTAAGGGCTGGATAGACAATGGTAAGCTACGTGTATCTTATGGTACCAACGGTAACCGCGACTTCGGCGACGTGTACAAGACGCTCGCCAACCTCTCGTCGGGCGGCACCATGGTCTACTACGACCGCAACTCGGGTAACTCTTCCGTATTAAACTCGCTCACCATGGATCGTCTGGCCGCCCCTAACCTGGAGTGGGAGAAGACCAAGTCGTGGAACATCGGTCTCGACTATTCGTTCCTCAACGGTCGCATCGCAGGTGCCATTGACTGGTATGCCAAGAAGACCACCGACATGATTATGGCCCAGCGTCTGCCCAGCTTTACCGGCTTCGGATCCATCACAGCCAACCTTGGTGAGGTGCAGAACCATGGTATCGAAATCACGGTTAACACCCGCAACATCGACACTGAGCATCTGACCTGGACAACTTCGGCCGGATTCTCTTACAACAAGAATGAAATCAAGCACATCTATTATGACTACGATGCCAACGGCGTAGAACAGAACGACATCACCAACGGCTGGTATATCGGTCATCCCATCGGAGAGATTTGGTACTACAAGACCGACGGCGTATGGCAGAATACTCCCGAAGATATCGCTGCAGCAGCCCTTGTAGGCCAGAAGCCGGGTGATCCGAAAGTGGTGAACCTCTATACCGAGGACGACAAAGTGCTGGAAGATGGTACCCGCGTGCCGGTGTACAACGACAAGGACAAGGACTATCTGGGCACTACCCAGCCACCCATATATTGGACGCTGCGCAACGACTTCACCTTCCTGAAGAACTTCACCTTCTCGTTCTCGCTCTACTCTTACATGGGACACAAGAGCCTAAGTGGCAACTGGCTCAACCAAGACAACGGCGGTTCGCAGGTGACCAACGCCTTCAACGTGCCCGAAAAGAAATACTGGACGCCCTCCAATCCCACCAACGAGTATTGCCGTCTCAATGCCGTCGGTCCAAACACTGGTCTGGCCGGAGGAGTGAGTAAGCTCTACAATCGCAACTTCGTGCGTCTGGACAACATCACTCTGGGATATACCTTACCCCAATCCATCACCCGCAAGTTCTCGGTGGAGAAAATCCACATCTCAGTGAACTGCAACAACGTGCTCACCATTGACAGTTGGGAATATGGCGACCCAGAGACCGGTGGTCTGGCCACTCGCAACTTTAACTTCGGTGTGAACGTCACCCTTTAGTTTCTGACTATAACAATCATTTTTTTCAATACATACCACTATGAAACGATTGAAAATGCAACATATCATCAAAGGCGCACTCCTCGCAACGACGTGTGCGGTGACCGTGGGATGCGGTGACAACTGGCTCGAGCAAGACCCGCTCTCGTTCTACGAGCCCACCAAGACCTACACCACTGAGGCCGGTCTGGAGGCCGCCCTCGCCAAGTGTGACCAGAGTTACAAGGAGATGCTCATGGACGGCAATGGCAACGTGCTCCCCATCGCGTCGGTCTACTTCATGACCGACATAGGACTCTATGCCAAAACAGACGCTGGCGGCGGCATCATGGACGATTTTGCCAACAAGATCACACCCACCTCGGGAATGGCCAGCGGTGGCGACAGCAATGCCATGATGCGCTTCTGGGACCAGTCGTGGAACGGCATCAAGTATGCCAACACCGTACTGTCGTATGTCGACCGCGTGACAGGACTTGACGACAGCATAAAGAATATCTACAAGGGGCGCGCCTACTTCCACCGTGCCTACAAGTACTATAATCTGGTGCTGCTCTTTGGCGACGTGCCTCTGGTGACCAAAATCATCGACTCGCCTAAACAGGACTATAAGTCGACCAGCAAAGATGCCATCTTCCAGATGCTGGTCCATGACCTGGAATTTGCCGTGCAGCACGTGCCCTCGCAGCAGGAGATGTCCACCTTTGGCACTCCTAATCAGGAGGCATGCATGCAACTGCTGATCAAATGCTATCTGACCGTCGGCGAGTTTGCCAAGGCTGAGGCTATGGCTACCGACCTCATCAACAACCATGGTCTGAAACTGATGACAGAGACTTTCGGCACTTTTGTTCACTCAGGCAACGAGAAGACATGGAAAGTGACCGACAATGTGATGTGGGACCTCTTCCGCGGAGAGAATATCCCTATCGCCGCCAACAAGGAGACCATCCTCCCTATCCTGAACTACGATGACCAGAATTTCACGCAGTATCTCACCATGCGAGCCTTAGGCGTACATTGGTCCAATGGTGACATCATGGCACCCGACGGCACCGGTTCGCCCACGTATAACTACTCACGCAAAGATGGCAACTACCGCGACACTCTCGACTGGCTGCGCGTGCTTGGGCGTGGCATCGGATGTTTCCGCACCTCATACCACTATAACAAGACGATGTGGTACTACGACGGCGTAGAAGATACCACCGACCTACGCCACAACCGTATGGTAGGCAACTGGGTGGAGATGGAAGACCTGAAATACAACAAGCCCTCATCGCCATTCTACGGTAAGCACATGCAACTCTATGCCACCGAAGACTATGTGAACAATGAGGGCAAGACCATTGTCAGCAAAGGACAGCTGCTTTGCAAGGACACCATCCGCAGTTGGTATCCCATACCGCTCTACAAGATGTACATCCTTGACCAATCGGCTGAGGAGAACCTCAATGCCAACCAGTTCAACGGTGCCACGAAAGGTACGACGTGCTCCAACGGTAACATGTACCTCTTCCGTCTGGCAGAGACCTATCTGCTCCGTGCCGAGGCACGCTTCTACCAGAACAACACCACTGGTGCTGCTGAGGATGTAAACGCTATCCGGAGCCGTGCCAAAGCACAAAAGCTGTTCACCACCGTCACCATTGGCAACATCGCTGACGAGCGTGCCCGCGAACTCTACATGGAAGAGTGGCGGCAACCTGAATTGGTGCGCATGTCATGGTGTCTGGCACGCAGCAAACAGCCTGACGAATGGGGCAACACCTACGACATCAACACATGGGACAAGCAGGACGGTACCGACAAGAGCGGCGGCAGTTATTGGTACCAGCGCTGTATCCACTACAGCCTGTTCAACCGTGGACAGATCACTTCCAAAGTGAACTTGAACTATCAGGTGGATAAGCACAATCTCTTTTGGCCCATCCCCAACAGTGCTATCACAGCCAATACGGGAGCTACTCTCCGTCAGAACTATGGCTACGACGGCTACGACGAGTCTGTACAGATGTTCACTAACTGGGAGGACGCTGTGAAAGACGAGGGTGGTTCCAACTAAATGAAGGAGCCCAAGTGCGAAGGGTTTTAAGTGCTCGTGACAAACGACGCGAGCACCAACCACAAATAACAATCCCCGTGTCGGCATAAACTGACACGGGGATTATTATATGATGGCCTCAACTTTTCTATCTTTCTATCTGGTGTACCACACTCCTTTATGTTCTACCATCGGCACAAGGATCTCCTCGTTGGTACTGTCGCCATAGACAAACACCAGAAACACATTGGCCACATGGTGGGCTGTATCAGCCTTGGCGTTGGCAATGCGCACCTCCCTGATACCACGGTGAGCCTCTTGCTGCTCTCCGACAAACATCTTGGCATTGGCCAGGAGCTGTTCACGGTAGCTGGCAGGAATGGAGTCAGGCTGATAACGCCCATCTACAAACTGGTCGTATTTGCCTTGTATCAGCAGGTCATAATAGGTTTTTGCCGCCTGTGCCGCCACCTCGTCGGGCGTAGGACCTTGGTCGCAGGCCCAGCAAAGGGCGCAAAAAGCCAAGACAGCCAACAATAATTTTCTCATTACAAACTTATTCTCAATATTTACAGGTAGAGGAAGAGACTCGTCCCATTCGATTCTTTTCTCTTCCCTTTCCCTCACCCTTCGCCATCCCTGTCCTGCATATCCTCCTTACAGGAGAGAGGTTCAGGGAAAGGGGCTTCCTATTTCTTACGGATAAACACGTTGATGGGACATCCGTGCATCGACCAGTTCTCGCGAATCTTGTTCTCCAAGAATCGGCGGTAATTCTCCTTGACATACTGCGGCAGGTTGGCATAGAACACGAAAGAGGGTATCTGCGTGTTGGGCAACTGCGAGCAATACTTAATCTTGATGTACTTACCCTTGATGGATGGCGGCGGTGTCTGCTCGATAATGGGCAACATCACCTCGTTGAGTTTGGTGGTACCGATGCGCGCCTCACGATTCTGATAAACCTGCTTGGCGGTCTCCAGCACCTTGAAGATGCGCTGTTTGGTCACGGCCGAGGCAAAGATGATGGGGAAATCGACAAATGGGGCCATGCGTTCGCGGATGGCATTCTCAAAGGTCTTGATGACCTTCTGGTCCTTGTCTTCCACCAAGTCCCACTTATTGACCACCACCACAAGGCTCTTGTTGTTGCGCTGGATGAGCTGGAAGATATTCATGTCCTGTGCCTCGATGCCTCGTGTGGCATCAATCATGAGGATGCAGACATCACTGTTCTCGATGGCGCGGATACTTCGCATGACGGAGTAGAACTCCAGATCCTCGGTCACCTTGTTCTTGCGGCGTATGCCAGCGGTGTCGACCAAATAGAAGTCGAAACCGAACTTGTCAAAGCGGGTATAGATGCTGTCGCGCGTGGTGCCCGCAATCTCGGTCACAATGTTGCGTTCCTCGCCGATGAAGGCATTGATAATGCTCGACTTTCCGGCATTGGGACGGCCCACAACGGCAAAGCGGGGTATGTCCTCCTGAATGTCTTCCTTGTTCTCCGAAGGCAGTTTATCGAGGATGATATCCAGCAAATCGCCTGTACCACCACCTGTTGCGGCACTGATGCACACGGGGTCGCCAATGCCGAGTTTATAAAATTCGGCGGCGACGTATGCCTCACCACTGTTGTCCACCTTGTTGGCCACAAGGATAACGGGGAGTTTTGCACGGCGCAGAATGAGCGCCACGTCCTCGTCCCAGTCTGTAAGTCCGGTCTCCACATCCACCAGAAACAGTATCAGGTCGGCTTCCTCAGAGGCGATTTTCACCTGCTGACGGATGGCATCCTCAAAGATATCATCGGATTTCACGACCCATCCACCGGTGTCGACAACGGAAAATTCCTTGCCGTTCCAGCTGCATTTGCCATACTGACGGTCGCGGGTTGTACCAGCTACGTCACTGACAATGGCGTGACGGGTCTGGGTTAAACGGTTGAAAAGAGTGGACTTGCCTACATTGGGGCGTCCCACGATTGCTACTAAATTTGCCATTTTTGTTTGGTCTTCCCCTTTTTCAGAGGAATGGGTGAGGTCACGCACCCTGTTAATATTTGCCGAGGATGACCAATCCCCAGCCCTCGCAACGTGCGAGAGTGTGTCCTACTTCCAGTCAGGACAATAATTTTCTTTATAAATTCGCCTATAAACTTTATGACCCCATTTCCATTCTACCACCGGAAAAGGACCTGAAGTAAAGGCTGTCTACTGCGGATTATACCCAAAGCTATCCAGCTCTTTCTGGGAGTTGCGCCAGTCTTTGTCGACCTTGACGAATATCTCGAGAAAGATTTTCTTGTCGAAGAAACTCTCCAGACTCTTGCGGGCTTCGGTGGAAACCTTCTTCAGGGCCGTGCCCTGATGCCCGATGATGATGCCCTTCTGGGAGTCGCGCTCCACATAGATTACCGCATTGATGTGTACATGCTTGTCGTCTTCCTTGAATCGCTCCACCACTACCTCGACAGAATAGGGTATCTCCTTGTCGTAATAGCGTAGGATTTTCTCACGGATAATCTCGGAAACGAAGAATTTGGCGGGCTTGTCGGTCAGCTGGTCTTTCTCAAAATAAGCCGGACTCTCGGGCAACAGTTCGCCGATGCGCTTCATGAGGATGTCAGTGCCAAACTTATTCTTGGCCGAGATGGGCAATATTTCCGCATTGGGCAACAGCGCATGCCACTTCTCTACGATATCGCCAAGTTTCTGCTGGTCGCTCTCATCAATCTTGTTGATCAACAATATCACGGGTATCTTCATGCTCTTCACCCGTTCGAGGAACTCGATGTTCTTCTCTGGGTTTTCCACAACATCGGTGACATAGAGCAGAATGTCGGCATCGGCCAGCGCCGACTCCGAGAACGCCAGCATCATCTCCTGCATCTTGTAGTTGGGTTTGAGCACCCCCGGAGTGTCAGAGAACACAATCTGCATATCGGGGGTATTCACAATCCCCATAATACGATGGCGTGTAGTCTGAGCCTTAAACGTGGCTATACTGATTTTCTCACCAACAAGTTGGTTCATCAACGTGGACTTGCCCACATTGGGATTACCAACAATATTTACAAAACCTGCCTTGTGCATCGCTGACCTTTATTAGTTAAACATCTGGTATAGAATAAAAAAACGCATGATTCATAAGAATGAAGGATGCGTTTTTTATTGGATTGTTCGTTGTCTTACTTATTTTCCGAAACAGAAGCTCCGTCGTATCCCCACTTGATAAAGGAGGCACCGTGTACGAAACCTGCTCCGAAGGCCGTCAGGATGACATTGTCGCCTTTCTTGAGTTTAGCTTCATTGTCCCACAATGCCAGAGGAATGGTAGCAGAACTCGTGTTGCCGTAGTGATCAATATTGATCATCACCTTATCCAACGGGATTTCGGCACGCTTGGCTACGGCCTCGATAATTCTCAGATTGGCCTCGTGGGGCACTACCCAATCAACATCCTCAGCCTGCAGACTGTTGCGCTGAAGCACCTCTGCAATGTCATCACCCATATCTGTCACAGCATGACGGAACACATTGCGTCCCTCCTGATAGACATAATGCAGATGATGGTCGATTGTGAAATGAGATGGAGGACACACACTGCCACCTGCCTTCTGATGAAGGAAAGGAAGTCCCTTACCGTCGGTACGCAGGAAAGAGTCTTGGTATCCAATACCTTCCTCCTCGGTAGCCTCTACCAAAACAGCACCGGCTCCATCGCCGAAAAGCACACAGGTCTGACGGTCGGTATAGTCGGTGATAGAAGACATCTTTTCTGCCGAGATAACGATAATCTTCTTGTACCTTCCACTTTGGATCAAACCGGAGGCTGTATCCAGCGCATAAAGGAAGCCACAACACGCACACGACATATCAAAAGCATGCGCATTCTTCAAGCCAAGTTTTCCGAGAACGATGCTCGCCGTAGATGGGAACATGTAGTCGGGGGTGGTAGTGGATACGATGAGGGCATCAATGGAGTCAGGGTCTACGCCCGTCTTCTGTAACAGCTGCTTGGCAGCCTTGCGGGCCATATAACTGCTGCCCAGACCTTCTTCCTTAAGAATACGGCGTTCCTTGATACCCACACGCGTCGTAATCCACTCGTCACTGGTGTCTACCATGCGCGACAATTCCTCGTTGGTGAGGACATAGTCGGGCACATAGCCACCAACTCCCGTGATTACAGCGTTAATCGTGCTCATTATTCAGCAACTTCCTTGACAATAGCAACCTTACCACGGTAGTAACCGCAAGTAGGACAAACTGTGTGATACACATAATAAGCGCCACAGTTAGGACATACTGCCAATGTAGGAGCTACTGCCTTATCATGAGTTCTTCTCTTGAGTGTACGAGTCTTTGACTGTCTTCTTTTAGGATGTGCCATAACTTTTTAATGTTTTTATTATTTTAATCTTTTAATTTTAACAGTGCTTCCCATCGGGAATCTACAGGACCCTCACTATCACCATCACCGCTTCGGGCGGCCGAATGTTCATCAAGAATCTTCATCATGGCAGGGTTGCATTTTCCAGGTGCATGCACATGCCTGAGTGGGATGTTGAGTTCTATAAATTCATAGATGTACCAGGCCACGTCGAGTATTCCTTCGTTCTCGTCAACCGTGACCAGGTCATCGTCTTCAGAAAAGTCTTCTCCAAACTTTGCCACCAGATGATTATCCGTGAGGATGGTCTGGTCCATGTCGTCAAGACACAGGTCGCAGGGTACGACAACAGAGCCTTCTGTGTGGAAATCCATATCGAAGAAATCTTCGGCACTATGGATGGTCAGGGTGCAATGCAGACGACCGTTTCTTACAACAGGGGCATCGAGAGCCTCGAAGTAAGCATCATCCAAGTCAAACGCTATGACACTCGTGCCACAAGGCAGACTTTTCAAGTCAATCTTAAACTGCTCTAAATTAGACATATCCACACTTTGGGCTGCAAAGTTACGACTTTTTTCTGATAAAATATAAACTAAAACGAAAAAAGTTGGCATCATCCCATAAGATTAGGATAATTCAAATATGATTTCATGAAAATGGCTCCTCCAAACGGCCTCTTTACTGTCGTTTTGCGATTAGGTACTAATCGTGTCACGATTAGATAGTTTTCGTCATGCGATTAGATAGTTTTCGTCACGCGATTAGGTACTAATCGTAAAACCATCCCGCAAGCCCTTTATTTAGGCAGTTCTATACCAAACGTGGTACCCTTGCCCATTTCCGAACTTTTCACATAGATTTTGCCTTTGTGATACTCCTCCACGATGCGGCGCGCAAGGCTCAGCCCCAGTCCCCAGCCACGCTTCTTGGTGGTGAAGCCCGGCCTGAACACATTGCCCACATCCTTCTTCCGGATGCCTTTACCCGTGTCCGAGACATAGACATAGGCCTTAGTCGGCGTATCCACCACACGCAGCGTAATCGTGCCGGCCTCTCCGCCCATAGCGTCCACGGCATTTTTCGACAGGTTCTCAATGACCCATTCAAAAAGCGACGCATTCAGATTGACCACTATATCATGGTCGGGCATCTCCTTCACCATCTTCACTTTTTTGCTGGTACGCCGGTCCATATAGTCAATCACATGGTCGAGCAGTTCATTGAGATGGGTGGGCACAGGCTCGGGCACGGAGCCAACCTTGGAAAACCGGTCGGCAATGAGCTGTAATCGCTTCACGTCCTTATCCATTTCGGGAATCAAATCGTCGTCTGGATAATTCTCCTTCAGGATTTCCACCCATGCCATCAGACTCGAGATGGGCGTGCCCAGTTGGTGGGCAGTCTCTTTGGACAGTCCCACCCACACCTTATTCTGCTCCGCCCTCTTAGATGTCAACAGGGCGAATATGGCCACAACAACAAAAATAAGCACAATACCAAGCTGTACAAAGGGATAAACCGACAGCCGTTGCAACATCAACGACTCGTCATAACACACATCTATATATTCTTTACCCTTGGCATCGAGATTGATTCGGATATTCTGATGTTCGCCCAACCATTTCCTTCCTATGACAGCAGCCTGCCGAAGGCTGTCTTCATAGGTCTTGGCTTCTAATGAAAGATTACGGAAATCCGTTACATTCCCATTGGTATCCATGACAATAACAGGGATGTAGTTATTATCATTTAGAACTTTTAAGACCAAGTTCAGGTCTGTATTTTCATCTGCCTGGTTCAGGGTCCTCATGGCTTCCGCCCACACTTCCATCTTTCGATGTTCCTGTGCTTTCAGGTCCTGTGTCAACAGATGAGACACAAGCAATGAACCTACAGCTATCAAAATAGCTGCAACCACAAGAAATATCTTGACCTGCCTGATCCTATCCGTCCATTGCATATACCTCTTCTAACGGCATTTCTCAAAGTTTATTGCTCCTCATGCCTTACTACTCTCTCCTGCCCTATTCACAGATGGCGACACGACGCTCGTTTCCGGCACTGACCGGATTGGCATTGCCAAACCAAATTGACACCACAAACGGGGAGGCGGCACCAGCATAACCAGGCCCAGCTATGTTTGACACGACAAACACGCTGGGCCCACGGGAACACGAACTGAAAATAAGAACAGGAAGGAATTTATGTTTACAACATTTGCATTTAACGAATAGATTTGATGTTTACCGTTTGTGGCTGCATGCCCGATGCTGAAACGCGAAGGCGGATGTTGCCTGCCTTTGTAGTGCTGCGGATGACAGCCAGCGCCCTACCCTTCCAGGCCCGACGCTGCGTGGTGGCATAAGACACGGTATCCTTGATGTCGGCAGTACCTGTGGCGAGCAGGGTTCCAGGCCCTTCGACAGAAAAGCTGAGCATGGTGTCGGCATTGGGCGACAGGTGACCAGCGCTGTCGGTCAGCTCCACAGTGACGAAGGAGAGTCCTTGCGCATCGGCCTTGACACTTAGCCGGTCGGCGGTCAGTCTCATGCCGGTCGGTGTGGAGGCCGTAGAGAGTTCGACCCTCTCGGCAAGAGCGGAGTCGCCCAGCCCCTCGGCCCGCAGCATTCCGGGCTGATAGGGAAGGGTGAACACAGCCTTGAACTCAGTGTCGCGTCCGACGGCCTTCTCACCCACCAGCTTGTCATTGAGATAAAGCCTGACACGGGGATGGCGTGAGTAGACCACCACATCAACAGGTCTACCCTCCCATCCTGGCCATGTCCAGCTCTCCCATTCGGGCCATACACCCCAGAGTCCAGCATATATGCGGCCGTGTCCCTGCCATCCCTCCGGTTCGCGGACAGCCATATAGAGCCGTTCGGTGCCGTTCCACAGCAGGTTACGATAATGCCCCACGGGCTTGAGCCATCCCGTAAGGTCGATGTCGCCACAGTAGGCAGCATGCCAGGGATAGAGCTGTCGCTGATAATGTTCACCGGGCACGTCGCCCTCATACCACCACCGGCCTATGCCCGACTCGCCAAGGTAGTCGATGGCCGTCCATACAAAATCGCCGATGATATAAGTGCTGTCGTGGGCCATCGCCCAGTTAGCATAGGCATCTCTCGGATAAGACTCGGTCTGCATCATCACCCTGTCAGGCACCCTGAGATGGTCGGCGGGTGCCTTATGAATGAGATAGTTGTAGCCGACAATGTCGAGTTGGGCGGCCAGCGGGTCATAGATTTCCCAGTCCTTGTCCCATGAAGCCAGAGCCGAGGTGACAGGCCGTGTGTCGTCCCACCGTCTCACTTCGTCGCGCAGTCGGCGGGCCGTGGTCACCACCTCCAGTTTCTTGCGCTCTATGACTTCGTTGCCGATACTCCAACAGAAGATGCTCGGGTGATTACGGTCGCGGCGCACCATAGCCTCGATGTCTTTTGCATACCACTTGTCGAAGAGAGTGCTGTAGTCGTAGGTGTTCTTTGCGTCGCGCCATCCGTCAAAAGCTTCGTCGATGACGAGTAATCCCAGGCGGTCACAGGCATGGAGGAAGGCCTCGGTAGGAGGATTATGAGAGGTGCGCACGGCATTGTATCCGGCAGCCTTCAACTGCTCCACGCATCGCTCGTCAGCTCGGTCGAATCCTGCCGCACCGAGAATACCATTGTCGTGATGGACGCAACCGCCGTTGAGCAACAGAGGAGTGCCGTTGAGCAGGAGGCCCTGCTGCGCAGTATAAGAGATGGTACGGATGCCAAATGTCTCCTCCACCTCATCGCCCGTTGACAGCGACACACGGGCACGGTAGAGATAGGGATGGTCTGGAGACCACAACTCGGGCTCAGCCACACGGAGGCGCTGTTCCACCTCTCGGCTGCCGCCAGAAGGAATGGTGACCGTCTGCACATCTTCCGAGCCATCAGAAAGACGGGTCCTCACGCTTACCTCACGGTCGCGGATGCTCTCGTTGTCAATGGTGGTTCTCACCTGTACATGATGGGGATCAGGGGTTGTGATCTGTACACCCCAGTTCCGGATATGCAGTTTGTCGGTGGTGACAAGCCATACATGGCGGTAGATGCCCGACCCAGAATACCAGCGACAATTTTTCTGACGCGAATTGTCTGCCCTCACCGCAATGATATTATCGCCACGATGCAAATAATCGGTGGCATCACAGTAGAAAGAGGAGTAGCCATAGGGATGACCGCCGATGAGCCTGCCGTTGACATAGACCTTGGAGTCCTGATATACGCCCTCGAAATAAAGCCATTTCTTCTTTCCTTCATAGTCTCTGGAGAGCCGCAGCGTCTTGCGGTACCAGCCAACTCCCGTGGGGTAATAACCACCGTCGTTGCCAGCCGGCGCATCTTTGCTCACGGGCATCCGCGCGCTCCAGTCATGAGGCAGAGTCTCATGGCTCCACCCTCGGTCGTCAAAGGCCACAGCCTCCGCTCCTGCATGGTCGCCGAGATGGAAACGCCACCCGAGGTCAATCAGTTGTTTGCGACTCACCTGTCCAGCTTGCAGCGGGAGACATCCGATGGTGAGGAAGAATAAAGAATAGAAAATCTTTTTTACATTCATTGGTGTTTTGCTTTAATTGCGGTTGCAAGTTACAAAGAGCAAAGGTAAGATGAGGTACGAAATCGGAGCATCGAGGGGTATCTTTCCCTGCGTGATACGATTTTACACCCAGTTTGACACAAATCAGTCCCATAAAGAAACCAGAATATCTTTATGACAACTGCCCAAGGAAATAGTTATAGACACAACCTTTTATTTAGTTCAATTTGGTCATTAGAGAATTACAGATGCCTTCAAACTCAAAGTGAGGTGTGAGATTAGGGATAATTCTTCTTATGCTGAAAGGACTGACGAGGAAAGGAAGAGAGGCAAAAGGAAAAAATTCGAGGGAGGACAAGCGGGGATACGGAATTATTGCTTAACTTTGCCTAAATCTATTATCACAGTCCAGAAGCCGATTCAAATGATGAACCTTGATATCAGAACATTGCTGGTAAGCTGGCTGCTCCTTCTTCCGATGGGGCTGCAGGCTCAGCGAACCAGCATGATAGCTGAGCCTTTTCCCTTTTTCTACCAGCTATACTCCAACGAAATTTATGATATCTATCAAGACCGAGACGGCTATGTCTGGCTGGGAACGACACATGGATTGGCACGCTATGACGGGCACCAGCTCTACACCTTCAAGCAAGATTTCGAGCATCCGACGGTCATCGGCGAGAATCAAATCGTCTATATGACTGACAATGCCCGCTATCTCTGGATAGGCACAGGGCGGGGCGTGACGCTCTACGACAAGCGGAGTTGGAAGATGACCCAACTGACCGACAGCCGCATCAAGGGCAAACGCTTTCACGACATCAAGACCGACATGCAGGATGGGGTGTGGATGGCGGTAGAAGACAAGATCATACATTGCGGACCGACGGGAGCAGTGATTCGCGAATATGCCATGCCGGTAGAACACAATGTCGAATTGGAGTTTCACCAACTCTACATTGATCGTCACAACAACATCTGGGGACTGAGCACTCATGGGCTCTTCGGCTATGACCGCCGACACGACCGCTTCGTTAAATATCCGCCACTGGGGCACGATGACTCGCCTTACACAATGCTCGAGGACAGCGACGGTAACTACTGGATAGGTACCTGGGGCGATGGACTGTGGCATTTCTACCCAGAGCGCACAGGGACGGCATGCTACGAACGGCAGAAGGTGATGGTGAGCGGCACACAGCAGGAGGACAAAGTATTCTATAGTATGGTGCAGGACGACGCGATGGGCTATCTCTGGATGCTGTCATACAACGAGTTGCATGCAATGAAACCGGTAGGCGGTGGCCTGCAGCCAGTGGATATCAGCCATCTGCTCGATCCCCACAAGATGTTCACCAAACTGATGAAGGATCGCGAGGGCAATCTCTGGCTGGGTTCTTACGACATGGGCTACAATATCTTCTTCGACCATTCGGGTATCCACAACTTCTCCATCACGCAGTTGAAAAGTAGACTGGGATGGGATGCCAATCTGTTGAACCTCTACCACGACCAAGACGGAGTGCTGTGGATGACGCAGGACCGCTACGGGTTGCTTCTCTATAACCCGGCCACGGGAATGTTTGCCGACTGTCATGCACCGCTGGGCGAAATCAACATCCTGAAGCCTTCAAACCGCAACGGAGGTGTGTGGGTCAACAGCCGGACAGAGGTACGCATTCTGCGAATGACACGCCAGGGCATGGCCTTACAGGTGGAGGAGGATATACGCTTGAACAACTACATCGCCAATCCCGGCGCAGTAATCGATTACGACGAGGACACCGCAGGCAACCTCTGGATTCTGACGACCAACAACATATACATCAAACGTCCCCACACGGCAGGACTGGTGACATTGGGTGCCGGACAGCCACTTATCTCCGCACTGGCCGTAGACAATAGCGGTGGGGCCTGGGGCGTAGCTGGCCGCAAACTCTATCGTATGACATGTTCCAGCACGTCTGCACGCTGCGTGCTACAGGGCGACATCCAACCATTACTCGGCAACGAAACCACAGAATGCTTGGAAATGGATGCCAATGGACAGTTGTGGCTGGGCACGAGCCTGGGACGTATCGTGAGATCAGATACCCGCCGCAGGCAGTTTGTCAGCCTACAGCTTGAGGGGATAATGAGCGACGGGGCCATTCTTGACATCGTATCCGACCATCACTATGCCTGGGTGGTTACCAATAAAAAGGTCATCCAATGCCGACCTGACGGATCTATTGTCAACACTTTTGCCGCCAACCAAGGTAATATCCTGGTCAAAGCGTTCCGCCACAAGGCCATCTGCACCGACGGACAGGGCGGTCTTTTCGTAGGGGGACATAATGGTTTGGTCCATCTTTCCTCGCAATTAAACCTACCACGCATGCCTTTCCGCCCAGTGGTAAGCGACATCACGGTCAATGGCCGCAGCATCTGTCTGAATGTCGGCAATGACAGCGACAAGACACGGCAGGTAACATTGTCGCCCGATGCACACAACATTGAGATATCCTTCTCCACCTTGCTCTATTCCCCTGCGGCCGAGAGCCAACTGAGCTACCGTCTCAAAGGCCTCGACGAAGGCTGGATGATGCCGGGAGAAGGCAGCTTCAAAGCATTCTACAACAGCCTGCCCAAAGGCACCTATCGTTTTCAGATGCGACGACGACTGCCCGATGGGTCATGGAGCAGGGGCTATGACGTTCTGACCATTGTGAGGCAACCGGCATTCTACGAGTCTACAGCAGCCTATATATGCTACGCTCTCTCCGTCCTGCTACTCCTGTGGCTTCTGCGGCGCTACTGGAGACGTATCGTGCAATTGAAGGATCAACTCGTGGCGCTACGGGGTATGTATCTGGGCAAGACGCATGTGTCATTTGTGAAAGCGTCTGCCAACATCGATGATGACAGTTCCGAGGGACAGCTGATGGCTGACATCACACAGTGCATCGATCGTCACCTCTCAGATTCCGCCTTCGGACTGGAACAATTGGCCGACGAACTGTCAATATCAAAATCAACACTTCACCGTCGTATCAAAAGGACTTTCCACATCACACCACTGGAACTCATTAGACGCATCAAACTCAAGCATGCCTGTATCATGCTCGAGAGCGGCTCGAAGAATATATCCGAAATCGCCTATGAACTGGGGTTCTCCAACCCCAAGTATTTCTCGCGTTGCTTCCGAGAAGAATTCCATATCACACCATCACAGTACCAACAGAAGCATCACCGAGAGTAAAGTATACCTGTTAACAACAGTGGTTTTGAGACCTGGTCTCTGATATTGTTTAACAGATTCCCTTCCCTATCCTCTACTCTCCTTTCTCTTATCCCTCCTTTCTCCCTTCCTTCTCCATTTTCTCTCTCTTCATCCCTTTCCGTTCATCCTCCCCCCCCTGCCATCCCGCAAGGACACAAAAAAAGTCCCCGAAGATATCTCTATCCTCGGGGACTCTGCTTGAAAGGAGGCGGCTACCTACTCTCCCGCATTGCATTGCAGTACCATCGGCGCAGGCGGGCTTAACTTCTCTGTTCGGAATGGGAAGAGGTG
>JAEAMQ010000059.1 GCA_016901395.1 Prevotella sp. | reverse complement strand
AGGGGCACGACCTCATCTTGCATGCAGTCTTATCACGGTGAGAGAGTAGGCAGGCATGTCATAGTTGACAGAGCGTCCCACCTTCATGATGCTTGTCACGGGACGGAGATCGGTATCGAGGAATTGTCCCTTGCCATTCTCCACGTCCTTGTTTCCGGTTAGCACGGAGATGGTCGCGCGTTTCTCCAACCGGCGGAAAGAGGACAAATCGGCTGACACCGGCACCTTGTTCTCTGTGGCATTCACCAGTTTCAGGATAACATCGCCAGTCTTGGAATCCTGCACACAGGACACCGTTTCGGCCCCCTTGACAATGTTGCTCCAATAGATATCACCGTCATTTTGACCGAAAAGCTGCTGCACATAGTAGTTGATAGTGGGATAAACTTGCGTCTTGTCAAAATAGATGAGGTCAGGATTCCACTGGGTATTGCCTATCCTGGCCAGCAGAGGAGCGTAGGAAGCCAGAGAAACCACATCGCCATTGCGCTCCAATTGGGTGAGATAAGCGGCCTCGGCGATGGCATTGATGAGACGGTTTCCTCGACTCGCATACTCTCCGACATACACCTTCGACTTTGTCCTAGCGTAACTATCATACCGGTGAAGGTTGTCGAGAAACCACTGCGGGGCACGGTAATAGTGCTCATCGACGATGTCTACCCTCGTGGAATCGGCCACGCGCCAGCCATTTTCCCAGTCGCGTCCGTTGGGATCTGGACCCGCCGTTCCCACCACTTTGATCTTGGGATACTTCGCTTTGATGGCATCATTGATCATCTTAAACCTCACGGCGAATTCCGGAGTGATGTGGTCTTCGTTGCCAATGCCGATATATTCGAGATTGAACGGCTCAGGATGTCCTGCCGCGGCACGCTTTGCGCCCCAAGTCGAGGTCACGGGACCATTGGCATATTCGATGAGGTCGAGCATGTCCTGCACATATTGCGGCATCTCCTCCATCGGGATGGCCTGCTGACCGTTGCCCCGGCATCGTGCCGAATTCTGGCAGCTCACACCTGCGGCGAGCACCGGAAGCGCCTTGGCACCAATGTCCTCACACAACTGGAAATACTCGAAGAAGCCCAGCCCGAAGGTCTGATGATAGTCCCAGATGTCATAGTCCTCTATGCGCTGCTCCACCGGTCCGATGGTGTTTTTCCAACGATAGATGTTTCCCAGACCGTCACCATGAGTCAGACACCCGCCCGGGAACCTCACAAACGACGGCTGAAGGTCAGCCAGCAGCTGGGCCAAGTCGGACCGCAGACCATTTTTCCGACCCTTGAAGGTCTTCTGTGGAAAGAGCGAAATCATATCCATTGAGGCAGTTCCCTGTTCCATCATCCTGATATCGAGCGTGGCGTCATCGGCATTTCCCAGCGCGGTGAGACTCAACTCGTATTTCTTCCAGTCCTTCGAGTCGGTGGTGAAAGTGCCTTCGGCCAGCACATTGTCTTTCTGCATCAGCCTCACCTGTACTGGCATGGCAGCCACATCCTCATTGCGCATGAACACGGAGAAATCGTAACGATCGCCCTTTCTCACCACCATGCCCTCATATCCGAGGTTTCTGATGCCCGCGCCCTTGCTTCCAACGGTGAGCACCTGGATGGTGGCGTAGTGACGGTTGTTCACATTCAGCGGACGGGCCGTCTCCAGAGAGAACTTGCCAATGGCATTGCCATCCTTGAGAAACTCCCAGGCAGTGAACGGATGCCACTGTCCTTTCTTGTAATATACCCTCAGGTCGATGTCGCTCGGACTGTATTCGAAAGAGCGGTTTTGCACCATTTCGGCATAG
Source organism: Prevotella sp. (assembly GCA_016901395.1). Lineage (GTDB taxonomy): Bacteria > Bacteroidota > Bacteroidia > Bacteroidales > Bacteroidaceae > Prevotella. The sequence continues at coordinate 1,072 of JAEAMQ010000059.1, read as the reverse complement.
AGTCCGCCGTCGGCGGTGTAGTTCAGGTCTTCGATGAAGATGCCGAAAAGGTCCTTACTGATATTCTTCTTGACGGGCACGTCTGCAAAAGCCTGTGAGCTGCACAGCAGTGCAAGGGAAAACAAGATGGATTTATACATTTCTGTCAGATATGATTTATAGATTATAATGATGTTGTCAGATCGTCTGCGGCACGCTCTCCCGCTGCTCGCGGACGACGGGTGCAGTAATCTGCCACTGATTATTGATAGCTTATTTTAAATATATTCATCGAATGGGCCGGCACATCAAGCTCGTCAAGTGTCGTGAGTGACGACTCCTTTGGTACGACATGGTCGGGATTCTCGGGCGTGTTCTCATCAAGTCCGCTCCCGCCTCCCAGTCTGATGACCGACCCGCCGGTGGCTTTGGCCTCCCGCAGATGCAACTTTACGGTGGTGCCGACACTGTTGGGATTGGCGATTTTGATATAGATGACACGGGCTTCGTCATCGATGCTCACAGCCTGATAGACCCGCCGGCGGTCGGTAACATCCTTGCCCTCCACCGAGTCGAGTTCTATCTCGTTGCCCGTCTCTGTCCATTTCAGGTTTTGTCGACCCACATTCATGGCCATCATCTGCTGGATATAATACGACGGTGTGACGAAATGCCCGCGGCTGTTGAAATGTATCATGTCGTAGGCCCATCGTGTCTCATGGTCGCCGAGGAACATTGGGGCAAAACTTGCCATTTTGCAGATATCGGAATTGCGTTCCATGCCGAGCATGTAGATGGCCTCCCCCACAGCGCTGTTCATATTGCCAAACCGTCCGTAGGTGCCTTTGGCATTGGCGGCATACTCGCCATTGTAAATCTGGAAGTTGCGCATCCTGCGGTCATATTTGGTGTAATTGTTGCGCATCCACTGGTAACTGCGGTAATAGTGCTCGTCGATGATTTCCACAGGCAGCAGGTTTCGCCACACCGGATCATCGTGTCCCCACGCATCCACATTGGCAATGGTCACCACGTCGGGGAAGCGTTCCTTGATGGCATGGTAGAAACGGTCGTAGCGTTCGGGGTAGTTCTG
>JAEAMQ010000058.1 GCA_016901395.1 Prevotella sp. | reverse complement strand
CAACCCATTATTGTTTTTCATTGTTCTCATCTGTGGTTAATAACAACTATCGAATAGTATCATCGTAAAATAAAGACATAGTAACATAATAACATTTTGACTACTACGAATTACATCACTGTTTATTAATTCGTGCAATTCGTAGTCCTATTATTGTTTTCATTGTTCCCATCTGTGGTTAATAACAACTTTTACTACTACGAATTACACTAATTTCACGAATTCCATCACCGTTCATTCATTCGTGCCATTCGTGTAATTCGTAGTCCCATTATTGTTTTTCATTGTTCTCATCTGTGGTTAATACTACCAATTCCATCACCGTTTATTCATTCGTTCAATTCGTAGTCCCATCATTGTTTTTCATTGTTTTCATCTGTGGTTAATACTACCAATTCCATCACCGTTTATTCATTCGTTCAATTCGTAGTCTCATTATTGTTTTTCATTGTTCTCATCTGTGGTTAATACTACCAATTCCATCACTGTTTATTCATTCGTGTAATTCGTGTAATTCGTAGTCCCCATTATTGTTTTTCATTGTTTTCATCTGTGGTTAATACTACCAATTCCATCACCGTTTATTCATTCGTGCAATTCGTAGTCTCATTATTGTTTTTCATTGTTTTCATCTGTGGTTAATCCCCCCTAATACTCACCCCCGTTCTAATAACTATCTAATCGCAACGCGATAACTACCTAATCGCATCGCCAAAACTACCTAATCGCACCGCGATAAGCACCTTATTCCAACAGGGAAAAATAGGATGTTTTAAATGCCTATCATCCAGCGATTTACGTTTTAAAGAAAAATCTGCAAAAAAGACATATTGCTGCGCGGTGGAACCGGACATACAGAGCGTGTTTTTTAGAAAAAAGACAGGATATGGAGTGGTCTCTTAAGACACAACTGCATACAAGACCTATTTTGTCTGGGGCGTTTCCCCCAACCGACATGGCACGGGCCACGAATCGGTCTCCAACTCCACCGCGCAGCAATATGCCTTATATGTAGTTCTGTCTAAGCCCTTCCCACTCCCTATCCTGTCTTTTTGTCTTTCTGTCTGAAAGCCAGTCTCCGTCCCTCTGTCTGCCTTACAGGGAGTCGATTTCGCTGATGAGGCGGTCGGCATGTGCGTTGGCCAACTTCTTGATGCTGTCAAGTTCCTCGGGGTTGCTACGCATGCTGTAGGACACCCCACCGGTAAACACGAAGTCGGGCACCTGCATGCCACACAGGTTGGCGATGGAGCGGATCTGCGACATGAGCAGTTCCTCGATGGTGTAGCCCAGCATCTCGTGGCTGTAGTATTCCTCGGGACCACCGGTGGTAAACGAGGCGATGAGTTTCTTGCCCTGCAGGGCGTGACCCGTGGAGCCATGGGAGAACCCGTGAACAAACACGTCCTCCACCCAGCGATGCATCAGCGACGGCATGCTGTACCAGAACACGGGAAACTGCCACACGATGATGTCGGCGCGGCGCAGCTTCTCCTGCTCGGCCTCCACATCGACCTTGAAGTCGGGATACTGTTCGCTGAGTATCGAAAACTCGGCATCGGGGTACTGGCTCTTCAGCCTTTTCAATACAATCTCGTTGGCCACAGAGTCGTTGAGGTCGGTGTGGCCGGATACAATTAATACGTTCTTCATTCTATTTCTGTTTGATGTGTATGTGGGGTGTGTTGTTCAGTCATACAAACACCGTGCCAAAAGCCGACGATGATCCTATCCTGCAATGGTGGCCATCCGCTTGCCCCTTTTTTGTGATTGTCATGCGACAATGTATTAATAATCGTTAAAAACAATGGCTTCGCCTCATTTTTTATCCTCATAAATGAGGAGGGTTGGAATATTTTTCATAGTTTTAGGGCATCAAACTCTATAGGGCAGACCCGTAACCTGATCAATCGAACTATGTTAAAAGAAAAATGGAAGTCCTTTGTCAATGCGCTGAGCTATAAGCAGAAGGTGAGTCTCATCTGTCTGTGCGGCATCATTGTGGGCTTGGGCGGACTGTTTTTCTATCTCTTGCGCATGCACACCTACCTCGTCGGCGACGACCCGGCGGCCTGTGTCAACTGCCACATCATGAGTCCTTACTACGCCACTTGGTCGCATTCGTCGCACGCACGCAACACCACGTGCAACGACTGCCATGTGCCCAACAACAACCTGCTGGCCCACTACGGGTTCAAAGGTGTCGACGGCATGAAGCACGTGGCCTACTTCGTGACGTTCAACGAGCCGCAGGTGTTCCACGCCCAGACCGCAAGCTCGGAGGTGATCATGGACAACTGCATACGCTGTCACAAACAACTCAACCAGGAGTTTGTGGAGACGGGCCGCATAGACTTTATGATGGCGAAGCGCGGCGAGGGCAAAGCCTGCTGGGACTGCCACCGCGACGTGCCCCACAACGGCATGAACTCGCTCATGTCCACCCCCAACGCCGAGACGCAGGTGCCCCTGCCACCCTCGCCCGTACCCCAGTGGCTGCAGCGGTTGTTGGGTAAATAGTAAAATCTAAAAACACGAATATAATATGGAAAAGCAACTCAAGAAATGGCAAGGATGGCTGCTCTTCGGCGGGTCACTGGTCGTTGTCTTCCTCCTCGGGCTGGTCTGCTCGTCGTTGCTCGAGCGAAGGGCCGAGGTGGCGAGCATCTTCAACAACCGCCGCACGCCGATGGAAGACTCCATCGTGGCACAGAACGAGAAGTTTGCCGAGGATTTTCCGCGTGAGTACCAGACCTGGGCAATGACCGAGGACACCACCTTCAAGAGCGTCTACAACAGTTCGCAGGAGGAGGATGTGCTCGCCATGAGCCCCGCCTACGTCATCAACTGGGCCGGATATGCCTTCTCACGAGAGTATAACACGCCGCGTGGACACCGCCACTGCGTCGAGGATCTGTGCAAAATCCTGCGCACCGGCAACCCCGGCATTGGCGGAGACGGCGACATGCAGCCCGGCACCTGCTGGACATGCAAGGGCCCCGACGTGCCGAGGCTGATGCGCGAGAAGGGTCTCGACAATTTCTATGGTGCCAAATGGAGCGACTGGGGCTCCGAGGTGGTGAACAGCGTGGGCTGCTCCGACTGCCACGATGCCCGCACGATGGACCTCAAGCCCGCCCGTCCCGCACTCTATGAGGCGTGGTCGCGCCGTGGCATGGACGTCAAGAAGGCACCCCATCAGGAGTTGCGATCGCTCGTGTGTGCACAGTGCCACACCGAGTACTATTTCCAGAAGGACAACCACAACCACCTGACATTCCCGCAGGACAAGGGTCTCACGTGTGAGAACGCCGAGGCATACTACGACAGTCTGGGCTTCTACGACTACATTCACCCGCTCTCCAAGGCCCACATCCTCAAGGCCCAGCATCCCGACTATGAGGTGTATAAGCAGGGCATCCACGGGCAGCGCGGCGTGTCGTGTGCCGATTGCCACATGCCCTACAAGCAGGAAGGTGGTGTGAAGTTCACCGACCACCACATCATGAGTCCGCTGGCCAACATCGACCGCACCTGCCAGACCTGTCACCGTGAGGACGCGGAGGTGCTCCGCCAGAACGTCATCGAGCGTGAGGAGAAGGTCTACACCTACGCCAAGAAGGTAGACAACGAGTTGGCCAAGGCCCACATCTATGCCAAGTTTGCCTGGGACAAGGGTGCCAACGAGGATCAGATGAAGAAGGCCCTCGACGACATCCGCAAGAGCCAGTGGCGCTGGGACTATGCGATGGCCGGTCATGGCTCCGCCTTCCATGCCCCGCAAGAGGTGATGCGCTTGCTGGCCGGAGCGATGGAGTATGCCAAGGATGCCCAGACCGAGTGCGTGCGCGTGGCTGCCCAGCACGGCTGGACCAAGGAAATCCCCATGCCCGACATTTCGACCAAAGAGAAAGCACAGGCTTATATTGGTCTCGACATGAAGACACTGAAGGCCAGGAAACAGCAGTTCCTGCAGACCATCGTGCCGCAATGGATTGAGACCGCCCGCAAGAACAAGCGATTTGTCAACGTGCCGATGTAAATCGCCACAAACGAACAGGTTTCATAACAGTAGAGTATGGCCGGTCCGGCGTGGACCGCCTTTCCATCAAAAGACGTAAGAGAGAGTCAGAGGGGGGGAATACAAGGGGTCGTGCCCGGGCATGCGCCACCTTGATTTCCCCCGTATCCTTGCAAACGGGTGCGCCGTGTGACATCCCCATCTCTCTCGCCATAAACGCAATGAACGCAATCTTTAATTTCTCGCAGATGGCGCAGATGGCACAGATAGGCTCGCGCGGTGATTTTAGAACAACGAATTTAGTGCGGTGTTTTTTTGGAACAACGGATTTAACGGATGAAACAGAAACCCTCCGGCACATTTTGATTTCGCAGAGGGCCGCCAGCGGCCGGCGGATCGCACGGAAACCTGCCCACCCTGTTCCACCGCTTCTCGGATGACCACCCCCTGCTTCCCAAAGTACGTCACGACCAATCATTGTTTTTCATTGTTTTCATCTGTGGTTGATAAAAAGGGTGGCAGGGATTTTCTCGGATGACCTTGCGGAGCAAGGCAGAAAGATATTGTGCGATAAGCGTTTCCCACCGCGATAGCCTAAATAAAAAAGATATTCTCTGGATATTCTGAGATGCCACGCAGTGGCGCGGAGGAAATTCTCTCGCCATAAACGCAATGAACGCAATTTTTAATTTCTCGCAGATGGCGCAGATGGCACAGATTAGCTCGCGCGTTGTTCTGAAATTCCGCAGAGGTTACGCTGTTCGCTACACGATGGACTGCCGCTTGTAGACCCGCCCTGTTATTGTTTTTCATTGCTTTCATCTGTGGTTAATAACAACTTTTACTACTACGAATTACACTAATTTCACGAATTCTATCACCGTTCATTCATTCGTGTTATTCGTGTAATTCGTAGTCCCCATTATTGTTTTCATTGTTTTCATCTGTGGTTACTACTACCATTTCCATCACTGTTTATTCATTCGTGTAATTCGTGTAATTCGTGTAATTCGTAGTCCCATTATTGTTTTTCATTGTTCTCATCTGTGGTTAATAAAACGGGTGTTCTAAAAATCATTGCACTAAATCTGTTGTTAAAAATCACCGCGCGAGCCTATCTGCGCCATCTGCGTTATCTGCGAGAGAGAAATATATCGTTTGTTGCGTGAGCATTTCATTCATTTTACGAAGCCTAAAACTTTTCCAACTTTTGTTTGTACTTTCATTATAATTGTTTATCTTTGTACCGCTAAAATGATGGAACTTTGCCAATGATTTTTGGCGTATTCCCTCATGCTTTTAAAATAAAAAATCTATAACTCGTTGGTAATAAGATATTTGTATTATTCCCGAGGTATATTTTTTATGCGCTATATCTAAGGTGGTGTCATTGTGCCCGGTTGTCAACAGAAGACAGAATACCGACAAAAACTTTGAACTTTTTGATAGAAACGCCATATTCTAACAAGAAACCGTTTGATTTTTATCAATAAATGATGTTTTCATCGTCAGCAAAATGCTGCGAAAACATCCAATCATATATAAACATGGAAGTCATTAAAACTGAAATTGACGGAGTAGTAATCATCCAGCCGCGCATCTTTGCTGATGACCGCGGCTACTTCTACGAGTCATGGAATCAGAAAGAGTTTAACGAGAAGGTGCGTCCGGTAGACTTTGTGCAGGACAACCAGTCGAAGTCCTCATACGGTGTGCTTCGCGGCCTTCACTTCCAGAAAGGAACATATTCGCAGAGCAAACTGGTGAGAGTAGTGAAAGGTGCCGTGCTCGACGTGGCGGTGGATATCCGTAAGGGGTCGCCGACCTTTGGCAAGCATGTGGCAGTGGAGCTCACCGAGGACAACCAGCGTCAGATTTTCATTCCCCGTGGCTTCGCCCATGGCTTCAGTGTGCTGAGCGAGACCGCCATCTTCCAGTATAAGTGCGACAACCTCTACTGTAAGGAGAGCGAGGGAGCCATCGCCTGGAATGATCCCGCACTGGCTATCGACTGGCGCATACCCGCTGACAAGGTCATCCTCTCGCCCAAGGATTCCCATCACCCCCTGTTGCAGGATGCCGACTACCTCTTCGACTACTCTGAAGACCTGTATCGCTAACCCCGAAGGGAAGACAGAGTAATTTAAAGACATAAGTAACATAATAACAGCTCCTTGCGGGGGGAGACATCACCACAAGATAGACATAGGCCCTGCAGGGGAATTTTAAGACATAAAGACATAAAAACATACTTAATTATTGGGTATAAACTCCCACGGCCTACTCATAAAAAGATCTGTTCTTTCAGTCTTTCAGTTTAATAAATATGTCCCTTATGTAGTTCTGTCTAAAAAAGAATCTTTCTGTCTTTTTGTCTTTCTGTCTAATAAATTCTGTCTATTTATGTAGTTCTGTCTAAAAAAAGAAAATTGTCTTTCTGTCTTTTTGTCTAAAAACACAGTCAACCTGTCTTCCCGTCATCCAGACATTTGTCTTAACTTCTTAACTTCTCAACTTCTCAACTTCTTACTTCTCAAAACATGAACATCCTTGTCACTGGTGCCAACGGACAGTTGGGCAACGAGATGCAGCTCGTCACCAAAAACAGTAACGACCATTATATTTTCACTGATGTGTGCGACGGTTACACGAAGCTCGACATCACCAATATCGACGACATCCGCAAGATGGTGCACGAAAATGACGTGCGGTGCGTCATCAACTGTGCTGCCTGGACCAATGTCGATGCTGCCGAGACCGCTGGTCCCATCGTCGAGACCCTCAACGCCACGGCTCCCGAGAACCTCGCCAAAGTGATGAAAGAGGTCGACGGACTCCTCGTACATGTCAGCACCGACTATGTGTTTGGCGGCGACCCCTACAACGTGCCGTGCAAAGAAGACCAGAAAGGCACCCCTACCGGTGTCTACGGACTCACCAAGCTCCACGGCGAACAGAAGATACAGGCTACCGGCGTAGACCATATCATCCTGCGCACCGCCTGGCTCTACTCTGAGTTTGGCAAGAACTTCGTGAAGACCATGCTCAACCTCACCGCCACCAAACCCCAGCTGAAAGTGGTCTTCGACCAGTGTGGCACCCCCACCTACGCCCTCGACCTTGCCCAGGCCATCTTCGACATCGTGGAGAACCGCAAGTACAGAGGCCATAGTGGCATCTACCATTTCAGCAATGAGGGCGTGTGCAGCTGGTATGATTTCACCGTGAAGATAGCCGAACTCGCCGGGCACACCGCCTGCGACATCCAGCCCTGCCACAGCGACGAGTTCCCCTCGCCTGTCACCCGTCCTGCCTACTCCGTGCTCGACAAGACAAAGATCAAAGACACCTTCGGCCTGAAGATACCCTACTGGGAGGTGTCACTGAGGAAATGTATGGACAACATAGAGAAAAAATCATAAGAAATCAAGAATTACAAATAACAGAAAATGGAAAAACGTAAAGTTGCATTGATCACTGGCGTTACAGGTCAGGACGGCTCATACTTGTCAGAGCTGTTGTTGGAAAAAGGATATGACGTACATGGAGTGATCCGTCGCTCGTCGGTAGATTTTCGTGAGCGCATCGCTCATCTGGAAGGACAGGCAAACTTCCATCTCCATTATGCCGACCTCAGCGACTCCATGAGTATTGTCGCCCTTGTGGGTAAGGTGCGACCCACAGAAATCTATAACCTCGCCGCCCAGAGCCATGTGCAGGTGAGCTTCGACTCGCCAGAGTTCACGGCTGATGTAGATGCTGTGGGTGTGCTCCGTGTGCTGGAGGCTGTCCGCGTATGTGGTCTGACAGACAGCTGTCGCATCTATCAGGCCTCCACCTCAGAGCTCTATGGAAAGGTGGAGGAAGTGCCGCAGAACGAGAACACGCCGTTCCACCCCTACAGTCCGTATGCTGTGGCTAAGCAGTATGGCTTCTGGATTGTGAAAGAGTATCGTGAGGCCTATGATATGTATGCCTGCAACGGCATCCTGTTTAATCATGAGAGTGAGCGTCGTGGCGAGACCTTCGTGACGCGTAAGATCACGCTGGCTGCGGCCCGCATCAAGCAGGGCAAGCAGGATAAACTTTATCTCGGCAACCTCGGCAGTCTGCGCGACTGGGGCTATGCCAAGGACTATGTGGAGTGCATGTGGCTTATCCTCCAGCAGGACAAGCCCGATGATTTCGTTATTGCCACCGGTGTGCAGCACTCCGTGCGTGAGTTCTGCTACCACGCCTTCAAGCGCGTGGGCATCGAACTGGAGTTCCAGGGTGAGGGCATGGACGAGAAGGGCATCGACAAGGCTACGGGCAACGTGCTCATAGAGGTGTCGCCCGACTTCTACCGTCCCACCGATGTAGTGAACCTCTGGGGCGACCCGACGAAGGCCAAGGCCAAGCTCGGCTGGAACCCCAACTCCACGAGCTTTGAGGAGCTGGTGAACATCATGGTCGACAGCGATATGGCCAAGGTAGCCTCCGAGGGTGCCGCCGAGAAGGTCCGCACCAACCTCGCCGAGTACCTGGAGAAGGGTATCGTGAAGTAAAAATAGTCTCTCGCAGATTTCGCGGATAACACAGATCTTAAATCATATCTTAACCGATAAAATGACAGAGAATGAGATTACCTATAAGATTATAGGAGCAGTATTCAATGTCTATAATGGGTTAGGTCCTGGATTACTTGAAAGTATATATGAGAAAGTCTTGATGTACGAATTAGGGAAACAGGGATTGGCAGTTCAATCTCAGGTTCCTATTCCGGTTACCTATGATGGTTTGTCTTTTGGTGCTGATTTGCGTGCGGACTTACTCGTTGAGGGTAGGGTAATCGTCGAATTAAAATCCGTGTCCGAACTTCGCGATGTACATTATAAACAATTGTTGACTTACCTACGACTCACAGGGAATAAAGTAGGATTACTGGTAAATTTTGACACAGATAATATCAAGGCCTCTATACACCGGATTGTCAATGGATTGTAAATTGAATCTTGCGTGCAAAGACTGCTATAAGTGCTAAATCAGTGTCTTATGATAATGGTGCTTTGCACCATTGAATCTGCGTCATCTTCCCAATCTGTGAGTGAAAGAAATGGTGCACAGAACCATTAAATCTGTGTCATCAGCGTCATCTGCGAGAGACACCAATATAAGTCTATTGCGAGAGAAAAAATATTTGCGTGAAATGTTAGACAAAAATTCCAAGATATACATTGCGGGCCACCACGGACTGGTGGGCTCCGCCATTTGGAACAACCTCCTTCAGCGAGGCTATACCAATCTCATAGGCCGCAGCCATCGCGAGCTTGACCTCACCGACCAGCAGGCCGTGAAACGATTCTTCGACGAGGAGCGTCCCGATGCCGTAGTCCTCGCTGCCGCCTTCGTGGGTGGCATCATGGCCAACTTCCTCTATCGTGCCGACTTCATCATGCAGAACATGAAGATGCAGTGCAACGTCATCGAGAACGCCTACACCCACGGTGTGAAGAAACTCCTCTTCCTCGGCTCCACCTGCATCTATCCCAAGGATGCACCCCAGCCCATGCGCGAGGACGCCCTCCTCACCTCACCCCTCGAATACAGCAACGAGGAGTATGCCATCGCCAAGATTGCCGGACTGAAGATGTGTGAGAGCTACAACCTGCAGTATGGCACCAACTATATCGCCGTGATGCCCACCAACCTCTATGGTCCCAATGACAACTTCCATCTGGAGAATAGCCACGTGATGCCTGCCATGATGCGCAAGATCTATCTGGCCAAACTCATCCATGAGGGCAACTGGGAGGCCATCCGTGTGGATATGGACAAGCGCCCCATCAACCCCACCGACAAGCTGCGCGCTATCATCGGCGAGGGTAATGTCGATGGTAAGAACAGCGAGGATCGCATCCTCAAGGCTTTGGCCTTCTATGGCATCGAGGACAACCGCGTGACTCTCTGGGGCGACGGCAGCCCACTGCGTGAGTTCCTTTGGAGCGAAGACATGGCCGATGCCAGCGTGCACGTGCTCCTCAATGTCGACTTCAGCAACATCATCGGCATCGAGAAATACTCCAGCGTGTTCTATGGAGCCAAGGTAGACGGCGCTGTCGACCGCAACAACTCCGAAGGTCGTGGTGGCTACATTCCCTCGCTTGGCGAAATCCGCAACTGCCACATCAATGTCGGTACCGGCAAAGAGCTCACCATCAAGGCCTTGGCTGAACTCGTGGTGAAGACCGTCGGCTTCGAGGGCGACGTCATCTGGGACGACACCAAACCCAACGGCACTCCCCGCAAGCTCATCGACGTGGAGAAGCTCCACCGTCTCGGCTGGACCCACAAAGTGGAAATCGAAGATGGTGTCGAGAAACTCTACGAGTGGTATCAGGAGAGCTTGAGGAAATAAATGCACTTCAAGAAACACATCGAATATGGCGCAATCAGCTGCACAAAATAACAAGCGTATCCTCAAGAACACCATGTTCCTCTACATCCGGATGTTCGTGATAATGATCGTCTCATTATTCACGTCACGTGTTGTATTACAAGTCCTGGGGACTTCGGATTATGGAACCTATAATATCATTGGGGGAGTTGTTGTTTTATTTTCATTTATCAATGGTGCGCTAACATCGGCAACTCAAAGGTATCTCAATTTTTATATAGGAAAAAATGACCCACAGGGAACACAAAATGTGTTTTCCATGAGCATGAATATTTATATTCTGTTGTCGGTCATTTTTCTGGTCTTGGCAGAAACGATTGGCTTATGGTTTGTGGATACACAGCTTAATATCCCTCCTGAAAGGATGAATGCTGCTTTATGGGTGTATCAATTCACGGTCTTTACGTTTATGCTCAATCTTACCAGGATACCGTACAATGCATCCTTGATAGCCTACGAGAAGATGGACTTCTATGCCTATCTCAGTCTGCTTGATGTCATCCTGAAGCTTGTCATCGTCTATCTCCTTTACATCTCTCCCGTGGATAAATTGATCTTCTACGGTTTCCTTCTGATGATGGTGAATGTAGTTGATAACGTTGCATACAGGGTATATTGCCATAAGAAATTCCAGACGTGTCATTATCAGCGGAAATGGGATCGGTCAATGGCGAAGGAGCTATTCGGGTTCTCGGGATGGTCGCTCTTCGGCAATCTGGCCAATGTCGGGGCACAGCAAGGGCTGAATATTCTTGTCAATATCTTTTATGGTGTCACACTAAGTGCTGCTCTTGGCATTGCCAATCAGGTATCAAGTTACATCGTCCAATTCTTTACAAATTTTCAGACCGCCTTCAATCCGCAAATTGTAAAGTATTATGCTTCTGGCGAGATAACAAAATTCTTTAAATTGATTTTTAGAGCATCGAAGTTGTCTTATTATTTGATGCTCCTCATCTCTTTTCCGTTTATGTTAAAAATAAATGGAATTTTGAATTTATGGTTAGTTGATGTCCCGCAATATACAGCCATATTCTGCCAGTTGATTTTAGTATTTTATTTATTAGAGGCTTTGGCAGG
>JAEAMQ010000057.1 GCA_016901395.1 Prevotella sp. | reverse complement strand
GTAGGCATTTCAAATCGTGTACAGGCGTTTGTCCGCGGAAAATATTATTTATCAGATACTTACGAATTCTAAGGAGAAGTTTACCGGACACTAGTGATTCCGCATGTTGTATTTTTCTGTCATTGGTATGTACTTTTTATACTTGAAAAAGACTTTATATCGATTATTTTCGTTAAGTTTGCAAATAGAGTATGACAAATATTGTGATCATCATCGTTTTCTGGGCTATCCTTTTTATCATAGCCTTTGTGTTTCTCCCATTGTGGCGCAGGCATCACGATGCGGTGATGGGACTCTATGCACGTACGCAGGATGACAACAAGCTGAGCGTGAACTACGCGATGAAGAAGTTCAACTGTAAGGTCTCGTGGGAGAAAGACCACGAGGATCTTGTGGCCCACTATACCTATCAGGGCGGACATTTCGGTCTTAGGGTAGAAAAGAATACCCCTTATGTACGTCTCACTTATCCTTTCTTCTTTGATGTTGAATTGGAATACATAGAGGCGGTGCGCAATGTCTGCAATCATTGCAACCTCAACACCGAAACGAGCAAAGTTGTCTACACGGTGAACGAGGCCAAAGGTGTGGTTGATGTACATATTGTGAGTGAGTTGCTGATATCCGATAATACGGTCAAGGAGGTGATGGAGCGGGCAATGAAGAACATTTTCCGTTGGCAGCGCGTCTTTGTCACAAAGTACAACGAACTCAAAGAAGCAAGTCAAAAGGTCTACAATCATGATTTGGAGAAGACGGTGGCTTCACAGGCTCGGGAGCTGTTTCTCATTCGCGAGCAGGAGATGATGCATCAGTCTGATGGGCCGGAATGGCACGAACAGCCGGCTGACCCTATCCGCTTGAGGTATCTTTTGGCTACGGCAATGGGGTTGTCTGATATTGTACCTGCCCGGATGGTAATCACTCAGGACACTGAGGTGAGGATACTGGAGGAGCCGGATGCCATCCTCGACTATGATATTCGTCAGGCATTGATAGCCGATGGAGATTTCGTTCATCGTTCGGCAGTGGCTTTGCTCGACTATTACGATCCGCGTAACCCTGTGAAACAGCGTCATCTTACGATGGATTTTGAGCAGGAAGGCAAAGCCGTCGACACCCTTTATTACCGCGTCACTTTGTCGATAGCACCTCTGTCGGTCCGTGTTTCGTTGATACCAGACGACCTGGAACGGCAAAACCTCATGACGAGTGTACTCTTGGGCTATGACCTTACGCCCTCGGAGCGTAGGGTGGAAGAGTTCCGCTATGTCTGGAAGGAAGCGTTGGGCAAGCAGAAATCAGGTCATGTGGAGGAGATGAGCGATGATGAAAGATTGCTCATGAGTATTCGCAACCCCAATTTTGCACTTGCGATCTTACAGGGAAAGGCTTTGTTCGAACAGCAGAGATACTATGAGAGCGTGTTCGTGCTGGAGAGCCTCTTTAAGCATTTACAGCCGTCTCTCGACAAAATGGGACTCACCCTACAAGGTGCTTTCATGGAGGTCTGCTACCTTATAGGGGCTTGTTATACGAGTCTTCATCAGTACAAACGTGCGGCTTATTATCTCCAGCTCACCCTTCCTGCCCATAGGATGCTCTACACACAGACGTTTATCAACTGCTTGGTCAATGGAGACGACTTCCGTGCCATGACTTTCATAGAGTCGTATATGCAGGATTTGCAGTCTGTTGTGGGTGAGGAACACTTTGAGGGAGTCTCCGGGGAGATGCATGAAGTGGCAGCGTTCATGGGGTTCCTCAAACGTAGGAAAGCTTATCTGTTAGTGAGATACGAGCGCTATGAGGAGGCGGAGACCTTGCTCAAACAGTTGCTCGATGATCCGTCGAACAGTAGTTTTGCACTCAGGGAATTGGCATACATCCAAAAGAAAAAGGCAAAATAACATTTATGTATTATATAAAAAAAGAATTAGAAATATCGGCCAGTCATCATCTTGAGTTGTCGTATGAGAGCAAGTGTGCTCGTGTACATGGCCATAACTGGCGTGTGACGGTCTACTGCAAGTCTAAGGAACTGAACAGGGACGGTATGGTGGAAGATTTCGGACATATCAAGAAAAAGATTCATGGGGTGTTGGATCATGCGGATCTCAATGAGGTGTTGCCATTCAATCCTACGGCAGAGAATATCGCCCGATGGATTGTGGAGCAGATTCCCACCTGTTATAAGGCGGTGGTCAGGGAGAGTGCCAACAACATTGCATGGTATGAGGAGGATGAGTGATGGGCTACCGGGTCAACGATATCTTCTATAGCCTTCAAGGCGAAGGACACAACACGGGACGGGCTGCAGTGTTTGTACGGTTTAGCGGATGCAATCTGCGTTGCTCGTTCTGCGATACGGAGTTTGACACATACGAAAATCTGTCGGCCGAAGACATTCTCTCACGCATGGAATGCTGCCTGAAGGCGGATGAGTCTGATGCGGGAAATGTAGGTGATAAGCAGGGAATGCTCTGTGTGCTCACCGGCGGTGAACCCTCGCTGCAAGTCGATGAGCAGCTCCTTCGCCATCTTCATGAGGCCGGTTATGTGGTCGCGATGGAGAGTAATGGCACAAAGGAGCCGCCGGCTGCGGTAGATTGGCTCACGGTGTCGCCCAAAGAGCATACGACGGTGAGACGGTGTGACGAACTGAAGGTGGTGGTCGACGAACGTATGGAAGTTTCCGACGGTGGCATTCAGGCCGATTATTATTATCTCCAACCGTGTGACACAGGATGTCCTGAGCGCAACAAAACGATAGTGGAAGCCTGTGTGGACTATATCAAAAAACATCCACGCTGGCGCCTGTCATTACAAACCCACAAGATGATAGGTTTTAAATAAAGGAAAAAGGGAGGACCATCAATGATCTATCTGCATTGGCTTTGGGGACTGGTCTATGGCCTTCTGGTCATAGGCGTGATGATACGGGTGCTGATGGACAATCGGCAGCCGTCCAAAACTATGGCATGGGTCCTTGTGTTGTGGTTTCTCCCCCTCCTCGGTTTGGTGCTTTACATCTTTTTCGGACAGAACACCCGCAAGGAAAAATTTATCAGTCAGAGCTCGCTTGACCAGTTGACCAAGCGGTCGATGACGGAGTTTCTGGAGCAGCGGGAGCTGCGATTGCCCAAGTCGCACCAGCCCCTGATGCAGCTGTTCAAGAATCAGAACATGGCGTTGCCGTTCAAAAACAACGAGGTGGAGATTTTCACCGACGGCTATTCGTTCTTCCCCGCCTTGCTCCGGGCTATCAGCAAGGCCCGTCACCACATTCATATCGACATCTATATCTTCAATGATGATGCCCTCGGAAACCTTGTCGCCGATGCGCTGATCGATAAGGCTCGCGAAGGTGTTGAGGTGCGGGTGATCTACGATGACGTGGGGTGCTGGCGCGTCAAGAGTTCGTTTTTCGAGCGAATGCGCGACGGAGGGGTCGATGTTCACGCGTTCATGCCCGTGAAATTCCCGGCGTTTACGTCGAAGGTGAACTATCGCAACCACCGCAAACTCATCATCATCGATGGCACGGTGGGGTTCATCGGCGGCATGAACTTTGCCACGCGCTATGTCAAGGGCACCGGCAAACAGGCGTGGCGCGACACCCATCTCATGGTGCGTGGAGGTGCGGTGTATGGCATTCAGCGTGCTTTCCTGGTCGACTGGTACTTTGTAGACCATACGCTGGTGACCAATCGCATCTACTATCCCGACCACGACCCGCGCATAGACAACAACTGTCTGGCCCAGGTGGTGACGAGTAGCCCGGTGTCTCCGTGGCCCGACATCATGCAAGGATATGTCCGTGTGTTGCTCGAAGCGCGCCGTTATGTCTATATGGAGAGCCCTTACTTCCTGCCTACCGAACCGATACTCTTTGCCATGCGCACCGCCGCGCTCACGGGGGTGGACGTGAGGCTGATGATTCCGATGTATGGCGACTCCAAGATTGTGGAGTGGGCGAGCATCTCCTATGTCATGGAGACGCTCGAAGCGGGTGTGAAGGTGTATCTCTACAAGGCTGGGTTCAACCATTCCAAGATACTCGTGAGCGATGATTGCATATCCACCTGCGGCAGCACAAATGTCGATTTCCGCAGTTTTGAGCACGATTTCGAGTCGAATATCTTCTTTTATGATGAGGCGATGGCGCTTCGGATGAAGTCTGTTTTCCTCTCCGACCAGCAGCATTGTCAGCTCATCGACGAGGTGCGCAAGGTCGAAGGCCGCTCCTTCCTGCGTCGGTTGTGGGAAAGTGTGCTGAGGCTGGTGAGCCCGTTATTATAAACTCCACCCCTCCCTCCCCCACAGGGGCGGGGGATGTTCATGCTGGATAGACAATAAAACAAGCCTCTCATTTACTCTGATTGCAGATGAGGGGCTTTTCTTTGATGTGCTTTTGTTATCGCGAGTATCTGGAATGTAGATATAGCTGGAGCCTAAAATTAGTCCAAAATCATCCCGCAGAAGACGATGTATAAATGTTTTGTTGATGTAGTCGAGGCTGTAAATCTGTCCGAAAACATCTATTTATCTTCGTCCATCTACCCCTTGTTTATCCCGGTGATTACTCCCCTCCCTGCGGGGGAGGGGCAAGGGGGAGAGGCTGGAGAGTGCAAGGTGTGCTATGCTATACCTATGGTTTAGGCCTTAAATATACTAAAATTCACGCTCCCATAGCTCCGGTGCTCCACAAAATGGGCGTGCTGGGAGAAGTCGTGGGTCTTTCCGTGCTCAAAAACGAATACGCCTTCGGGTTTGAGCAGATCGTGTTGGAAGATGAGGTCGGGCAGGGTGGGGAGCTGTTCGAGGGCGTAGGGCGGGTCGGCAAAGATGAAGTCGAACTGCTGATGACACGATTTCAGGAAGCGGAACACATCCCCTTTGATGAGCAGATGGCCCTCAGCACCGATCTTCTGCATACACTGGCCGATGAAACGCGCATGGTCTCGGTCGGCCTCGACGCTCACCACGGTATGGCATCCGCGCGACAACAGCTCCAGAGAGATGCTTCCCGTGCCGGCGAAAAGGTCCAAAGCCGTGGCCCCTTCGAAGTCAACATATCCATTCATCACATTGAAAATGTTCTCCTTGGCAAAGTCCGTGGTGGGCCTTGCCTTAAAACTGCGGGGAACATCAAAGTGTCTTCCCTTATATTTTCCGGTTATTATTCTCATGCTTCAAATCTCTTTCCTTTATCCTCCCATTCATTTCCTTCCTCTCATAACACCTACCATCTATCCCTTACCACCCAACACCTATCACCCATCTCACCCCAAATACATCGTCACTATGTCGAGGGTGATGCCCTTGATGGCTGTCATGGGTGCACGATTGAAGTCGGCGGCCGGGTTGATGGCACTCACCTTGCGCAGGTGTTGCTGCAGATCGGGCAGGAGCTTCTCACGTTCGAGGATGTCGCCCGAAAGGTAAAGTTCGTCCTTCTGCTGGTCGAGTGCCAGCTCTTTCCATACAAACAGGATGAAGTACAGGGCATCTTTGGTGTGCTTCACATCAAAGCGATTGCTGAAGACAAAGCGGTTTCGCTCGAAGCTGAACAGCTCCAACACATTGTCGTGGAAGTGTGCAAACAGTTTGCGATGGATGCCGATGAAACTCCGTTTGTGCATATAGCGCCACACGGGTTGCATCAGTGCCAGAAACTTCACGTCCTCATAGTGGTCGTAGACCACCGTCATGAGGTCTTTGTTCACGGCAAACAGTGCCACGGCATTGAGGTCGGGCAACACGTTACTCATCATCGCGCAGCCCTCTATATTGGGGAAGCTGTGCATGTAGAGCGTCTCACACTGCTTCTCATCGTATTCCTCAATGGGCAGCAGGAGCACGGGAGAGTTGACGAGCACCCTCGCACGCGGGGTGCAGGTGAGCATTTCAGACTCGGTCTTGAAGGCCTCACGCAGGTTGGCAGCCACCGACACGCCGCTCTTGATGGTGTAAGGGCGGTAGGCCAGTTGCTCCGCATTGTCTTTCTCGGCAATGGCAAAGGCCAGTGAGCCTTGGCTCACGCGGATGGTCATTCGTGGGGATTTATTGGTATTCATCATGTTGGGTTGGTCGATTGATGGGCTGTTGGGAGTTACTCCCAGTTGCCGGCGTTGTTGTTGGGCTCGGTGATGTCGCCTATTTTCAGTCCGCCATAGCGTCCGGACAGGTTAGCTTCCTCTATGAGATTGGCTATGGAGTTCTCGTCAAGTCCCTTCAGATAGTCGGCGTATCCGGCCCCACACTCCATCAGGGGTATCTGCTGGCCGCTCTTTCCGATGACGGTTGTGGCGGTGAGAGAGAACCGCCGGCCGTCGGAATAGGGGATAAACTGCAACGAGTCGGGCAGCCATCCGCCGGCCGTCAGCTTGCCGAAGTCGCCCGTATAGACCCCCGTCTTGCTGCGATAGTGCTCCTCTGCCGCACGTATTTTCATCAACCGTTGCTTCACGGCCACCTCGCGCTCAGTCCGTTGCCGTTGAAACCGGATGGGACCGCTGACGCTCAGGTAACACAGCACCGCCAGAATGAGCACGCCGGCCAACAGCAAAACATTATTTTTGGGATAGCCCTTCATTTCTCGTTGAATATTGCTAACTTTGTGTTGCATAACAACATCTTCATGTTGCAAAGATAATAAAA
The DNA here is from genome assembly GCA_016901395.1 of Prevotella sp. Lineage (GTDB taxonomy): Bacteria > Bacteroidota > Bacteroidia > Bacteroidales > Bacteroidaceae > Prevotella. The sequence continues at coordinate 11,574 of JAEAMQ010000057.1, read as the reverse complement.
ACCCCGTGGATAACCTCGTTTGCCACCGGTCTTTTAACAATTCATAAATCATCCATAACGTCTCCCCCTCACGTGAAAATCCCAGAGTTCATCGATAGCATCCTCCAGGAGTTTGGCTTTGAGCCTACCTTCGACCAGCGCATGGCCTTGGACACCTTCGCCCACTTCCTTTCCGACCGCGACCCCAATGTCGTCATGGTGCTCCGCGGGTCTGCCGGAACGGGAAAGACGTCGCTTGCGGGAGCCATGATGCGCACCCTTCGCCGTCTCGGGCAGAAGCTCATGCTCCTCGCTCCCACCGGAAGGGCGGCCAAAGTGTTCTCCCTGAACAGTGGTATGCCGGCCTACACCGTCCACCGGCGCATCTATCGGGAGAAGGCGTATCAGGGTCTCGACGGCGTGTTCAACCTCAACGACAACCGCTATCACCACATGCTTTTCGTGGTCGACGAGGCTTCTATGGTGAGCAGCGTTCCCTCGGGCGACAACGCTTTCGGTTCGGGCAGTCTGCTCGACGACCTCATGAAGTATGTCTACTCGGGCGAGGGCTGCCGTCTGTTGCTCATCGGCGACCGCGCACAGCTGCCGCCTGTGGGCGAGGACGAGGCACCGGCGCTCAGTGCCGATGTGCTTGCGGGCTATGGCATGAAGGTGTATCAGTGCGACCTCGACATGGTGTTGCGCCAGAGTCACGACTCGGGCATCCTGTTTAATGCCACGTATATCCGTCATCTGATTACCCACGACGCGGCCACCGAACTGCCCAGGATTGAGCTGAACGGTTTTGCCGACATCGTGGTCATGCCCGGCAACGAACTCATTGAGAGTCTGGCATCGAGCTATAGCCATGTGGGTCTCGACGAAACCATTGTCGTCTCGCGGTCCAACAAGCGTGCCAACGTCTACAATCAGGGCATCCGCAATATGGTGCTCGACCGTGAGGATGCCCTCTGTTCGGGTGATATGGTGATGATTGTGCGCAACAATTATTTCTGGACAGAGAGCCTGCAGGCCGAGGCTTCGAAGGCTCCGGCCGACGGCATGCGCGACAATATTCCCGCGTTTCTGGCCAATGGCGACAGGGCGCGTGTGCAGAATGTGAGAAACGTGAGGGAGTTTTATGGGTTCCGCTTTGCCGATGTGTGGTTGCAATTCCCTGATTATGACAACTTTGAGATGCAGACAACGGTCATCATGGACTCGCTCACGACCGACGCTCCGGCCCTCACGAGGGAGCAGAATGAGCAGTTGTTCGGCCAGGTGATGGAAGATTATGCCGACCTTCCGACCAAGCCCGACCGTCTGCGCGCGCTGCGCACCGACATCTATTTCAATGCCTTACAAGTGAAATTTGCCTATGCCGTGACCTGCCACAAGGCGCAGGGCGGACAGTGGCAGCATGTCTATCTCGACCAAGGCTATATGACCGACGACATGCTCACGCCCGACTACATCCACTGGCTCTACACGGCCTTCACGCGAGCCACCGACAAACTGTTCCTCGTCAACTGGCCGAAGAACCAGATTTCCGATGAGCAGCCGTAGGCTTCCGGTGTGGTCGATTTGTCAAAATAGTTCTGAAAAATCCGTGCTTCAGTTTTTCTTCAAATAGAAAATCTATTCCCTCGTTTTGTTGAATAATCGGAAAGGATTTGCCCTTTCCGTCTGTTGTTTCTGCGATGAGATAGTAATCGTCTTGCGTTTACTATCCTTTCGTCGTGCCATTAGGCCCTAATCATGATGCGATAAGATAGCTTTTTTGGGTGCGATTAGTACCTAACGGGAGGGGTGGGTTGGTGGGTTGGTTTGTAGGTTGTTGGTAGTCAATGGGTTGTGCTTGGCTCATTTTGGGCGTATTTCGAGCCGAGGTTTTTCTTTTTCTGAATATCGCCGGGATGTCAAGGCTTTATTCAAGTTTTTTCATTGGGATTTTCTGTTTTCGGCAGGTCGGCATCGCAGAGCAGTCGGGCGATGTCATTGAGGGCCATACACTGGGTGCGCTGGATGGTCTTCGCCTCGTTGTGATGGCTCCACGGGGCGAGAATGAGCATGCGTCCGGCTGCGCAGGCATCGAAATAGCGGCCTCCCGGTTTGGCAAAATCGGTGAACCCGTTTTCCTGCAACAGGATGATGGGGTAGCCCTGGGCAAAGGCCGCGTCGATGATGGCCTTCTCGCCCGGCGATATTCGCGGGGAGACGAGCACGCGCCCGAGACGGGCTTTCCGCAGGGCGAAGGCCACGTCGGCCTGTATCTGCTCCTCGGTCAGTCGGCGCGAGCACTGTATGCGGAGTTTCGGGCGGGTGAGAAGCCATCGGTTGCCGATGGCCGAGAAGGTCATGCCCGCATAGGTCAGTCCCCGCTGCACACGGAAAAGGTCGGGGTGCAGGCGCTTGGCCATGAGACGGCGGGGGTTGTCGGCCAGGTAGTGGAGCCACCGCCCCATCTGCCCTTCCTCCAGCAGTATCTTGTCGTTGTAGCCGATCTCAAAGAGCTGCCCCTTGCCCTCTCTGCGTTCCGGGTGGGTATGGGTCACGGCCGAGAAGTCGCAAGGCGGGAGGGGCTGGGATAGGAGGGGCTGCGCGCTGACCTGCCGGCCCTCGCCCTCGGGCTGCTGGGGCTGCGTGCTCGGTGCCTCTGGCTTGTCGCCGGGTGCCCCTGGGCGGTTGCTCGCTGGTGTCTCTGGCTTGTCGCCTTGGGCCTCTGGGTGGTTGCTCGCTGGTGTCTTTGGTTGGCCGCCTTGTGCCTCTGGGTGGTTGCTTGGGTCTGTAAGATGGCGTAATACGCCATCATACGGGCCGTGCCCACCGCCTGCGGCCGCTCCCGCTCCGACCTCCAGCAGCTGGCGGTAGGCCCGGGTGCAGCCGCGCTTGAAGCCGTTGATGGCCGCGCCCAGCGGCTTCTCCATGTGCTGCCCCACCATGAGGATGCCGTGGAGATGGTCGGGCATGAGCTGCAGGGCGATGAGCCCTATCTTCGGATAAAACTCGGGGATGCGCTCCCAACAGTCTATGACCGCCCTGCCCAGAGCCGACGGCACGAGCCTTGGCACGTTGGCGGTGCCGCTGGGTGCCTTTACGTCGCCTTCGAGATGGCCGAGCAGGGGGCGGCGACCCTCTATGACGAGTGTCACCATATAGGTGTGGCGGTCGGTGTAGTCGTTGTGGCTGCTGCGCCGTTTCATGGAGGGCTGGGCCTTGCCTGCATATTGCAGTTTCTCGGCCAGGGCCTTTTGGATGTCGGGGTCGGTGGGTTTGGAAGGTGTCATGGGTGAGATTAGTTGGTGATAGTGATAGGAAAAGGGGAGGGATGGGGTCAGAAGATGATGGGAGTCATGGCGGTGGTCTTCGACCGATAGACCTCTGCCGTGACGCGTCGCCCTCGCAGGCTCCTCACCTTCGGCATATCTTCAAACCATCGGTCGCCCGTGGTGTACCATCCGTGGCGGATTATCTCCCTCACCGTCTGGATGCGGCGGTCGATGGTGCGGGCAAACTTCGGGTTGACCGACGACAGAAACCGTCTCCCGTCGGCGGTCTCGATGGCCAGCACGAGATACTCGCGGATGACGGTCTTCGACCCTTCATAGGCTTTCTTCATGTCGCGGGTGGTGGTCGTCACGCTGATGTTCCACCCGTCTTGGTTGAGTCGTTCCATCATCCCGCGGAACACCACGCCGTGGGGCGACGTGTCTCTCACGCCGCTGTGGGCTATCGACAGATGGATCATCTCGTGCAGCAACACGCTCCGAAACTGCTGTTCGGTCTGGTCGTAATAGTTGCTCAGGCCGATGGCGAAATCGTAGAGCTGCGTCCGTCCCCACCGCGTCTTGCGCTTCAGCGACATCGTTCCGAGTCGCGTGCGGGAGTGACCCACGTGAAAGCGCGGTTCGGGCAGGCTGCCGTCGAAGTAGCGTACGTTGAACATCCGGAAGTTTTCCTGGATCCAGTTGATGTCTATTTGCATGGTGGTGGGTTGGTGGGATGGTGGGTTGGTGGGTTGGTGGGGTGGAGAGATGGAGGGTTAGGGGTTTGAGAGCGTGGCTACGACATACTCGCTGCGGGTGCCGATGCGGAACTTGCCGCCCCAGATGCCGATGCCACTCGACACATAATACTGCGTGCCCGACTTCTGCAGTGGACCGAAGGAGTCCTCATACACGGCGTCGGTAATCCAACTCATGGGCCACAGCTGACCGCGATGGGTGTGCCCGCTGAACTCAAAGTCGATGCCGGCGTGCTCGGCTTCCTCCAGATGGTAGGGCTGATGGTCGAGCAGGATGGTGTATTTCGAGAGGTCGATGCCCTTCATCAGCTCTGCCAGGGGTTTGCGATGGGGGTTCGTGCGGTCGTCGCGGCCGATGATGTTCAGGCCTTTCACCGTCACCGACTGGTCGCGCAACAGCGTGATGCCCGCCTCTTTGTAGAAATCATAGGTGCCCTGCATGCCTCCGTAATACTCGTGATTGCCCAGACAGGCCACCACCGGCGCCTTGAGACGACGGAACGATGCCGCCATGTTTTCCTCGCGGAGGGGCCTCACATGACCGTCGATGATGTCGCCGCCAATGAGTATCAGGTCGGGTTTTTCGTGGTTGATGAGGTCCACCCAACGGTTCAATTCATCCACCTGATTGAGGTATCCCACGTGCAAATCGGACACCATGACAATCGTCATAGGCTTGTCCACCGCCTTCTGCGTGTGCATCTCAATGGGCTGACGCACCTTGTCCATGTAGTGGAAATAGGCATAGGTGAAGGTGCCGAGAAGGATGGCGGCGACTGTGAGCGTGCCTTTCCAACTGTGATGGAGGAAAGTGGTGGGCACGAGATGCACCAGATGGCCCAGGTCGAGCAGCAGAAAGAGCAGCACGGCATATAGCAATATGATGAGCGACGAACTGCCAATCTGATAGGTGGCGGTAGCCAACGGCATCGGCCAGTGGTCCAGACGGAACAGGCCGAAGTTGGCAAAGAAGGAGAAAACAAACGCTCCGAGCACGCCAAGAATCACATACTTATACATCGCAGGCAACGGAAGGAGCTGCCACAGGTGTGAAAACGTATAGCCGATGCCGAGGATGGGCAGGGCCATGAAGATTACAATCCACAGATAATTCATAATGGATGCAAAGGTAAGGATAAACAAAAAATATCCGTTAATGATTTAACGGATATTATTATATATTCTATTGAAAGTGAGGGATGAACGCTTTCAGGTCACTTTACTTCCTCCCATCTCATCACCGCACCATTCTTTCGCGCGGGGTCGGAGCCTTTGTAGTCCATCGAATAAGGACTGCCGGTGGTGGGACTCTTGCCGATATAGGTGTGTTTGCCCATCGACATGAGCATGAATTCCTGGTTGAGGAAGTCCTGATAGAGGAACACCTCGGCCTGGTTTTCATCCTTTGTCATGCGCACATCGCCCGGAATGCCCCAGCCAGACGACATGACATAGCGTCCGTCGGCACACTGGACGATGACCTTGCCCTGCCCCTTGTCGATGAAACGGAAGTGGGTGCGCGGGCTGTTGTTGTCGTTGTGGGTGTCGTAGAGCACGCCGTGGGTAGTGGCTTCCGCGGGTTTTCCCGTGGCGAGATTGATGATGCGGAAGGTCTTGCCGTATGGAATGTTGTGGCTTCGGTCGGCCAACGGCTCGTCGACGGTGAAATTGTCAAATAGCGCATAGCCTCCCTTCGTGCCCTGATGGTTGAAGGCAAAGAGGGCCGTCCTACTGCCCTGGAAGGTGCAAAGCTGATAGCTCAGGCGCATCTCGGGACCGGCATCGACAAACGTTTTGCCGTCCAGGGAGTAGGCATAACGGGCTTTGTCGTTGTCGAAATCGCCGTTGAGACGCAGCCAGATGGTCTTCGGGAGTTTGCCGTTGGCAAAGGTCTGCAGGTCGATGGTGTCGTTGTCGTTCTGCTGGAAACACCTCAGCACGGTCTCGTTGGCCTTTCTCACCAGTCCGATCCACGAGCAAGGCACATTGATATTGCCCAGTCCGGCCACGTCGCCGGGCTTCAGATGGCGGGCGTCAAGCATCACCGTGGTGACCGATGTCGGTCCGATGACACGCTGGGTGAGCGTGTTTCGTGCCCACATCAGTTGTTTGGCGGGCATCGAATTGAGCCGCAGCTGTCCCTTGGCCAGGCTCCACTGCGTGTCGTCGGGGTTGTGGTTCCACTGCCATACGCGTCCCAACGTCTTGCCGTTGAAGTTCTCGTTGCGCTCGTAAGGGGCGTGTGGGGTCTGCGTGGGAGCGTTGGGCTTCAGCCAGGTACGGGGTGCGCGCCCGAGGTTTCCTTCGAGACCAATCATCGGCCAACCGTCTTTCCAGGTCACGGGAAGCAGGTCTACCGTGCGCCCGATGCTGTGGAAATCCTGCATGAGCAGTGCCCACCACTGTCCGTCGGGGGTGGAGACGATGCCGCCCTGATGGGCATTGGAGCATGCTGTGGCATTGGGATCGGCCTGTGGGATGACGAATGACGAGCCGTCGTCGACGATGCGGCCCTTCCATTGCGTCAGCGGCGCAGCGTGATAGCCCATCGTTTCATCGGCGGTGATGGTGATGGTCTCGTAGGGTCCCCATATATTCTTGGAGCGGCTGCATAGCGTCCGTCCGTTGGGACGATAGTCGGTGGAGATGAGATAATACCATCCGTTGATCTTATACATATGGTGTCCCTCGCCCACGCCGGTGCCTTCGGGGATGATAGTACGCTCTGAAGAGTAGACCGGCTCACTGAAATCAGGCTTCAGTTCGGTGCATTTCACCTCGCCATAGCCGTGGATGGCATAGATCTTTCCGTCGTCGTCGAACAGCACACTGAGGTCATAGATCTTGCCTTTCATATTGATATGCTTCCACGGACCGCGTGCGTCGTCGGCAATAAACACCTGCAGACCTTTGCCGTTGACATTGGTAAAGACATAGAACTTGCCGTCGTGGTAGCGTATGGCGGGTGCCCACACGCCCTGGCCATACACTTCCTTGCCGTCTTTCAGGGAGAAAGCGGGGTCGGAAAAGTCAAAGCGGTCGAAGCAATAGCTCCATTGTTCCCAGTTGACAAGGTCTTTGGAGTGGAGGATATTCACGCCTGGCACGCTGTGCATCGTGGTTCCTGCGAGGTAGTAATCATCGCCGACGCGCAGGATATCGGGGTCGGAGAACTCGTCATAGAACAGGGGATTGGTAAACGTCCCGTTGCCGTTGTCGGCCGTCCACGATTTGGTCTGGGCATGAGAAGACAGGGGAGAGGCGGCCAGGAGAGCCGCAAAAAGGATGTGAAAGGGTTTCATAGATGGGTAGGTTTTATGAAAAGAGAGCCTCACCGATGGCTTTTGGGACAAGGATGAGGCTCTTGAATATGAGGGTATAGGATGTGGACGCTGACGGGCAGCGTCCCCCTGAACTCGCGGTTGAGGCCCTTAGAGGGCGGCAAGCTCGATGACTTTGTCTACGGCGACAGAGAGTCCGTCGGCGTTTTTGCCACCAGCCTGAGCATAATGGGGCTGTCCGCCGCCACCGCCCTGAATGAGTTTGGCGGCCTCGCGCACCATCTGGCCGGCGTTGAGACCACGGTCTTTCACCATGTCCTCACTGAGCATCACCGACAACATCGGCTTATCGTTGTGGGTAGAACCCAGCACACAGAGCAGGTTTTCGGGCACCAGCTCGCGCACCTTGAACACAATGTCCTTGGCCGAAGCGGGTTCTGCCGGGATGACGGCTTTCACCACGTTCACCCCATTGATATTTTGCACACGCTCGGCGAGTGTCTTGGCTGTGCGGTCTACGGCCTGAGCGCGGAAGCTCTCCATCTCTTTCTTCATCAGACTGTTGTCTTCGACAAACTTGTCGATGGTGGCCTTGAGGTCCTTGGAGTTGTTGAACACACCCTTGATATAGCGCAGCATGTCTTCCAAAGCATAGACAGCCTCCTCGCAAGTCTGGCCCGTCATGGCCTCAATGCGGCGCACGCCGGCAGCCACACTGCTCTCGCTGACAATCTTGAACAGTCCGATGCGACCGGTGCTCTTGGCGTGAATACCACCGCAGAACTCGCAAGTGGGGCCAAATCTCACCACGCGCACCTTGTCGCCATACTTCTCTCCGAAGAGTGCGATGGCTCCCATCTCCTTGGCTTCCTCCAAGGGGGTGTCGCGATGCTCGTCGAGCGGATAGTCCTCACGAATCAACTTGTTGACCAATCGCTCCACTTCGCGCAGCTCCTCATCGGTCACTTTCTGGAAGTGGGCAAAGTCGAAGCGCAGCGTGTCGGGGCTGACAAACGAGCCTTTCTGCTCCACATGGTCGCCCAGCACCTGCTTCAGGGCATAGTCCAAGAGGTGGGTGGCGGTGTGGTTGGCAGCGCTGGCGTTGCGCTTGTCGGTATCGACACAGGCCATGAAAGCCGCTGTCGGATCCTGGGGAAGTTCGCGGATGATATGGATGCTCTGGTTATTCTCACGCTTGGTGTCGATAATCTCTACGGTCTCGCCATCGGAAACGAGTACGCCCTGGTCGCCCACCTGACCTCCCATCTCTCCATAGAAAGGTGTATGGTCGAGTACTACCTCGAAGAACGTGTTCTTCTTCTGCGTCACTTTGCGGTAACGGAGGATCTGACACTCATACTCTGAGTAGTCGTAACCCACAAACTCCTGCTCGCCTTCCTTCAGCACCACCCAGTCGCTGTTTTCCACAGCGGCGGCGTTGCGGGCGCGGGCCTTCTGCTTGGCCATCTCCTCGTCGAAGCCTTTCTCGTCTACTGTAAATCCGTTCTCACGGCAAATCAGTTCTGTAAGGTCAAGCGGGAAACCGTAAGTATCAAACAGTCGGAAGGCACTCACACCCTCCAGCAGACTCTTTCCCTCGGCGCGAAGCTTCTCCATGTCGCCGTTGAGCAACTGGATACCCTTCTCCAGCGTGCGCAGGAAACTGTCTTCCTCCTCCTTCATCACACGGCTGATGAGTTCCTGCTGGGCAGGCAACTCGGGATAGGTGGCTCCCATCTCCTGCACGAGGATGGGCACCAGCTTGAACATAAACGCACTGCGCTGGTCGAGGAACGTATAGGCATAGCGCACGGCGCGACGCAGGATGCGGCGGATGACATATCCGGCCTTGGCATTGCTGGGCAGCTGTCCGTCGGCGATGGAGAACGAAACGGTGCGCAGATGGTCGGCGATGACACGCATGGCCACGTCGATTTTCTCCTGCTCGTCGGCACCCTCACCGTCCTTGCCGGTCGGCACCGTGAAGCCATATTTCTTTCCCGAGTGAATCTCAATCTCCTTGATGATGGGCTGGAAGATGTCCGTGTCGTAGTTGGAGTTCTTGCCTTGCAGCATGCGCACTAATCGCTCGAAGCCCATACCGGTATCGATCACGTTCATGCCCAGCGGTTCGAGTGAACCGTCGGACTTGCGGTTGAACTGCATGAACACGATATTCCAGATTTCAATCACCTGTGGGTCGTCCTTGTTCACTAAGTCGCGGCCGGGCACCTTGGCCTTCTCCTCGGCCGGACGCGAGTCCACATGGATCTCCGAACAGGGTCCGCAAGGGCCTGTGTCGCCCATTTCCCAGAAGTTGTCGTGCTTGTTACCGTTGATGATATGGTCGGCCGGCACATGCTTGGCCCAGTATTTGGCAGCCTCGTCGTCACGCGGAATATTCTCCTCGGGCGCACCCTCGAACACCGTCACATACAGATCCTCGGGGTTCAGATGCAGCACATCCACCAGGTATTCCCACGCATAGTCGATGGCTCCCTCCTTGAAGTAGTCGCCAAAGCTCCAGTTGCCAAGCATCTCGAACATCGTATGGTGGTAGGTGTCGTGTCCCACCTCTTCGAGGTCGTTGTGCTTACCACTCACGCGCAGACACTTCTGCGAGTCGGTGCGGCGCCGCGGCTCAGGGTCCTTGGTGCCGAGGATGATATCCTTCCACTGGTTCATACCTGCATTTGTAAACATCAACGTCGGGTCGTCCTTGATCACCATCGGTGCAGACGGTACGATGACGTGTCCCTTAGACTCAAAAAACTTCTTGTAGGAGTCACGGATTTCGTTAGCTGTCATCATCTTATCTTAGCTGTTTTCGTTTTTTATTGATTATGTATTTGGTGCAAAGTTACTAAAAAGATAGCACATAGCTTGTGGCCTGTAGCAGATTATTTGCTTTCTCTTATTTTTTTTTAAATAATCGTCTCAGATTCAAAGCCTTTTCAATCTTTTTGCTATCTTTGCAGAAAAGAATTCTGTAACCGGCTTATAGTATGGCATTAAACACAAACAAGAACCCCAAACTGTATTATTCCATCAAGGAAGTGGCCCAGATGATTGGCGTGAACGAGAGCACGTTGCGCTATTGGGAGACGGAGTTCCCCAACCTGAAGCCCAAGACGGTGGCCTCGACCAAGGTGCGCCAGTATACCGAGAAAGACATTGAGGACATCCGCGTCATCTATAATCTTATCAAGGTTCGTGGCTTCAAGATTGCCGCCGCGCGCAAGTATATGCACGAAAACCGTGAGTTGGTGGACCGTAGTTCCGAGGTGCTGGAGACGCTCATCAGTGTGCGCGAGCAGCTGAAAGACATGAAACGCCGCCTCGACGGACTGGTGTAGGGTGCGTAGCCCCTGTGACCTCTCCTTGGTATATCCCGCCCATAAGGGTCTTTGCTATTTTGATTTTTCCGTGGAGGCTATGGCTTGTTCCACGGATTTTCTTTTATTGTCCACAGAAAACACAAATAAATTCACTGAAATCTTCTTGAGAAAATAGCCTCTCTCCATCTCCGATGGCATGAGGACACAGACTCTTGTCTGCAGAAACCCCTGAGAAAAACATTCTCTCGCCCTGGTTTTGGCCATCCGGCGGTGCGGACATGCACGGGGCATGTCCCTACAGAGCCTCCGTCTTTTCTAAATGTGAAAATCTCGCCTTGCCAGTGTTCTCTGTTCTAATCATCTCCGAACAAGGGCGGTATGTGCTCCATATTACCAGTAGGGGCATGCCCCGTGCATGCCCGCACCGCCGGATGGCCAATGAAAGACAATACCTATGTCATCGCTTCTCGGTATCTGCCAGCAAGAGTCTGTGCCTTTATGCCACCGTAGGTGGCTGCTAAGACTTTCTCCTCCCTATATGTTTTGAGATTTTTGTGTCTTTAGTGGACAAGAAACAAGTTTAATCACTAAAGCCACCCCCTCCGTCTTCCCCCAACATGACATAATATTTTCACAATCCTATATCTCACTAAGATTGAAGACTACGAATTACGCGAATTGCACCAATTATTCTAACAACCCACCAAACTACCAAACTACCAAACTACCAAACCACCCCACTACCCCACCAACAAAAAAAGGCCCCACGCGCAGGGGGTGAGGCCTCGTCCTTAGAGTTGATAGAGCTCGCCATCCGATGATGGATTGACGAGTTTGAGATTATTTCACGATGACTTTCTCGGTGGTCTGCTGACCGTGGGCCAGCTGGTTGACGCGAACGGTCACGCCGCGCTGGGGCTGGCTCAGGCGCATGCCGTTGACTGAGAAATAC
>JAEAMQ010000056.1 GCA_016901395.1 Prevotella sp. | reverse complement strand
AATAGCAAAACCATATGCCATTTAGTAATAAATGTACACGTTGAGGATGAGTTTATTTTAAGATGTAGCCTTAATTGGCGGATTGGAATCATTTGAGGAACGGCACACATCTATCATTCAAGATTTGTTCATTCCTTTGGTATATAATGTATAATAAAATATAAATAGGTTTTCCTATGAAATCTAAAGGAAATGAAGAAAAAAGTCGGCGGATTGTATAATTAAGTTGAACACTTAAAAATCCATAGCGAACCCTTGTGGTAAAATGTAGTAGCACAAAAAACACAACCACAAAGGAGAATCGCTATGGATCAAAATCATTTTACCACGGATACGTTACGCAAAAAAGGGGCTCATTTAACTTTTGAGGAACGAGTCATTATCCAAACGCGTCTCCGCGACAAGCAATCGTATCGGAGCATAGCCCGTGAGATTGGGTGCTGTGTCAATACGGTACGCAACGAGGTGAAGCGTGGCAAGGTTCTTTGCTATAACGGCAAGGTGGAACGCTATCGCGCAGCAGACGGGCAAAGCACCTATGAGGCGCATCGCGAAAACTGTGGTCGCAAATGCGACGCCATAGCAAAGGGAGCATTCCTCGACTATGTGCAGAAGAGACTTCAGGAACATCACTGGTCGCTCGATGCCTGCTTTGGCAGGGCACTGGTTACGGGAGAATTTCAACGTGGCGAGATGGTCTGTACGAAAACCCTGTACAACTATGTCACGCTGGGGCTCCTAGGAAAAATCAAGAGTATTGACCTGCCCTTGCGCGTCAAGCGAAAAAACGCCAGGAAGCGGGTTCGTGAGCGTAAGAAGAAGTTCGGCCGCAGTATAGATGAGCGCGATCCTTCTGTGGATGAGCGTCAGGATTTCGGGCATTGGGAGTGTGACCTTGTACTGGGATCTCGCTCAAAGGACGAAGTACTGCTGACTCTGGTTGAGCGCAAGACACGCTGTTCCCTCATCAGAAAACTGCCCAACAAGGAAAGTGCCTCTGTAATAGCAGCCTTCAGAAAATTGAAGGATGGAATGTTCCGCGGCTGTTTCAGCCGAGTGTTCCTCAGCATTACGACAGACAATGGCAGTGAGTTTTCTAGCCTGTCGGAGCTAGAGAAACTAAGTCACACACGGATCTATTATGCGCATCCGTACTGCTCCAGCGACAAAGGTACGAATGAGAATCACAACGGCTTATTCCGTCGATTTCTTCCCAAAGGGAAGAAAATCCAGGATTACCCAGTGGAACACATTTCCAGAGTAGAGTACTGGGCCAACACCCTGCCAAGAAAAATACTCGGCTATAAGACACCCGAGGAGTGTTTTAGGGAAGAAATGCTTGCAGCACTTACTGCATAAAGGTTCGCCGGGTGTTCAACTTATTATTGCAATTCGGGGCCACAGAATAAATCAAAAAGCACCTG
>JAEAMQ010000055.1 GCA_016901395.1 Prevotella sp. | reverse complement strand
CCCCTTCCTCCCCCTATCATTTCCCTTCAGTTTCGATAATCCCCTATAATCTCTTATAATCTCTTCTAATCCCCTATCCCCCCCTATAATCTCCAATAATCTCCTACCCCCCTCAACCCTCTTTATTATGATCAAAATGTATGTCATGAAGACCTGCCCCTACTGCGAATATGTGGAGCGGCAGGGGGCGGGCGACTCCCGCTTCCGGCTGATCGATATCGGCAGCCATGTGATGAACCTCAAAGAGTTTCTCGACCTGCGCGACAGCCACCCCGCCTTCGCCGAGGCGCGTGCGGAGGGCGATGTCGGCATTCCCTGCTATGTGCTCGAAGACGGCACCGTGACACTCTCGTCGGCCGACGTGGGCCTCGAGCCCATGCCCGACGGACCAGCCTGCAGCATCGACGGGAAAGGTTGCTAACCCCCCGTCTCCGCTCAACCCGAATACTATCTCATCGCTTGACGAATACTATCTAATCGCCCGACGAATACTATCTAATCGTCGGACGATTAGGCCCTTTTCGCGACACGATTAGATAGTATTCGTCAGAAGCCCCTGTGAGCCCCGTGCAGACGGATTTTGAAAAATGAGCGAGAATGTTGCCGGGATGTGAAAAAAAAGTCATAACTTTGTCGCCGTAAAAACCGTTTAATATCATGATAAAAGCCATTTTGTCCTCTGTTGTCCTGTCGGCGACCCTATCGCTGCATGCTCAGACGGCCGACACTGCCGCCCGTGTGCTGCCGCGTGCCAATCTCCTCCGTGGAGGCGTGGGCTATACCCTGCTCACCTCTAAGTTTTATGTCGACGGCCACAACCAGAGCCCGCTCTCGGGTACCACCTTCTCGCTCGACTATGAGCACGTGTGGGACAGCGGCTACGGCTTCGGACTCAACGTGAGCCACACCCAGCTGCCCTCGGTCGAGACCCATGAGAACTATCTCGGCGCAAGCCTGGTGCTGGCCCATACCACCGATGCCGGATGGCGGTGGGACACAGCTTTCGGACTGGGCTACGTCTCCAACAACGTCGGCGGAGACATGCCGGGCAGTGGCATAGGCATGATGAGCATCTTCGGCGTGACCTATAAACTCTCCGCCCACTGGGGCTTGGGCTCCGTCCTGCGGATGCACACCTCCCGCTACTCCATGCCGGCAGAGAGCACCACCCGCACGGGGTTCTCCCACTATGACCTGCAGGCTTCCATGAGCTATCTGTTCTGAGGGAGGAGCATAGTCTTTTTTCTCTCCTATTTGTTTCTTCAGTCTTTTGCCTTCTCAAAAGATTTTTATAAGAAATAAATATGAGAAAACCAACACAAAAAATATATTTTTAGAAAATAATATTTCTAAATTATTACGCAAAGTTTTCCAAAACTTTTTGTAACTTATTGTATCATAACAATTTGACATTTATTAACACGAGAAAAATTGTCTAAAAGTATCATCGTAATAAATAAAACACTATCTTTGCAATATCGAATAACGAAGAACTTAAATATAGAAATAAATAATCTATAAAACCCCAACGAAATGATACAGACAGTAGTAAAACGAGACGGAAGAATTGTGGGATTCAACGACCTGAAAATTCAGGCCGCCATCCGCAAGGCCATGCTCCACACCGACCGCGGCGAGGACGAGGCGCTCATCGGGCGCATCACCGACCACATCGCCATGAAGGGCCGCAGCCAGATGTCGGTGGAGGATATTCAGGATGCCGTCGAGGTGGAGCTGATGAAGAGTGCCCGCAAGGATGTGGCACAGAAATACATCGCCTACCGCAACCAGCGTTCCATAGCACGCAAGGCAAAGACGCGCGACGTGTTTATGGAGATAGTGAACATTCAGAAGAATGATGTGACACGCGAAAACGCCAACATGAATGCCGACACCCCTGCGGGCATGATGATGAAGTTTGCCTCGGAGAGCACCAAGCCCTTTGTCGACGACTACCTGCTCTCCGAAGACGTGCGCGATGCCGTGAAACACAATCTGATCCATGTTCACGACAAAGACTATTACCCCACGAAATCGCTCACCTGCGTGCAGCATCCTCTGGACCACATCCTCAACCGCGGATTTGTGGCCGGCCATGGCTCGTCGCGCCCGGCCAAGCGCATAGAGACAGCCGCCGTGCTGGCCTGCATATCCTTGGAGACGGCGCAAAACGAGATGCACGGCGGACAGGCCATCCCCGCCTTCGACTTCTATCTCGCACCCTTCGTGAGACAGAGCTATAAGGAGGAACTGAAAAACGTGGAGCAGCTCACCGGAGAAGACCTGCACCATCTGATGGACGCGGAGATAGACGACTATCTCGAGCGCGACCTCAGCGACCTCAGCGGCGACGAGCGGATGAAGCAGCATGCCATCAACAAAACCGTGAACCGCGTGCATCAGGCCATGGAGGCCTTTATCCACAACATGAACACCATCCACTCGCGCGGAGGCAACCAGGTGGTGTTCTCGTCGGTCAACTACGGCACAGACACCTCGGCCGAGGGACGCTGTGTGATGCGCGAACTCCTCAAATCGACCTACGAGGGAGTGGGCAACGGCGAGACGGCCATCTTCCCCATACAGATATGGAAGAAGAAACGGGGCGTGAACTATCTGCCCGAAGACCACAACTACGACCTCTATCAGCTGGCCTGCAAGGTGACGGCACGACGCTTCTTCCCCAACTTCCTCAACCTCGACGCCTCGTTCAATCAAAGCGAGCAGTGGCATGCCGACGACCCCGAACGCTACAAATGGGAGGTGGCCACGATGGGATGCCGCACACGTGTGTTTGAAAACCGCTTTGGCGACAAAACATCCATCGGACGAGGCAACCTGAGCTTCACCACGATCAACATCGTGAAACTCGCTCTGGAGTGCCGCGGCACCAAGGACGAGGAGGAACGTGTGAACCTGTTTTTCGCTAAGCTCGACTACCTGCTGGAGCTCACGGCCAAACAGCTCGACGAGCGATTCCAGTTTCAGAAGACGGCCTTTGCCAAGCAGTTCCCTCTGCTCATGACCAAGCTGTGGGCGGGATGTGAGCAGCTCGGACCCAACGACACCATCGAGCAGGTCATCAATCAGGGCACCCTCGGCATCGGCTTCATCGGTCTGGCCGAGTGTCTCGTGGCCCTCACCGGCCATCACCATGGCGAGAGCGAGGCCTCGCAGCAGCTCGGACTGCGCATCGTGAGCTACATGCGCGACCGCGCCAACGACTTCTCTGAGCGCTATCACCACAACTATTCCATCCTCGCCACACCCGCCGAGGGACTCAGCGGACGCTTTACCAAGGGCGACCGGCGCGAGTTTGGGGTCATCGAGGGAGTCACCGACCGCGACTATTACACCAATTCCAACCATGTGCCAGTCTACTACAAGTGTTCGGCACGCCACAAGGCAGAGGTGGAGGCTCCCTATCATGAGCTGACGCGCGGCGGACATATCTTCTATGTGGAGATCGACGGCGACGCCACCCACAACCCCGAGGTGATCATGGGTGTGGTCGACATGATGGACCGCCTGAACATGGGCTATGGCTCGGTGAACCACAACCGCAACCGCTGCATGGACTGCGGTTATGAGAATGCCGATGCTCATCTCGAGACCTGTCCGCAGTGTGGCAGCACCCATATCGACCGCCTGCAGCGCATCACAGGCTACCTCGTCGGCACCACCGACCGCTGGAACCACGGTAAGCTCGCCGAGCTGAAGGATAGGGTGACGCATACATAGTCCACACCCCACCTCTCCCTCCCCCACAGGGAAGGGGGATGGGGCATACCGTGTACCGCCATCCGGAGTAGCCCGGCAGCTCATCGTTGCGCGCCTTGCGTCCGCTCGCTGTTCTCGGTCTACGTATACCGCCACACTGTGGTGGTCCACCGTAGTCCACCGTAGTTCTCCCGCTCCTCGGTCGCTCCCCCCTGCCGCTCTCCCGCTCCCCGTCCCTCCTCCCATCACTTCAACCTCTACTTTTCATCCCATGTCCACATATCCCTCCAACCCCCAAACATATCACTCACCCTCCCCTGTGGGGGAGAGACGGGATGGGGTGTTCGTTCTCTCCATCCTCGAAGACACCATGGTCGACGGTCCCGGTTTCCGCACCGCCATCTATTGTGCCGGCTGTCCCAACGCCTGTCCGGGCTGTCACAATCCCCAGTCGTGGGACATTCATGCCGGTCATGTCATGACCACCGAGGCCATCATGCAAATCATTGAGGCCGATCCCTATGCTAATGTCACCTTCTCCGGCGGCGACCCGATGTTCCAACCTGAGGGTTTCGCCGAGCTCGCAAGTGCCATCCGTCGCCGCACGGAGAAGACCATTTGGTGTTTCACGGGCTACACCTTCGAGGCCCTGTTGCGCAACCCGCGACAGCGCAAGCTCCTCGAGCAGCTCGACGTGCTCGTCGACGGACCCTTCATCCAGCGGCTCCGCGACCCCGACCTGCGCTTCCGCGGCTCGAGCAACCAGCGCATCATCGATGTGCCCGCATCGCTCCGTGACGGTGTCGTGGTGTTGTGGCAGTCTGCCGCATAGTCCATGACGCAGAACATTCCTATTAAAAAAACCTAAATTATTTCTCTTTTTAGCCCTATTCGCCTATCTTTGCTATAACTAATAAATAAGGAAGATTCCTAATCGTTTAACTAAATCAATATACTATTATGAGTTATAAAATTATCGACGTCGAAGGAATCGGCGAAGTTTATGCAAAGAAATTGAAAGATGCCGGCATCGACACCATAGACGAGTTGCTGGAGAAATGTGCCAAGCGTGCAGGCCGCAAGTCGCTGGAGGAGGAGACCGGTATCAGCGGCAAGCTCATCCTCACCTGGACCAACCATGCCGACCTGATGCGTATCAACGGTGTGGGTCCCCAGTTCTCCGAGTTGCTCGAGGCTGCCGGTGTAGACACCGTGAAAGAGCTGAAGCACCGTGTGGCTGCCAATCTGCATGCCAAACTCGTGGAAATCAACAACGAGAAAAATCTCGTCAACCGTGTTCCCTCTGAGGTTGAGGTGCAGAAGATGATCGATCAGGCCAACGAATTGCCGGCCGTGATGGAGTATTAGGAACACACAATAGCAAAAAGCAGCCCTATCCTCCTCCCCGCTCCCCTCTCTATGACGGGAGCGGCTCGCGTGGTGGCTCAAGAAATCTTACCCGCCACATCCCCCAAAACCAAGATGCGTCACCAGCCTGTTAAAGCTGATGACGCATCTCATTGATTGGGGGAGAGCCTCCTATCTCCCATAGTCTTTATAGTCTATAGTCTCCTATAGTCTTTATAATCTCCTATAAGTTCCTATAAGTTCCTATAATCTCCTATAGTCTCCTATAATCTCCTATAGTCTCCTATAATCTCCTATAAATTCCTATCCTCTCCTATAATCTCCTATAAATTCCTATCCTCTCCTATCTCCTCCTCCCCCCCCCTCCCATTGGAGGGGGCATAGGGTCGGCTAAAACTTCACATCCAGCTCCACATCCACCATATCATAGTTGGGTTTGGCGAGAGAGCGGTCGTTGATTCGTGCATACTCCGTGTTGAGCAACACATTCTTCGTCACCACAAAGTTCAGACCAGCCTCATACTGCGTGCGGCTGTTGCTCCAGCTGGCCGAGGGGCGGTAGAGGTCGTAGCGAGCCTTGGCATAGAGCTTCTGTCTGATCACCGGCGCGATGACCAATGCGTACACACCGTCGGCCTTGCTGCCCAAAGCCTCGTTCACATCAGCCTTGGCGGCATCCGCCGAACTGTTGTAAGTGGTCTTGAACGCCTTGCCCGTGGAGTGGATATACTCTGAGCGCACCGTCCAGTCAGAGAACTTATACTCGGCAGAGATGGCGTAGCGGTGCTGCGGCAGCGAGCGAGTGCCCGTCTGTGTGTTGCCCTGCTCGTCGGTCCATGTACCCTTGCGGGCATACGAACCCTCCGACCCAAACACGCCGAGACGCATGCCGGCCACGGGCATCACCCATACACCGCCGACGATATCCTTGCGCTGGTCCACATCCTTGGTGTTGATGCCCTGTCCGTTGAACACGCCCACCTGGTAGTGCAGCAGGTTGCGGCCATTGGCATTCTTCAGGAAGTCACCCTGAATCTGCAGGCCGAGGTCACGGCCGTTGCTGGCCACCGCGCCGCTGCGGTCAGAGAAATACGACAGTTTGGAGACGTTCTGTGCAAATCCCATGAAGCCCTGATCGATGGGGCTCATCGGACTCTCGAAGGTAAACGGACGCTTGAACTGTCCGGCCTTCACCATGAAGAAACTGTATTTCTGCCACTCCGCAAAGGCATCCACGATACGCGGCGAGAGAGATAGGGTAGAGGTGTTGCCGTTGAACTGCAACTGGACTTTCCAATACCAGTCGGTGCTGGCGCGGCCGTCGAGCGTGAGACGTGTGAAACGTGTGCCGAAGCCGTTGGACTCAGCACCGTCCTGTCCGGAATACTGATACTGCGTCATGATATAGCCCGAGAGTTTCACATTGTTGATCCAGGCAGGAGCCTTGGTCTGTGCGCTGGCCGTGGTCATCAGTGTGGAGGCCAGAAGCGCCGTCATCAAATACTTTTTCATCAATACTTAGGTGTTAGTTCGTTATAATCTGCCATGGAGTGGGAGCGGAGCCTCGTTCTGCCGGCATTCCATGTAACTCGTGCAAAGATACTGTTTTTTGTGCGATCAAAGGAAACATTACTACATATTTTTAAATATAATTTAACTCCCGCCCGTCCGGCGGAGACCTCCGCAGCGTGCGGGGCCCACGTCGGACGACGGGAGTGCCTTGTCACAGACAGTGGTGTCTGTTTTTCCGTCTGGTGGTGAAGCTCACGTGTATCCATCTTGGGTCAGACGACCCGATAGGCTCAAAGATGAGCTGGTCGAAGTCGAGATGGCGGCGTATGAAATCATACATACGCATGCCCCGTTCGAGATGATTGATCACGATGTCGGCCGCCTCTCCGCGCGTATGCTGCGAGCCGCTGACCCCTCCCACCAATCGGTTGACCTTTGGCGAGCGGTAGCCACTCGAAATCACGATGGGGCCAAAGCGTCGTCGCAGCGGTTCGAGCACGTGGAGAGCCAGGTCCCGGAGCGCTTGTTCCTGCTGGAGGTTGGGAAGATTGGGCAGGTCGTGGTCTGTCGCCGTGCCCGAGCGTGTCATTTCATAGAAAGTGAAGTGTTCTGAAAGATGTTGTTTCTCTTGTTGTGTCATTGTTGTGTTTGGGTTGTAAAGCGGTTAATGATGTTCTCTTCGTCGGCCAGCCGTTCATAGCGTGTCACCATCGACCGGTTGGGGTCCAGCCGTATCTCGGTGTCGCATACGATACGGGTAAAAGCCTTCGGCACCTTCTGTCCTATGGCCGCAAAAGCCATCCGTGCTATCTGCACCTGCTGGTAGGGCATGCCTGTGGGGTCGATGAGCGTGTGTTGCTGCCACACCCTGTGCACCATCTCCACGAGATCGCGCTGTGTCCCTGTCCATCTCAGGCTGCCTTCTGGCTGGCGGATGAGCCAGCCCATGTCTTGCGCCATGCGTTGGAGTGCCCTGTTGCGGCTTCTCAGCCGCTGGTTGATTATTAGTAATTCATCAGACATTCGTGTCCCTCCTCTTGTTTTATGGTTTGCATACAGCCTTTCTCAAAACACCCCTTTGTAGGATTTGATCTTGGGAAACACCGTCTGGGGACTCCACTGGATAGCCGTTGCCGGCGAGATGCCGCCCTCAAACCACAGTTTGCCATAAAACTGCATGACCGGCAGCCTTCCCGTGAGTTTGCTCTGTCTCACCGCACACGACACGTTGCACGGCACTTTGCGGTGCAGGTTGGTGCAGAGCCGTTCGGCGATACGCTGCAGAGACATTGGGCGCACCGTATCCAGGTCGATGATTCGTTTGGTCTTCCATAGCGTCCAGGCCAGCTCCATGAGCTGCAGAGTGGAGTCGGTCCACTGTGGGTATTCCGCATCCGCGGTATCAAGATAGATAATCTGTGAAAATATCCTGACCAGCAGGTCTTCTATCTCTCGTCGCTGCGTCTCGCAGTCTGTGTACGGGGTGGCAGTGGTCCCGTGGGTGATGCCTCTCTGTTTCATCGTTTTCGTTAAATGTTCATTCATGTTTCTGACTATATCTTTATAATAAATAATGTGGGGAGAGGATTGTTGCCGGCGTGTTCCTCATTACGTCGGCAAAGATATGTGTTAGCCGTCGCTTCTCCAAAAATACGCTTTCGGATTAAGTTTCATTAGTAAACCTATGAAATGAAACTTCACAAAGAAAGTAGCAAATATAGCAGTTTTTGCCTCTTCCTCCTTCTTTCCTTGTTGTTAAGGAGAGAGGGCGTGAAGTCAAAACAAAATAGCAGGTAAGACCTCGTAGAGGCGACCGAGTGAGGAGCATTGTTTCCACAGGACGTTTAATCTTAGGGGGAAAAGATATACGATCTTGAAAGAGAGCCGCCATAATGGAAGTGAAAAGATTTTTTTGCAAAACATTTTCATTTAGAATTAATGAAATTAGCGTTTAATTCATTATATTTGCGAGATAATAATAGATTATATGGAAGATCTAAATCAGCTTAAAGTTGTTTTGACAAAGAAAAAGCGCACCAGTAAATGGCTGGCAGAGCAACTGGGGGTCAACGCCACAACAGTATCCAAATGGTGTACCAATACCTCTCAGCCAGACTTGCAGACATTAAAGCGTATCTCAGAGTTGTTAGATGTCAGCGTGAGTGAAATTATAAACTTTGATTAAGAAAAATGCTATGGGCGATACTAAGTTTAATGAGAATACAAGGGTGCAGGTTCCCGCTGCATTGCATTTATGCAAACTGGGGTACACCTATTTAGACAATATCGATGCCTACGACACTAAGACAAATATCTTGGTAGATGTTTTTCTTAATGCGGTAAAGCGTATCAATCCCGGCTTGTCGGGTTCTGATGCCTCTTTGTTGTTTTCTGGAATTGTCAATATGGCCAATAACGATGACTTAGGACGTGAGTTCTATCAGCTGCTATCTTCCAATAGTGGAATCAAACTGATAGATTTCGACAATCCAAGCAACAACGACTGGCATGTAACCACAGAGTTTACTTGTGAAAATGAAGATACAGAGGATAATTTCCGTCCAGATATAACCTGTTTTATTAATGGCATTCCACTTGCCCTCATCGAAGTAAAGAAGCCCAACAATCATGAGGGAGTGTTGGCAGAGAGAGAGCGTATCAACAAGAGGATGAGCAAGTCTTGTTTTCGACGCTTCTTCAATATTACCCAGCTGATGGTATTCTCGAACAATCAGGAATACGATAACGAGAGCCGGGTTCCCATACAGGGAGCCTTCTATTGTTGCACATCGGGCAACAAAGCTTTCTTTAATGTTTTCCGGGAAGAGAACAAGCACTTTGTTACCGACTACCCCTATATCTCTCTTAGTGATGAGATCGAAAATCGCATATTAAGCCACCGCAACTGTGTTGTTATTAAAAACCAGCAAGAGTATAAGACCAATCAAGATGTAACAACTCCAACCAACCGCATCATCACATCAATGCTCAGCAAAGAGCGTTTCTTGTTTTTGCTGCGATATGGCTTTGCCTATGTAGAACGTAAAGTTGAGCTTGCAGATGGTACTATGGGAACCACTCTCCAAAAGCACGTGATGCGGTATCAGCAGATGTTTGCGTCTTATGCCATTCGACAGACACTGGAAAGGAATGTTAAAAGTGGGATTATCTGGCACACGCAGGGAAGCGGAAAGACGGCACTCGCCTACTATAGTGTAAAGAATCTGACCGACTTTTTCGCCCAGCGAAATATTGTAGCAAAATTCTACTTTATTGTTGACCGAATAGACCTGATGGAGCAGGCCACAGATGAGTTTGCAGCACGGGGACTGATAGTTCACAATGCCAAGAGCCGCGACGAGCTGATGAAGGATATTACGAGTCGGGCCATCACTCACAATAATGAGGGGAAACTTGAGATAACGGTCGTCAACATTCAGAAGTTCAAGGAAGACAAAACCTCTGTAAAGGTTGAGGATACTTATAATACGCAGTTACAGCGCATTTTCTTCATCGATGAAGCACACCGGGGATATAATCCTCAGGGAAGTTTTCTTGCCAACTTATTGGAGGCAGACCAAAACGCAGTTAAGATTGCATTGACCGGAACACCTCTGCTCAAAGAAGAGAGAGAATCGTGGAGAGTGTTTGGCGACTATATTCACAAGTATTATTATGACAAATCCATAGCAGACGGATATACTTGTAAATTGATGCGTGAACCTGTCGAAACAGTTTATAAAGAAAAGATAGAAGACATCCTTGACCAGCTGGCAGGTAACGTTGAGGTAAAGAAAAGTGATATAGACCGCAATCAAATTATAGAGCATCCCAGCTACTTGAATGCGTTGCTCGATTATATCATCACTGATTTCCGCCGTTTCCGCAAAGAGCAGGACGACGACTCTGTCGGAGCAATGATCGTCTGCAAGACCAATCCGCAGGCCAGGGAGCTGTACCGCTTATGGCAGGAACGATTTGGATATGCCCAGAGTATTTCCCTTCAACAGCAAAAGGAAACGAGTATGGCTGCAGATCCGATGCTTGTCCACAATGGATACAAGCCGCTGACGGCCTCGCTCATCCTTCACGATGAGGGCGACAAGCTTGAACGTAAAGAATATATTGAGGGATTTAAGAAACTCCAGGAAGTAGACATCCTGATTGTCAACAAAATGCTCCTGACTGGCTTTGATGCCCCACGTCTGAAGAAACTCTATCTGGGGCGTTCGCTTGATGGACACGACTTGCTACAGGCACTCACAAGGGTAAATCGTCCGTATCGTGATTTCAAGTATGGCTATGTCGTGGATTTTGTGAACATCAAGGAAAACTTCGATGCCACAAATGATAGATACTTGAGAGAACTTGCTCGCACAGAGAGCGACGGAGAAGCCGAGCATACACCCAACATCGCCAATGATGTGATGGTAAGCAAGGAAGAGGTGGAAGGAAAAATCAAGCAAGTAAAGACTCTGCTTTTCAATTTCACAACCGATAATATGGAGGAATTCCGTAAGGAAATTGATGAGATAAAGAACAAACAGACGTTGTATGAATTAAGAACCACGCTTTCTGAAGCCAAAGCCATTATCAATCAGGTGCGTTCGTTTGGAGACGAAGAAACCAAAGCAAAACTGGCATCACTTTCCATAGGTGGCATCCCTACCTTGTTGTCAGAGGTCAATCATCGTATTGAACGCCTTAATCTATTTGAGACCACCGAGCACAAAGCAGATGTGTCGGGTATTATCAACGTGGCATTGTCAGAATTGGAGTATGAGTTTCAAAAAGGAATTCCTGAAGAACTCCGCATCATTGTCAACGACTTGCGCGAACGTTGCGAGCGTGTACAGGCAGAGTTTGAAGCCAACTTTGATGTGCGTGAAGAGAAGTATGTGATACTTGCCAATGAGTTTAGAGAATATTTCCGAAAGAAAGGATTTGTACCTGAGAGTACAGCAGAAGCCAAGGCAAGTATTCAATATATGGAAGAGGTGATGAAGAAAATACGTGAAATAAATCGACGTAACAATATCCTGAAGCACAAGTATAAGGATGACGAACGGTTTGTACGTATACATAAACGGATTGAGGAACAAAATCAACAACGTCCTCATCCTATCATTTCTGCACATGAATACGAAATTGCGGAAAATCTGGCTAAGATGAAGTCGGAAATAGACCGCATGCTCTTTCTCGATATCAATGTTCTCGAAAATGAGCCTGCCTTCCAACAAGACGTATTAGCCATTATCAGCAGAGAACTATTGTCAATGAATATACATGCAGATCTCAAAGACCGAAAGTATATCAACAATCTTATCACAACGGAATACCTACAACAATATAACACGACATATTAAAAAAAATGAGCAATATCAACATATCTGAGGCTACCATCGCCCTCATTGATTCACTAAAAAGCACAACGGGAGCATTTGGTCTTGCAGGTACAGGAAGCGAGTACAAGATTGTTACCGAAATGTTTCTGTACAAGTTCTTCAACGACAAGTTTGGCTATGAGGCCAAGCAAGACCCTCAATATGGCCAGCGACTGTCAGGAGCAGAGAAGTGGGATGCCGAATATGATACCTTTACCGAAGATGAAGTGGAAGACCTGTTCAGTTATCTCCCCGCCTCTGTTCCCCGGCTAAAGCCAGAGCATACATTATCCCACCTTTATAACGCCGCTACCCAAGGCGACTTTTCAACATTGCTCGATGGTACATTGGTAGACATTGCGTTGCTCAATGCCAATACATTCTCTGTAACAACATCAGGGAAAAGCAAGGTCAATATTTTTTTCCCACTGACAACCTTTATTACAGATACGCAAAAGCGCGATGACTTTGCGAAGTCGCTTATGAACAACGTCGCGTCTTTTAATTTTGAGAGCGTATTTACTGAAAAATATGATTTCTTCTCCAGTATCTTTGAATATCTGCTAAAAGGATTCAACAATGCTGGTGGAGGCAAGTATGCCGAATACTACACTCCGCATGCCATAGCACAGGTGATGGCCCGGCTACTGGTTGGAGACAATGCCGACCTGCGTGGCATGACATGTTACGACCCATCAGCTGGCACTGGTACGTTGCTCATGGCACTTGCACATCAGATCGGAGAGGAGCGATGCTCGATCTTCTCACAAGACATCTCTGAGAAATCGTCAGAGATGTTGCGTCTAAACCTGATACTGAACAATTTGTCTACATCGCTTCCCAATGTCATACAGGGCAATACTTTAACAGAGCCGTCCCACAAGGAAAATAACGGCATGTTGCGCAAGTTTGATTTCATCGTCAGCAATCCCCCCTTCAAACTTGACTTCCCGGAATATAGAGATACACTTGCTGCAGACAGTATCAGGTTTTGGGCAGGTGTTCCAAATGCTGTAAAGACGGTGGATCCCAACAAACCCAAGATGGCCATCTACACATGCTTCATCCAGCATGTCATCAACTCCTTAAAGCCGACAGGTAAGGCAGCTATCGTTATTCCTACAGGCTTTATCACAGCCAAGAGTGGTGTAGAGAAACGCATTCTCCAGCGTATTGTAGACGAGAAATGGGTGTATGGCGTGGTATCTATGCCCAGCAATGTGTTTGCCACCACTGGCACCAATGTGTCGGTAGTGTTCTTTGACAAGTCGGCAAAGACAGACAGGGTAATTCTGATAGATGCCAGCAAATTAGGAGAAGAGTATAAAGAGGGCAACAACCAGAAACGCAGACTGAGAAGTTTTGAAGTAGACCAAATAGTCAATACGTTCCAAAACAAAGAAAGTGTAGACGACTTCTCTGTAGCTGTAACATACGATGAGATCAAGGAGAAGGGCTATTCGCTCTCCGCTGGTCAGTATTTCGATATCAAGATTGATTATGTAGATATTACCGAGGAGGAATTCAATGCTCGTATGGCTTCTTTCCGTCAGACTCTTACTGAACAGTTTGCAGAAAGTCACAGACTTGAAGCAGAGATCATGCGTCAGCTTGATAGTTTGAAATTCAATGGATAAATTAAGGTCATGGAGCAACATCATATATCACAGGCATACGAAATTGCGGCAGAAGCCATAAAGAACGCAATCTTACAGGGACAGTATGAAGCAGCTAAAGGCGTTAATCGCATTCAGCTGGCAACCTATTTCAGTGTAGGCAAATATGTTTCAGCTAATACTCGGCAGGGTGTTTGGGGGACTGGGGCTTTGGAGACTATTAGTTCCCGATTACGCCAACTACTGCCCGGATTGAGAGGATATTCTGCTGAAAGTCTTAAACTAATGCGCAAATTCTATGAAGGCTGGAAGAATTTGGAAGCAGAAAAAGTGGCTGACAATAACAAAAAAGGTAATTTGGTAATCGCAATTACCGAATTGGAAACTTCATCAGCAGTACAATTACCAATTCGTGAATTACAATTCACAAATTCGGCAGGCTTTCCCATTGACGACTTCTTCAATGTCCCCTTCACGCATCATACGCTTATTCTTGCTAAAGCAAAGCCGCTCGACGAGCGTCTGTATTATATTCACCGTTGCGCAGAGGAGCACATGTCGGTGGAAACACTGAAAAAGGTGATGGCCAATGATGACTTTCATCATCAGTCCGACATCCCGAACAATTTTACAGCCACTATCAATAAAGGAGATTTGGCACGTAAGGCTGTTATGGCTTTCAAGGATGAATATCTGCTAAACTTTATCAATGTTGAGGAAATTGGTGAGCGTGATGTTGCAGACATAGATGAGCGTGTGGTAGAACAGCAAATCGTCCACAATATCAAGAAGTTCATTATGACCTTCGGACACGACTTTGCCTTTGTCGGTAATCAATATCGGCTGGAAGTATATGGCGTGGAGCATTTTCCCGACCTTGTTTTCTTCAATCGAGAACTAAATGCCTTGGTTATTATTGAATTGAAAACAGGCGAGTTCAAGACCTCTTATCTTGGACAACTCAATGCGTATCTTGCTATTGCTGACGACAAGATACGCAAGCCACATGAAAATCCTACAATCGGCATTGTGCTTTGCAGAAGCGCAAATAAGAACTATGCCGAGTCACTAGTGTCCGGTAAACTTCTCCTTAGAATTCGTAAGTATCTGATAAATAATATTTTCCGCGGACAAACGCCTGTACACGATTTGAAATGCCTACATTTGCAGAGTGTAAGCTAATCAATCAG
>JAEAMQ010000054.1 GCA_016901395.1 Prevotella sp. | reverse complement strand
GTATAGTTCATTTTTCTACTCAATAATGAGTTTGAAATGGACTTTTCTTATAGGGGTTGTTTCAAACTGTAAGATTTAGAAAGGTGGATTTGTATTTTGACACACCCTCTTTTTTATGATTTTCAGGGTCAAAAATATTGTTTTTCGACCCTGAAAACGCTCCAAACTGTTATGAAATGATAATTTTCGCTTGCCATTTAAGTCAGAAGGCATGTCGATTAGATACTAAACGCGATGCGGTTAGGTATTAACCGTCTCGCGGTTGAATACTAACGGCAATGCCGTATTTTGTCAGATGTTTTCAAGTCGCTGGCTATCAGTTAGTTTCCATATAGCCTTTTTGGTTTTTTTGTAAGCGAATATATGACTGGTTTAGTTTTTCAGCCATTCTGAAGAATCTTTCTCAACATATTTCATGGATAATTTCTATCATTCTATGCGTAACCGCTTTTCTCATTGCTGCTGTCATGCAGCCCTATTGACGGATGGGGTGTAGGAAAACAACGGATATACATTTTGCACAAAAACGCCACTTATCTGCACAAATCAACCACCCCCACATTTGGCAAAACACACTTATTTTGCATTCGATTAATTTATTCAAATGAAAAAAATGAAACGAAATGTACTTTTATTCTGTGTGGCCACTTTGATGGCTATTCTTGGACAGAAAGCGTATGCCTTGGACAGCAGCTGGACGGAGGTTACCTCTCTGCCCACTACGACTGCCGAAATGGCCAACAACTACTATGTGTTTGTTGAGCAGAACAGTGGCTCTGGACTGATGTTACAATTGGCAGATGCCAATTATAACGTTGCCGGATACCAGTCTCTCTACTTTAAGACCGCGATCGATGATCCTACTACTGACATGACTTACGTGTTTACCCTTGAGTATGCCGATGGAAAGTATGGTGTGAGGAATGTGCAAAACAGCACTTATATGCTTCAGACGGAATATAGAGCCGCATGGTATCTTCGCACACACGACCAGCCCAACATCGTGTCATGGACCGAATTTACGTTTGCCTACGATGCAACCAATGGATATTGGACCATTCAGAATGGTATGTATCCAGAGTCTGGATATTGGGGGCCGTGGGAGACTGAAGCCTTTGCTGATGGTTCGGAGCTGGCGGCCAACAAGCAGGGCACAGACATTGCTCATTTCAAGATTTATCAGAAATCCAAGGGAAGCGAATTGGAACAGGCCAAAACGTCATACAATATCGCCCTATCAAATGCCAAAGCCGTAGACCAGGCTGCTGCCATGCAGGGCGACCTGCTCACCGCTTTGCAGACGGCCATAACCACATACGGCAATGTGACATCGGATGTTGTGGCTGATTACACTGATGCGGCAGCTGCTTTGACCTCCGCAACCAATGACGCAACGGCTTCTATAAAGGCCTATACGAATGCTACAAACGTGTTGCCGAAGATGCAAGCCTTCTGTGAGACTACCAATTTCTACACAGTTGACGCTTACAACACTTACTATGCCACACCCCAGGGCAAATATGATGACCGCACAATGACAACGGATGAGGCCAACGCCCTGCAGGATCCGAATGCCTACATAGCTGGGAAATATTATCGCACTGTACCGGGATTACTGCTCAGTACATGGGATGGCGTCGGCTATTACATCAATACCTGGTCTGGAGAGGGCACCTGGGATGGTTCCAACGTAACCGTTCCTTTCTTTGAGTACTTCGCCGGAACATCCGGTACCGACACGCTTGCCGCCAAGACGCTGACTGGAACGATGACCGGACTGGAGCCTGGCACCTACACGGTTTCTGTTCTCGTGCGTCTCTGTTCCAATGACACGAAGGCCGTAGGTGCCTCGATACAGGCCAATGACGGAGAGATTATTGACCTGACACAGGGCGCGCAGGGCGGCAATATAGCCAGCACCTATACCACATACGGCACTTATACCGCCATGGGAACAGTGGGTGCCGACGGCCAATTGGTTGTGAAGATCAATATTGCAGAGGGCAACAACATCGGTTGGCTGGCTTTCAAGAACGTGACTTACGCCAAAGTGGATGACACCATGCTCTACACCCGCACCAAGACTTCCACCGGATGGGGCACCGTCTGCCTGCCCTACGCCGCCACAGCAACAGGCAACACTGAGGTCTACACGGTGTCGGGTATCAGTGCCGACAAGACAAAGCTCGCGCTGGCCAAGGCCACAACAATGACTGCCGGTGTGCCCTACCTCTATTATAATGGTTCGGCCGATGCCACATTCGTGGAGAGTGGGTCAGCTGTGTCTGCTCCCGTCGCAGGCGACAATACACTGACTGGATTGTTTGATAGTGCCGCAGGCAGCGTGGCCAATGGCGCATACATCATGAAGAACGGCAACTGGTATAAGGTAGACAATGCCAATGTATTCAACCTTGGTAACAACCGCGCCTATATCGCCAATCTCGATGCCATCACTGTGGTGGATGCAGCTGCTGCAGCCAAGACCATGTCGGTAGACCTCAACGCCGTGACAGCCATCACATCCGTGCAGACTGCCGTTGGCAAGACCGAGGAGTTCAACCTCGCCGGACAGCGTGTCGATGGCAGTTACAAGGGCATCGTGATCAGCAACGGTCACAAGTTAATTCGTAAGTAAAACCAATTAAAGAAGAATAAGACAATGAAAAAGAATTATATCACCCCTTCGATCAAGTTTGCAACGATGGAAGGTACCGACCTACTGGCCGCTTCGGGCGACGGCACCACAGTTTCTACCGGTACAACCGGCGACAACAGTTTCACTGGTGGTGATGCCAAGCGTTATCAGACCTATAATGTCTGGGACGATAGCGAGGAGGATTTCGAATAGATTTCTATAAAACAGGATTGCCGGTTGTCCGTCAGGATATGACCGACCGTTTACCAAGACAAGGCCCCCGTAGACGCTACGGGGGCCTTTTGCATGAATTTGACCCTTTCGACCAACAAATTTCACCTTCACTTCATACTGGAAAGATGTAGATAATTCCAGCTTGTCCGGTCAACGAACAGAAGCGGGTATTCAGATTTTGTATAGTAGGATTGTAACCTTTGTATTTTTGTGGGAGTATATTTGCAGGGAAAGGCCATTTCGCATGAAATTGACCTTTCCCTGCAACATTTGTAAACCCTGTAATAGTAGGATAATTGTAACTTTGTGGCAATTAAATCTTATAGAACCTAAAAGTATTACAATCATGCATTTCAAAGGATTGAGAAGCAAGAAAAGCCGATTGAAACTGAGCTGCATTCTGATGATGTCACTACTTCTTTTCTGCTCATGCAACAGCAGTGAGGATTGGGAAAAACCATCGTGGTTGGGCGAAAGCATCTACGATGAACTGCAGAGCCGTGGCAATTTCACTGTTTATCTTAAGCTGGCCGATGATTTGGGCCTGTCCGATTTCCTGAAAAAGACGGGCAGTGTCACTGTTTTTGTGGCCAACGACGATGCTTATCGCGCTTATTTTGCGCAGCATGGGCTCAATGAGGATGCGCTGTCGCCTGCCATGAAAAAACATTTTTTCAATGCATCAATGCTCGACAATGCCTACGTGCTCGACATGATGACCAATCTTCCGGGTAGTGACGGGGTGAGCAAGGGGCAGGTGATGCGCCGCACCAATACCCGTTGGACTGTGTATGACTCCATTCCCGCGGTGCCCGCAACATTGTTGCCACAGGCCGGTCCGAGCCATGACTGGTGGTCAGGACTACGAGACAGGGGGCAGGTAGTCTACAATCTGATAGACGACGGCACCCAGCCGATGGTGCATTTCATCTGGCGTCAGATGACGACCAAGAACATCAGCAAGAGCGATTTCGCCTATCTGTTTGGCGGAAAGACATTTGACGATGATGACATTTATATTAATAATGTAAAGGTTACCGAGCCCAACATCGTATGTCAGAATGGATATATTAATGTGATGGAGTCTGTTCCCGAAGTGTTGCCCAATATGGCCTCTTATTTGAAAAGTAATGGCAGTACCTCCATCTTTTCATCTTTGCTCGACCGTTTCTCCGCGCCTTTCTCCGCTTCGGATATTGCTTCGGCGTATAAGAGTCTTGAAACCCAGTATGCCGGACAAAATCTCTATGGGCCATTGGCAGGGGGGGACTCGGTCTATGAGCGTCGGTTCTTCTGGCAGGACGCCAATGGCAATGGCCTGATGACTTTTAATGGCGACCCCGTTGAGGCCACATTGAAGTTTGATCCGGCCCAACACGACTACGTGGAGACCGGTGTCGACGTAGGAACAGACATGGGAGCCATCTTCGCGCCGACCGATGAGGCCATGGTTAACTACTGGAACAGTGACGATGGAGCCTTTTTGCGCACCCGATATCCTGGTAATCCTTTTGAGAATGTACCTGACAACGTGTTGGTTGAGTTGATCAACAACCATTTGCAATACTCATTTCTCAACTCTTTGCCCAGTCATTTCAGCAGCGTTCTCGACGATGCCAAGGATCCCATCGGGCTGAATGCTTCCGACATCAAGACCGGAGCGTCGGCCGTCTGTGACAATGGGGCGGTCTATGTGATGAACAAAGTCTATGCGCCTGCGGCTTTCCGCAGTGTGATGGCACCCACTTTGGTCGACGACAACATGCGGGTCATGAGATGGGCCATACAAAATCTGGAGTTCAGACCTTACCTGCTGTCGATGGTTTCCTATTACAATTATTTCATTCTGAACGACAATGCCATGTCGTGCTACATCGATCCAGTGAGCTATGGCTCCAACGACCCGAGGTGGTTCAAGTTCTATTATGATGAGAAATCGAAGACCGTGCAGGCCTATTCCTATCAGTACGACCGTACCCGACAGGGACTTGATGGGTGCACGGAGGAGGATATGAGGCAGCTTAATAGTTCGGCCAATGGCGATGGAACCTATCAGGTCAATGCTGTAGTGGAGAACCGGCTCCGCGATCTCCTCAACTTCTGCATTGTTCCCCGTGACATTCATGGAACCAATGTAGTGAATGGCTCGTCGGAATACCTGTTGACCAAAGGCGATGGGGCCATTCGTCTCAAGGGAGAAGGCACCTCTACGCAGGTGCAAGACCAGTTCACGGGTAACTATGTACCTGTGAAAGAGTATGTGAGAAAGGACAATGGCAACTACTATGTGCTTGATAAGATGGTGGAACCGACATTCCAAACCCTGCTCGATGTTCTCTCCTCCAATCCCGATTACAGCGAATTTCTCGAACTGTTGTTGGGCAACGGCGAGTGGACTACAAGCGAACAGAATGTGTATGCCATCCTCAAGCGGTCGGGCTCGTCCTTTACGCTCAACGATGACAATAGCACTGTGAAGTCCTTCAACTCGTTCCAGTACACCGTATACGTTCCGACCAATGCGGCTATGGACAAGGCTTTTGCCCACGGACTGCCCCGATGGAGCGACATCAACCAGCTCGACGAAAAGTATGCCGGTACAGATGTAGATGTGGTGGCATTGAAAAAAGACTATACTCAGAAAGTCATCAACTTCTTGAAGTTCTATTTCCAGGACTATGCCGTGTTTATTGGGGGCGACGACAAGAGTGGAACCTATGAGACAGCCGCACTCCATCTGAGTGGTGAGAAGTCGGGAATGAGCTACACTTTGAAAGTAGACAACAGCACAGACGGTATCACCCTCACGGGCAACTACGTGCCTTCTTGGGCTGGCAGTGCCAAGGTCATCACACGTTCGGCACAAGATTACAACCAGATGGTGCGTGAATACTCCCTCAGTGCGAAGAACGCTACGGGTAACATCAATACCAGCAGCTGGGCTGTGGTGCATGCCATCGACGAACCATTGTTCTATGACGAGGAATGCCTCGTGCTCTCCAAATAAACGAAAACCTAACATTTGAGTTCAATACATGATGAGGTCTATCCTTTCGCTATTATTATTTTTGGTCTCCTGCACCCTGTCGGCCCAGGACAATGGGAACATTGTCACGGGTAATGTAGAGGACGAATTTGGTCCCGTTATCGGTGTTCAGGTCTGTGAGATGGACAAGAACGACCGTATAATC
This sequence comes from Prevotella sp., assembly GCA_016901395.1. Classification (GTDB taxonomy): domain Bacteria; phylum Bacteroidota; class Bacteroidia; order Bacteroidales; family Bacteroidaceae; genus Prevotella. The sequence goes on along the minus strand of JAEAMQ010000054.1, from coordinate 15,289 downwards.
GAGGCTACTACCACCGACATGAATGGCAATTTCTCACTCCTGGTGAAAAATACCAAGGACAAGATACGTTTCAGTTATGTTGGCTATAAGACCGACACGCGTCCCATCGACGACAACAAAACGTTCAAAGTGATGCTAAAAAACAACACCACATTGAATGAAGTGGTGGTGCGTGGCAAGACGCGCGTGGCCACTGGCGGTCTCGATATCCCCGACCATGAGCAGAGTTTTGCCCAGCAAACCATCTCCATGAAGGAGTTTCAGGGCTTGTCTTTCACCTCGGTCGATGAGGCTTTGCAGGGCCGTATTGCCGGACTAGGCATCATCAACAACTCCGGTAATCTTGGTTCTGGCACTACCATGCGTCTGCGCGGTGTCTCAACCATCTATGGCAACGCCGAACCGCTGATTGTGGTCGATGGCAATATCTTTGAGACCGATGCCAACGACGACATCGATTACAGTTCGCTGACCGACGAAAAATTTTCTGAACTGCTGTCCATCAATCCCGAAGACATCGAGAGCATCTCCGTGTTGAAGGATGCTGCGGCTACGGCTATCTGGGGCTCAAGAGGCTCCAATGGTGTCATCAGTATCGTCACCAAACGAGGAACACGCGGTAAACCTCGCATTAGCTATAACCTTCGGTTGAAGGGCACTTACCAGCCCAAGGGTCTGTCGATGCTCAATGGCGACCAATACACCATGTTGATGAAGGAAGAACTCTTCAACACCACGCAGTCGCCCGACTCCCAGCCCATGCTGGACTACGACCCCAACTATGCCGATTACCAGCAATACAATGACAACACCGACTGGCGCAGTGCAGTGACTCAGTTCGGATTGTTCCAGACCCACAACCTCTCCATCTCCGGAGGTGGCGAGAAAGCCAACTACCGCGTGTCGATGGGCTACGACCATCAGATAGGAAGCGTCATTGCCCAGCGTCTCGACCGTCTGTCCATGCGCATGGCTCTCGACTACTTTGTGAGCGAGCGCATCAAGATTTCCAATAATTTCTCGCTTACCTACACGGACAACCAGATGAACTCCGACAATCTTTTGGGCATTGCTTACCAAAAGATGCCCAACCTGGCTATATACGATCAAGATGCCTATGGCAACTCCCTGGGCACTTATTACAAGATGCCCAAGTTTCAGCAGAGCTATTCGGGCGATGTCGACGAGTTCGCTTCTCAGCGCAATCTGGTCAATCCCGTAGCCTCGGCCTATCTTGCCAAGCGCGAAGCACGCAACTATAGCATGGTGCCGCAGTTTGATTTCCTCTATCGGTTGTTGGGCACCGACGACAGCCGCACGCAGCTCAACTATACAGGTACGGTGGTGCTCAGTGTGCTTAACAACTACAACGACAGTTACTATCCCTGGGAACTGACGTCAGTGGACTGGCGACAGAACGAGGGAGGGGTCAACAGTTCCACCTCCGCCTTTGACAAAAGCCTGGGCTTCATGACCCGCCACAGGCTGGTGTTCATTCCCAAACCGAAAAGCGCCAACCATGCGTTGCGCTTCCTCTTGCAAGGCGAGGTCAACACAGGAACATCGTCTGCCCAGAACATAAGTTCCTATCTCCTGCCCAGCGGCACCATCACCTCTGCCTCGTCGGGTGGTTATCTTAATGCCACAGGTACCGGAGCCGGTCACTGGCGTAGTGCCAGCTGGATATTCCAGGCACATTATGCTTACAAGGAGAAGTATGCTTTGGACTTCTCTGTACGCGGAGACGGCAGCACCCGCTTTGGTCCCTCACACCGATGGGGACACTTCTATTCGGCCTCGGCACGCTGGAACATGACTGATGAGAAGTTCATGCAACCCTTCAAGAGCTGGCTCGACCTGTTGGCCGTGCGCTTCGGATGGGGTATTACGGGCAGCCAGCCAGGAGCCGGAGACACCTATTACAGTATCTACAGCACCGATGGCAAATACATCAACACCATCGGCACCCGCCCCACCAATATCCGTCTCACCGACCTACGATGGGAGAAACAAAGCTCATGGAACCTCGGGTTCAACGTCGGGCTGTTTCACGATCTCCTCACGGCAGACATTAACGTCTACTCCCAGCTCAAGAGCGACCTGCTGATGCGCAGTCCGAGGATACCGTCGACGTCGGGATTTTCCACGCTGGCCTATGAAAATGGTGGCAAGATGCAGAACGAGGGCTATGAGATCAACTTCAATCTCAACCGTCTGAAGCTGGTGGGCGACCTCTTTTCGACCTTCAATTTCACCTTTGCCAACAACCGCAATGTCATCAAAGAGATGGATGCCATACGCCTTGCATCCATCAACGGCACCGGCACCAAGAAGCCCGCCAATGGCTATTATCCCACGATGATAGCCATAGACAATCCCTTTGGCGCGATATACGGACTGCGCTACAAAGGGGTCTACGCCTACAATTATGACAATTACGACAAAGCCCGCTCGACGGGAGCGACGTGTCCGGTGGTGACCGACGAGCAGGGCAACGTGATCTATGATGCCAAGGGACAGCCCAAGCAGATGTACTACGACTACAACGGAACGAAATATGCCTTCCAAGGTGGTGATGCCATCTATGAAGATGTCAACCATGACGGCAGCATCGACGAGTACGACCTCGTCTATCTCGGCAGTTCACTGCCCAAACTGACCGGTGGTTTCGGTTTCAGACTGATGTATAAGTCGTGGTCGCTCAATGCCCAGTTCAACTATCGCTATGGCAACAAGATCATCAACATGGCTAGAATAAACGCCGAAAATATGTACACCACCAACAACCAGAGCACTGCCGTGAACTACCGCTGGCGCAAAGAGGGAGACGGCATCAATGGCGAGCGTATCTTGCCCCGTGCACTTTATGGTTCCGGCTACAACTGGATGGGCAGCGACCGCTTTGTGGAGGATGGCTCGTTCGTCCGCCTCAACTACCTGCAACTCTCTTATGGTTTCGACAAGAAGTGGCTCAGACACCTCGGACTGTCCAACCTGAGCGTCTATTTCAGTGCCGACAACCTCTTTATCATCACCAACTACAGCGGGGTGGACCCCGAGGTGCCCTATGGAGGCATGGGTGTTACCACCGACAATGCCATGACACCGCGTGCCAAATCCTACACGCTCGGTCTGACGGTGGATTTCTAATCATTAACCATCAACATCAATGGAATATATATTCAAATCATTTCGACAGGCCTGGATGGGGGTGGCTCTGATGGCCCTCACGTCGTGCGACGACTTCCTCTCCATCACTCCGCTCAACAGCATCGTCGTGGAGAACTACTGGGAGAAGAAAAGTGAGGTAGAGTCGGTCATATCCTCGTGCTATGTCGACATGGAGAGCAGTAGCTTTACCCAGCGGCTCATCGTATGGGGCGAGATGCGTGGCGACAATGTGTCGGAGACATCGACGCTCAAGCAGAACAACGATTTGCACGATGTCTTTATCAACAACATCACCACCACCAACTCCTGGAACGACTGGTCGGCCTTCTACAATGTCATCAACTTGTGCAACAGTGTCCTCTATTATGCGCCCAAGGCCCAGCAGATGGATGGCAATTTCTCTGAGGACGAGCTGCATGCTTACGAGGCCGAGGCCCTGAGCATCCGCTCGCTATGCTACTTCTACCTCGTGCGCACGTTCCGCAACGTGCCCCTGGTGACCACGGCCTCCATCGGCGACGATGAGGATTTCAAGGTGCCGGCGGCATCCGAAGACAGCGTGCTGCAACGCGTGGCCGACGACCTCACGTGGGCCGGACAGTACATCTGGGACCGCAACTATTTCGACGACCTTCCCTCGCGCAAGGGACGGTTCAACAAACAGTCGGTCAAGGCATTGCTGGCCGACGTCTATCTGTGGCGGGGCGATTATCAGAAGTGTGCCGACCTCTGTCAGGAAATCATCGACGAGAAGATGGCCGACTACCGGCAACAGCTCGCCGACGTGAAAAATGGCAACTATGCCAGCTACATGCAGAACGGCGACCTCACGCTCTACGAGGGCTATCCGCTCATTGATGGCGAGAGCTCCATCCACAATGCCTACAACCGTATCTTTGCCTACGGCAACTCGTTTGAGAGCATTCTGGAGATGCAATATTCGGCGGAGAATGGCATTTCCAATGCCGGACTCACTCAGTTTTATGGCAACACCGTCAGCCAGGGAAGCGGACTGCTCAATGCCGCGGCCTATCTCACCACCGATGGGCAGGAACTCTTTGCCAAGACCGACCAGCGACTGCTGGAAAACACTGGCTACTATGGAGAGGGTGTGGCCCAGAGCTATTACATCCAGAAATACCGCATGGCCTACAACAGTGCCTATACTGGCACGCTGCGCACCACTCCGCCCAACTGGGTGGTCTATCGTCTGTCCGACGTGATGCTCATGCGGGCAGAGGCTCTGGCCTATCTTGGTGGCGAGGCCAACAGCGACGAGGCTTTCCGACTGGTGCAGGCCGTGAACGAGCGTTCCTGCAAGGGGCAGTCGTCACTCACCTACGACGCCACACGCATCAGGGAAACGGTGCTCGACGAGCGTCAGCGAGAACTGATGTTCGAGGGCAAACGGTGGTACGACCTGGTGCGCATGGTGCGCCACAGCGACAGTCCCACACAGGCCATGCTCCAGCTGCGCAACACCTATCTGCTGCGCAAGTACGACTCTGGTGGACAGGATGCCGTGGCACGACTGGCCTCGGTGGGCAGTCTTTACCTGCCCTACTATCAGGCCGAGGTAGAGGTCAACCCCCTGCTGAAGTCTTCAGAATAACCCTTTGCACCGCGGAAAGTCAGATGAAAAATATTGAACTTTGAGCGATGAGATTTGAATGGAAAATGGAAATCGACAGAAACTTTTTGAGAAGCCAATCTCGTCGGTTTGCGATAAGAACCGAATCGTCGCCCGATTAGTGCCAAATCGCACGACGATTGGTACCCAACCGCGACACGATTACTATCGAATCGCAAAGAGGCAGAAATCAAACCATGTCTATGATAGAATATGTTGCTGATAAACAGGGATTTATGCAGACGTTTGGAAATGCCGTCATTCCCTGTAAACTCAGCCATACTTCCCTTCAAAAGTCATCAACCCAATTCACCCACAACCCAAATCATTAATTTGAAAAAGATGAACAAACTGAAATATTATCTGTTGCTGGTCTTGACCGTCGTCCTCACAGGCTGCTACGACGAAGGCGTGAAGTTGGACAACTACTATGTGTTCAATGGACAGACCATTGGCGATTATCTCGACGCTAACCCCAATCTGTCGACCTTCGACTCCATTTTGAGTCGGGCAGGCATGCGGGGTCTGCTCCGCACCTACGGCAACTACACCTGTCTGGCACCCACCAACGCCGCCGTAGACAGCTATTTGGCCGAGCATTTTCCTGGACAGAGCGTGAGCACCCTCAGCGATTCCATCCTCACGGCACTGGCCAAGAGCCACATCATCGAGAAGGAATATCTCACCTCAAACCTCTCCACTGGCTATCTGGAGCAGTCGAACATGTACGACCGCAAGATACAGGTGACCATCGGCAAGACCTTCGACACGTCGCTCAACGACTCGGTGACGGCCTATATATTCAATGGCAAGTCGCGCATTGTGGCGGCCGACGACACGGTGAGCAATGGTGTGGTGCACACCATAGACCATGTGCTGGAGCAGTCGAGCTATGTGTTGCCCGACTATATGTCGTCGCAGGCACAGGAAAACGGGTTCACCCTTTTCCAGGCCGCGCTGGAGGCCACCCATCTCAACGACTCATTGCGACTGGTGAAGGACGATACCCAGAAGATGGAGGAGAGTCTGTCACAGTATGCCGCCAAATATTCCACGGCGGGGCTGAAGGTTCCCGCCTCGCGCAAGTACGGCTACACGGTCTTTGTCGAGAGAGACAAGGTGTTTGAGACCATATACGATCCCCAGAATAGGGCTAAGCCTGTGTATACCAATAACACTGCCGATGACCTCAGGTCGCTGTTCAATTATGCCAAGGAGATATGTGATGAGGTCTATCCCGACGATGCGGGGAAATATGATGACGACTATACCCATCCGAAGAACCCGCTCAACCGTTTCATCGCCTACCATATCCTCAAGCGCAATGCCGGCTATTCCGACCTGGTGGTGTCTACTCCTGATTGGTCGGTCAACGAAGGTGGCGACTATGTGGAATACTATGAGACGTTGGCCGGCGAGCTGTTGCGTTGTCAGAAGGTGTCGCTTCTGGGCAATGGCATCTACTTCAACCGCTGCACAAGAGATAACAATCTTATGGACGGTGTGGCGCTGATGAGCACCGGCGGGGCCTCAACCATCAACGGAAACTTCCAGTTCATTGATGGTGTGCTGTGCTACAACAGCAAGGTGGAGACTATGCTTCGCACTGAGCGCATCAGGATAGACACCGGCGCACTGTTGCCCGAGCTGACCAACAACAGTATCAGGCTCGACAACGACGACGAGCTGTTGGGATGGTTTTTCCCGCAAGGCTACTTCAAGGATTTGAAATACGACGACAAGTGCGTGTGCTTCTACAACCGATGGCCTATGGGCAAGTCGGCCGGCAATGGCTCTCACCGCGATCTGGCCGCCCATGAGACCGACAATATGAACTTCGGTGGAGAGTATGATGTCACCATACGAATCCCCGCCGTGCCTGCCGGACAATATGAAATCAGGCTCGGCTATGTGTGCAATTCGCTGATGAGCATCTCGCAAATCTATTTTGGTTACAGTCCCGACAATATGATGCCCGTGGGCATTCCGCTCGACATGAACCTCATCGGTACCAATCCCAAGGTGGGCATGATACTCGACAACGGATTGTTTGACGACTACACCTATGACATTTTGAGAAACACTGGTGGACAGACCACTATCTCGGAGAACGACAAAGCCATGCGCAATCTGGGCTATATGAAGGGGCCGTCTGCCCAGTATAGGGTGGAAAACGATCGCCTGACGAAGAAGCAGAAGGCCACAAACGACTGGTATTACCTGCGCCGCATCATCACTACGCAGCAGCTGGAGAACCGGCCGTTCTACCTGCGGTTCCGCAAAGTCGATGCACGTACCAACCGTTTGCTCAACCTTGACTTTATAGAGATAGTGCCGCGAAGCGTCTACAACGGTGCGACACCCGAAGACAGAAACTAATTAAAGCATCAGAAATATGAATCATCAACTGTCAATGATATGTCTCTCACTACTGGCCCTGACCTCGTGCAACGACCAGTGGGACGACCACTACGGCGAGGCGACCACGGCCAGCCATAGTCTGTGGGAAGAGATTGGGGCAAACGTGGAGCTGAAACCCTTTGCCGATTTGTTGAGTACCCACGGTTTCGACCGGCAGCTGAGCACCAACCAGCGCTTCACGGTGTGGGCACCGATGGGGGCTGTGGACACCACCCTGCTCACGGGAAAGATGATGAGCCAGGATGAGGTCGAAGCACAGGTCATCAGAAACCACATTGCCCGCAGTGCCTTCTCCTACTCGTCGCTGACCAATGACACGGTTGTCGTGCTCAATGGCAAGCGAATGCCTTTTGTGGGAAGTGGAAACGATCTGACGTTCAATGGTGTTCCTGTGACCGCCACAAACATACAGTGCAGCAATGGCATCCTTCATCTCATCCAATATCAGGCCCGTTTCAACCATAATATATGGACTTATCTCCATCAGGACAATGATCTGACCTTGGTGGCCGACTATCTCTACAGTTTCAACCGGCAGGTTTTTGACGAGAGTGCGAGCACCCTTGGCGGTGTCATTGGGGGTAAAAAGTATTTTACCGACTCTGTATTTGTCACCCAGAACGACCTATGGTCAGACATCGGCAACCTCTCTGACGAGTCCAAGGACTTCAGGATGCTGGTTCCCACCAATGGGTCGTGGGAACAGAAAGTGACAGAGTTCAGTTCGTTTTTCAATTATCCCCAGAGCGAGGACTCCACGCTCGGCGGACAATATGCCAGGCGAAAGATAGTGGAAAGTCTCGTTTATGACACCAACAGCAGAGATACCCTGCCCGGATTTTTCCATCGGAACATCATGGACTCGGTAGACTGCAGCAACGGTTGGATTTACAAGACCGGCAACCTCGACCTCGACCCCTATCAGGCCATAGCGCAACCCGTCATTGTGGAGGCCGAACAAGAGAGCAAATACGTGGTGAACAAAAGTAATTGCTCACAGGATGATGCGCCCGTATCGATGAAAGCATCCGACATTGTGTTGTCTGGCAGCGCGTTTCTGGCACTCACTCCGTCGTCGACTATCCTCAAGCCGTCGGTCACTTTTGCCCTGCCCAACTTGCTGTCGTGCAAATACGACATCGGCATTGTGCTCGTTCCGCTAAATCTGACGGCCAACGGCTACTCCTCGACTATAGACCCAAAGAAGTACCGTATCAATGTGGAGCTACGGGATGGCAATACGGGTGTGACCGAGAAACTTGACCATCTCGAAGCCGACGGCACCTCAGTGGACACGCTGTGGGTGGCCAGAGACCATGTGTTTGAGTACTGCGACTATCATCCCGACAGGAGTTTCCTGGAGAGCAATGTGACGCTTAAGATCACCAACGATGCCAAGCGCAGCGAGACATCGACCTACACGCGTAACCTGTATATAGACTGCATCGTCGTTAAACCTCATCAATAGATCATCAAATGAGAAATATTACACTATATATTTGCTTGATGGGCAGTGTGGCCTTGTCCATGCCTGTCTACAGTCAGGAAGAGAAGACGGAGCATAAGGAACAACAGTTGTCGCTCACGGAGATACATGGCCATGTGTATGATGCCGCATCCGGGAAGCCCGTGGCCGGTATCACTGTCCAGAGTGGTGATGACGACCGGTTTGTCTGCATGAGCAACGAGAACGGCGAGTTCCTGCTGAAGGCACCATCTTATATCACCGTATTGAAGTGCAGTGGCGTGTCGTATGCCAAGCAGACCGTCAGCTTTCATGGGGAGGATGTCGTGGTGAGAATGTATAGTAGTGGTTTTGACCGAACCATTGCTCCGACATCGTCGCTGTCGGTCGAGGACGAACTGGCGAAACGCGGTACTTCGACCCGTGTCTTGAGCCATGCGGGCGTCCCGGCAGAGGGCGCGGCCATGTTTATGAACGGATTTTCTTCTATCTTCGCCAATTCTCAGCCGCTGATAGTGGTCGATGGCGTGATTCTCGACCGTCAGCTCGGGCGCTCGCTGGTGCATGATGGTTATTTCAACAATGTGTTGTCGGCCATCAATGTGAATGACATCGCCGATATACAAGTGCTGAGAAACGGTACGGCCCTCTATGGGGCGCAGGGTGCCAATGGCGTGATTATCATTCAGACCAAACGGTCCAAGAGCATGGCGACCCGCATAGATGCCGGTGCATGGGTAGGAGTGGAAAGCAAACCGCAACTGCCCGACATGATGAACAGTGAGCAATACCGTCTTTATGGCACCGACCTGATTGGCAACAGCGTGTCGCTTCCCGACTTCCTCAATGAGTCGACTAATGACAAACAGTTGTATGCCACCTATCATAATCAGACGGATTGGACACGTCTCGTCTATCGTCAGGCAGTGACACAAAACTATAATGTGAATGTGCAGGGAGGTGACTTGGTGGCCAACTATAACCTGTCGATGGGTTATACCAACGCCAAGAGCACGCTGAGAAACAATGATTTCTCTCGTCTCAACCTGCGTTTCAACACGGATATCAATATCATCAGCCCGCTGATGGTGCGTCTCGATGTGGCTTTTAGCAACACGACGCGTGATCTTCGCGACGACGGACTGACGTCGGAGAATATGTTGTCGCCCGGTGGTCTGGGTCTGGTGAAATCACCATTGCTTAATCCCTATACTGCCAACAAGTCGGGCAACATCACCTCGACGCTCTCCGATGCTGACAGTTTCGGTTTGGCCAACCCGTTGTCGATACTCATCAATGGAGAGGCTTCGAATAAGAACAGGTTGGAATACAGTCTGTTTACGGTCAGCGCCCAGCCCGAATGGAGGTTGTCGAAGCACCTCGTAGCGACAGACAAAATCACCTATGTGCTCAACAATGTGTCTGAACGGAGCTTCATCCCCGACGAGGGAGTGCCGTCCATCGAGACTTCTTCGGAGACGGCAACCAACAATCAGGCGAAAGCCAACAGCTATAAGCAGGTGTCGCTGCAGAGTGATACACGACTGACTTGGCAGCAACGTTGGGGTGCGCACGCACTGAAACTGTTCGGAGGCTTCCGTTATCTGAGCGATTCCTTTAACGCGGACGCCATCAAGGCAGACAACTCGGCGGGCGACAAGATGCCTAACATCACGTCGAACATGTCCAATCGGACGGTCAACGGAACCATAGAGAATTGGAAATCGACCACAGTCTACCTCAATGCCGACTGGAATTATGCCCAGAAATATTTCCTCACAGCGATGGCTTCGACCGCCACGTCCACACGATTTGGCAAGAATGCACCTGGGGCAATAAAGATTGGCAAGTATGCGTGGGGCTTCTTCCCTGGCCTGCAAGCTATGTGGGCCGTGTCGAGTGAGAACTTCATGCGCCATGTCACGGTCTTCAACTATCTCCATCTGAACGCCAGCATCGATGTTTCGGGCAATGACGACATCAACAGTTATGCCTCACGGACCTACTTCAAGGCTACGCCTTTCCTCAATCAGACCAGTGGACTGACACTGGACAATATAGGAAATGACCAGCTCAAATGGGAAACCACAAGGAAAATGATGCTTGGTGTTGATGCCTCGATGTTCTCAGATCGTCTTCGTCTTGCATTTTACTATTACCGTTCGGCTACCAGCAATCTGCTGGTTTGGAAGTCGTTGGACGGTGTTGGAGGCATTGCCAACTATCTGAGCAATGACGGAAAGATGAAGAATCAGGGCTTTGACCTGTCGTTCAACATCAAGGCCTTGGCAATGAGAAACTTCTCCTGGAGTCTGTTTGGGTCGGTGTCTTATTATAAAAACGAGGTGACGTCGCTTCCCGACAACAATCCCCGTATCCTGACCAAAGCCTGGAACGGTACGATACTGACCGAGGTGGGCAAACCCCTGGGACTGTTTTATGGCTATGAGACAGCCGGGGTTTTCGCCACTTCGGAAGAGGCGGCCGAGGCCAATCTGCATGCCGAGACTGCCGATGGACAGACATTCGCAGCCGGTGATATGAGATTTCGTGACATCAACGGTGACCATGTTATCAACAATGAAGACCAGACGGTTATCGGCGACCCCAATCCTAAGGTATATGGATACTTCGGAACAGGCATGCACTACGGTAAATGGCAGATGGAGGCCACGTTTAGCTATTCATGGGGAAATGATATATACAACTATCAGAGGGCTGTTTTGGAAAGTGGAAGTAACTATTTCAACCAGACAACGGCACTCCTTCGCCGGTGGACTCAGGAGGGACAGCAAACCGATATCCCCAAGGTGACTGCAGGAGATCCTATGGGAAACAGCCGGTTCTCCGACCGATGGATAGAGGATGGTAGCTATATTAAACTCAAAACCGTCAGGTTAAGCTACACGCAACCATTGAATCTTACCTGGTTTCAAGGCTTCACACTGTGGGCTTCGGTCAATAATCTGTTCACCCTGACCCATTATCTTGGTTCCGATCCAGAGGTCTCAGTATCCAATTTGCCACTCTTTCAGGGCATAGACCGAGGGTTGTTGGGACACGGACGTAGCTTTGTGATGGGTGTTAATGTCAACTTATAAGCTCTCATCTTTAATTCAAGCATTAATGAAAACAATAAAAATATCATTCCATTCATTGTTCGGCAAGGCCCTGGGGCTGCTGATTTTCACGGGTGTCACGGCCTCATGCGACGTGGAAACGAGTACGGTAATGTTCAGCGAAGACCATACTTTGTCGGAAACCAGTGATACGGTGTTCTCCGTGTTGGGGATTCTCGCCAAAGTGCAGAAGGTTGCAGAACGCAACGTAGTGCTGGGCGAGTTGCGCGGCGACCTCGTGACGCTGAAGCCTGAGTCGACCAATCACGTGCTGACTGAGCTGCGTGAATTCGGCGATCTCACCGACTCTACTTATAACCGATACCGTGATTATTACGCCATAATCAATAATTGCAACTATTTTCTCAGCCATGCAGACACCACTATGGTACGCGGCAATAAGAAGGTTTTTGAGAAAGAGAATGCTGTTGTCAGAGCTTGGCGTGCATGGACTTATCTCCAATTGGCTAAGATATATGGTACGGTGCCGTTTTATACCACTCCATTGCTTACTTATTCGGATATCAAAAACGTGATGAACGACCAGTCCAACCGCAAGGGAATGGCTGAAATCTGCACTTATTTCATACAGGATTTAAGGCCGTTTACAGAAACAGAGCTTCCCGATTATGGTGAATTTTCTTACTCGTCGAATGCCACTTTCGACAGCAAGATGTTTTATCTGCCTATCCGATTGTTGTTGGGCGACCTGTATCTCTGGCGGGGGTCGGTCACTTCTGACCAACAAGACTTTGTGGAAGCGGCAACGCTTTATCATGACTATCTGTTGAATCAGGAACACAGCACATCGGTCAGCTATTGCAATCAGTACACTTCGGCCGACTATTCCTCTTGGACAGGCCAGTGGAATAGCATTTTCAGAAGCATTGACGGGGCAGACGAGCGTATCAGTATCATACCCTTTGCCGAAAATTCCAACTATGGATTGACATTTCAATTGCCCGTGACCATGAGCCAATGTCAGGGTTCCGCCAGTCTGGAGACATTGGTGAACAGCTCAAACTATTGTTTCACGGGCTATCAATCCAATGCTTCTGACCGCTTTGAATACATCGCAGACACCACATACTACGGCTCTCCGGAGAAAGCGGTATATCTCTATGCTGTTACCACGGGCAACCGTTTGCAATACACACATGGCGACCTGCGGCTCTATCAGCACAGTACTGGAACCACCTCAGCCATCCCGGTGTCCAAGTTCAGTGCCGGTTTCCCATTTGTAACCACTTACAGGGCGGCAGACATCTGGCTGCGATTGACCGAGGCTATCAATAGGGCGGGGTATCCACAGACGGCTTTTACCCTGTTGAAATATGGTTTGAGCCGGGGCAATCTGGTAAAATATGATGCTGCAGAACTATCTGAACTGCTTGCCATCAATGCCTCATTCTACGATTTCAAGGACAACAACATCAACCTTGGATTTCATGCACGGGGATGCGGATCGACTGAAAGCGACACGCTCTATGTCCTAGGGCCGCAAGCGTCACGCGCGGACAGCATCGCCCGAATGGAAGATTTGCTTATCGATGAGTATGCTCTGGAAACGGCTTTCGAGGGCAACCGGTTCTTCGATCTCATGCGATTTGCCTTCAGAAGGGGTGAGCACTTCTTGGCATCCAGGCTCGCCAGACGCGATAACTCTGCCTTGCAGGACAGCGAACTGAACGGAAACAGTCTCTATCAGAAACTGATGAATCGCAATAATTGGTATTTGCCAATGGTGGAGAATTAGGATAAAAATCTTCGTTTTTTGGTGGGGATATAAACTGAAATCATTAACTTTGCCTTACCGCGGGGCCAACATTTTACCTCTATTTCAATCGGTCCGTGGTTAGAATAAAATTTTATGAAGAAAAAACAAACTATGCAAAGACTGACGACATTACTCTTTTTGCTTTGCCTGGCGGTAGGCACTGAGGCCCAACGCCTGAGGACTTATGACGCTCCCAAAGGCGCGCCGGTGAGTCACGATTATGACGTGATGGTCAGAACTGGGGTGGGAGAGTGGCAGCACGTGCCGGTGTATCCCTGGAATGTGGACCGGGTGGACAATGGAAGACACCATGTGGAGCAGAGTAATGTGGCGAGTTTCGACTTCGAGGGAAGGGTAGAGGTGCGCGTGGTGTCCCATCGTGGTTCCATCAACAGCCATCGCATTCGACCGCTGTCTTATCAGATTGCGTCTACACAAGAGGACAGTGCCGTCGTTTTCACGATCGACAAGCCCAGCTATCTCTCAGTGGAGATTAATGGAGATATATTCCATAACCTGCAGCTTTTTGCCAATCCGATGATTGAGAAAGTGAAAAGGAAGCGTGGAATGCTGTATTTTGGTCCCGGATACTACGACCTGGGCGAGGACAGCATCGCCCCGAAGTCGGGTCAGACGGTATATATCGACGGAGGTGCCTACATCAAAGGATTTATCTCGGCCTACGGGGTAAGGGATGTGAAGATTATCGGACACGGCATCGTCAACCCGCAACGGCAGCAGGAAGGCATCATGGTGCGCTATTGCCGAAATGTCCATATTGATGGTCCGCTGACCACACAGATGCCCGTGGGAGGGTCCGACTCTGTGAGTATCAGCAATGCAAAGGTCATCAGCTGGTATGGTTGGGGCGACGGCATGAACGTATTTGCCAGCAACAACGTGAGTTATCGCAACGTGTTCTGCCGCACGAGCGACGACTGTTCCACCATCTATTGCACGCGTAAGGGCTATCATGGCAGTTGCAGAAACATTTCCGTGGACCATGCCGTGTACTGGGCCGACGTGGCACACCCCATCATGATTGGGCTGCATGGAGACGTGGAGAAAAATGAGACGATAGAAAGGGTGGTCTATAACGATGTCGATATCCTCGACCAAGCAGAGCATCAGATTGATTATCAAGGTTGTATCGCTATTAATAATGGCGACAATATCACGGTGAGCAACCTCACCTTCTCCAATTTCCGAATTGAAAGCCTGCGCTATGGCATGCTTTTCAACCTGCGTGTATGCTTCAACAAGAAATACTGTCTGGCCCCGGGCAAAGGCATCCGCAACGTGCTTTTCCGCAACATCAGTTATCGTGGCGTTACGCCCAACATGTCGCTTATCACCGGCTACGACTCCACACGCACGATATCGGGCATCCGTTTTGAGAACCTCAGTATCAATGGCGTGAGGATTTTCGATGACATGCCCCTGAAACCGATATGGTATAAGACTTCCGATTTTGCCAATATCTTCGTCGGTGAGCATGTGGACAATGTGACATTCGAATGACACAGTTTGTGAATGGTCTATCAAAATTGCCTTCTAAATATATGATTGAAAATAAGGAGGGTGTGTCAAAATACAAATTTGGAACTTGATAACTTATAATCTGTAAGTTGAACTCCTATAAAAGCAAAGAAAAGTTCATTTCTCTACTCTATAATGAGTTTGAAATGGACTTTTCTTATAGAGGT
>JAEAMQ010000053.1 GCA_016901395.1 Prevotella sp. | reverse complement strand
ATTTCATCGTCAATGTATTGGGAGCTGTTGCTGCATATTGCTTATTCCCAAAGAAGCCGTGTATCAATGTACAAAGAACATTCGATACACAGCTCGCTTTATTCTAAATTCATCGAACTCACGTTAAATACGATTATCAGGCATATCACTCCCCTCCCTCCGGGGGAGGGGTTGGGGGAGAGGCTGGAGGGGCCGAGGGAGAGGCTGTTGCTACCGCAAGCGATAAATGAGGTTAAATTTTGGTTGTCAAGAGCCTATCATATCCTATAATTTCCTATATTTGCCTATATTATCATGGATAGGAGCGCGCCCGAGGGTGGCGCTCCCTCAACCCCTTAAAACAAAGAATGATGGAAAATATCAAGACCGAGAACCTCATTATAGGCTTTGGAAAGGCCGGCAAGACGCTGGCTGGAGACCTCGCCAAGCATGGTCAGAAGGTCGTTTTGGCCGAGCGCAGCGACCAGATGTATGGCGGAACATGTATCAATATCGGGTGTATCCCGTCGAAACGACTGCTCACCGAGGCTGAGCGACTGGTGCCGAATGCCGACCGCGAACAGGCCTTCCGCGACATCATGCAGCGCAAGGAAACGCTCATCACCGCACTGCGAGGCGCCAACCTGAAGAAGTTGACCTCGTTGGAGAATGTGCAGGTGATAGATGCCGAGGCCACGTTCACCGGACCTCATACCGTGATGCTCACCGGCAAGGACGGTCAGTGCGAGGTGACGGCCGAGAGAATATTTATCAACACCGGTTCGCGCCCAGCCACACTCAACGTGCCAGGAGCCGACGGCAAGCGCATATACGACAGCACCGGCTTCCTCTCGCTGGAGTCGCTGCCACGCCGCGTGGTTATCGTGGGCGGCGGATACATATCCTTGGAGTTTGCCAGCATGTATTCGGCCTTGGGCAGCAAGGTGACCATCCTGGAGGCGGGCGATATGTTTCTGGCTCGCGAAGACCGCGATGTGGCCGATGAGATGCAGCGTGTGCTCACGGCGCGCGGCGTAGACATTGTGCTCGGTGCGCAGACCAGCGAGTTTCGTGAGGGTGAGGAGACCACCACGGTGGTTACCTCGAAGGGCCACTTCGAGGCCGATGCCGTGTTGGTAGGTGTGGGTCGTAGGCCCAACACCGAGACGCTGAACCTCGACAGGGCGGGCGTGAAGACCAACGAGCGCGGCTTCATCGTGACCGACGACCAGCTGCGGGCTGGCGAGAATATCTGGGCCATGGGCGACGTGGCCGGTACGCCACAGTTCACCTATATGTCGCTCGACGACTACCGCATCGTGCGCGACCAGCTGTTGGGCGATGGCCGTCGTCAGCGCAACGACCGCCAACCCATCGCCACCACGGTGTTCACCTATCCGCCGCTGTCGCACATCGGCCTCACCGAACAGCAGGCCCTCGACCAGCATCTCGACGTGACGGTGAAGCGACTGTCGCCCATGGCCATCCCCAAGGCCAAGGTGCTGAGTCAGACCGACGGCCTGCTCAAGGCCATCGTAGACAATCAGTCGGGTGAGATTCTCGGTGCCACGCTCTTCTGTGCGGAGTCTCACGAGATGATCAATCTTATCAAAATGGCTATCGACAACCACGTTCCCGCCGCGTATCTGAAACGTCAGATCTTCACCCATCCTACGCTTTCGGAGTCGCTCAATGACCTCTTTGCATAATCTTTCCAACACAGGTTTCGGGGCACGGAATACAATCTGATTTTAGGATACATGAGATTTCGAAACCGATAAGATGTGGTAGGAGAACATAAAAGAGAGGGCGTGTCAATAGACTGTATTGACCGCCCTCTTTGTTGTGGTATGCTGCTCTGTGGATTTCACCCCTTCTGGACTCACTTTCTGGGCTGCAGCCCCTTGCGATAATCGCTGGGCGAGAGGCCGAGATGCTTGGTGCAATAGCGGCTGAAATAAGAGAGGGACGCGAAATTCATGGCATCCGCTATCTGGGTCAGGGAGTATTGTTCATTGTTGAGATATTCCTGTAGGATGGGAACCGTGTAGCGATGGATGAGAAAGGTGACGCTGTTGCCCGTGCTGCGGCGGATAACGTCGCTGAGATATTTGGGCGAGACATGCAGCTGGGCGGCATAATACGCCACCTCGCGCTCGGTCTTGCTGATGCCGCTCTCCAAAATCCGCATGAGCTCCTTGACCACAAACGCCTGCCGGTCGGTCGTGCCGGTGGCACCATACTGCTGGGAATGAAACCCGAAGATGTCGTAAATCATCGTGAGACACAGGCTCCCCATCATCTCGCGATAGAACGGATGGGCCGTCTCCCCAGCACGTTGTTCCAGTCGGCTGATGTCGTCCAGAAACTGTCGGGCACCGCTTTCGTCCAGATGGATAACGGGGTCCTGATACAGGCTGATGCGTCCGCCGATAGCATAGTTGTTGCTGGGCAACAACGAATAGAGAAATCTTGTCGGCGCGGCAAAGTATTTCACCCGGAGATTGTGGTGGGCGGCCAGATGATACACCTTGTCGGGCTGCGACAACACCACGAGATCGTGCTTGCAGAAATGGTAGCAGGTGTCATTGAAAACCAGACTTCCCTCGCCCTCCAGACAGATAAGATGCACGCACGAGTATCTGTTTTCAGGGCTGTTAATGCGCTGAAAATCATCAGAGAAGACGAACTCTAACTCGTTTGACGTATTCATGGTGACAAAAATAGGAGTTGTTTTTGACATCAACAAACGTTTTCGGTAAAAAGTGAAAACTATGACGCAATATGTGAAACATTACAATGGCGAAATCACCCTAACTTTGCATCGTTAAAACAATCATTATTTGAAAGCAAAAGGATTATGAAAACCGTAACATTAAACAATGGAGTGAAGATGCCACAGGTTGGCTATGGTGTGTATCAGGTGGCCCCCGAGGAGGCTGAACGCTGCGTGCTCGATGCCATCAGCGTGGGCTATCGGCTCATCGACACGGCTCAGGCCTATCACAACGAGGAAGGGGTGGGGCGGGCCATCGCCAAGTGCGGCGTGCCCCGCGCTGAGCTTTTCATCGTGACCAAGGTGTGGATCTCCAACGCCGGCGAGGAGAAGGCCTACGCATCCATACTCGAAAGCCTCAACAAATTGCAGACCAACTACATCGACCTGCTGCTCATCCATCAGCCGTTTGGCGATTATTATGGTACCTATCGGGCGATGGAGCGCGCCTATCGTGAGGGTAAGGTGCGGGCCATCGGCGTGAGCAACTTCTATCCCGACCGTTTCGTCGACCTGCAGGCACACGTAGAGGTGAAGCCTATGGTCAATCAGGTGGAGACACATGTGTTCAACCAGCAGATGGAAGCCCAGCAATACATGGAGAAATACGGCTGCCAAATCATGTCGTGGGGTCCGTTTGCCGAGGGTCGCAACGACTTCTTTAAGAACGAAACCTTGGCAGAGACCGGCTCCCGCTACGGCAAGAGCGTGGCCCAGGTGGCCCTGCGCTATCTGCTGCAACGCGGTGTGGTGCTCATTCCGAAGTCTACCCACAAGGACCGCATGGAGCAAAACCTCGACATTTTCGACTTCGAGTTGAGCGCTGGGGAGATGAAAGCCATCGAGAAGCTGGACACCAAGCAGAGCCTGTTCTTCTCGCACTATGACCCGAAGACCGTGGAATTCCTCATTTCGCTGGGCAGATAGACCCATAAAGAGTATTGTTCCCGACAGGTATGGCAGAGTATGAGGCCTGCCCGTCGGGAGCTTTCTTTTTAACCATCAAACAGGATAACTCGATATGAAATACAGAACATTAGGAGACAGCGGACTCACGGTGAGTGCCGTGGGACTGGGATGCATGGGCATGAGCCATGCTTACGGGGCACCGGCCGACAAACGTGAGATGACCGAACTGCTGGCCCGGGCGGTGGATATGGGCTACACCTTTTTCGATACGGCCGAAGTTTATGGCACCCTCGAAGACCCTCACGACAACGAGAACCTCCTGGGGGCGGCGCTGAAGGCCTATCGCCACGACATCGTGCTGGCCACCAAGTGCGGCATCGCGTTTGACACTACCCGCCCCGCACCCTATCCTCTGGTGCCCGACGGTCGTCCGGAGAGCATCCGCCGCGCCGTGGATGGGTCGCTCCGACGGCTGCAGACCGACCACATCGACCTCTATTATCAGCATCGACAAGACCCGCAGGTGCCGGTGGAAGAGGTGGCAGGCGTGATGGGCGACCTGATCAGGGAGGGCAAAATACGGCATTGGGGACTGTCGGAGGTGGATGAGGACATCATCCGTCGGGCCGACAAGGTGTGCCACGTGACCGCCATCCAAAACCGATACTCCATGATGGCGCGATGGTATGAGTCGCTGTTCCCCACGCTGGAGGAGCTGGGCATCGCGCTTGTGGCCTTCTCGCCCTTGGCCAACGGGTTCCTGAGCGACCAATACAAGAATGCCGAAGGATTTGAAAAAGATACCGATTATCGGGCCAGCATGCCCCAATTCCAGCAAGAGAACTATGAGAAAAACCAGGAGTTGCTCGCCCTACTGCGCCGGTTGGCCACGGCCCACGATGCCACTCCGGCCCAAATCTCCTTAGCCTGGATGCTCTGCGAGAAACCGTGGATAGTTCCCATTCCCGGCACGCGCAAGGAAAGCCGGTTGGCCGAGAACGCCGGAGCCTCAGAAATCGTGCTAAGCCATGAGGAGGTGGCGACCATTAGCAAGATGCTGGACACAATCCCCATGTCGGCGGTGTATGGCGGGAGGTCGTAAACCAACCGTAGAGGATATTGTCCTAAAAAGCGAGTTTGGTTTCAAAAAGTGTGGTGCTTGTAATTGGAAATGCAAAAAAAAGGAAAAAGACAATGTACCCTACACAAGTACAACTGTCGGAAATCACCCTTAAAGAGACTCAAATAGAGTTTGGGTTCTGCTCTTTGATGGGCATGATTATTCATTTGTTGACCAATCATGGGCGTACGGATCTTGCTGTTAACAAAATAGCCTCGCTTCAGATAGAACTGAAGACAAGGCTATTGATGAGTCATGGAGAGAGAGGGTTTACAAGTCGTCTTCCAGAGCCGTACTCTTGGCATAGGCCGTGCTTTTGGCTTCGAAGAAGTCGGTTTTCACCATATTGGCATTGGAATATTGGCCGACCCATTTCATATTCTCGGGTTCCCGGGTGTTCTCTTCGTAGAGATAACCGAATCCGAGGCTGTGCCAACGCAGATTGCCGAGATACTGGATATAATCGGAAACCATCTGCGTGTTGAGTCCTTGAATGTCGTTTCCAATGACATATTGTCCCCAGGCGATTTCCTGACGCACACCCTCGTGCATCATTTCTTCATAAATCTTTATCTTGTCGGGGGTGAACATCTCAGGTTCCTCCTTCTTCATTTCCTGAATGATATTGCGGAAAAGCCACAAGTGGGTGTTCTCATCTCGATTGATATAACGTATTTCCTGTGCCGAACCAGACATCTTGCCGTTTCTGCTGAGATTATAGAAAAACATGAAGCCGCTGTAGAAATAGATGCCTTCGAGGATGAAGTTGGCAAACAATGTCTTCATCAGTGAAAACTTATCGCGCTTCTCATGAAACTCGTTGTAGCAATCGCCGATGAAAGTGTTTCTGCGTAACAGGTGCTCGTCGGTCTTCCATTGGTAGAGAATATCGTTGCGTTCCTCCGGACTGCAGATGGTATCGAGCATATAACTGTAGCTCTGGCTGTGGACACACTCTTGGAAAGCCTGGATGTGGAGACAGAGATTTACCTCGTTGGCAGTGATGTATTCGCTGACGGCCGGAAGGTTGTTGCTCTGCAGGGAATCGAGGAAAACGAGGAAACTCAGAATTTTGTCGTATGCCATTTGTTCTGCACGGACGAGCCGTGGATAATCCTTCGTGTCCTGGGTGAGATTGATTTCCTCTGGAATCCAGAAATTATTCATAGCCTGTCGATACCAGTCGCTTGCCCATTGGTAGCGCATATTGTTGAAATCGTTGAGGTTGGTAGTGTTTCCTCCTATCATTCTTCTGAAACGCAGGTCTGTGTCGCCATCTGGATTGAAAAGCGCGTTGCGCTTGAGTTTGTTGTCTTCCATATTGTTTTGGGGGTTTATTGTTAAAATTTTATGGGGCTTGTAGATTATGCCGGACTGATAAGTCTTATGGCACTTGCAAGGTGGGAAAGGCGTATTGGGCAGTGATGTCTATTGCTTAGGATGCGCAACTCTCACACTCTTCCACTTCAAGAGATTTGCTCCTTACATAATAGAGGGTCTTCACACCGCTTTTCCATGCCAGGAGATAGAGATTGAGCACTTTGCGCATGGTGTAGTCGTTGGTGACATAGAGATTGATGCTTTGGGCTTGGTCTATATGGCGCTGGCGAACACCCGCTGCACGCATGCTCCAGCTCTGGTCAATGAGATATGCCCCTTTGTAGACCCAATAGGTGCGGTCGGATAATCCTGGCGCTACACGTGGGAGCATGGCTCCCTTTTTCTCTTCTATGAAGAAACGCTTCATCACGGGGTCGGTGCCTGCTGTGGTCCCGGCAATGATGCTTGTGCTGCTTGTGGGTGCTATGGCAAGCAGATACGCGTTGCGCATACCTTGTGCCTTTACCTTGGCGGCCAACTGTTGCCAAGCTTCAGACTTGTAGCCACGTTTCTTGAAATATTCTCCGGTCTGCCAGTCGCTGCCTTCAAAGTATTGGTAGCTCCCCTTTTCCTTGGCAATCTCCGAACTTGCTTCAATGGCAGCTTGATTGATGCGTTCGAACACATCGTCGGCAAACTCTAAATGGCGGTCACTTTCCCATTTGATGCCACGAATGGCCAGTGCGTGGTGGTAGCCACTCACGCCCAACCCGATGCTGCGGTAGCGGTGGTTGGTGAGTGCGGCATAATGCAAGGGATAAAAGTTGAGGTCAATGACATTGTCCAATGCACGTACAACGGTACTGACGGTATCCTTGAGTTTGACATTGTCTTCCAAATCCAGATGCCCAAGCGAAAGGCTTGCAAGGTTGCAAACTACAAAATCGCCAGGCTTTGTGGTCTTGACCACCACGGTGTCGCCGTCTTGGGTCTGTATCTCACTGGAAACCTCCTCAATGGGCGACATGTTCTGGGCAATCTCTGTACAAAGGTTGGAACAATAGATGATACCTCTGTGATGATTAGGGTTGGCTCGATTCACCGTATCTCGGTTGAAGGTGAACGGCGTGCCCGTCTCTACGGCAGAACGCAGCACTAAGCGAACGATGTCCTTGATGGTCATCACACGGCGGGAGAGTCTGAGATCGTCTACACAATCCTTGTAGCGTTTTTCCCATTCCTCACCATAATAATCCTCGAGACAATAACCTTTGACCAGCATGATTTCGTTTGGACAGAACAGGGTCCATTGCTGGTTCAGGTCTTTTTCTGCCATCTTCCAGAACAAATCTGGATAACAAACGGCAGGGAAAATATCGTGCGCCTTCATTCGGTCGTCACCATTATTGGTCCTGATTTGCAGAAATTCGGGCAAGTCCTTATGCCACGCATCCAGATAAACCGCCACAGCACCTTGGCGGATGCCCAGCTGGTCTACAGCTACAGCGGTGTCGTTTACCAGTCGCAACCAGCGAATGACACC
>JAEAMQ010000052.1 GCA_016901395.1 Prevotella sp. | reverse complement strand
GCACGGTGCGGGTGGGCCCCTCGAAGTGGCGCGGATAGTCGGGCCTGCTGTTGTTGTTGAGCGTGATGGTGGTTCCATCGGCCATGTTCAGGGTCATAGTCTCGTCGGCGGCAGTGGTGATGGTCGCCACATTGGATGCTCCAGCCGATTTGGCCACCTGGCTGAGCATCTGCTTTTCGGGGGTGAGGTTTCTGTAGATACCCGTTCCGGCCACCACGGCGAGCATGGCTGCTGCCCCGATGAGGCCTCCGATAAGGTAGTTGCGGAAGGCAGATACCGGTCTCATGCCGTGGCTTGGAACCGATGTGGAGGTCAGCACACGGCTGAGTTCAAGGTCTACGTCGGGCACGGCCACCCGCTCTTCCATGAGCGAACGCTCGGCCGAGGCCAATAGCTTCAGCGATTGCTGCGTCTCCTCGTCGTGGGCAAGCCATGCCTCTTCCTCGGCAGACAGGCTGATGTCTTCCGTTGTAGACTGCATGGCCTTGATGGCGGCTTCCATGCGTCTCATGTCCATATCTGATTGATGTGTTGTCATTTCACATATAGATACGTTTAGGATGCGGTTTCGGTTGCAGGAGGATACACCTTTTTTTTGGCAAATTTGCCACGGAGCAACTTCAGGGCCTTCATCACATGACGCTTCACGGTGTCATGATGAATGTGGAGTTGCTCTGCCACCTCGTCATATTTCCGGTGTTCGAGAAAGCATAGGGTGAGGATGGTCTTGGTGGGTTCTTCCAGCTGTGCCATGAGCATGTCGACCGATTGCTGGCGCTGTTCGGCCTCGTGGTCGTCGATGTAGCACTCGTCTACGGCGTGCAGGTAATAGTCGGAATAGCGGTTGAGCACCTTGAGATGGCGCAGATGGTCCACGCAGCGGCGCTTCACCGAGACCAGAAGCAGGGTGGGGGCCTTGTCTGCGTCGACAGCATCCCACTGGCTCCACACCCGCGAGAATGTCTCGCTCACGATGTCTCGGCTCGCCTCCCGGTCGTGGGTAATCTGCAGGGCATAGTAGAACAGTCGGGAATATTGTTCCCGAAACAACTGCTCAAACCTCTGCTGCTGCCCTGTATTGTTCATTGCCATCTACTTAATTATTGCAAAGATACTATAAATTTTGCTTTAACCCTGCTGTAATTCGTAAAAAATATTGGATGGATAGTTATTACAGACGTGCCCGCATTCTGCTGTTTTTCATGCAGCCTGATTTCTCCCAGACTTGTCCTCTCCATTTTTTTGAATGAGGCTGTCTGTGCCATTTGTTCAACAACGTGGTAAGTAATTAGTTTCACAAGGGGAAGATATGCGCAGGGATATATATTAGTTATTTTTTCTTACAAATGCTTGTCTGTGTTTCAAAAATTCTTCATTTCAAATCTCTTGTATGGAAATATCGCAAAATGAAGGGTTTTCTGTATCTTGCTTGTTGTTAGAGGATTAGGACGTTTTCTGTTTTAAACAGTCGTTTTGGTTTTCTTTTTGGCCTGCGATTACGGCCTAATTGGGGCATCTTTAGGTATGATTCGTCGTGCGAAAAGGGCCTAATGGCATTGCGAAAAGGCCCTTTTCGTGATGCGATAAGATAGAAATCGCAGAGAGACCCTGTGTTTTTTGCTATTTAAAGTCATATTTCAGCCTCTTTCTAAGCACTCTGAAACGTAGAATGAAAAAATCTGATGACAAGTTTTTGGTGAAGTAATCTTGACAGTTTGGAGGGGAAGTGATAAAAGGAAATATATGACAACTTGTCACAGTCATGCCATATTCGTGCTCCTCGGCACGCCATTTGTTAGTACAAGGGCAGGTTGGAAGACCCGTGGCTAAGGCTGCAACATCAAGCCTGAGCCTCATTGACACGAAAAAAATAATTTAAAATATATACTATTATGGGAAAGATTATTGGAATCGATTTAGGTACTACAAACAGCTGTGTTGCCGTGTTCGAAGGCAACGAGCCGGTAGTGATTACAAACTCTGAGGGTAAACGCACGACCCCGTCTGTCATTGGTTTTGTGAAAGACGGCGAGCGCAAGGTGGGCGATCCTGCCAAGCGTCAGGCTGTGACCAACCCGAAGAACACCGTTTACTCCATCAAGCGTTTCATGGGTGAGACCTATGAGCAGAGCCGCAAGGAGGCCGAGCGTGTGCCCTACACCGTGATCAACGACAACGGATATCCCAAGGTGGAGATTGAGGGTGCTGCCCATCCTTATACTCCGCAGGAAATTTCAGCCATGGTGCTGCAGAAGATGAAGAAGACTGCCGAGGACTATCTCGGTCAGGAGGTGACCGACGCCGTGATTACGGTGCCCGCCTACTTCTCCGATTCGCAGCGTCAGGCCACCAAGGAGGCTGGTCAGATTGCTGGTCTCAACGTACAGCGTATTGTGAACGAGCCTACCGCAGCAGCTCTGGCCTATGGCGTGGACAAGGCCAATAAGGACATGAAGATTGCCGTGTTCGACCTCGGTGGCGGTACATTCGATATCTCCATCCTCGAGTTTGGCGGTGGCGTGTTCGAGGTGCTCTCTACCAACGGTGACACCCATCTTGGTGGCGACGATTTCGACCAAGTCATCATCGACTGGCTGGCCAATGGTTTCCAGAGCGACGAGGGCATCGACCTGCGCAAGGATCCGATGGCTATGCAGCGCCTGAAGGAGGCTGCCGAGAAGGCCAAGATTGAGCTGTCGTCTACCACAACGACCGAGATCAACCTGCCTTATATCTCTGCAGAGGGTGGCGTGCCCAAGCACTTGGTGAAGACCCTGACCCGTGCCCAGTTCGAGCAGTTGGCTCATGAGCTCATCCAGAAGTGTCTCATCCCCTGCCAGAACGCTATACGCGATGCCAGCCTGTCTACGTCAGACATCGACGAGGTAATCCTCGTGGGTGGTTCGAGCCGTATTCCTGCTGTGCAGACATTAGTGAAAAACTACTTCGGCAAGGAGCCTTCCAAGGGTGTGAACCCCGACGAGGTGGTGGCCGTGGGTGCCTCTATCCAGGGTGCTATCCTCAACAAGGAGAGCGGTGCAGGCAACATCGTGTTGCTCGACGTGACCCCGTTGACTCTCGGTATCGAGACCATGGGTGGCGTGATGACCAAGCTCATCGATGCCAACAGCACCATCCCCTGCAAGAAGAGCGAGACATTCTCTACTGCAGTAGACAACCAGACTGCCGTGACCATCCATGTGCTTCAGGGCGAGCGCCCCATGGCTGCTCAGAACAAGAGCATCGGCCAGTTCAACCTGGAGGGCATTGCTCCTGCCCGTCGCGGTGTGCCTCAGATTGAAGTAACGTTCGACATCGACGCCAACGGTATTCTCAACGTGAGTGCCAAGGACAAGGCTACTGGCAAGGAACAGCAGATTCGCATCGAGGCTTCGTCCGGTTTGAGCGATGCCGAGATTGAGCGCATGCGCAATGAGGCCAAGGCCAACGAGGACGCTGATAAGAAGGAGCGTGAGAAAGTGGACAAGCTCAATCAGGCAGACTCCATGATTTTCACCACCGAGAACTTCCTGAAGGACAATGCCGACAAGATTCCGGCCGATCAGAAGCCGGCCATCGAGACGGCCCTTCAGCAGCTCAAGGATGCTCACAAGTCGGGCGATGTAGCCGCCATCGATACTGCTACCGCAGCCCTCAACCAGGCCGTTCAGGCTGCCAGCGCCCAGATGTATCAGGGCGGTCAGGCTGGTCCTCAGCCCGGTGCAGACCAGGGCTTCAACGGTGGTCAGGGCTTCCAGGGTGGTGCCGGTGACCAGGGCTCTCAGTCCCAGTCTTCCAAGGACGACATCCAGGATGCCGACTTTGAGGAAGTGAAGTAAACAATAACTCTCCTGCAACTACAATTAGTACTTGAGACCCATAGCCGAGAGTGCGGTATAGGCTTGGCAGGCACGGGGATGAAGTCACTCTAATCTCCTCGATTCAGTCCAGAGTCCCGAAAGGGAGCAAGGCGAAAGTCTCAAGAGTTGCAGGTTTTTATAATGTAATCAGCCATGATAGGGCAATAACCTATCACGGCTGATTTTTTTGTTAGAGAATGTTTGCTGAACACTTATGAATATTTTACTATTCCAAAGGTTATGATGGCCTGGTTAGAATAGTGTGGTCTGAATTGGAGTAGGGGGAGGCTGGTGGTCATAGATGAGGCTCAGGAGTTTATTGGCGATATGGGTATCATGGAGACGCATCACGGAGTTGTCGGGAGAGTGGAAACCAAGGATGTTGATGTCGCCATACCAAACGATGGACTTATCGATGATGGCACACTGCAGAGTGAGATTATCGTTGGTAGTGACAGATAGTCCGTAGTTGATGAGCTGACGCATATCGCCTTCAGCGCTATGTACAAAGATATGTGACTTGACTCCATTGGCTTGTTGCATCAATAATTTCTGAACGATTGTTTTGTCTCGATAAATCTTGATTTTGGAACAACTAATGACAATGGATTGCTTTGCGCTACAAACATCTTGCAGAAAAGTTTCCTTGAAGTTATTGCCATGAAAGATGAATGTGTCGGATAAACTGGCTTCTTCCTTGGAGGTCCTGACATGATACCCTGCGGCAGAATATCCTCGCAACCGACGATGATACATGGTGTCGCACATGGGTACCCCTGCATCCACATAGTCGTAAACCCTGACTTCCGATTTGCCTTTATACTCTCGGTGTAGCCTGCCCGTGTATTGAATGACAATGCCTTTATAAGACATCGGCAAGGTGAGGAATAGGGTGTCAAGGCGTGGATAGTCAAATCCCTCTCCAATATAATTGATGGTGGCAACAATAATCATGGGCTCTGATGATGCTACACCCTGAAGTTGCGCCATCATTTGCCGTTGCTCTTTGGCAGAAATGGCTCCGGTAAGTTCAAAGACGTTGGGGCAGAAAGGACGCAACAGGCTGGCAAGGATATGCACATGACTCACTAATCGGGAGATGACGATTGGGGTTCGCTTCTCATTCAAGGCATCCACGACATCTTTAACTATCAATTGATTGCGCAGATCGTCTTCAGACAGTTCTTGGATAATCTGATGATAAGTCTGTTTATCTTCTGAAAGACTTCTGAAAGAGGAGAAGCGTGGAATCAGTACCCGCTGAAACGACTGTTGAAGCATTTGAGTTTTACTATCCACGGAGTATCTTATCGGTCCACATTGCATGAAGATGATAGGCTGATGACCGTCTTTGCGAATGGGCGTGGCGGTCAATCCATAAACAAATCGCGCATTGGCATACCTCAATACTTGTTCAAACATTACCGAAGAAACATGATGGCACTCGTCAACGATGATCATGCCATAGTTTCTCAGGAATGGTTTCACCTCACCATTTGAAATACAAGACTGCATCAGGGCAATATCTACTAATCCATGTAAGGAGTTTTCCTGAGAATAAAGACATCCGAATGGGGAGAACCGCTTTCTTCTCTTTCCTTTTTCCAAGACCTCATCTTGATTGTACTCCAAATGGAGAAAATCCTCAAGTCTTCGTTTCCATTGTTCCAGCAAAGCCTTGTTGTGCACCAATATCAGTGTGTTAGTCTTTTGTTTGGCAATCAAGGCAATGGCTGTCACTGTTTTGCCAAAAGCTGTTGTGGCCGACAATGTACCTGTGTCGTGTTGCGTCAAGCGGACGATGGCATCCTCTTGGTCGTCCCTTAATGTTCCTACAAATTCCGCATGGATATTCTTTCCCCCATAGCTCTGATTGTCAATGCGGATTGTGCAATGATTGGTTGTGAAAAAATCCATAACGCCATTCTCACAACCACGTGGTAACGCTAAATAATTTTCCGACAACTCCACACAGGAGATGATACGTGGGATATTGTAAGTAGGCAGCCTCATGCCCATGCGTGAGAAGAACTCCGGATTTTTGAAAGATGCCATACGTTTCAGATGATTGAGCATTTTGGGAGCTAACCCTAAAAGCGGGATATAGATCATGTTCGACTTGACCATCGTAATCTCTTTTGGAAAATCCTCGGGAGCAATTCTTGCAGGGATGGGTGTTTCCCACGGCTGGGCCTCACTTGATTTCACCAGTTCGCCCATATCCACCTCATTGGCATGTTCTCTCAACAGTTGCTTTATTGCCGCAACGGAAAGTTTCCTCACCGACAGCAGGTATTCCCACTGGTCAGGGTATGGCGTGAAATCATCGTTGACAAACACACTGTTGCCCAATCTTCGTGCATGTCCTTGAAGGGGCAAGGCAATCAAGTTGCCAAAACCACCATCTGGTAAATGGTCTTGGTTGGGAAACAGACGGTCGTACGATTGAAATGATATTCTCCCATCACGGTTCATCGCTTCTGTGAGGATGGCATTGCCCAACTTTCGAGCTTTTCCTGCAGCAATGGGCCGAGAGAAAAACACCCACACATGTGCGCCATTTCCTGATCGAGAACGTTCAATGGAGTAGTGGATGCCCCAGCTTTTGCACACATCGGCAAAGGCCAAAACATCACTTTGATACCCATGCTTGCAGCTTTTGTCGTCAAAATCCGCACAAAGAAACCAACAAGTTTCATCCTTCAGCATAGGATAAAGCCCAATCACGTCTCTGCATAGTTCGTCCCTTCCGGCAAGATGCTGAAAGATATCATCATCATTCAATGGAGTCAGTTGCCGGTTGGGGCATTCCGAGCATTTGAATTTCTTCTTGTCGCAAAGTAGTCTGTCCCACTCATGCGCACAAACAGGTTGGTAGCCCGACTTCCCTGTCTTGACGCTATACCATCGTAGGGCAAATACATCCTCTCGTCCTCTGAACAGATTTCGAAACAATTCTATTTTCTGTTGGGGCGAAAGGTGTTGTTTGAGAGAGCTGTCTTTGTGTTTCCCCGCGCTCAACTCCGTCATTCGGGACTCGTCCTGTGAGCACTCAATGCCATGCGCCTTGAGCAAATTCTTCAATCTTTGGTTTTCCTCTGTCAATAGTTTAATTTGGCTTATGAGGGCTTCCCGATCTTGTGTTGTCATGCATCCTATCATGATGGTTTGTTGCAAATATCGCAAAAATATCCCATACCGTACAAGAATTTTCCCCTAAGTCTTCTTTTTCTGTCAATTTCTTTCGTCTTTTTACGTTTTACTTGTCAAATAATGATTATATTTGCAACAAGTACCCAGCAAAAGCTATATACGGGTTTTCGAGTCATGTATTCGAAAGTTGGGTAATATGAATATAACAAAATTCCATTAATGTAATAGTATGAAGACAATACAAGAAAATCTATACTTCTTATGGGAAGCAGCAATTAACAGACATACTGTCATTGTTGAGAAGAAGATATAACATTAATAGGGATTAAATATCTTATTGCTTTAAAAAGTTTTGGAAGTAGACTACTTTATGAAAAAAGATATTATACAAGAACTTTACAACGGATTTGAAACAGCAGCAAGTGAAGTTGAAGGTGTTGAATGTTGGAGTGCCAGAGAATTACAATCACTTTTGGGCTACAGCAAATGGGAGAATTTCTCAAAAGTAATAGAGAAAGCTAAAATGGCATGTGAGAATGCAGGGCACAATATTTCTGATCATTTTCCTGACGTCAGGAAAACGATATCGATGCCCAAGGGAGCAACCAAAGAAATAGACGATTTACTTCTCACTCGCTATGCTTGCTATTTGGTAGCACAGAATGGAGACCCTCGCAAAGAACAGATTGCCTTTGCTCAAACTTATTTTGCAATACAGACTCGTAAAGCCGAGTTGATAGAACAACGATTGCTTGAGATAGAGCGTGTAAAGGCTCGTACAAAGTTACAAGAAACTGAGAAGAAACTTTCAGGGGTACTTTACGAACGAGGTGTCGATGGCAAAGGCTTTGCAACTATTCGGTCTAAAGGCGACCAGGCATTATTCCGCTTGACCACAGCACAAATGAAAAGTAAAATGGGCTTACCCTCCAATAGGCCAGTTGCTGACTTTTTACCAACTATCAGTATTAAGGCCAAGGATTTTGCAGCAGAAATGACTAATGTCAATGTGCAACAAAAAGACCTCTACGGAGAGGGGCAAATCGGGAAAGAACATATTGATAACAACAAGGCTGTACGCCAAATGATGATTAATCGTGGCATCGTTCCTGAAAATCTACCTCCAGCAGAAGATGTTCAGAAGGTGAAAAGAAGATTGGCCAGTGAAGAGAAAAAAGCACTGATTAACAAGACAAAGAAGAAATCATGAAATATGAACTGCATTTATCTTTCAACTTAACGTAGATTTTTGGGGGGAACTCCATTAGATAAGAACGACTTTCTCAATGCCATGCGTGAGAGTGCAGCTAACAGTACCCGCATCAAGGCTTTGGAACTGCCTGTACTCACTACAAAAATTGATGATAGAGAAATGTTTATGAAGGGCATTGCCTATTTGTATTATTATGAACAAAATAATTGATGTATTATGGCTATATTAAGAAAATGTTTGTCTCCAAACGTTATT
>JAEAMQ010000051.1 GCA_016901395.1 Prevotella sp. | reverse complement strand
GGTGCCGATGAAGTCGGTGCGGCCACTCGTCTGCTCCTGCCGGATGAGCCGTTCGAAGAGGCTGTTGCGGCAGTCGGTGAGTCCGATGGCACGCAGGTCGGGGGCTGTGATGGCTGCGTCGCTCTCGCTTTGCTGCACTACGGCGGGCAGCTGCTTGTAGTCGCCGATGAGGATAAACTTGTCGATGTTGCAGCCAGTGGGTTCGTTTCCACCCTCGCAGTCGTGGTGGGAGGCGAGGAGTCCGATGATGCTCGGCTCGAGAATCTGTGAGCTTTCGTCGACGATGGCGAGCGAGAAGTGCTTCAACGAGAACAGGAACGGCCTCGATTGGAGCATCGAAGTGGTGGCCACCACGACGCGGGCGTTCATCAACCGCTGCTTCATCTTTTGGAGTTTCGGCCGTTCGCCGATGGCGTGGGAGATGAGATAAGGCTCATAGGACTTGGCGCAACTCAGTTCGTTGCCCAGTCTTATGAAGTCTATTCCGGCCTCCACGAGCATCCCGCAGATCTCGTCGACGGCACGGTTGGTATAAGAAAGGAGGAGGATGGAGGCCTCTGGGGAGGACAGTTGCTCCTCAACCATGAAGCGAAGGGCACGACTTGTCTTGCCCGTTCCGGGTGGACCGACGAGCAGGAAGTAGTCTTTGGCTTGCTTCGCACGTAGGAGCATGGGGTCGAGGAGGGTGTCGTAGCTGCGCGATAAGGTCACAGTTTTGTCGCTCTGGGGTGCGCGTTGTCCGAGGAGCAGGGCCTTGCGGTCGTCGGGAGCGGTGACAAACTCGTAGAGACTACGTATCGATGCACTGCCGCCCACGTCGCTGCTGCCATGCTCTATGCACCATACGAAACGCTGTTCGGGCCGTGCCAACGGGTCGTTGGAGAGCTGCAGGGTGTCGTAGGGCAACCGACCGAAGACGTCGGGATTCTGTTGTCCGTCGTTGAGTTTCACCGTAATCGTGTCCGAATGGATGTCGGCCAGTCCGCCTTTGAACAGCATCGCCCGCCTCACATCAGGCTCCTGCTGCTCGGGATAGGCATAAAGGTAGACCATATCTCCCCGTCGGAAGTTGGGCAGGAAGTCCTCGCCTTGGTCGGGTACGGCCAGCGTGATGAGATCATAACCGTTATATCCCTCGTCCTCGCCGCTCTTTTCCTTCTTCAAAATGGTCAGTCCCGTGTAGATATTTCCCGTTTCCCGCTTGCCGGCGAGAGGCATATTCCACAGGTTGGCCACGCTGTTGCCCGTGCCTTCCACCACACCAACCTTCGACATGAGGTTCTCGCGGATGGCAAATTGCATCATGCGGCAGAAGTAAGAGCGCTCCAATGGCAGTAGGTTTTGCAATGGAGTGACCATCGCATCGAGCTGCGGACGCAGGTATCTGTCATAGAAAAAGTCGCGCTTGCCCAGCGTGTTGAGGTTGTCGGTCGTGAGTTCGGGCAGCAGCTTTTCCATGCCATTTTGGGCAATTTCAAACTCCAGGGCGATGGCTTCGTTGCGAAACCGTATGGCCTCATAGACCAGTTTCATGAGGTTGGCCACACTCATCAGACCGCCCGGAAGCGGATATTTTGAGTAGAGCAGGCGTATATCGGTCTTCGATTGACGGAAATTGTAATACAGAATGCCATAGTAAAGCAACAGCTGCACATAGTGTTTCTCCACCACTTTGGCCCCATGCGCATTGGGAACATTGCGTTCGAGGAAAATGTTGCGGCCCGATTTCTGCTCCACCAACAGCTTCAAGTCGGTGGTCATGAGGTCCACACGGCCCTGCAATCCTAACTTCTCGCAGACAAACGACGGCTCTAAGATGGCGCGTGAAAGGTCATGATTTTGTCGCAACTCGTCCACAATCTGCCGCAGGTTGACTGTCTGCGTGGCGGCATCCTGCTTGAACTGTTCGGCATCGAAATCCGTACAGGTGCTGTATTCCATCGCTTTTTCCCTGAAATTGTTGACCAAAGTCTGCCCCATAGAGAACTCCGGGTTGTTGATCATATCATCCAGCGCACTGCCCGCAAAGTTTCCGAGCAGGGTCGCCTGGGTATTGGGCTTCTCGCGCATACGGCTCAACAGGTAGAGCAAAGGATGGTGACCGTAGTCCTCAAAACAGTTGGAGATGACGCTGATGTCCAGCAAACAGTCAGGCTCGACAATGATCAGGCGGGGTGTGATGACGTTTCCCGACACCTCACAACCCAACAGATTGAGGTGCATTCCCACCTTCAGGATGCCCGAGAGATACTCCATGCGGGCATATTGCGATGCCTCTGTGTAGCGCACCGTGGCCTCCTCGTCCTGCCCTTCCTCATCGATGACGACCTGAATCGAGTGTTCATCCCATGCCGTCACGATGCACCGCTTGTCGGGTGCGTTCGCATGGATACGGTCCTTCGGCTGTTGTCGGTCGCGGGGTAGGGCAGACAGCAAGTCGGAAGGCACCGCCACGGCAAACACCCGACCTATGAATGTGGCCAGGGCTGAGGCATCATAGCGCAGGTCTTCAGACGAGAGTGCCTCGCTCTTGTTGCTGTGTCGCCGCATCTGGCGGATGGCATTGGCCTCGTCTGCGGGTATCTGGAGTTGGCGGATGAGGGTTTCCACCTGCGAGTTGAGGTCGCCAAAGCCATAGTGGGAGTCCTTCAGCGCCTCGGCACACACGAGCACAAGGGTCTCGTGCATCATCTTGTTGAGGATGCTTGGGCGTACATTTGCTGCACCCATGATGCTTTTTACCCGAAGGAAAAGTTCTTCGGGCGTGATATTAGAGGTCATATTGTTCGTAGGATTTCGTCTGCAAACTATTCTTTAGCGACTTTCGCGGCTTCCCATTCAATGAGCCGACGCTTCAGGTCGCGGCCCCAATGATACTCCCCCGTGGTGCCATCGCTGTGGATCACCCGGTGGCAAGGGATGAGCATCGCTATCGGATTTTGCGCCACGGCCGATGCCACGGCCCTCACACCCTTGGGGTTTCCGATGCGGTCGGCTATCTCCTGATAGCTTGCCGTCTGCCCGAAGGGAATGCGCTGAAGCTCGTGCCACACCTGTTTCTGGAACTCCGTGCCCCGCAGGTCGAGCGTCAGCTCACGGTCGAGACCCTCGAATATCACGCGCTCCACGTTGTGGGCCATCTGGTCGCTCTGCGTTGTCGGAGTGTAGACACCCCATCGTTGCGCCAGCTCGTGAATGGTCTCGAGCTTGTTGTGTTCCAGAAACTGCAGGTCGCAGATGCCAAGCACCGTGCGCGCCACGATGATTTCGCCGAAGGGGCTTTCGCTAAATCCGTATTCGATAGTTGTCATAGTGTTGCAAAGATAGGAAATTTGTCGTTAAAAGCAGATGGGGAATGATAAAAAATGTATAAACCATCGACTTACGTTTATATTTTGCTTATCTTTGCAAATTGGTTCCTCGGTCTGGCCTTGTCCTTCACTTGTCATAAGGAACGGCCGCTATGCCCCGGACTAACTGCAGAAACGGAATAAACACGAAATCTATGAATAAGGAAGAATTGATGCGCAGGGCCATCGCCCTGAGTGAAAACAGTGTGAGAACGGGTGGCGGACCCTTCGGTGCTGTCATTGCCAAGGATGGCGTAATCATTGCCGAAGCGTCCAACAGTGTGACCATAGACTATGACCCCACGGCCCATGCCGAGGTGAACGCGATACGTGCGGCCTGCACGCGCCTGCGTTCGTTCGACCTCACGGGCTGCGACATCTATTGCTCGTGTGAGCCTTGCCCCATGTGTCTCGGGGCCATCTACTGGGCACATCTCGACACCATCTATTATGCTAACGACCGCAAGGCCGCCGCAGGCATAGGCTTCGACGATGATTTTATCTATCAGGAAATCGACCGTCCGCTGTCCGAGCGCCATCGCCCCATCCACGTTTTGTTGCCCGAGGAGGGCAAGAAAGCGTTTGAGATGTGGATGGCAAGTACAGAGAAAACAGAATACTAAGCCTGTCAAACAGCCATACCAGCCTCTCCCCCGACCCCTCCCCCGGAGGGAGGGGAGTGAAATGCTGGATAAACAATAACGAGAGGATGGAGGTTATTCACATAAAAACGGCGGACTACTCAAGGTTTAGGAGTAGTCCGCCGTATTGTTTTTTGGAGATGTTCGGCTGTCATGGTAGCTGTTATTCTTCGGAATCGAGGATGAAATCATAGATTTTTTGGGTGACAAGAGGTAGTTGATACTCCACCTCCTCATTGGAAAAGCGCATGACGGTGTACCCCATGTTGTTGAGAAGACGGGTGCGTGACTCGTCGTCCATCATTTGCTCAGACTCCTGATGATATCCGCCGTCAATCTCAACAACAAGCATTCCGTTCATACAAACAAAGTCGACGATGAAGTCGAAGATAGGATGTTGGCGTCGGAAACGAAGTCGATAGGGATTTTTTCGCAGTTCGTCCCACAATATAGACTCTGCCACCGTCATCTCCTTTCGCAGTTCCCGTGCAAAATCCTTAAGCCTGTCATACCTGTCCGGTGCCGCCGTCTGATAAAAAGGCTTACGTTTTTTCTCCTCCATCTTATTCTTCTTTCTACAACATTAAATATTAAACTACTCTCAATTAATAAGGTACCACTTATCAAAAACAACCAAATCCATCCCCCAAACAATTCATTCCCCTCCCTCCGGGGGAGGGGTTAGGGGAGAGGCTTTAACCTTTCAAAAAACACAATCACTTCCTCCCACGTCTTAAACTCATCCGACCCCAACTCTATCGTGGTGCCCATGAAGTCGGGATCGGGCTGCATGTCGATGAAATAGTCGCCATAGAGCAAGGCTTTCTGGTTGGTATAGATCACATGGTCGTGGGCGGGGGTGGAGAGATACTGCTCTATCCAGCGCGCGTCGGCATCGAGGGCGGCATGGTCGTTGGTCGGCGCGGGCATCACGACATACACCTGATAGGTCTCGATGAGCATTTGAAACGCCTTCGACAACGACGACTTCGGTTTGCCATAACCATCGCGCAACGTCGAGGCATCGATGTAGACAATCTGCCGCTCGCGCCCCTCCTGCCGGTCGTCTATCCATCGGATGACCGGCACCACACCGTTCATAAACGACCGGTCGTCCATGCGGTGCTCGCCGTGGAAGTGGGCCGCCTGCGGATAGTGGCTGCGATAGAGGTCGAAGGTGTGCACCACCGGGTCCTCATCGCCAAACAGTCCCCACACCCTGCGCTGCTCCTCGGCCCGCTGTTCAGGGTCCAGCGCCTCCAGACCCACGAAGCATTGCTCCGTCAGCTCGCGGTATTCCTTCACCAGCGCCTTGGTCACGATGAAGTCGGTCTCACCGTCTTGCCGTGGGTTTTGCCACGTCTGGTTGCCCGTCATGCCGTGATCTTTCATCGTCTGCCCCATTTCAAACGCCGGGTTCACGCAGATGCGGTCCACACCGTAGAGCATCTCCGTGTACATGCCACCCATCGACGTGCCGATGATGAGGTGGGGCTTCACCTCCGCCACCTTCGCGCGGAGGAAGGCAAACCCCTCTTCCGGGTGGAGCGGAATGTCGAAAGCCACCACCCGTGCGTTGGGAAAGGTCTGCTGAATGAGTTTCACCGTGCCCGACGAGGCGGCCGATCCGAAACCGTGGTTATACATGATGGTCTTCCCGTTCATTAGTTCGGGAAACTGCTTGATATAAGGATTTTCCATTGTACAAAGACTTTTGTTGTGTCTGCAAAGTTACGGTTTTTCCATTCAAAGGATTTACTTTGCATGGAGTATTTTTGGGATTACCATGTGAGAGAGGCGGTCCCAATCTGGCAGTCCATGTCTACTGCAGCCGGGATGGCAGTCTTCTTTTTGTTGATTTTATTCATAAAAAAGAGCGTTTCTTTTTTTCTCGTTTTAGAAATCGGGCTTCTTCTTTTTGCCCCCAAAACAGCTTTTCAGAGACAAAAAACAGAGATGTTTCTGCGTTTAGATACGAATTGTGATGCCATTAGTACCTAATGACGATGCCTAAACGGCCTAATCGCATCACGAAAAGGGCCTAATGATGGGGTGAAAAAGGCGTTTTTTGAGGACGATTACATACTAATCGTGAAGGCTAAAAATGTTAATTAATCACAAGTCTCTGGTTTCCAGCCGGTTGTATAACGGTCGTATTTTCTCGTATTTCGAGCCTCCGGCTTTCGATTTTAAAATACGGGCAGGATTTTGCAACATTCTTCAACTATTTTCATTTTGTTTTAGTGTGCCAATCCATTCTGGCTATCGTTCTTGCCTGCTCGATTTGTTCATCTGGAGCAGGCATCGTTACTCCGTCTGCCCAGCCCCTAAATCTCATGATTCGTGTGTAGACAGCCGTTGACGACGACACGACAGTTTAAGCCGTTTGTTGTGACGACAAAATCAGGAATTATACAGATTTTACTCCGTAGAGTCTTCATATATTGAAGACGTTACTTATAAATAATGTTTATTTCTTGAGAGGTCCGCAAAAAAAATTGTATCTTTGTCGCATACAATATGGTATTTGTCTTTATGCTTTGCCATTTCATCAACACAATTATCTAAACCTAACAATTATGAAATCAGTATTGGTAAAAACTTTGGTTGTGACGTTCGCCCTGCTCGTCTCTGCCGGAAATCTCTCGGCCAAGAAGAAAGTTCAGCTCAGCGACCGCGAATATTGGTGCCAGCAGGCCTACAAGATGGCCCGTCCGGTATTGGAAAACATGGCCAAAGGAGAGTTGCAGAAGAACATGCAGCTGGAGGTAAGCCCCAACTGGGACGGCCGCAACAAGAAGGTGGCCTACATGGAGTGTTTCGGCCGACTCATGGCCGGCATTGCTCCCTGGCTGTCGCTGCCCGACGACAACACGGCCGAGGGACAGCAGCGTCAGCAGTTGCGCATGTGGGCGCTGGCTGCCTACAAGAATGCCGTAGACCCGCAAAGTCCAGACTATCTGGCTTGGCGCGGACATGGTCAGGCACTCGTCGACGCCGCTTATGTGGCCGAGAGTTTCATCCGTGCCTACGATGCGTTGTGGCTTCCGCTCGACGAAGTGACGAAGAAACGCTACGTGGAGGAGTTCACCCAGCTGCGCCGCATTGACCCGCCTTATACCAACTGGTTCCTGTTCAGCTCGACCATCGAGAGCTTCCTCGCCAAGGTGGGGGCAGACTACGACCAGTTTCGTGTGAACACCGCATGCCGCAAAGTGGAGGAATGGTATGTGGGCGACGGCTGGTATGCCGACGGCCCGAGCTTCGCCTTTGACTATTACAGTAGCTATGTGTTCCATCCGATGTATCTGGAAACACTGAAAAACATGGTCGACGCGAAGGCCAACACCCGCCTCGACTATCAGAAATACTGGGACCGCGAGTTGAAGCGTGCCCAGAAATTTGCCATCGTGCTGGAGCGGTTCATCTCTCCCGAGGGCACATTCCCCGTCATCGGGCGTTCCACCCCCTATCGCCTGGCGGCCATGCAGCCCCTGGCGCTGATGGCTTGGTATCAGAAACTGCCGCAGGACCTGACCAACGGACAGGTGCGCGCGGCCCTCACGCAGGTGATGCACCGCATGATGGACCAGCAAAACAACTATAATGCCGGCGGGTATCTCACCATCGGCTTCTGTGGTTCGCAGCCCAACGTGGCCGACTGGTACACCAATAACGGTTCGCTCTATATGTGTTCACTGGCGTTTATGCCGCTGGGCCTGCCGGCCGACGCACCGTTCTGGACCGATGCCGCGCAGCCCTGGACACAGGTGAAGGCGTGGGGCGGACAGCCGTTCCCGAAGGACCACCACTGGGGGGATGAGATTAGGACGAGGGATAAGTTTTAAAAAAAGCCGATCAAACTACCTCACCAGCCTCTCCCCCGGCCCCTCCCCCGAAGGGAGGGGAGTGAAGGCCTCTCCCCAACCCCTCCCCAAAAGGGAGGGGATTGATTACAAGGATAAACGGATGAGGCTGGGCTACTAAAGGATGATGAGGGAAATGGGATGAGAAACATAGATTTTTGAAATCCTTTTGCCCCATTGATTAAGCGAAATGCTGCAGGAATGTGGCGAAAAAACAGAAAAGACAGACAATGAAGAAACTCGTATTTATGGCCGCAATGGTTGTCGTGACACTGGCCGCACAAGCCAAAGGCATGACCACCACGCAGGTAGCCGACATCATAACACGCGTCAATAACTACTGGCAACAGAACAATAAACCCCAGGTGCGCAGCTTCTGGGACAACGCCGCCTACCACACAGGAAACATTGAAGCCTATAAACTCCTCGGCAACGAGCAGTGGCTCGACTACAGCAAGACCTGGGCCGACCACAATCTGTGGCAGGGCGCCCGCGAGAAAGACCCCGCCAAATGGAAATACAAGACCTATGGCGAGGGACAGGACTATGTGCTTTTCGGCGACTGGCAGATTTGTTTCCAGACCTATATCGACCTCTACTGGATAGAGAATGCCCGCGGTGCCTCGGCGCGCAACGAGCAAATGGTGCAGCGTGCCAAAGAGGTGATGGGCTATGAGGCCCGTGGCAAGGCACACGACTACTGGTGGTGGGCCGATGCCCTCTATATGGTGATGCCCGTGATGACCAAGATGTATAAGCTCACGGGAGACCCCGTCTACCTCGACAAACTCTATGAGAACGTGCTGTATGCCGATTCCATCATGCTCGATGAGGAGACCGGACTCTACTTCCGCGATGGCAAATACATCTATCCCAAACACAAGAGCGTGAACGGAAAGAAGGATTTCTGGGCACGTGGCGACGGATGGGTGCTGGCTGGACTGGCCAAGGTGTTGCAGGACATGCCCAAGGACTACAAGCACTACGACTTCTTCCTGAAGAAATTCCAGCGATTGGCCGATGCCGTGGTGGCCTGTCAGCAGAAGCAGGGCTACTGGACGCGATCGATGCTCGACCCCAAGCACGCCCCCGGCCCCGAGACCTCGGGCACCGCCTTCTTCACCTATGGACTGCTGTGGGGACTGAACAACGGCGCGCTCACGCCGTCGAAGACCTACACCAAGGCCGTGGACCGTGCATGGAAATACCTCACCAAGACCGCCCTGCAAGCCAACGGGCGCGTGGGCTACGTGCAGCCCATCGGCGAGAAAGCCATTCCCGGACAGGTGGTGGACCAGAACTCGCAGGCCAATTTCGGCGTGGGAGCCTTCCTCCTGGCCAGCTGTGAGTATTACAGATATATTCAGAAATAACAAAACTTAAACCCGACGAATAATGAATAAGACACTATTACTTGCCGCCATGATGGCATTGGCACTCAGCTCCCAGGCGGCGGGTGTGCGCAAAAAGACCGCTCCCGTGGTGGAGCCGCAGCCCACCTGGACTGAATGGAACGACCAGCAGGTGAACCAGGTGAACCGATTTAAGTTGCATACCAACTTCTTTGCCTATGAGAATGAGGACCTGGCGATGAAGGGCGACATGACACGCTCGGCCAACTTCCTGTCGCTCCACGGCGCGTGGAAGTTCAACTGGGTGCACGATGCCGACCAGCGCCCCACCGATTTCTATAAGACCGACCTCGACGACTCGTCGTGGAAGACCATGCAGATACCCGGAATGTGGGAACTTAACGGCTATGGCGACCCCGAATATGTGAACATGGGACTGGCCTGGCGCTACCAGATGGACTGGAATACTCCAGAGAACGTGCCGACCAAGGACAACCATGTGGGCAGCTATCGCCGCGTGATCGACATCCCCGCCAACTGGGACGGCAAGCAGATTGTGGCCCATTTCGGGTCGGTGACGAGCAACATGTACCTCTATGTCAATGGCCGCTATGTGGGCTATACGGAGGATTCGAAGGTCGCCGCCGAGTTCGACATCACCTCCTACGTGCATCCCGGCAAGAACCTCATAGCCTTCCAGACCTTCCGTTGGTGCGACGGTTCGCTGAGTGAGGATCAGGATTTCTGGCGCCTCTCGGGTGTGGCACGCGACAGTTACCTCTTTGCCCAGGATCCGAAGGTGCAGGTGAGCAACATCCGCATTACCCCCGACCTCGGCAACGACTACAACGACGGTGAGCTGCTGATAAACGTTGACGTGAAGGGAAACCCCACCATCGAGTTCCAACTGCTCAATGAGAACGATGCCGTGGTAGGCAAGACCGTGGGCAACTTCCATCGCATGACCAACGGAACGTCGCGTTTCGTGGTGCGCAACGTGAAGAAATGGACGGCCGAGACACCCTATCTCTACACCCTGCTGGCCATTGTGAAGGATGGCAAGGGCAATGTGGTGGAGGTGATACCGCAGAAGGTGGGCTTCCGTAAGGTGGAAATCCGCGACTCACAGTTCCTCGTCAACGGACAGCCGGTGCTCATCAAGGGTGCCAACCGCCACGAGATAGACCCCGACGGCGGTTATGTGATGACACGCGAGCGCATGATTCAGGACATCAAGATCATGAAACGCATGAACATCAACGCCGTGCGCACCTGCCATTATCCCAACGACCCCATCTGGTATGAGCTGTGTGACGAGTATGGACTCTATGTGACGGCTGAGGCCAATCAGGAGAGTCATGCCTTCGGTTATAAGGATGACTCCGAGGCTAAGAAACCCATCTTTGCCAAGCAGATACTGGAACGCAACCAGCACAATGTGGAATTGCTGTTCAACCATCCCTCCATCGTGGTGTGGAGTCTGGGCAACGAGACCGTCGACGGACCCAACTTCACCGCTGCTTACCAGTGGATCAAGAGTCAGGACCAGAGCCGTCCCATCCATTGGGAGCGTGCCGGACGCGACGGGGCCAACACCGACATCTTCTGCCCGATGTATTATCCTCATGAGGCTTCGGAGATATATGCCAAGGATCCGAAATATACCAAGCCGCTGATTCAGTGCGAATACAACCACACGATGGGCAACTCCGGTGGTGGACTGAAGGAATATTGGGACCTGATACGCAAGTATCCGAAGTATCAGGGAGGCTACAACTGGGACTTCATGGATCAGGCCTTACACCGCAAACCCCATTTTGATGCCTCGCGCACAGTGGCCGACTACGACGCCATCGCCGAGAAATATAATCCCGGAACGGGTAATATGTCGCCCCTCTATACC
This sequence comes from Prevotella sp., assembly GCA_016901395.1. Lineage (GTDB taxonomy): Bacteria > Bacteroidota > Bacteroidia > Bacteroidales > Bacteroidaceae > Prevotella. Next base: position 94,974 of record JAEAMQ010000051.1, on the reverse strand, counting down.
TATGGCGGCGACTACAACAAGACCGACGCGTCGGACAACAACTTCAACTGCAATGGCTTGCTGGGCCCCGACCGCCAGATGAACCCCCATGCCTACGACCTTGTATATGAATATCAGAACATCTGGGCAGAGGCTGTGGACCTCAATGCGGGTAAGATATCGGTGTACAATGAGTATTTCTTCCGCGACCTTTCCAACTATATGATGGAGTGGACCCTGCTTCAGGATGGTAAGGCCCTGCAGAGCGGACAGGTGGACAACCTGGAGGTGGGACCACAACAGAAGGTGACACTCACCCTGCCTTACAAGGTTCCTGCTACGGGAGAGGTGATGCTCAATATCACGTTTAAGCTGAAATCGGCCGAGCCTTTGATGGCCGCCGGTCAGACCGTAGCCTATCGTCAGCTGGCCGTTCGCGAGGCTCAGCCGGAGCTCAACGCCGTAGAGGCCGGTAAGACTAAACTGAAACTGAAGGAAGATAAGAAGTTGAACACTGTCAACGTGACATCCAAGGACGGTCTGGAACTGGTGTTTGACAAGACTTCAGGCATGCTGAAGCGCTACAATGTGGGTGGCGTTCAGGTGCTCCCCGAAGGTGGAACGCTCCGTCCCAACTTCTGGAGAGCCGTGACCGACAACGATATGGGACAGAATTTGCAGAAGAAATTTGTAGCCTGGCGTAATCCAAAGCTGGAACTTGCTGACCTGAAGAGCTGGCAGGAAGGTGGAAAAGTGACGGTCGTGGCTAAGTATAATATGCCTGATGTGCAGGCAGTGCTCTCGCTGACGTACGTAATCGACGCATCCGGTAACATCGATCTGACCCAGTCGATGACCACCACCAAGGATGCCAAAGTAAGTAGTCCGCTGCGCTTCGGCATGGTGATGGACCTGCCCTACAACATGGATCAGAGTGAATTCTATGGACGTGGTCCTGTGGAAAACTACATCGACCGTAAGGAAAGCCAGTCGCTGGGCATCTATCGACAGAATGCCGACCAGCAGTTCTTCCCCTATATTCGTCCGCAGGAGACTGGAACGAAGAGCGACATACGTTGGTGGAAACAGACCGATGGGGCTGGAAGGGGCATCTGCCTCCAGGCTTCGGGCTCATGGTTTGATGCCAGCGCCTTGCATTATAACATCTCCGACCTTGACGAGGGCGAGGAGAAAAATCAGCGACATTCACCCGAAGTGCCCAAGAGCAAGTATACGGAGCTATGCTTCGACCTTGTGCAGTATGGTATCGCAGGTGTGAACAGCTGGGGCGCACCACCGTTGCCACAGCATCGGATGGCCTACAAGGACATGAGTTTCACGGTTCGCATCAGTCCGTTGAACAACAAATAATCTCATTGGTGGGTGTCGGCTTCATGAAAAGATGGCACCCACCATACCATATACATTCTTCAATAACAATATAAGCGAACTAAGGATAACAGGAGTTCAATAGCAAATTAATTCTCATGAAGAAAATTTTGATCATGGCTGCAGCACTTTATTCGTCAACTATGCAGCTGTTGGCAGCGCCCGGAGATACCATTTCACTTGATGAAAAATGGCTCTTTAGACTTGTCCGGAACGAAACATCAATTCCCCGAAACTTTGAATCGACCCGATTCAACGACACCCAATGGACCTTTCAGACTGTTCCCGGGGTGTGGCGTGTGCCCACATCATGGCTCAGAAACGACTATGTAGGCACCTACCGCGGATGGATCAAGATGCCGCCTGCCTATGCTGGACGACGCATTTTTCTGCATCTTGGTCTCACGACAGCATCGACAAGCGTCTATGTCAACGGCGTGAAGATTGGGCAGACTGCACTTGACCGGGCGCAGACCGAGTTTGAAATCACCTCAAATGTCAATATCGGGCAACGCAATCTTTTCGTGTTTCAAATGCCCCATTATGACGAGGGCGAGGATGCCAGCAATACATACGGCAAGAGTGGTATCACCAGCCACTGCTTCATTTATGCTTTGAACAATGGACAACAACAAGATTTAGGACCGGAGATTGGTAAGGCAAAGGCTGGCGTTAAGGTAGCCAGTCGACATAGTTTCCAGTTGGCCGAAGGCTATTTTGATACGCCGAAAGTGATGCAAAAAGACATCGAACAGATGAAAGCCTTAGGTTTTGGTGCCATCACCTATAATAAATTGTCATCCGATCCGGAGTTTATCGCTTATGCAAAAGAGCAAGGAATGGAAGTGGTGAGCGACCCGCCATTGACCTCTGCGCCTCTGATTGACGAGCAAGGCAACTACACGATGGAGGTCTATAACCTCTTGCCCGACACGAAATACAACTTCAGGAAAGAGATTGAAGAAGGTGAAGGGCGTGCCGATGCGGCCGTACACAAGGCAAAACCCAAGAAAAAGGAAAGTAATGCAGTGCTTACTATATGGGACACACCATACAGCATCACCTTTGATAAGTATAGTGGGTTGATCTCAAGTTATTCTCAAAATGGTGTGACCGTATTCTCCGGTGGTGGTACGGTGATGCCTAATAATAAGACAACACTTGTAAATCTAACGTCGACCAAGCCTAATAGAAATAATGGAACGAAAGTTACCGCCGTCTATGATGTAGCGGGTGCCGGTCAGGTTACATGGGTATATGAGATATCCAACAATGGTGTTTTGAGAATTTCGACGAAGGGTCAGCAGGACATATTGGTGACCTTGTCTTCCCGTTTGAGTGCAACAGAGTATTTAGCTCAGGATTTTTCCCAAGATGTTTCATTGTTAGAGATACCAGAATATCGCCCTCGTGTCTATTGGATGAAACAGCGCGATAATGTTGGAAACGGAGTGGAAGTCATAGGAGAACGCCCTTTTACTGCGGTCCAGACATCCAAATCAGGGCAGTTGCTCATCCAGCATGGTGGAAAAGACTTTAATTTAAGGTTTCTTCCTGTGGCACGATAGTCATCGTGTAAAATATCCACCAATTTGTCATAGAAATCCATCTCGGTTGAGGTGGATTTTCGTATCTTTGCGCATGTAGACCTTCATTCTACTCCAAACGAATCAATTTACATTCTTATAATAACTGAAAACTTATGAAACAACGTCAATTTCTTTCTGCTGTCGCCATGAGTCTGATGGTATCATTAGGCGCTTCTGCACAGCAGCATCAGTTTACCATCAATGCCAAACCGGGTGCACCGATCCAGTCAACAATGTATGGTATCTTCTTCGAGGATATCAATTTTGGTGCTGACGGCGGCCTTTATGCAGAGATGGTAGAGAACCGTAGCTTCGAGTTTCCTAACCGATTCATGGGTTGGAACACCTTCGGCAACGTGTCGTTGAGCGACGAGAAGCCGGCATTCGACCGCAATCCACATTACGCCGTATTGGAATCTGCCGGTCATGACCAGAAGTTCACTGGCTTAGAGAACCGTGGATTCTTTGGCATGGGACTCAAAGAAGGCATGAAATATGACTTCTCTGTCTATGCCCGACTGCATACTCTGCAGGGCAAAGAGGCCAAAATCCGTGTGGAAATCGTAGACGACCAGGACATTCCGATGGACAAACAGACCATCACCATTACCAATTCGCAGTGGAAAAAGTTCTCGGTGACCCTCACCTCAAAGAAGACTTTGGAGAAAGGTTTGATGCGAATCTTCCTTGAAAGTGCCGATGGCGTGGACCTCGACCACGTGAGTTTATTCCCCGAAGACAACTGGAACGGACTGCGTGCTGACCTCGTGAAGGACCTCGAAGACCTTCATCCGGGCATCTTCCGCTTCCCTGGCGGATGTATCGTAGAGGGAACAGACCTCGCCACGAGATACCAATGGAAGAACAGTGTGGGCCCTGCCGAAAACCGTCCCCTCAACGAAAATCGCTGGAACTACACCTTCCCCCACCGTCTCTATCCCAATTATTACCAGACATACGGCCTTGGTTTCTATGAGTTCTTCCTTTTGTCGGAGAAGATTGGAGCCGAACCTCTGCCTATTCTCTCTGTCGGATTGGCCTGCCAATTCCAAAACAAGGACGACGCTCAGAATGCCCATTGTGCTGTGGATGAGCTGCAGCCGTATATCGACGATGCCCTCGACCTTATTGAATTTGCCAATGGTCCGACGACGACAAAATGGGGAAAACTGCGTGCCGACATGGGACATCCGAAGCCTTTCGGTCTGAAACAGATTGGCGTGGGCAACGAACAGTGGGGCGAACTCTATCCCGTGCGCCTGAAAAAGTTTATGGAACAGATTCGCGCCAAGTATCCCGAGATCAAGATTTGCGGTTCATCCGGTCCGTCTGCCAGTGGCAAAAACTTCGACTATGGATGGCAGGAGATGCGCAAACTCGGCGTAGACCTCGTGGATGAGCACTATTATATGGCCCCAGACTGGTTCCTGAAGAATGCCGGCCGCTATGACAACTACGACCGCAAAGGCCCGAAAGTGTTTGCCGGCGAATATGCCAGCCATGTGAAAGGCATGGGCAATGAGCCCACTGTAGCCATGAACAACTTCGAGGCCGCACTCTCCGAGGCCGCGTTTATGACCGGACTTGAGCGCAATGCCGACGTGGTTTATCAGGCAACTTACGCTCCTCTCTTCGCCCATGTGGAGGGATGGCAGTGGCGTCCGGACCTCATCTGGTTTGACAATCTGCAGAGTGTTCGCTCGGTCAATTGGTATGTGCAGATGCTTTACGGCACCAACAAGGGCACCCACATGCTCTCCCTGACCGAGAACAATCAGGCAGTGAAGGGCGAAAACGGCCTTTACGCCAGTGCAGTATATGATAAGGACACGAAGAAATATATCGTGAAGATAGCCAATACTGGCGACCAGGCACAGGAAATCAGCCTGAACTTCAAGGGAGCCAAAGGACTTGGTGCTGGCACAGTGACTACCTTGCACGCCGACGACATGAAGGCCACCAACTCGTTGGACAATCCCAAGAATGTCGTTCCGCAGGAATCCACGGTACAGGCCAATGGCAACACCGCTACAGTAAGCGTTCCTGCCAAGACCTTCGCCGTGTATAAGTTCTAAAAAACCGAACTCAAACGAATAAAAAACGGGCGCATCTCAAATGGGATGCGCCCGTTTTGTGTTATTGGGCAATGTTGTTTTCAATCCACAAGACGGCTATATCCAAACCTGAAAGCCGTCCATATCCAAACCTGAAGCCGTTTATATCCAAACCGTAAGTCGACTTTTTTCAAACCATAAACCGTCTACTTACAAACCGTAGAAAGCCTACTTCCACACGGGCAGCGGTGCGTCTGGCCCGAGATAATAGCCCAGTTCGGGCGGCTGGTTGTAGGCCACGTTCTGGTAGGCCACGCTCTCCCGATAGGGGATATCGGTCATGAGGCAGGGCACCCGATGCGGTGTCGGGATGTCGGTGGTATAGATGCGCAGTTCGGTGCTTTGCTCATCGCGCATGATGACCTCCTCACGCCAGTCGCCAATGATATCTCCCGAGAGGCAGGGATTAGACTTGGTGCCATTGTTGAACGCTCCGTCGAGACGACAAACCACCTCGATGCCCTGTGTGTCGGGATTGTAACGGGTGATGGTTTCGTGGTCGAGGAGCTGACGCGTGAGACCTCCCTGCCACCAGATAGAGAAGTTGCACGACAGATGTCGGATGCCTCTGTTGATGTCGCTGTAGTCCACCTCGCCGTTCTGTTCATTCCTCTGGGCTGTCTTGGAGAATGGCGACGTGAGGGGAACATTGGCGCTCCATACCTCCACACCATACTGCGTCGAGTCGATATCGGCCGCCATCGCACGCCCTACATCAAACTTTGCCTTCTGCTGGAATATCACTTGGCCAGTCGCCGCGTCGCGCAAGTCGGAGCCGTCGCGCCTGTTTTCGTGCGGGTCCCAGATATAAAGCTTGTTTGTCACAGGCTCTGCCACGAGGTGAAGGGCATCTCCGTGCCCCATCTTCGTGTTGTAAAGCGGACTGCCATCATGGTCTACACACATCGCGCCATAGGTGATTTCGTCTTTCCCATCGCCGTCCACGTCGGCCACACGGAGATTGTGATTGCCCTGTCCGGCATACTCCGCCTTCCCCTTATTGGTCAGATGGAGGCGACTCAAGAGTTCCTTTTGTTCCTTCTGCGGGTCGGTATCAAAATACCAATGGAGTTTCAAATCGCGCCCGTCCCAGTTCCATGCGGCCAGCGTGGTGCGGGTGTAATAGCCCCTGCAGAACACAGCCGAGGGATGTTTGCCGTCGAGAAACGCCAGCGCTGCCAGATAACGCTCCGACCGGTTGGCATGGTCGTCGCCCCAGATACCCGGTTTTCCGCGGTCGGGCACATAGTCCACAGTCTTCATCGCGGCTCCGGTGAGTCCGTTGAACACCGTCAGAAACTCCGGCCCCTCCATGATACGGCCATACTGTGCCGACCTCTTGTCGGTGTTGCGCCAGTCTTTCGTGGCATCGCCAATGGCCTTTCCGGTGCCGTCGATGGTGCCGTCGGCGGTCTTCATCATCAGTTCCGCCCGCCCGTCGCCGTCGAAATCGTAGGCCAGAAACTGCGTGTAGTGGGCGCCGGCACGGATGTTGGGTCCCATGTTGATGCGCCAGAGCCGTGTGCCGTCAAGCCTGTAGCAGTCGAAAAACACGGGCGATGTCATGCCCGCCTGAGAGTTGTCGTGCGAGTTTCGCGGGTCCCATTTCAGGATAATCTCATATTCTCCGTCGCCGTCCACATCGGCCACGGTAGCGTCATTGGCACTATAGGTCACAGGAATCTTCCTCGGCCGCTGGTCCTCTGCGGCCGTATTGCCGTTGTTGGCCGTCGCATTGGGCCTTCGACGGAATATTCGTGGTCGAAGGTCAATGCTGTCCTCGGTGGTCGGGGCCACCAAGGGGATGCTGATATATCCCTCGGGCGACGATGCCTTGAGCCTGTAACGGCCATTGATGCCGCCCCCACGCACCTCATAGACGGCATCCTTGCCGCTGGGGTTGGAGTCTATAAAGAAGGTGCCGCCTGTGGTGAGGGGCTGCGTGTTGAGTTTGATGCCGTCGCGATAGATGTCAAAACTTTCCCCGGTTTTGTCGCTCAAGAGTGTGCGCCAGGATATCACCACTTTGTCGCCGCTGCGCACAGCCACCACGCCACGTCCCAAGTGCTCGGTCTTCATCTGCGAGAGCTTGTATCGGGTTTGGGAGAAACAGGGAGAGGGGAGCGTCGCCAGCGCTGCAAACAGTAGTGCAATAGCGTTTCTTTGAAATGATAGATGCAGATACATTTTTAAGTTTTTAGTTGGTTTGTAGATGAAAATGAAAGGATTATGATGCAAAGGTAACGAAAAAACGGAAATGCAAAGCATTCCCGTTGATATTTTTAGAGTGAGAGACAAAGACAGGAGAGAAGCGCCTCATGTCCCCGTAGGTATGTGGACAGAGACCTCCCTCCGTTCCTGATCATCATCGGATGAAGAGTAACTCGCGATATTTCGGCAGCGTCCAGAGCTCGTCACTCACGATAAGTTCGAGCTTATCTATCTGATAACGTATCTCTTCCATCTTTGTGGCTACGATGTCGTGGTAGGCGATGGCACGCTCACGCATGCTTTCAATCTTATTGGCCACCTTGCGCGCATTGACCAGATCCTCGACACCAGTTTCTATAATCTGTGTGCGTTCAGCTATCTCACGGATGATCTTCTTGTTGCGGGCGGTGAGCGATGCGGCTTCCTCGGCACCAAAGATATCAATCATGTTCTGCACGTTTTTGGCCAATTGGCTCTGGTAATGGGTTGCCACGGGGATGATGTGGTTCATCGTCAGGTCGCCCATCACGCGTGCTTCAATCTGAATTTTCTTGGTATAGGTCTCCCATTTCACCTCATTGCGTGCCTCAAGCTCATTCTCATGCATCACATTCATCGACTCAAACATCTTGATGCTGTCCTCGTCGAGATAGCGGTCGAAGGTCACCGGACAGGAGTTCTCGGTGTCAAGGCCGCGCCGTGCGGCTTCCTCAATCCACTCCTCGCTATAGCCGTTGCCGTCAAAATGTATCGGAGCGCAGGTCTTGATGTCCTCGCGCACGATGTCGATGATGGCACTCGTGAGGTCCTCACCACCGGCAACGAGTTTGTCCACCCGCTGTTTGAAATCGGTCAACGCCTCTGCCACACACGAGTTGAGCACCAGCAGTGAGCAGGCGCAGTTGGCTTCAGACCCCACAGCCCGGAATTCGAAGCGGTTTCCGGTAAAGGCAAAGGGTGAGGTGCGGTTGCGGTCGGTATTGTCAATGAGCAGTTCGGGAATTTCGGGAATGTCGAGTTTCATACCCTGTTTGCCTTTCAGGGTGAAGAGTTCTTCCTTGTCGGCCTTCATGATATGCTCCAGCAGGTCTGAAAGCTGCTTGCCGAGAAACGACGAGATGACCGCGGGCGGTGCCTCGTTGGCTCCCAGACGGTGGGCGTTGGTGGCCGTCATGATCGACGCTTTGAGCAGTCCGTTGTGACGATAGACACCCATGAGCGTCTCCACGATAAACACCACGAAGCGCAGATTGTCCTCGGGAGTCTTGCCGGGTGCATGGAGCAGGATGCCCGTGTCGGTCGCCAGACTCCAGTTGTTGTGCTTGCCCGACCCGTTGATGCCCTTGAACGGCTTCTCGTGGAGCAGCACGGTGAAGTTGTGTTTGTGGGCCACCTTCTTCATCAGCGACATCAACAGCATGTTGTGGTCTACGGCGAGGTTGCACTCCTCGAAGATCGGGGCCAGCTCAAACTGGTTGGGTGCCACCTCGTTGTGGCGTGTCTTGCAGGGTATGCCCAGCTCCAGGGCCTGCACCTCTAAGTCTTTCATAAAGGCCTGCACACGCTCGGGGATGGTGCCGAAGTAGTGGTCGTCCATCTGCTGGTTCTTTGCAGCGTCGTGTCCCATGAGCGTGCGGCCCGTCAACATCAGGTCGGGGCGTGCCAGATAGAGGTCTTCGTCCACGAGGAAATATTCCTGTTCCCAGCCGAGATTGGTCTGCACCTTCTTCACGTCGGGATAAAACAGTCGGGCCACATCGGTCGCGGCGGTGTTCAGTGCGTGCAGCGAGCGCAGCAACGGTGACTTGTAGTCGAGCGACTCGCCGGTATAAGAGATAAACACTGTGGGTATGCAGAGGGTGTCGTCGATGATAAACACGGGCGATGTGGGGTCCCAGGCCGAATAGCCGCGTGCCTCAAACGTGTTACGAATGCCACCCGATGGGAAGCTCGACGCGTCGGGTTCCTGCTGCACCAGCAGCTTACCGGAAAATTCCTCCACCATGCCGCCCTTGCCGTCGTGCTCCACAAAGGCATCGTGCTTCTCGGCAGTGCCCTCCGTCAGCGGCTGAAACCAGTGGGTGTAATGGGTCACGCCGTTTTCCTCTGCCCATTGCTTCATGCCCTTGGCCACAGCATCGGCAATGCCTCGGTCCAGTCGTGCGCCGTTGTCGATGACATCGATGAGCTTTTCGTAAATGTCAGAAGGCAGATATTTGTACATCTTCTGACGGTTGAAAACCTTGCGTGCGAAATATTCGGAAGGACGTTCTATCGGTGCTATTGTGTCTAAAGGACGCTTGCGGAAGGCTGCAGCCACCGCGTCAAATCTTAAGTTGGCCATGGTCAAACAAACATTTTATATTTATGATGCAAAATTAAACTAATCTGTTCAATAAAACAAGATTATTGTAGATAAATTAACCCGAAAGGGTAAATATAGCTTACTATTTGTACCATCTTTTTATTTATTGCATAGCAAAAGGATGCGTTGAAATCAAAAAAGCAATAAGAATCTGGTACTGGCAGTATGGTGTGGTGTAAGAAATATTCTGAAAAAACGTTCGAAAAAAAAATCATCAATGAGCGGATGACGACGGGGACTTTCCTGTCAGAAGGGCTGTTGAACGTACAAATCTTATGGGTTTTCACCATGAAAAAGTGCCTTTTTCTGCTTTTTGAGGCCTTTCCTACGTTCTGACAGGCCCTTTTCACTTCCCGATTAGGGCCTTAACGCTTGACGATTCGATAGTATTCGTGATGCGATTCGATAGTATTCGTGAAACGTTTTTTGTCAAGTAATTACAACATGCTGGTAATCAACTGCTTAAAAACAGGCCCATTTTCGCCGTATTTCCTGCAAAAAGTTTTTCGTTTTAAAATACGCAAATCTGAGAAAGGCTTTTGTCCTATTCTTTCATAGTCCTTTCGCGGGTATGAGATGGTGTGTGTCAGGTGTGTGCAGAGTGGTCGCCGCCGCCCAAAGACATCAACACCCCAAGTAACCATCAACGGCCTCCTGGGGTGTTTAGCGTTTTCATGAGAGCGAACTATCGGCTCGCCCCATTAGACGCAGCGAACTGTTTCTAAAGATTTATTTAGTCAGAAAGTGATCTACATCGGCAGCGGTCTTGCGGCCGTCGGCCAGCGCGCGCACCACGAGTGATGCTCCGCGTTCGGCATCTCCGGTGACGAAGACATTGGCGGGCAGCTCCGGATGCTGCGGCTTGAGGAATCCCATGGCCAGCAACACCAATTCGGCCTTGATTACCTCGGGCTTGCCGGCCTCCACCATGATGGGGCGGCCACCCTCGGGATTGGGCTTCCAGTTGATAGGCTGCACCCGCACGCCGGTGAGCTTGCCGTTCTTGCCGATAAACTCCAGCGTGTTCATGTTCCATCGACGCGTGCATCCTTCCTCATGACTTGAGGTGGTCTTAAGCGTGCGTGGCCAGTTGGGCCAGGGGCTGTTGGGGTCTTCGGGCCCCTCCACGGGCTTGGGCATGATCTCTATCTGGGTCACGCTCTTGCAGCCCTGACGGTGGGAGGTGCCGATACAGTCGCTGCCGGTGTCACCACCGCCGATGACCAGCACGTCCTTACCCTTGGCATTCACGAGGTCGTCTTTGCCAAATTCCTGTCCGGCGAGCACGCGGTTCTGCTGCGACAGCATCTCTAAGGCGAAGTGAACGCCCTTGAGTTCACGGCCGGGGGCTTTCAGATCGCGGGCCGTCGGCGTGCCGGTGGCGATGACTACGGCGTCGTATTCCTGGGCCAGCTGGTCCACGTAGGCCTGCTCCTTGGCGTTGGAGAAATCGCCGTCAATCTGGGCCTGGGTGTCGGCGGAGCTGTAGCCCACCTTCACACCATACTTGAAGATGATGCCTTCTTCCTTCAACACCTCCATGCGGCGGTCGATGACGGCCTTGTTCAACTTGAAATTGGGGATGCCATAGCGGAGCAGTCCGCCGGCATCCTCACGCGCTTCGAACACCGTCACCTCGTATCCCCGCTGGTTGAGTTGGGTGGTCACGCTGAGTCCTGCGGGTCCGGCGCCGATGACAGCCACACGCTTTCCGTTGCGCTCGGGGTGGCGCGGACGGATGAAATTCTCGGTGAACGCATGCTCGGCAATGGCGCATTCGTCCTCGCGGATGGTGGTGGGCTCATGGTTCATGAGGTTGAGCACGCAGGCTTTCTCACAGAGTGCCGGACAGATGCGGCCGGTGAACTCAGGAAAATCGTTGGTCTCGGTCATGAGCTGGTAGGCCAGTTCCCAGTCGCCCTTGTAGATGGCATCGTTCCATTCGGGCGGGCGGTTGCCCAGCGGACAGGCCCAGTGGCAGAACGGCACGCCACAGTCCATGCAGCGTGAGGCCTGCTGTCGGCGATCGTTGCTGTTGAGCGTCTGTTCCACCTCGCCGAAGTCGTGGATACGGTCGTGTATTGGTCGGTAGCCGGCTTCCTGTCGGCCTATGGTCAAAAATGCTTTTGGATTACCCATAATAAACTTTGAACTTTGAATATTGAACTTTAAACTTTAAGATTTGCGCATTGAACTGTGAGGCTTTTTTGTTGAACTCAGAACTTGTTTTTATTCCTTTGGCAATCTTGTTGCTCTTGTAATCAAAAAGTTCAAAGTTCAAACCTCAAAGTTCAAAGGCCTTAATAGTCGCGCTGGATGTCGGTGATCTTCTGTTGAAGTTTCTTCACCTGCTCCTCCTGGAGCACGCGCTTGTATTCGATGGGCACCACCTGAATGAAGTCTTCCACATAGCGGTTCCAGTCGTCGAGCATCGTCCGGGCGAGCTTACTGCCCGTGTAGCGGTAGTGCTGGCGGATGAGTTCGTGCAGTTCCTTGCGATAACTGCTTTCCTCCACGAGGTTGATTTCCACCATATCCATGTTGCAGAAGTAGTCAAAGTTGTGGTTTTTGTCCCACACGTAGGCCACACCGCCACTCATTCCGGCGGCAAAGTTGCGGCCCGTCTCGCCCAGAACGACCACGCGTCCGCCTGTCATGTATTCGCAGCAGTGGTCTCCGGCACCCTCGATGACGGCTGTGGCACCCGAGTTTCTCACGCCGAAGCGCTCACCCACCTTACCGTTGATGTAGAGCTCGCCACTCGTTGCGCCGTAGAGTCCGGTGTTGCCGGCAATGATATTCTCCTCGGCAGCGAAGTTGCTGCGGATGGGCGGGAGTATCGAGACGCGTCCACCACTCAGGCCTTTGGCAAAGTAGTCGTTGGCCTCGCCTTCGAGTTTGAAGTCCACGCCCTTCACCAAGAAGGCACCGAAACTCTGTCCAGCCGCGCCCTTGAACTTCACATTGATCATCGCGTCGCCCAGTCCCTCGGGGGGTAAGGGCTGTCCCTCGCTCACGTTGCGGGCGGCCTCGAGGCTACGCTGCTGCTCAATATATCCGCTGAGCATGGCACCCACGGCCCGGTCGGTGTTGTGGATGGCGAAGTCTAAGTTCACTTCCTCGCTCTCATGGCGTATCACCGCCTGTGTGCTCTGGATGAGACGCTGGTCGAGAACGTCTTCCAACTCGTGCTCCTGAGACTTCGTGTTATAATAGGAAACGTCGCCCGTCTCCTTCGTCAACAGTCTGTTGAAGTCGAGAACCGATGGCTTGGTCTCTATCAAGTCGGTGCGGCCGATGATCTGATCAAGGCTTGTGAAGCCCATGTAGGCTAAGTACTCGCGCACCTCCTGGGCCATGAACGTGAAGAAATTGACCACGTATTTATAGCTCCCTCGGAAGTAGCCGCGCAGCGTCTTGTCCTGTGTGGCCACACCCATGGGGCAGGTGTTCTGACTGCATTTGCGCATCATCACACAGCCCAGGGTAATCAGTGGTGCGGTGCCGAACCCGAATTCCTCGGCGCCGAGCAGTGCCATGGAGATGATGTCGCGGCCGGTCTTGAGCTGTCCGTCGCTCTGCAGGCGCACCAATGAGCGCAAGCCGTTTTTCACAAGCGTCTGTTGTGTCTCGGCCAAACCTATCTCGGGCGAGATGCCGGCAAATCGCATGCTCGACGAAGGACTGGCTCCCGTGCCGCCCTCAGAACCCGAAATGACGATGTGGTCGGCCTTGGCCTTCACCACTCCCGCGGCGATGGTGCCCACGCCGCTCTCCGCAACGAGTTTCACCGAGATAGCCGCGCGGGGATTGACGTTCTTCAAATCGTAGATGAGCTGTTTCAAATCCTCGATCGAATAGATGTCGTGGTGGGGTGGAGGAGAGATCAGGCTGATGCCGGGAATGGAGTGACGGGTGCGTGCAATGACCTCGTCGACCTTGAAACCGGGCAGCTGTCCGCCCTCGCCGGGCTTCGCTCCCTGGGCCACCTTGATTTGGATTTCCTCGGCATTGACCAGATATTCGGTGGTCACACCAAAGCGACCACTGGCCACCTGTTTGGTCTTGCTGTTGAGGCTGATGCCGTCTACTGTGGCGTGGAAGCGGTGGCTGTCTTCGCCTCCCTCTCCGGTGTTGGAGCGTGCACCCAGTTTGTTCATCGCGAGAGCCAAGGCTTCGTGGGCCTCTTTGGACAGTGCGCCGAAGCTCATCGCACCGGTTACAAACCGCTTTACGATGCTTTCCACCGGCTCCACCTTGTCGATGTCGATGGGATTGTGCTTGAATTCAAAGAAGTCGCGGATGAAGATAGGATTCTTCTTCTTATCAACAAGCGCTGTATATTTCTTGAAAAGCGAGTAGTCGCCTTTGCGGGTAGCCAGCTGCAGGGTAGCGATGGTGTCGGGATTCCAGGCATGTTCGATGCCGTTGGCACGCCAATGGAACAGGCCTGGGAACGGCAGCGGCGCGTCTTTCTGTGCACCGAGCTGCTTGGCCTCGCTGTGGAGGGCGATGGCATCTTGTGCAATCTTGTCGAGACCGATGCCGCCAATGGTGCTCACCTCCGTGCCGAAGTAGGCCCGCAACAGACTTTCAGAGAGTCCGATGCTCTCGAAAATCTGTGCGCCACGGTACGAACGGATGGTGCTGATGCCCATCTTGGCCATGATTTTGAACAGACCTTTCTTCATCGCACCGATGTAGTTGGCCTCGGCGGTGGCATAGTTTTCCTGGATTTTGCCATGCTTCACGAGGTCGTCGAGCACCGCATAGGTGAGGTAGGGGCACAGGGCCGACGCGCCATAACCCAGCAACAGGGCGGCGTGCATCACCTCGCGGATCTCCCCACTCTCCACAATCAGCGCCGTCTGCACACGTTTTCCCACACTGATGAGATAGTGGTGCACGGCACTCACGGCCAGCAACGACGGTATGGCCACATGGGTATCGTCGACGTCGCGGTCGGAAAGGATGATATAATTGTAACCTTCGTCGACGCTCTTCTCCGCGTCGCGGCAGAGGCGGTCGAGTGCTTCGCCGAGTTTCTCACCCTGCTCTTTGGCCGAGGGCTGGCTGCCGGTGGAGGCCGACACCTTCTCAAACGTCATGGGAAGTTTGATGGTGTTGAAGCCCTTATAGCGGATGTTGCAGAGAATATCCAGCTGCGTGTTGGTCAGAATGGGATGGGGCAGACGCACCATCTTGCAGTTGCTCTCGTCGGGATTCAATATGCCCGAACCCACACGACCGATGTATTCGGTGAGGCTCATGACGAGTTTCTCGCGGATGGAGTCGATTGACGGGTTGGTGACCTGTGCAAACTGCTGACGGAAATAGTTGAAGAAAATCTGCGGTTTGTCCGACAATACGGCCAGCGGCGTGTCATTTCCCATCGACGCCGTAGGCTCCTGACCCTTCGTGGCCATCGGCACGAGGGTAGCCTCGATGTCCTCTTGCCCAAATCCAAACTCGGTTTCCTTGGCCTTCAGGTCGGCAATGGCGTTGTCTACCTTGCGTCCGCTGTGTATCTTCTCTAACTGGATGCAGTTGGTGTTGAGCCACTGGCGGTAGGGATGGGCGTAGGCCAGGCGTTCCTTGATTTCGCCATCGTAGTAGATTTTGCCCTCCTGGGTATCGATAAGCAGGATTTTTCCGGGTTGCAAGCGGCCCTTTTCGGCCACCTCGGAGGGGTCGAAATCGATGACACCCACCTCGGATGCCACCACCATCATATCGTTTTTGGTAATCGTATAGCGTGCGGGGCGCAGACCGTTGCGGTCGAGCATGCCACCGGCATAGCGTCCGTCGCTGAACAACAGCGCCGCCGGACCGTCCCAAGGCTCCATCAATATAGAGTGGTACTCATAGAAAGCCTTGAGGTCTTCGCTGATGGGGTTCTTGTCATTGAAGCTCTCGGGCACCATCACGGCCATCGCATGGGGCAGCGAAAGGCCGCTCATCACGAAGAATTCAAACACATTATCCAGGCTGGCGGAGTCGCTCATGCCGGGCTGGACGATGGGCGAAATGGCGCTCACATCGCCCAAAGCCTCCGACGAGAGCACCGACTCGCGGGCCTGCATCCATCCGCGATTGCCCCGGATGGTGTTGATTTCGCCGTTGTGGGCCAGCAGGCGGAAGGGCTGTGCAAGGCTCCAGGTGGGGAAGGTGTTGGTCGAAAAACGACTGTGCACCAGTGCAATGCCACTGGTGAAATAGTTGTTGGTGAGGTCGGGGAAATACTGGCGGAGCTGCAGGCTCGACAACATTCCCTTATAGACGATGGTCTGACTCGACAGCGAGCAGATATAAAAGTCGGCTACATTCAGTGGGGCAGACAGTCGCGCCACACGGTTTTCGATCTTCTTGCGAACAATATACAGGGTGCGCTCAAAGGTGGAAACCTTGTCGTCGGCCACGCCCGTAATAAACACTTGTTTGATGTCTGGCTCCGAGGATAGGGCTGACTCGCCTAAGCAGTCGGGGTTGGTGGGTACGTTGCGCAGGTGCATGAGCGACAGCCCCACACGCTCAATCTCCTCAATCATAATCGAGAGGATGGTCTGCTGCGCCTGCTCTTCCTTAGGCAGAAACACCAGACCCGTGCCGTATTTGCCGCGCTCGGGCACGGGAATGCCCTGCAACAGGATAAACTCGTGGGGTATCTGGAGCAGGATACCGGCTCCGTCGCCGGTCTTGCCGTCGGCTCCTTCGGCTCCGCGGTGGCGCAAATTCTCCAACGTTCTCAGTGCGCTGTCTACCAATTGATGACTCTTGTTACCATGAATGTTGACCACCATGCCCACGCCACATGCGTCGTGTTCATACTGGCTGTTGTACAATCCTTTTGCCATATCAGTTCGCATTTTGTAATTATAAAACCTCAATTGTTTGTCAATCTGTTTGCAAAATTACTTATTTATTTTCTTTTTGAAAGAATAGATAGCTTTTGTTTGCTTGCTTTTTAATATAGTTTAATGTTTGTTGCGTATTGCTCTTGATTTGTGTCAATATGTAACGTAAATCAGATATAATGTTACAAAATATAAGTTAGTGGCGATTTTTAGCTTTGTTTTGGATGGATTATGAGATGCTATTATATTGCATGATGTTTGCGTTTGTAAGGTTTTGCCGGAAACGAGAGTTGTATTCTTCCAAAAACTCTTTTGGAAGCTCATTGGAAAAACAATAGTGACGGTGATGTAGGGGTGTTTTGTTTAGACAGCGAAAGGCTTGGATCGTAGAATGATAAGCAGGATGCAGGGGCAGAATCGTTGCACAATCATGGTCGGAAGATTCTGTTCGATCATGACATTGCCGGCGGATTGTATGCCATTGCGTGGTGACTTATCGATAGTATCGGAGCACCAAATCGTGAATGGCAAGGGGCACGAGAGCGTCGATAGGCTCATGGGCTTTCACCTTTTGGCGTATTAGGGTGCTGCTGATGGGGTAGAGCTGTGTGTTGACAAGACGGATGCCTTGTGGCAATGAGGCTTCATCAATGGGGAAGCCTGTGCGGGGATATATCACGATTTCGTAATGAGAGCGGATATAGTCGGGGCGTGCCCAGCGGTCGAAAGACTGCCAGTTGTCGGCACCTATGATAAGAACAAACTCACGGTCGGGGTAGTCGACAGAGAGATGCTGTAGCGTGTTCCACATATATGAGGGGCGGGGAAGGTGGAACTCGTAGTCGGAGACCATGAGATGAGGCTCGCCAGCGAGGGCGTGACGGACCATGTCAAGACGCAAATCGTCGTCGAGCAGGTCTGAAGTGGTTTTCTTAAGGGGGTTGAGGGGAGAAACAACAAACCATATTTCGTCAAGCTGGGCCTGCTCCAGAAGCTGGCGTGCCAACGAAATATGGCCTGTATGGATGGGGTTGAAGCTACCGCCGAAGATGCCGGTGCGGTTGCGTCGCGACGACTCCCGGTGGGCGGGGTCGGACGGAGAAGGCTGATGGTCGGGGCGGTTCATGGGCGGTGGGGTTGTGGGGTTATACTCCTAAGAAGTCGCTGACGATTTTCAGGGCCTCGGTTTTGGCCGTGGCGAGGTCGTCGTTAACAATGATTTGGTCAAACTGGTCGGCGAAAGTGAGCTCGTAGGATGCCTTGGCCAACCGCTGTTCGATGACTTCCGGCGCGTCGGTGGCACGTCCTTCGAGGCGTCGGCGCAGCTCGTCGATCGAGGGAGGCTGTATGAACAGGCTCAGCGCGCGGTCGCCGTAATACTTCTTAATGTTGCATCCGCCTTTGACATCGACATCGAACACCACGTTTTGTCCGGCCTCGCACTGGTCTTCCACCTGCTGTTTCAGCGTGCCGTAGAAGCGGTCGGGATAGACCTCCTCGTATTCGAGAAACTCGCCTGCGGCAATCTTCGCCCTGAATTCCTCGGGCGACAAAAAGAAGTATTCCACGCCGTTCTGCTCCGTTCCTCGCGGCGCGCGGCTGGTGCACGATATGGAGAATGCCAGCTTCAGCTCCGGATGCTCCTTCATGAGATAGTTCACGATGGTGCTTTTCCCGCTTCCGCTCGGTGCGCTGAAGATGATGAGTTTGGCACTTTTCACTGATTTGTCGTTGGTGCCGCATCCGCATGCAATATTTTCAGTATTCTTTTCTTGCATAAATCTCTTTCTAATCTATTCTTGAAACATTTCATTCTCCCTCCCTATTGGGAGGGCGGGGAGGGCTTTTTACAGCGCATTCAGCACCTGTTCCTTAATCTGTTCCAACTCGTCCTTCATCTTCACCACGATATTCTGCATCTCTGCCTGGTTGCTCTTCGAGCCAGTGGTGTTGATCTCACGACCCATTTCCTGCGCGATAAAACCTAATTTCTTACCCACAGGCTGGTCTTCGGCCATTGTCTCTCGGAAGTATTTCAGGTGGTTGGCGAGGCGCTGTTTCTCCTCATTGATATCCAGTTTCTCGATGTAATAGATGAGTTCCTGCTCCAGTCGGTTCTTACTGTATTCGGCCTCGGGTATCTGTTCGAGGCCCTTGATGATCTGTTCCTTGATCTTCGGCACACGGCTGGCCTCGAAAGGCTCTATCGAATGGAGCAGAGCCTCGATGTTGTCTATTTTCTCGTGGAACTTCTTCTCCAGTGCCGCACCCTCCTGACGGCGGAAGTCGAGCAGTTCGTCGATGGCCATGTCGATGGCTTCGCGGGCCGCTTTCCATTCCTCGTCGTCGAGGTTTTCGATGTCGGTCTTCAGCAAAACGTCGGGCATGCGCAGCAGAGTGCCATACCAATCGGTCGGCTCGGGGATGCCCGTCTGGGCGGAGATGGTCTTGATTTGCTGGTAGTAGTTGTCTACCAGTGCGGCGTTGATGGGTGTGGCATCCACCAACGAGTCTTTTTCAATCCAGATAGAGAAGTCTATTTTTCCACGGACGAGGGCCGAAGCGAGCACCTGTCGCATTTCCATCTCTTTCTCCCGATAGAGCGGAGCAATGCGGGTGGAAAGGTCTAAGGTCTTGCTATTTAGTGACTTGATCTCAACATTGATTTTCTTCTCTTTGTAGGCTACAACCGACTTGCCGTAACCTGTCATGGATTGTATCATAGCTTCTTTCAGTTAAATTTTTGCAAAAGTACAAAGAATTGCGGGAAAAAAGAGTAAATTTGCATTTTATTAAGATTAATAATTTTAAAGCATTCAGAAAGAATATGTCTTGCATATTGCATATTGAAACGAGCACCAACGTGTGTTCCGTGGCCGTCAGCGAGGATGGCGGGTGTATCTTTGAGCTTGAAGACCATACCGGCCCTAATCATGCTGAGCAGCTTGGAACGTTTGTTGACGAGGCTCTTTCATTTGTCGACAACCACGCCATTCCCCTCGACGCGGTGGCCGTGAGTTGTGGACCGGGTTCCTATACGGGCCTTCGCATCGGCGTGTCGATGGCCAAGGGTATCTGCTATGGCCGTGGCGTGAAGCTCATTGCCGTGCCGACGCTCGAGCTGATGTGTACTCCCGTGTTGCTTCAGGAGAAGATTGCCGAGGAGAACGCATTGCTCTGCCCGATGCTCGATGCCCGCCGCATGGAGGTATATGCCCAGATTTTCGACCGTTCGTTGAAGGAAATACGACCCATCCACGCCGATGTGGTCGACGCAGAGACCTATAAGGAGTTTCTCGATAAGCAACCGGTCTACTTCTTTGGCAATGGTGCCATGAAATGTAAGGAGACCATCAATCATCCCAATGCCCACTTCATCGAAGGCATTGAGCCGCTCGCCAAGAGCATGATGCCACTGGCTGAGAAGCGCATGGCACGCGAACAGTTTGAGGATGTGGCCTATTTCGTGCCGTTCTACCTCAAGGATTTCGTGGCCAAGCAGCCGAGGAAGTTGCTGTAAGGAGGCCTCTCCCTAACCCCTCCAAAGGAGGGGAATGTCATGCGGGACGACTTCTCCGGGTCTTCGGATGACCTTTCTCAGTCTACTGCTGACCTGCTCTGGGTCTTCTGTTGACCTTCATCGGTTTCTCGACGAGAGGATGAGAGTCCTGCGAAAAAGTTTTTCTCATATCAAGTGCCGTGCCTCCCGGATGGCACTCCCCTCCCACTGGAGGGGTCGGGGGAGGCTCCCCATTGTCAATTATGAACATAGACGGATTAGATTATAACACTCAGCGTGAGAGTCTTGTGCTGCCCGAGTATGGCCGCGAAGTACAGAATATGGTAAATCATGCCCTCTCTTTGCCCGACAAGGCCGAGCGCCAGCGTTGTGCCGAAACCATCATTGTCACCATGGAACGCATGTTCCCGCAGATCAAGGAGAGTGCTGACTACAAGCAGAAGCTATGGGATCATCTCGCATTGATGAGCGATTTCAAACTCGACATCGACTGGCCCTTCGACGTTTCACAGGCCAAGACGATGAGCACCAAGCCCGAACCGATGGGCTATCCCATGCAGCGCATACCCGTGCGCCACTATGGTCGTATGCTCTTCGATATCTTTGAGAAGCTCAAGACCATGCCCGCCGGCAAGGAGCAGGACGCTCTGGTGAGGCTCGCCGCCAACCAGATGAAGCGCGACCTCATGCAGTGGAGTCATGGATACAGTGATGAAAAGGTGGCCGATGACCTCGCCCGATACACCGATGGCAAGATACAGCTTGACCTTGCGAAGTTCAAGTTTGACAAGATCGTGGCCCAGGAAACCGAGAAAAAGCGTAAAAGAAGATAGGCATGGAGTCATTCATTATCGAAGGCGGACACCAATTATGCGGAACCATCACACCGCAGGGAGCCAAGAATGAGGCACTTGAGGTGATTTGCGCCACACTGTTGACAGAAGAACCGGTGCGGATTACCAATGTGCCGGATATCCTCGATGTGAACAATCTCATCAAGTTGCTCACGGATATTGGCGTGAAAGTGACACGCAACAGTCGCAACGACTACACCTTCCAGGCCGACGAGCTGAACCTCGAATACCTCGACAGCATCGAGTTTGTGGAGAAATGCTCATCCCTGCGCGGCTCCGTCCTGATGATTGGTCCCCTGCTTGGTCGTTATGGCAAGGCCACAGTAGCTAAGCCCGGCGGCGATAAGATAGGCCGCCGACGCCTCGATACCCATTTCTTGGGTTTTAAATCACTCGGGGCCAACTTCATGCGCGACGAGGAACGCGATGTTTATCAGATACAGGCCAAGCATCTTAAGGGTGCTTATATGTTGCTCGACGAGGCATCGGTGACGGGTACGGCCAACATCGTGATGGCCGCAGTGATGGCCAAAGGTGTCTCTACCATCTATAATGCAGCCTGCGAACCCTATATCCAACAGCTCTGCCACCTCCTCAATGCGATGGGAGCCAACATCAGTGGAATAGGCAGTAACCTGCTCACTATTGTCGGAGTGAAGTCGCTTCACGGTGCCAACCACAGACTGTTGCCTGATATGATTGAGGTGGGTTCGTTCATTGGCATGGCCGCCATGGTAGGCAGTGGCGTCAGGATTAAGGACGTGTCGCTCAAGGATCTGGGTGTCATCCCTGACGCATTCCGCCGACTTGGCGTGAAAATCAAGGTCGAAGGCGACGACATTTTCATTCCCCACCAGAACCATTATGTTATCGATTCGTTTATCGATGGCACCATCATGACCCTCGCAGACGCACCTTGGCCCGGCCTCACGCCAGACCTTTTGTCGGTGCTTCTGGTAGTGGCGACACAGGCCCGAGGCTCTGTTCTCATCCACCAGAAGATGTTTGAGAGTCGCCTTTTCTTTGTCGACAAGCTTATAGACATGGGTGCACAGATCATCCTTTGTGACCCACACCGGGCCGTTGTCGTCGGTCAGGACCACCGAATCACACTCCGTGCCGGCCGCATGACGAGTCCGGATATCCGCGCCGGCATTGCCCTGCTCATCGCAGCAATGAGTGCCGACGGGGTGAGCCGTATTGCAAACATCGCCCAGATAGACCGAGGCTATCAGGATATCGAACAGCGATTGAACAACCTCGGTGCCAAGATTCAGCGCGTGGATGATTAGAAAGGAAGACGTTTACAAGATAGGACGCCTTGGAAAACCGCATGGCGTGAGGGGCGAAGTGACGTTCCAGTTCAACGACGATATCTTCGACCAGGTGGATGCCGACTATCTCATATTGGAGATTGACGGCATCCTCGTTCCGTTTTTCATGGAGGAGTACCGCTTCCGGAGCGATGAACTCGCCCTGATGAAGTTTGAGGACATCGACACCGAAGACCGCGCCAGAGAGCTGACGGGCTGCGATGTCTATTTCCCGAGGGTGCATGCCGAGGCCGACGAAGACCATCTCACATGGTCGGAAATCGTGGGTTATCAGGTGATGGATGCCGTCTCGCAGCAGACGGTGGGCACCATCGTCCATGTAGACGACTCCACCGTCAACACGCTCTTTGAGGTAAAGACGGGCGAGGGCAACGACTTGCTCATCCCCGCAAGCGACGATATGATTACTGATGTGGACAAACGACAGCGCGTCATCACGATGGAGATTCCCGACGGACTGCTCGATCTCTGATCCGCCACGCCGACATCCGCAAAAGAAAATATAGCAATGAAGAAACAACAGATATGTATTCTTGGCAGCACAGGCTCCATCGGGACTCAGGCTCTGGACGTTATCGCCCAGCATCCCGACCTCTATGAGGCCTATTGTCTCACCGCCAACAACAGCGTGGACAAACTCGCTGAGCAGGCCCGGCAGTTCAAACCGGCTTGTGTGGTGATCGCCAACGAAGCCCATTACGACCGTCTGACGAGTCTACTCGCCGACCAACCCGACATCAAAGTCTATGCCGGCACAGAGGCGTTGAACCAGGTTGTCGAGGCCGATCCTATCGACATCGTGCTCGCTTCGATGGTAGGCTTCTCGGGATTGGTACCTACTATCCATGCCATCAAAGCCCGCAAGAAGATCGCTCTGGCCAACAAGGAGACGCTGGTCGTGGCCGGAGAGCTGATGCTCAACCTCGTGCAGCAGTATCATGTCGACCTGCTGCCGGTTGATTCGGAGCACAGTGCCATCTTCCAAAGCCTCGTAGGAGAGGACCAGAACGAGGTGGACAAGATACTCCTGACCTGCTCTGGCGGTCCGTTCCGGCTCTTTTCACATGACCAACTCAAAACCGTCACGGCGGCCGACGCCCTGCGTCATCCCACGTGGGATATGGGCGCGAAGATCACGATTGACTCCGCCACACTGATGAACAAGGGTTTTGAGGTGATGGAAGCGAAATGGTTGTTTGGCGTGCCGGCCGACAAGATTCAGGTGTTGATACATCCCCAGAGCATCGTGCATAGCGGCGTGCAATTCATGGACGGCGCGGTGAAGGCCCAGTTGGGCGTTCCCGACATGCGCCTGCCTATCCAATACGCCTTCTCTTATCCCCGCAGACTCACGCTTCAGGGCGACCGTCTCGACCTGTTCAAGGCCCAACATCTGGAGTTTTTCGAACCTGACGTGGAGAAGTTCCAGTGTCTCGCCTTGGCCTACGAAGCCATCAACCGCGGTGGCAACATGCCCTGCATCCTCAATGCAGCCAACGAAATGGCCAATGCCGCGTTCCGACGGGGCGAGTGTTCGTTCCTCGGCATGGCCGAAATCATCAGCAAGACGATGGCCCAGACACCGTTTGACAACAATCCCGACTTAGATGTTTATCTGCAGACAGATAAGGAAGCGAGGGAAATAGCAAAGCAGTTTATTAAAAAATAAGAGCCTCTCCCCTAACCCCTCCCCCGTAGGGAGGGGAATAAAATGTCCAAGCCTCAGTTTCAAACGAATGAAAATGAAGAATGAGAAAGGACAGATAAGTAGAGGAAAATATCAATAGGCCATACCCATCCTGTAGAAACGCCTTGATGGCGATTACTCCCTTCCCTGCGGGGGAGGGGTTGGGGGAGAGGCCGGGAAAAGTAAATTTAAAACAATGGAAATATTTATCATCAAACTCCTTCAGTTTATCCTGTCGATATCCCTGCTGGTGCTGCTCCACGAGGGCGGTCATGCGCTCGCGTCCAAAATATTCGGCGTGAGGGTGGAGAAGTTCTTCGTGTTCTTCGATGTCACCGTGGGCAAGTGGAGTGGCAAACTCTTTAAGTTCAAACCCAAGGGCAGTGAGACCGAATATGGACTCGGATGGCTGCCCCTCGGAGGTTATTGCAAGATATCGGGAATGATCGATGAAAGCATGGATACCGAACAGATGAAGCGCGACCCACAGCCCTGGGAGTTCCGCACCAAACCCGCCTGGCAGCGACTTATCATCATGGTGGCCGGCGTGGTGGTTAACTTTATCCTGGCCCTCTTTATCTACTCGATGATCATGTTCCACTGGGGCGAGAGCTATATCGCCATGAAGGACATGACGATGGGTATGAAGTTTAACACCGAAGCCAAGAAACTCGGCTTCCAGGACCATGATATTCTCCTCGGCACCGACCGCGGCACGTTCCGCGATTTCAATGTCGACGTCTACCGTGACCTCTCCGAGGCCCAGTATGCCGACGTCATCCGTGGAGGCAAGAAGGTGCGCGTGGCGCTCCCCGGTCATGTTAATCTGCTCGACATGCTGAAGTCGGACCCCAAGTTTGTGGCCCCCTTCATCCCGGCTGTCATAGACTCTGTGCCCCTGCGCATGGCCGTCGCCGAGGGCAGCAAAGACTCCATCGTCTCGCCCGCCAGTCAGATTGGACTGCAGAAGGGCGACAAAATCCTCTCGTTCAACGACAAGGCCATCGACTCCTACAATGAGTTTACCACCGAGCTTGGGCGCATCGAAGACGAGCTTTCGGCTGTGAAGACCCACGCCGACAGCCTGAAACTCCGCACCATCACCATCACCGTGGCTAAGGCCGGTACTTCCAAGATAGACACCCTGAAGACCACTCTGACCGAGAATGTGAAGTTGGGCGTCCGCACGGCGAGCTTCATGGCGCTGTATCAGGACAAGACCACCCACATCAACTACGGTTTCCTGCAGAGCTTCCCTGCCGGTATTAAGTATGGATGGAGCGTGCTTGCTGGCTACGTGAGCGACATGAAGTATGTCTTTACGGCCGACGGCGCGAAGAGTCTCGGTGGTTTTGGCTCTATCGGCAACCTCTTCCCGTCGACCTGGGACTGGTATATGTTCTGGAAGATGACCGCTTTCCTGAGCATCATCCTGGCCTTCATGAACATCCTGCCTATCCCCGCACTCGACGGTGGACATGTGCTTTTCCTCATCTATGAGATGGTGACACGACGTAAACCATCAGAAAACTTCATGATTAGAGCCGAGTATGTGGGTATCACCATATTGATATTGCTCATGGTGGTGGCCAATCTTAATGATATATTAAGGTGGATTGGTGTCATGCAATAATACTTGTCAGACCTATCTTCCACCTTTCCATACCTTCTCGTAGGTGTGTTTACGGATATCGCCTTTGCCTTCCTTCGTGATGACAAAGGCGGTATTCTTTGTAAGGAACAAATAAACAAATTCATGTTAAATAAACGTAAAAGACCTTCTTTAGTTCTATTTATTTACTTATCTTTACATAAATAAATGCATTTTTCACTTTTTTATCACATAAGCTAATCAAAATGAAACATCTTGTTGTATTATGCCTGTTCTTGCTGAATATGCTTCAAGTATCAGCGCAGGAGAATTTTTATGGTATTTTTAATAGGGTTGGTGCTAATTTGGGTGTAGGTACAGAAGGTGTTACTGTAGGAATTGCCACCCCGTTAACTCCCTATTTGGAGATGAGTATGGGATTGAACATTGTGCCTAAAATCAATGTAAAGGGTACAGTTGATGTGCAGTCCATCTACACCTCGAGTTCTAATATCTCTATCGGCGATGTAGATGTTAAGGGAAATTTTGCTCGTACCACCTTTGATTTCAAGGTGAACTGCTATCCATTCGGCAGCCATAGCACTTTTTTTGTGGCTACAGGTCTTTCGTTTGGTGGTAAAACCTTGGCCAAGCTACATGGTCACAGCCCTGATGTAGAAGCATATCTTGCTGCCTATCCGAATAAGCAAGGTGATTTTGTGGCATCAGTTGGTAAGTACAATATAGCTTTTGATGAGAACGGCGATGTGGATGGTACCTTAGATGTAAAAGGTGTCAGGCCCTATGTCGGACTTGGATTCGGACGTTTGATACCCAAGCATCGTGTGGGAGCTCGCTTTGAATTAGGATGTCAATTTCATGGCAAGGTTAAAGTGATGCAGAATAATCAGGAGGTCCAAATGGACAATGCTGAAAGCAATGACGATGATTTTTCCAAGATTGTAGATAAGATTCGCATATATCCTGTGATGAAACTCTCTATCGTCGGACGAATATTATAATGTACTGGCGGTATCTGGTTGTGTCTGATACCGCCTTTTTTTTGTTTGTTTACAGCCGTTTTTATTTGACCGTTTGCGAAATAATGTGTAATTTTGCAAATGAGGGAATGATTTGTTCGTTTATTCCTTACGTTGTAACCATTCATCAATCAATCGCATGGACGTTGTAAGATTTATCAAGAATTGGACATTGCCGGTGGCCATAGTCACTGGTGTTGTGGTCTATCTGTTGTTCCATTTCGTACCCTTCCTGCAGCCCATTGGCCAATGGTATGCCCCATACAACGATAATGTATTGCCTGATTTCATGTTTCTTGTGCTTTTTGTCACCTTCTGCAAGGTTGACTTCAAGCGACTGTTGCCGGTGAAATGGCATCTGTGGATAGGAATCCAGCAGGTGGTGTTTATCTTTGCGCTGCTTGGTATCATTCTCGGTTTTGAGATCACGGGCAAGGGACTCATCATGCTGGAGGCCATTCTGGTATGCATTATCAGTCCGGCAGCCTCTGCTGCTGCGGTGGTTACAGCCAAACTCGGCGGCTCCTTGGAGGAGATGACCACCTATACGTTTGTCTCCAACTTTATCTCGGCACTGCTCATTCCGATTTGTTTCCCCCTCTTGCCTCAAGCCAATTCTACTTTGATGCAAGTGGAGTTTATGCCTCTTTTCTTGAAAATCCTCTGGCAGGTGGGAGTCGTTCTTCTTCTCCCTATGCTCTTTGCATACGTGGTGAAGCATGTTTTCCATCAGTTTCATCGATGGATTGTCGGTATTAAAGACTTGAGTTATTATCTTTGGGGAGCATCCTTAGTGGTTGTCACGGGCACTACAGCAATGAACATCCTTGAGGCTTGGGAGCACACGTCACTTGTTTTTCTTTTATCCATTGCCGCTTTAGGTCTTCTACTTTGCATCATTCAGTTTGCCACCGGACGCTTTATCGGCCATTATTTCGACAAGACCATTGAGGCAGGGCAGAGCCTTGGACAGAAGAATACGGCCTTCGCCATCTGGGTAGCCACAGCTTTTCTCAATCCATTGTCATCAGTAGGGCCGGGCTGCTATATCCTGTGGCAGAACATCATCAATTCCGTAGAAATCTGGATTTATAGGAAAAAAGGACTGGAACGGTCTTGCTGACATTATGGAATACTTAAAAGAGAGCATACCATAACTCTTTAAATAAGCGTGAGACGTAGCCCGGTGCTAAAACTTAAAATCGGAATCTGGTATAAAAGTGCGTAGCCTCTTTCAGCCTCTCCGCTCCTTCTTTTCCCTCTTTTGACTTTTTTTATCTTATATCTCGGCAACAATTCAATATTTATCAATAACCAACAACAAAATGAAAAGACAACTATTCGCTATCCTTTTTGCTGCTACGGCAACCCTCAGTGTATCTGCCCAGAATTTTGAGAAGGGCACTTACGGTTACCTCTATTGCCACATGAGCGACCGCGGTGAGTACACTGCCTATGCCGTAAGCCGTGACGGATACAATTATGAGGACATTCTCGGGGGCAATGCCATCTTCGATCCCAAGGAACATGCCCGCATCGAGGGCGGCACACGTGATGCTTATATCACCCGTGCATGGAATGGCAAGGGCTATATCATGGTGACTACAGATATGTGTGTCGCCAAGAGTCATAAGTGGGACAACTATGGTATCGACCTGCTCAAGAGCGACGACCTTATCCACTGGACCTCTGTCACCTTCGATTATCGTAAGGGAATGAACATCTTCTGTGATGGCACTACAGCACAGTCGCCTTATAAGGATTGGTCTACCATCAACCGTGTGTGGGCACCTCAGATTTTCTGGGACCCCGACTATCGTTGGGAAAATGGAGACAAAGGTGGTTACATGATCTATTATTCCATGCTCAATAGTCCCGAGGAGGGCTACGACCGCATGTATTACAGCTATGCCACCAAGGATTTCACTAAAATTACTACGCCTCGTTTGCTCTTTGATTGGGGCTATGCTACTATCGATGCCGACATCAATCTGCTGGCCGACGGCAAATATCACATGCTCATCAAGAAAGAAGGTGGACATCCCGGCATCTATACCGCTACGTCAGACCATCTTACCAGTGGATGGGGCGAACCCGTGGAGCACGACTATGTGAGCTTCGAGGGCAACAAGAAGTGTGAAGGCTCATCGGCCTTCCAGCTCATCGGTGACAAGACTTGGCGCGTGGCCTATATCCAGTATAGCGACAACCCTAAGCATTATCGTATCTGCAAAGCCGATGAAAACCTTCGCAATTTCCATGATCCGGTAGATATTAAGGGTGTGACAGCACCGCAACATGGCTCGTTCATGCGAATTACAAAGAAGGAATATAAGCGTCTGCTGAAGTTAAACAAGATGCAAAAGAAATAATATCCCCTCCCATACCTCACTTTATCTCTCTGCCAGATGTCTCAGGCTGAGGGGTAGAAGTGTCTGGAGACAAAGACCGAAAGCCACAATCGTCATTGAGATGGTTGTGGCTTTGTCTGTTTCATGAAGGTCGGGCATGCGAGAATTTGTATCAAAACGAACCACCATTGCCTTTTCTTGGTGGAATAAGGACCGACAATAAAAATTCCGAATCGATGTACTTTTTTGACTCGATTCGGAACTTCGGAACTGTTGGGAAAGCCAGACGGCAGTCCTGCCATGTCTCTATGCAGCGTCTTTTATCCCCACCTGATCTTTGTTTATTGATATGCTTTCTCATGCACGCCGGCCACGGCCCGTCCGCTTGGGTCGTTCACGTGGGCAAAGGATGCGTCCCAGGCCAGTGCTTCGGGAGTGCTGCAGGCCACGCTCGGCACGCTGGGCACTGACCGGGCGGCACTGTCGCTGGGGAAGTGTTCGGCAAAAATCGAACGGTAATAGTATTCTTCCTTGTTCTGCGGCGGATTGATGGGGAACCGCTCGGCGGCGTGCGCCATCTGCTCGTCTGTCACGGCGGCAGCGGTAATCTGCTTCAACGTGTCAATCCATGAGTAGCCCACGCCGTCGGAGAATTGCTCTTTTTGTCGCCAAGCTACGTCCTCGGGCAGCAAGTCGGCAAACGCCTCACGCACCACTTTCTTCTCTATCGTCGTGCCGGGACACATCTTTTCCGCGGGGTCGAGGCTCATGGCGAGGTCGACAAACTCCTTGTCGAGGAACGGCACACGGCCTTCCACGCCCCACGCGGCAAGGCTCTTGTTGGCCCGCAGACAGTCGTATAGGTGGAGTTTCGACAGTTTGCGCACTGTCTCGCGGTGGAACTCCTCGCGCGAGGGGGCCTTGTGGAAATAGAGATAACCGCCGAAAATCTCGTCGGCACCTTCGCCCGAAAGCACCATTTTGATGCCCATCGACTTGATGACACGGGCCAACAGATACATCGGCGTAGAGGCGCGGACGGTCGTCACGTCGTAGGTCTCGATGAAATAAATCACGTCGCGGATGGCATCGAGGCCCTCCTGAATGGTGTAATTGATTTCATGGTGCACCGTGCCGATATGGTCGGCCACGAGTTTGGCTTTGCCCAGGTCGGGTGCGCCCTTCAATCCCACGGCAAAACTGTGCAGGCGGGGCCAGTAGGCGGGAGTCTCGCCGTCGACCTCAATGCGCCGTTCGGCAAACTGTTTGGCTATGGCCGAGATGACCGATGAGTCGAGCCCGCCCGAGAGCAGCACGCCGTAGGGCACATCGCTCATGAGCTGACGGCGCACCGACTCGGTGAGACCGTCGTGGACGGCCTGCACGGCGGCGCGGTGCTTAGAGTTCTCGGACTGGTCGGACTGGTCAGACTGGTCGGAAGGCTCAGCCATCCAAGGCCGCTCATAGTAGCGTCTCATGCCTGGCGTGCGGCTCCAATAATAGTGCCCGGGAAGGAAAGGCTCGTAGGTTTCGCAATAGCCTTCGAGGGCTTTCAGTTCGCTCGCCACATAGACCGTGCCGTCGGCGTCGTGGCCAATGTACAAGGGGATGACGCCGATGGGGTCGCGGGCAATGAGAAACTCGTCGCGCGAGGCATCGTAGAGGGCAAAGGCGAAGATACCCGAGAGACGTTCGAGCATGGCGGTGATGGCCTCATGGCTAATGGGTGAGGCCGACTCGGTGAGCTGTCGCCATAAGGCAAGGATCACCTCGCAGTCGCTGCCGGTCTGAAACTCATAGCTTCTGGCAAACTCCCGACGCAGGTTCCGGTGGTTGTAAATCTCTCCATTCACGGCCAACACCTGCTTTTTGTCAGGCGCATAGAGCGGTTGCTGGCCCGACTCCGGGTCTACAATGCTCAGGCGTTCGTGGGCAAGGATAGTCGGTCCACCACAATATATACCACTCCAGTCGGGTCCTCGGTGACGGATTTTGCGACTCATCGACAATGCTTTCTGTCTCCATTCAGGTGTCTGTTCCTGAATATTGAATATTCCTACGATTCCACACATGGTTGCTTCTTGTTATGGTTGAATGATGTTGATGATGTCTTGTCGCGTCAAAAAGATGCCATTCGGTCCGTCCCGGTCCTTCGTCCACAGACGTTTGTCGTTCCAATCCGCCTGATCCGATAACCTTTCCGTAGTCTGGTTTTTATCTTTTGCTACCCAGACAAGGCTTTCATCGTCTATTTGAAACGTTACGATGGCAAAATTAATACATTTTGAAAGAAAATTGATTTCGTATAGAGCATTATGTTGATTAAAATCTAATCAAAACAACAATGTTATATTATAATCACACGATTTAGTTACAGATTGATAATAAAAGGAAGCTAATAGATTTCAAATTGTTATTTTTCCTAAAGAAGATTGTTTTTTTTAGGCAAAACAATGATTATACTATCCTTTTGCCTTATCTTTGCAACATAAAACGAACAAATGTTCATTTAATTGATAAAATAACGGCAATATGTCAAACAATATACGCTTTACGAAGATGCATGGGGCAGGCAACGACTACCTATACGTAAATACCTTGTTATATAAGGTGCCCGATCCAGAGCGCGCTTCCATCGTTTGGAGCGCACGACACACGGGTGTAGGCAGTGACGGTCTGGTGCTCATCGGAGAGCCAAAGGACAGAGATGCCGCCGATTTCAGTATGCGCATCTTCAACGCCGACGGCTCGGAGGCGATGATGTGTGGCAACGCAAGCCGTTGCATCGGCAAGTATCTCTATGAGAAAAACATTTGCCGCAAGGACGAGATCAGGCTGGAGACGCTCTCGGGCGTGAAGGTATTGAGGCTGCATTTCGACAGCGACAGTGATCCGGAGACGGTCACCTCGGAGACGGTCGACATGCTTGAGCCTCGGACCGACGTGCCGGAACAGTTCACCGGAACGGCCCCCACGCATGACGTACCGGGCTTCCGCAGCGCCCGTTTTGTCAGCATGGGCAATCCTCACTACGTCATTTTTGTAGACGATATCAAAGGTTTGGACATCGCCTCACATGGTGTTTTGTTGGAACATTCGCCCGAATTTCCCGAGCGTTGCAACATCGAGTTTGCCCAAATCCTGCCCGACGGTAGCATCCGTACACGTGTATGGGAACGCGGCAGCGGCATAACGATGGCCTGTGGCACGGGTGCCTGTGCCACGGCAGTGGCCGCCTCGCTGCTCGGTCTGGCCCCGCGCGAGTCCGACATCATCATGGACGGCGGCACATTGCATATCTGCTGGTCTCCAACCGACGGACATGTCTATATGACCGGGCCTGCAGCATTCGTCTGCGACGGAGAGATAGCACTTCCCGAGTAGCTCAAAGAAAATACAATGACAATATATCCCTCTTGCGAATTGGCACTGAAGGTCTGACGGTCAGACTCTCGACGCGCAGGGACCGGATGCTCAATCCCAAGAGGGACGGATGGTGGTTCCGACGAGGACACTATCCTATACACAACCAATAATATAAACAAAGAATCACAACAGTATGGCATTAGTAAACGAACATTTTCTGAAACTTCCCGGCAATTATCTTTTTGCCGATATTGCCAAGCGTGTAAACGCCTATAAGCTCTCCCATCCCAAGGAGCGTGTCATCAGTCTGGGCATCGGCGACGTGACCCAGCCACTCTGTCCGGCCGTCATCGAGGCCATGCACAAGGCCGTCGAGGAGATGGCCACCAAAGCCACATTCCACGGCTATGGCCCTGAGCGCGGCTACGATTTCCTGCGTGAAGCCATCCTGAAAAATGACTTTCTGCCTCGTGGCATCCATCTCGATGCCAACGAAATTTTTATCAACGACGGTGCCAAGAGCGACACGGCCAACATCCAGGAGTTGCTCCGTTGGGACAACAGCATAGGCGTCACCGACCCCATCTACCCCGTCTACACCGACTCCAACGCCATGATTGGCCGGGCCGGACTGTTCAGCGAGGGTCGCTGGAGCAGCGTGACCTACTTTCCCTGCACCGAGGAAAACGACTTCATTCCGGCCTTGCCTGACCGCAGGGTAGATATGATCTATCTCTGCTACCCCAACAATCCCACGGGCACGGTGCTCTCCAAAGAGGAGTTGCGCAAATGGGTGAACTATGCATTGCACAACGATGCCATCATCTTCTATGATGCGGCATACGAGGCTTACATCACCGACGACTCCATACCCCATTCGATCTACGAGATCAAAGGTGCCCGCAAGTGCGCCATCGAGTTCCGCAGTTACAGCAAGACGGCCGGCTTCACGGGTATCCGCTGCGGCTATACCGTCATCCCGAAGGAACTCACCGCCGCCCGCCTCGACGACGAGAGCCGCATCAACCTCAACCAACTCTGGGACCGCCGACAGAGCACCAAGTTCAACGGCACAAGCTATGTGAGCCAGCGTGCGGCCGAGGCCATCTACACGCCCGAAGGCAAACAGCAGGTGCGCGAGACCATCGGCTACTACATGGAGAACGCGCGCATCATGCGCGAGACGCTCGTGAAGCTCGGCTTCAAGGTCTATGGCGGCGAAAACGCACCCTATCTCTGGGTGAAAACCTCGCCTGGAACCGACAGCTGGAAGATGTTTGACGAGTTGCTTTACAGTTGCGCCGTGGTGTCTACGCCCGGTGTAGGCTTCGGCCCGAGCGGTGAAGGCTACTTCCGTCTCACCTCTTTCGGCGACCGCGACAACGTGCTGGAGGCCATGGAGCGCATCAGCAGGTGGGTCAAAAGATAAACCGTCGGACAGGGGTGGCGCTGACTGAATGACACGACCACGGGCAAACTGTGGTCACCATATATTAACATCAAAACATTTCAGCAGCTTATGAAAAAGGTAAAAAGATTGGCATTGCTGGCCCTCAGTGTTTCGGTCAGCCCCGCATTTGCTCAGGAAAACATCGAAGGAACCATCGCCGCAGACCTCGTCAACCAGTATATCTGGCGCGGACAGGAACTGGGCGACGTAAGCCTTCAGCCCACCCTCGGTGTGGCCTACAAGGGATTCTCGCTCACAGCATGGGGATCGGTAGGACTCTCCGACAAGGAAGACACCAAGGAGTTTGACCTCACCGCGGCATGGGCGAAAGACGGATTTCACATCGGCGTCACCGACTATTGGTTCAATGTGCCCAACACCCGCTATTTTGATTACGCTGCCCATTCCACGAGTCATGTCTTCGAGGCCAACGTGGGATATGACTTCGGACCGGTAGCCCTCAACTGGTACACCAACTTTGCGGGCAACGATGGGGTCACCGGCAGCGGAAAGCGGGCCTATTCGTCCTACGTCGAGGCCACCGTTCCCTTCCAGCTGGCCTCCATGGGCTGGACGGCGACAGTGGGAGCGGTGCCTTACGCCACCTCGTTCTATGGTGATGCCGCTGGCGGCTTTGCCGTGACCAACCTCTCGCTGAGAGCCACCAAGGACATCATCATCACCAACACATTCTCGGTTCCTGTCTTTGCCGGAATCTCTGCCAATCCCAGCACCGAGAAGGCCTGGTTGGTTTGTGGCTTCACGCTACGCCCCTAAGTCGGGTTGCGGCGGTCGGCCCCTGCCCCAAGCCAACAGAAAAAATATTTAGGAAACATATTCAACAATCCCAAACAAATAATCAGAAGTATGGCAAATTTAAGATTTGATGCCGTGGCATCGGCATCCAAGAAGAAGCCTCTGGAAACCCTTTCACCCGTAGAGAGACCCTCCGAGTATTTCGGCAAGAAAGTGTTCAACCGGCAGAAGATGTACAAGTATCTGCCCGCCGATATCTATGAGAAGCTCATCGATGTCATCGACAACGGTGCACGACTGGACCGTAGCATCGCCGATGCGGTAGCCAAGGGTATGAAACAGTGGGCCGACGAGAACGGAGTGACCCATTACACCCACTGGTTTCAGCCACTGACGGAGGGCACCGCCGAAAAGCACGACGGCTTTGTGGAGCACGACGGCAAGGGCGGCATGATCGAGGAGTTCTCCGGCAAGCTGCTCGTGCAGCAGGAACCCGATGCGTCGAGCTTCCCCTCAGGAGGCATCCGCAACACCTTTGAGGCCCGCGGATACTCGGCCTGGGACCCCACTTCGCCCGTGTTTATCATCGATGACACGCTCTGCATCCCCACAGTGTTCATCTCCTACACCGGCGAAGCCCTCGACTATAAGGCTCCGTTGCTGCGCTCGCTGCGTGCGGTGAACGTCGCTGCCACCGAAGTTTGCCACTACTTCAACCCCGAAGTGAAGAAGGTTATCTCCAATCTCGGATGGGAACAGGAGTATTTTCTCGTAGATGCCGACCTCTATGCGGCCCGCCCCGACCTCATGCTCACAGGCCGTACGCTCATGGGTCACGACTCGGCCAAGAACCAGCAGATGGACGACCACTATTTCGGCACCATCCCAGAGCGTGTGCAGGCCTTCATGAAAGACCTCGAAACGCAGGCCCTGGAACTCGGCATCCCCTGCAAGACACGCCACAACGAGGTGGCGCCCAACCAGTTTGAGCTGGCTCCGATCTTCGAGGAGACCAACCTCGCCGTAGACCACAACATGCTGCTGATGTCGCTCATGAAGAAGGTGGCACGCCATCACGGGTTCCGCGTGTTGCTCCACGAGAAGCCGTTTGCCGGCATCAACGGTTCGGGCAAGCACAACAACTGGAGTCTCTCGACCGACACGGGCGTGCTGCTCCACGGTCCCGGCAAGACGACGCAGGACAACCTGCGCTTCGTGGTGTTCATCGTCGAGACGCTCATGGGTGTGTATCGTCACAACGGACTGCTCAAGGCGTCGATCATGAGCGCCACCAACGCCCACCGTCTGGGTGCCAACGAGGCACCTCCCGCCATCATCTCGTCGTTCCTCGGCAAGCAACTCTCCGACCTGCTGGAGCACATCGAGAAGTCGGACAAGAAGGATCTCTTCAACGTCGAGGGCAAGAAAGGCGTGAAACTCGACATCCCCGAGATTCCCGAGATTATGATCGACAACACCGACCGCAACCGCACCTCACCCTTTGCCTTTACCGGCAACCGCTTCGAACTGCGTGCGGTAGGCTCTGAGGCCAACTGTGCCAGCGCACTCATCGTGCTCAACACGGCCGTGGCAGAGGCGCTCACCGACTTCAAGAAGCGTGTAGATGCCCTCATCGCCGGTGGCGAAGACCAGATCAGCGCTATCGTAGACGTGGTGCGCGAGGACATCAAGACCTGTGCCCCGATACATTTCGACGGCAACGGCTACAGCGATGAGTGGAAAGAGGAGGCCCAGCGCCGCGGACTCGACACCGAGGCTTCGTGCCCGAAGGTGTTTGAGCGCTACCTCGACAAGGAGAGCATCAAGATGTTTGACGACATGAACGTGATGAAAGAGAATGAGCTGGTGGCCCGCAACGAGGTGAAATGGGAGACCTACACCAAGCGCATCCAGATTGAGGCACGCGTGATGGGCGACCTGACGATGAACCACATCATCCCCGTGGCCACCCACTATCAGAGCCAGTTGGCCAAGAATGTGCAGAACATGATGGACATTTTCGGCGCTGAGGAAGCCCGCAAGCTGAGCGACCGCAACATTAAACTCATCCGCGAGATTGCCGAGCGCACCGAGATTATCGAGAAGGGTGTCGAGGAACTTGTCAACGCCCGCAAGGTGGCCAACAAGATAGAGTGTGAGCACGAGAAAGCCATCGCCTATCACGACACCGTCGCTCCGAAGATGGAGGAGATACGCTATCAGATCGACAAGCTCGAACTCATCGTGGCCGACGAACTCTGGACGCTGCCCAAATACCGTGAACTTCTGTTCATACGCTAACAGACATGAGAACTATTTTTATTGGTTGTTAAAATGAAGGTGGTGCGGTTCGATTCCCGCACCCGATAACAGGCTCGGAAACAAGCGCCGAAACCCGCCACCGGTGGACTTTCCCGCCATCCCCGCCTGTTTACCCAAGTCTCCCTCGGCCTGTGAAAGGTCGGGGGAGATTGCGTTTGGTCATTGTCGGGAGGAGACACTGCGGAGACAAAAACCAGACATCTTTTGTAAGGAATAATGGTCATAATCTGTTGTCAAGATCATCACTTATTCAGGTGGTTGCAAGCGGGAAAAAAGCCCTTTACTCCTCTTCTTGTTGCCCTTCATCCCTTGTTTTTCCATCAAAACACCCTTTTTTCATCGTTTTTTAGTGCTGATTTTGTTTCTTTTAGGTCCTTTTCGTGCGGCGATTAGGCCCTAATCGCATCACGATTCGATAGTATTCATGTTGCGATTCGATAGTATTCGTAAAACGAAAATTGTAAAGTAATTACAAGGTGCTGATTTTCAGCGCTTTGAAAAATGGCATTTTTGTGCGTTTTTTCAGCACGATTTGTCGGTGTTATGAGAAAAGTTCGTCTTTTAAGAGCCTTTTGTTCATTTCTTTCATCGGTTATTTTGGCGGTCACGGTTGTGACGGATGGCTACAGGGTTTGGTGTCTGTTTGTTCCCAATCTGTCTCAGTCTGTCCTGTAGGGTCTTTGGCCTTTCCCTGTTGTTGTGTGTTAACAATATTTATATCCGTGGCGACAAAACATGGATATCCTAAAAATAATTCGTATTTTTGCAATACTATCCCACGGCGACATGCGTGGGAAAACTGACAAAGGATGGACTCACTCAAAGAGAAAACAGCCCACGGACTCTTCTGGGGTGCCATGAACAATGGCGCGATGCAACTCATCGGTCTGGTGTTTGGCATCATTCTCGGTCGTCTGCTCAGCCCGAGCGACTACGGAATGATAGCCATGATCGTGGTGTACTCGCTGGTGGCCACCGCCCTGCAAAACTCCGGGTTTATCACCGCACTGACCAATCTCGATGCCCCGACAGACAATGACTACAACTCTGTGTTCTGGTTCAACGTGTCGGTGGGCACGGCGATGTATGTCATCCTGTTTTTCTGCGCGCCCCTCATCGCCGCTTACAACCACACCCCCGCACTCATTGGCCTGAGCCGCTATGCCTTCCTGTCGATACTTTTCGCCTCGCTGAGCACTGCGCAGTCGGCCTATCTGTTCAAAAACATGATGGTGAAGCAACGCGCCAAGTCGGGCATCGTCGCCACGCTGGTGTCGAGCACGGTGGGCGTGGTGATGGCGTTCATGGGCTTCTCCTATTGGGCCTTGGCCACACAGACTATTGCCTACAACGTCATCAATACGTTGCTTTTCTGGCATTACTCCCCCTGGCGACCCAATCTGCACATCGATTTCGGACCGGTGAGGCGCATGTTCCGCTTCAGCTGCAAGCTCCTCGCCACCACGATCACCACGCACGTCAACAACAATGTGCTCAACATCATGCTGGGCCACTATTTCACGTCGCACGACACGGGCAACTACAACCAGGCCTACCAGTGGAATTTCAAGTGCTTCTCGCTCATCCAGGGCATGGTAGACTCCGTGGCCCAGCCTGTGTTGGTGGACTTGCGCGACGATCCTGAGCGTCAGGTCAACGCGCTGCGGAAGCTCGTGAGGTTCACCTCTTTTCTCTCTTTTCCCCTGCTTCTGGGCTTCGGATTGGTGGCGCGCGAGTTCATCGTGCTGGCCATCGGCGCCAAATGGCTCATCTCGGCGGGCTATATCCAGATGCTCTGCCTCAGTGGGGCCGTCATGCCGCTGTGCTCGCTGCTGTCGAGTCTCATCATCAGCAAGGGGCGGTCGGGCACCTATTTCTGGATCACCTTCACGTTGGGCGTGGTCCAGATTCTCACGATGGTCGTGCTGTGGCGGTGGGGCATCCACCGCATGGTGATGGCCTACGTGGTGCTCAATGTGCTGTGGCTGTTTATCTGGCAGTATGTTGTGAGGACCCTCATTGGTTATCGCATCCTCGATTTCCTGCTCGACATCGTGCCGTTTGCCCTCGCCGCCGGTGGCGTGATGGTGGCCACCCACTTTGCCACGCGCTCCATCGACAGCCTGTGGCTGCTCCTGCTCTCGCGCATGGCGATGGCGGCGGCGCTCTATTATGTCGTGATGCGACTGGCCGGAGCACAGATTTTGAAAGAGATGATGGCCTTTCTGCATCGTAAAAAATAAGTTGCCGGCGGGCCACAGAGCGACTGCGGCCGGCATCAAACCATAGATTTTGAAGCGTATGACACCCAAGGTTTCCGTGATTCTTTGCACCTACAACGGCGAAAAATATCTCCGCGAGCAGATAGACTCTATCCTCGCGCAGACCTATCCGGTGTCTGAGCTGATACTGCAAGACGATGGTTCGACCGACGCTACGGTGGACATCTGCCGCGACTACGCGGAGAGGTTTCCGCAGGTGAGCTTCCATCGCAATGAGAAAAACCTCGGTTTCAACCTCAATTTCAAGTCGGCGGCGATGCGTGCCACGGGCGATCTGGTGGCCATCAGTGACCAGGACGATGTGTGGTTTGCCCAGAAGATATCCCGTCAGGTAGAGGCCATCGGGCAGCACGACATCTGTTTCTCGACCCATACGCGTGGCAGCGATCCGGAACACGCCCACATCGTCAGTCCGCAATATGCACTTGAGGCTCTGCTTTTCAGCGGATTTGCCGGACATACCATGCTCCTGCGCTGCGATTTCATACAGGATGAGCGCAACTGGATACCCCATATCCACTACGATTGGAGCCTCGGCATCTGCGCGCAGATGGGGCGCGGCATCGTGCGTGTGGAAGAACCGCTCAACTGGCACCGCATGAACGACGACTCGGCCTGTGCCAACGAGATGAAGATGTTTGGCAAACACAACAAGCCCAAGCCCACCTACGAGCCTTATTTGCAGGGGTGGGGCAACTACCGCAGATTGCAACTCACGGAGAATTGGCAGCGATTGTACCACATTATATATGAGGGTACGCGCCGCCCCGAGCTGCAGACGGCCCACCGCATGGCCGGACTGATGCTCAGCCGAAGTCCATTGGCCCTGCTCCAACTGTGCTGGTTGTGCATGAAACACCGCAGGAAGATTTATCCCAATGGCGGACAGGGCGGACTGAAAGGAATGATTCGGGGATTTTTCTACCCCTTTATCTTTGCATACGACAATATTCAATACGATTTAATCTGAACCTAATATGAACATCGCATTACTGACAGCCGGGGGCATCGGCAACCGAATGGGGCAGGATATCCCCAAGCAATTTATGACGATCGACAACAAGCCGGTGATCATCTATACCATGCAGGCTTTCCAGTCGCATCCGCAGATAGACGGCATTTGTGTGGTTTGTCTGAAAGGATGGGACGTGGTGTTGCAGGCGTATGCCAATCAATACAACATCACGAAACTGAAATGGATTTTCGAGGGGGGCGACAGCAACCAGCATTCCATACGCAACGGACTCGTGGGACTGCGCGCGTCGGGGTGCAAGGACGATGACATCATCCTCGTACACGATGGAGTAAGGCCCTTGGTGAGCGAGCGGATTATCTCCGAGAACATCGAGAAATGCCAGAAATTCGGTTATGCCGTCACCGGTTTGGTGTGCAAAGAGGCCATCATGCAGAAGGTGGACGACCAGGTAAGGAATATCGCCATTCCCCGCGAAAAGCTCATCAGGACGCAGACGCCGCATACTTACAGGCTGAAAACGCTGCTCGACACGCATGCCGAAGCCGACCGGCGGGGCATCGACGGCACCGTGGCATCGTGTACGTTGATGGCCGAACTGGGCGTGGAAGACCAGCATCTGGTGATGGGTTCGGAGCGAAACGGACTGAAACTGACGCAGACCGAGGACATCGATCTGTTCAAAGCACTCATTC
Source organism: Prevotella sp. (assembly GCA_016901395.1). Taxonomy (GTDB): domain Bacteria; phylum Bacteroidota; class Bacteroidia; order Bacteroidales; family Bacteroidaceae; genus Prevotella. The sequence goes on along the minus strand of JAEAMQ010000051.1, from coordinate 54,252 downwards.
ACACCGAACAGGAGCAATGGCTGAAATGATGACCCCCTACGAGGAAGACATGGCCCGCGCGCTGGCTTTCCAACTGCCTTGGGACAGCCTGAGGGGGAAAAACGTGCTCGTGACGGGTGCCACCGGACTCATCGGGAGCTGTGTGGTGAGGATGTTGCTGCGTCGGAGCGACCTCGATTGTCAGGTCTGCGCGGCGGGTAGAAACCGTGATCGTGCCGAGAAAGTGTTTCAAAAGGAGCGTGACGACAGCCGTTTCCACTTCCTTCCGTTTGATGTTACCGATCCGATTCCGTCGGAAACGACCTTCCATTTCATCATCAACGCGGCGGGAGGGGCCAATCCCCGCCTTTACCAAACGGACCCGGTGGGGGTGATGCAGGCCAATATCATGGGTGTGGATAGGCTCTTGCGCTATGGCGTGAAGCACGGATTGGAGCGGTTTGTCTATGTTTCCTCGGGCGAAGTGTATGGCGAAGGCGATGGCCGCGAGTTCTCGGAGGACTACAGTGGCTATGTCAACCCCACGACAGTGAGGGCTTGTTATCCGTCGGCCAAGCGTGCGGCGGAGACGCTCTGCATCTGTTACGGTGCGCAATACGGTTTCGATGTGTGCATCGTGAGGCCCTCTCATGTGTATGGTCCGCAGTTCACCGAGTCCGATAACAGGGTCTATGCGCAGTTCATCAGGAACGTGTTGCGGGGCGAAGACATTGTGTTGAAGAGCACGGGAGAGGCGTTTCGGTCGTGGACTTACGCCGTAGACTGTGCGTCTGCACTGCTTTTCGTGTTGTTGAAAGGGGCGTCGGGCGAGGCCTACAACATCGCCAATGAGGAGTCAAACGTATCGATTCGCACCCTCGCCGAGACCGTGGCGAGGTTGGCTTCACGACGGGTTGTGTTCGATATTCCGGCCGATTCGTCGCACGGCAACACCACACCCATCACCCGTGCGGTATTCAGCACGCGTAAGTTGGAGGCCTTGGGCTGGAAGCCTTTGTTTGGTTTGGAAGAAGGATTAAGCCATATCCTGCAGTCGGTAAGGCTGTAAAACAGAAATCGTTCGGCCATGGTGGTCGGACGATTTCTGTTTTTTGTCGTCAGGATTTTTGCTCTTTTCCTGTGTTTTTTGCAATCAATTAAAGTGGGATTATTGCTCTTTTTCCGTATTCTTTGCCACCATTTGAGGTAGGATTATTGCTCTTTTCCTGTGTTTTCTGCAATCATTTGAGGTAGGATTATTGCTCTTTTCCTGTGTTTTTTGCAATCATTTGAGGTAGGATTATTGCTCTTTCTCCGTGTTTTTGGTAAATAATTGAGGCAAGATGACTACCGAATGGAACTCCCTTTTGTCCTCTGGCGGCAGCGTCATATAGTCTCCATAGAGGTCGTGGAGATAGGAATCGGGATTGCACGGGGCCGGAAATTCGCAGCCTTCGAACCGAATAGTGCCCAAAGGCCATACGGCTTGCTTGTCGAAAGAGATTCCCCGGCCATTGAGATAGGGCACATCGGAGACGCGGGTTTTCTTTCCCAGTCGTGAGACTACGGCCCAGACCGCACTGCATAAGGCGTATTTCGCCCCGAAATAGAAGAACTCTGCGAAGGCCCGCAGGCTGTAATAGTGGGTATGATGGAGTATCGAATGGCTCTTGGAAATGCCTCTGGTGAGTCGCTTAATCCACTTTCTGGAGATGTCAGGATAGTCTACAAACGGGAAGATATCCACGAAAATACCCTTCACATAGTCCGTTTGGAAGTTGTCGCCACGTTCGATATAGAGCGAGGTAATGTCCCTAATCTTCGTGATTGGCTCCTTGGAATTGGGGTCAGAGTGTGTGGTTTGCAGAAAGAGCCAGTCCGGAAGTTCCTGCGGTGCGATAGCTTCGAAGCGGCGTTCGTCCTCCAATCGCATGGCGATGTCGATGTCGTCGTCCCACGGAATGAACCCACCGTGACGCACAGCACCCAGTAACGTGCCCCCGTCGAGCCAGTATTCGATGTGGTGTTTCTGGCAAATCCGGTCGATTTCCTGTAGGATTTGCAGTTGCTTGAGCTGGCATTCGCGCAGGTTTGACTGGCTGAATGTCCTGAGATTGTCGCTGAAGTTCATCACTGTTTAAATTAAATGGTTGACGATAAGCGTTGCGTTGTTGACCCAAAGGAATAGTGCGAGGAACAGCAACAGGGCTTCCAGAGGGAAAAGATAAGCCTTGGGCAGGGCCTTGATGATATATCCTATGGCAATGGGAATGATGAAAATCCATCCCGAAGCCATAATATACACCTCGTTAATGGCAAATCCAAGGATGAGGTTAAGGGTCACATCGAAGGCAAACCAGCACAGCATCATCTGCATCAAATGATGCTTTCGGCCCAGCCAAACACCGTAGACAAAGAGCAAAACGAATATTGCTTCGATGGCATAGTACCACCATGCGTGGTAATAAATCATCGAAGGGCGGTCTACATACACGTCGCCGAGGGCGTGATCGCGGTGCAACAGAATCGACTCGCCAAAGAAATCCTCGATGATGGCGGGTGTGCGGGGAGTCTTAAAGTCCATCAACTGCAGCAGTCCTTCGTGGGCGGCACGCTTCATGTCGTGCTTCTTCACCCATTGGTTGTGGTTCTCTGTGGCTGCGATTTTCTTCTTGTCGCGCTTCTTGGCGTTAGCTTTCTCAATCTTTTCGATGGCTTTTTGCTGTGGCACCTCAAAGCTTTCGTACTGGTATCGTTGTATGGCGAGTAGCGCAACAAGGGGCAATACGGCTCCGACAAACAGGTAACCGGGTCGGAAAAAACGCTTCCCGTTGACAAAAAGCGCACTCAACAGCGTCTTCGCGCCATTGGAAGCGGCAATGCCCGAGGTAAAAAACAGCAGCACCATCGACTGCCATGCCTTCAGCGTTCGGCCTTTCTGCATGCGTCGTCCGGCAATATAGAGCGTCATGGTGAGCAGCATCATGGAGATGGCAAAATGGTCGGGAACCATCGGTGGTATCATCACGTGACCAAAGGAAAACAGCAATGCCACCAGCAACAGGGCGTGACGGTGTTCCAAAAGAAGTATTTCGCGGAAGGTGCGATACATGAATATCGCCGAGTAAATGGCCGAGAATATCAGCACCGCGGCTATCATGAACACGGCAAAGTTTACATCTGTCCACCCCATAAGCCAGTGATTGAGCAAGTACATGGGGTAGAGGAAGGTGAGATAAAGCGGATGGCGGATGGTCTCAAAGTGGATGCGCATGCCCGATACGGTGATCCACGACCAGCAATCGTACCCCGACATGCTGAAACGGTGGGTGAAAACCGTCCAGAATCCACCCGCCTGACCTTCGGTATAGGCTGCCCAATGACTGCCGATCATCACGGCATTCAGTGCGACAAACACCAGAAGGGTCACGATGGCGAGCCATTTCTCCTCTTTTCTAATACAGAATATCTTCAACGGATTGTTCATTACTTCATCAATTCTGCGTCAAATCTATTGTTCATGTTGCAAAAGTACGAATTATTTGCCAATGCGAAAAGCCTAATGCCTTGATTTGTTTGCAGTGTCCCAAGAGTTCCTTGTTTTGTCAATTCCCTTCATTCGGTAGTCATGTACTGACTTTAAGCCACAAAAACATGGCTTTTCAGCATGTATTCTCGCACAATTCTTTTATCTTTGCAAATAAATAATGTATATACCTTATGACAAAACAAGAAGCCCTGAAACTGTTTGGAAGTAGCCGGATTCGCACTGCATGGGATGACGAGAAAGAAGAATGGCTCTTCTCTGTCGTGGATATCTGTGGTGCGCTGACGGAGAGTAAGGACCCCAGAAACTATTGGAAGGTGTTGAAAAACAGACTGAAGAAGGAGGGAAATCAAACGGTTACAAATTGTAACCGGTTGAAGATGCAGTCTGCAGACGGCCGTCTTCGCATGATGGATGTAGTGAATACGGAGCAGGCTTTCCATCATTTTTATTTAAGGTAATGTCATTTTTGGTAAGGTATTTAAGTTAAATTACACTCATGAAACAACCCTACAAGACAGATATTGCGGTGTTGATGCTGTTCTTCAACCGCCCAGACCACTTTGAACAGGTGTTCAACGAGGTGAGGAAGGCACGCCCGTCGCGACTGTTTCTCTATCAGGACGGACCGCGGGGCGAGCGCGACATGCCTGGCATCGAGGCCTGCCGACAGATCGTCTCAGACGAAAACATCGACTGGGAATGTGAGGTTCATCGCCACTATTGTGAGCAAAACCAGGGCTGCGACCCCTCCGGCTACCTCTCGCAGAAGTGGGCTTTCTCGATGGCCGACAAGTGTATGGTGCTCGAAGACGACGTGGTGCCCGCGCAGTCGTTCTTCCCTTTCTGCAAGGAGATGCTCGACCGATATGAGCACGACAACCGGATAACGATGGTTGCGGGCTTTAATGTGGAGGAGCAAAGCACCGATGTGCCCGATGATTACTTCTTTACTTCCGCATTCAGTATATGGGGATGGGCTTCGTGGAAGCGTGTGGTGGACCAGTGGGACGGCAGCTATGGTTTCATGGATGATGACTACAACATGCGTCTGCTGGACCGGGTGGTGAAGGAAAGACGCTATCGTTCTGACTTCATGAAGATGCTTCACGACCACCGTGCCAATGGAAAACCGTATTTTGAAAGCGTGTTCTGGTCTGTGCAGTTGCTCAATTCGGGCCTCGCCATTATGCCCCGACAGAACCAAATCAACAATCTCGGCCTGTCGGAAGACTCCACTCACTTCTCCGGCAGCATGAAAACTACGCCCCGTGCCTACCGCCGCATCTTCCAGATGAAGCGTTACGAGATGGCGTTTCCGCTGAAACACCCGAAGTATGTCATTGAAAACATGGCGTATAAGGATTTCCTCTATAAGACGAATGCGTGGGGACACCCGGGCATCAAGGTCGCGCGGTCGATGGAAGAGTTGGCGCTGAACCTGCGGTATGGAAACTTCGGCGCCATCACCAAGGCCCTTCGTCGCCGCGTGAACAAGTGGATCGGGCGGGATAGACATGTGTAACAGTGCGGGAGGAGAAAGACATAGTAACAGAATAACTATGGCTGCGCGGTGGAATTTTTAGACAGAACTCCATAAAGGACAGGTTTTTCTTGGAGACAGAAAGACAAAAAGACAGATTGTTTTTGAAGACATGGTAACAAAATAACATTGGCTGCGCGGTGGGATTTTTAGACAGAACTCCATAAAGGACAGGTTTTTCTGGGAGACAGAAAGACAAAAAGACAGATTGTTTTTGAAGACATAGTAACAAAATAACAATGGCTGCGCGGTGGGATTTTTAGACAGAACTCCATAAAGGACAGGTTTTTCTTGGAGACAGAAAGACAAAAAGACAGATTATTTTGAAGGATTTTATGGATTTATTGAGCTGTAAATGCGATGAAAAGACCATAGCATTGTAGGGACATGCCCCGTGCATGTCCGCACCGCCGGAAGGCAATCCTTGCCCAATGATGAAGCCAATATAACGCAGGAACGGGACGATGGTCGTCCCGTTCCTGCGTTATATGTTTTACATTTTCACCGGCCAGGTGAGGTATCGGAATAACAACACGCCGTGGTAGGACCATAGATAGCCTACGATGGCAAGGAGAAGCAGGGCGACGGAGAGACGGACGGGACGGAGGGGACTACGCAACACGTAGGCCATGAGGATGGGGAGGCAGAACGCCCAGTGCGCCGCCATGATATAAACCTCGTCCAAGGCAAACCCCAACACGAGGTGGAGTCCGATATTCAGTGCCACGATGCCCATCGCCATCCACGCCAACCGCTCGCGGCGACCCATCCACAGGCCCCACAGAAACAGTCCCACCAGCAGACCCTCGACCACATATTGCCCCTTCCACGAATAGCGCACGATGACCGGCCGACGCGTCAACACGTCGCCCAGCACATGCCGACGGTGCAACTGCAGCGACTCGCCGAAGAAGTTCTCCACCATGACATCAAAGCGGGACGCATTGTTTTTCACCCATCTAAACTGGTTGCTGACCGGCTCGGCGACGCTCACCTGCGATATATCCGTGGCCCGACTGATGGCGAGGGCGGTGGCGAGCAACACCGCCGAGGGCACGACGAACGACAAAACGAGGAATTTCCAGCGTAGCACCTCGCGCCCGTTGACCACCGCCACCATAATCATCACCGCCACGCCATTGCTCAGCGTCACTCCCGCCGTGAGCAGAAACCACAGCGATGCCTCGCGCCAGGTGAACCGTTCGCGCCGTTGCAGTTTGCCGCCCGCTATATAAAATAAGGTGAGCAGCAGCAGGAGCGAGAGTCCGAAATGGTCGGGCACAAAGGTGGGGATGAGCACATAGGCGAAGCCAAACCCCAGCGACGAGAGCAGTAGGGCATAGGCGCGGCTGAGACCCACCAGCTCGTGCAGGATGCGATAGAGCATGAGCCACGCATAACTGCCGGCGGCGAGGAGCATCGCACCCATGATAATTTGGCAGCAGTTGCAGCCTGTCAACGTCCACAGGAGGCTGTTAATCAGATAGAGCGGATACATCATCAGCGCAAGCAGCGGGTGGCGCAGGATATCGAAACCCTGGTGCCAGTCGGTCAGCACGGCATAGGAGATGGGGTCGAACCCCGACATGTGGAAGTTGCGCATGAACACATCCCAGTGCTGTTCGCTGTAATCGGCAAACAGGGGGAAGAACTTGGCTATGAGGAGCACATGGAACACGCCCAGTGCCACGACCATCAGGAGCATCGGCCAACGCTCACGTCTGTGTATTGTAAATATATTTTTCATCAATTATTGGACTGCTTGCTGGGGTGGTTTCCGCCCTGATGACCATTCGCCGAAACCCTCGTCTTGCCCTGTGTTTATTGGGGTTGGCGAAGGGTTTTGGTGGGATGGAAAAACAATGCCTATCTTTTCGTCTGACGATTAGTATCGAATCGCGTCACGATTAGTACCGAATCGTGAGACGATTACTATCTAATCGTGATGCGATTAGGTACTTATTCCGAGACCTTTTCTGCGTGTTAATATTTTTCAAAGGCTTTAACCTGCGAGATACCCCACTAAAAGCGTCCAGTTCCACGCCATGAGAAAGAGCGTGAGCGTTAGCACCGTGAGTCGCAAGGGAATGCGCAGGCGCGTCGTTTCCCATCGTTTGAAGAGGAAACCGAGGGCGATGGTCAGCGTGAAAAGCCAGTGGGCCGACATGATATAGACCTCGTTGAGTCCGAAGCCGAGCACCACATGGATCACGAGGTCGAAGCCGAGGAAGCTCATCGCCAGCCACAGCAACCGGCTGCGACGGCCGCACCACACGCCCGCGAGGACGAGCAGCGCGAGCAAGGCCTCTACGATGTAGTTCAGACTGCAGCGATAGGTCACGATGACGGGGCGGCGCGTGAGGTTGTCTTCGAGCAGATGGTCCTGATGGAGTTGTATCGATTCGCCCATGAAATTCTCCACCATCGAGGCCCATCGTGGCGTGGAGATGTCGGTCCACTGTGAAAATTCGCCGTGCCCCATAGGTTTGCCGATGTGCGCTTTCCATGCCTTTTTGCTGTCGCGCGCCTTCCGTTCGGCCGCTTTCTGGGCGACGACACGGTTGATGCCGGCCCTGATGGCAGCGGTGTCGCGCAGGTGGGTGGTGTCGCGGAAAGCTTTCTCAATCTTCTCACGGCGCGTCTGCTCCACCTTCGCCCGTTTCTGTTGTCGCGCCATGTAGTTGGGCCGCTCGTAGTAGTACCACCCCGCGCGCGCCACGCCCCATATCAGGGCGCAGGGCACCACCACGGCGAGCAACAGGTGGCGGGGTCGCCAGAAGCGGCGGCCATTGACAAAGAGATTGGCGATGAGCACCTTGATGCCGTTGTTGAGCGATATGCCGGCGGTGAGAAAGAATAGGATTGTCGATTGCCAGAGCGTGAGCTGTCGGCCCGTCTGCATTTTGCGACCGGCGACATAGAGCGTCAGCACGAGCATGAACATGGAGAGCACGAAGTGGTCGGGCACGCAGGAGGAGAGCATGACAAAGGCAAAACTGTAGGTCAGCGCGCCGAGGAGCCACGCGTCAATGGCCCTCACGCCAATGATTTCCCTGAATATCCGGCAGAGAAACACGAAGGCATAGAACGCGCAGAACACCAGCAGCGCGGCCACGACAAACTGCACCCCGTTGTACCCCGTGACCATCATGATGCCCTGATTGAGCTGATTGAGGGGCCACATCATAAAGGCCAGCAGCGGGTGGCGGTAGATGTTATACTCCGTGCCCCATGCCGACACCACTGAATAGGTCAGTGGGTCGAAGCCCGAGACGTGGAAGGTGCGCACGAACAAGCGGTGGAAGTTGTCGGAAATCGCAGTGAATTGCCCCACGTATCGGTTGATGACGAGGGCATTCAGCGCCACAATGTATATCATGGCCGCGACTGCCGGCCACCGCTCCTCGCGCCTAAGGGTGAATATGCTGAATGGATTTTTCATACGATAAGCTGTTAATAGAGGAATCCAAAGAGCCAGAGGGGCACCTTGTTGCCCACTGCCGACTCCACGTCATCGATGGCGAGATAGCTGTTGGGCAGGTCTTTGATTTGCTGGAACGACTTGCGTCTGCCCCCTACCTCAATCGTATATTTGCCGTCTATCATAAAGTCGCCCTCGCCCGAGAAGGTGATTTCGTGGTCGTTTTTGAGTTGATTGGCAAAGAATGTCTCCCGCAGATTGCCCTCGGTGGGATGCTTGGTGAGGGCGTAGAGCAGGTTGGTGTTCTCCATATAGATTTTTTCGGGCTTGTTGAGTTGCTGCATCGTATCTTTGCCTGAGTAGAGATTGTTGATGAGCGCGGCCTGGTCGAGGGTGGAAAGCATGCTGTAGGTCTGTGGCCTGTTAGACTCAATGCCCTGCGCTATCTTGGAGATGTTGGGCGTGAAAGGCACGTTTTGCGAGATGATAAACAGCAGTCGCTTGAACTTGTTCACCGTGATGTTTTCCACATTCAGCGCCGACTGCAGGTCGCTGTCGATGATGGTGTTGATGATTTGCTGCAGGGTCACGGCGTAAGTGTCCTGATATTTGTCGTAGAAGGGATAGTAGCCGTGGTGCAGATAGTTGTCAAAATACTGCAAAGGCTTTACTGCTGCCAGCACCTCCTGCTCTATTTCGGTGTGGCGTTCGAGGATATCCTCCAAGGAATAGGAGGGCAACTGGGCGATGTTGTAGAAACTCAGATACTCCCTGAACGACATGCCCTGCATGTCATAGAACACGCATCGGCGTGAGAGGTCGGCCTTCGACATGTCTATTTTCAGCAGCGACGAGCCTGTGAAGGCTATCTGATAGCCGGGATAGGAGTCGTAGATGTTCTTCAGTTCCTGCGCCCAGTTATCGTAGGGATAGCGGTGCACCTCGTCGAGAAACACTGCCTTGCCCCCATGATTATAATGATAATCGATGAGGTCTATGAGCCTGTTGTTGCTAAACCAGATGCTGTCCAAGGAGACATAGAGGGCTTCGCCGGCCTCGAAAGCAGTTTTCATGCGCTGGAAAAACAGCGTGGTCTTACCCACGCCACGTGCTCCTTTCACACAGATCATGGGCGTCTGCCAACTGATTTTCTGATAGATGTAGCGTGTTTTGTCAAGACTTGCGCTTCTGACAAGATTGTTGGAAATGCTGAAAAGGGTGTCGATATCCATGTCCTAAAGATTGATGATTTGCTGCAAAGATACGAAATTGTATCTTTGAAAATACAAAAACAGTGTTAAATTGTATCTTTGACTGTACAATTTTTAGGCAAAAGTGTATCTTCAAAGATACAATTTCTGGGTAATAGTGTATTTTCAAATGTACAATTTAGGGATAAAATTGTATGTTCAAAGATACATTTTCGGGATTTCTTTAGGATTTCATCGATGGATGGGGACATGATGACGGGGGTTATTTTCGCTTCATAAAATACCTCACCAAGAGGAAGTTGACGGGTACACAGATGGCAAACATCGGTACGGGAGCCCACTGTTTGGGCACGCCCGCCCATATAAAGAAGGCGAGGGTCGACATCTGCAGCAGGTAGTTGATGACGTGGCTCAGCACAAATCCGGCACCGCGGCGGGCATTGGCACGCACGCGAAAGGTGAAGAATGTGCTGGCGAAGAAGTTGAAAACGAAACTGATGGCGTAGCCGATGGTGTTGGCCACGCCCGCGTTGGTCCAGCGGAGACAGAGCAGATAGATGCCATACTGGATGGCGGTGGCCAGTGCGCCCACGATGCCGAAGCGCACCACCTCGCCAAGTTTCTGCCATTTGTCAGTGTCTGAAGGGTTTGTAATGGGCTTCATTGGCATATGCTAAGAGTTGCTTGTCGCCCCGGCTGTCGCCGAAAGCGATGATATGATAGGTGTCGCGAGGCTGGGTCAGCACTTCCTCGATGCGCCGAACCTTCTCGGGTCCGTAGCAGTTGGGCGTAAGAAAGCGGCCGGTAAGGAGGCCGTCGTGGGTCTCGATTTGCGTGCCGAGGATGGTGATATCCCCCTCAGACAGGTCGGAAGATGACCCTCCCCGACCCTCCATAGAGGGAGATAGAGACTGCGCGGTGGAAGTATCGGGTGGAGTGGGTGTGGCCGGGAGGCTTTGCGGGAAGAAGGGACGCACCCAATTGTCGATGCTGGCGCTCACAATGAGGATGCGATGGCCGTGGGATTGGGCATCGTGGAGGGTGTCGAGGGCTTGCGGTCGCAGGAGTTTCGTGCGGTTGTCGTGGGCAAACCGCTTGCAGACGGCATTGAAATCGGTGAGCGTCATGCCCTTGAAATAATAGGAAAAGAGGCGTTGTTTGGCCTTGTAGTTGGGGTAGAGGCGCAACTTCATGAGCACCAACAGAGGCGCGTGGAGCAGAAATCCGAGGAGTAACGGGCCTGTTCCCTTGGCGTATCGGATGAACTCGAGCAGCGTGTCCTTGGTGGTCAGCGTGCCGTCGAAGTCGAATATGTAGACCGTTTGGCGTTCAGACATGGCGGGTGGGGGTCAGATGACGTAGATGATGAGTAGGAACGACACAAACCAGGCAGCCACCACGAGCTGGATGAAATGGTCTTTGAGGATGACTTTCGTGGGATTTCCGCTCTTTTTCTCGACCACGGCGATCTGGATATAACGCAGCAAACCCACGAGAACAAATACGCTTGTGAGGTAGAGATAGCCGTTGTGGAACTGCGCGATGACCTCCGGGCTGACGGTGTACATGATGTAACACACGAGCGTTACGCCCGCGGTGATGGTGATGGCCTGGTTGATGAAGGTGGTATTGTAGTGTATCGTGTTCTTGCGCGGGGCCTCACCGGTGGCTTCCATGCGCAGAACGTCGTCGCGACGCTTGGCGAAACTCATGAAAAGTGTGATGAGGAAGGTCATCAAAACGATCCATTTGCTGAGCACAATACCCGTTGCAACGCCTCCCGCCAGTAGCCGGAGCACGAAGCCGAAAGCCACGATGCACACGTCGATGATGGCATATTGCTTGAGCTTGGCGCAGTAGGCGAGGTTCAATACCCAGTAGAAGACGATGACTCCAGCGGTCTTCAGCATCGGACTGGAGAGGGAATCGGGCATGGGTTGGGCCGGGTTGGCAGGACCGAAGAGGCCCATCAGCACAAGGATTCCGATGCCGAGGATAAACATCAAGGCCATCAAACCGTAGGCCTGGGGTACGGAAACAGCGCCCGAGGCTATCGGACGGCGGCACTTTTCGGGGTGGCGGCGGTCGTCGGCAACATCGTGTATGTCGTTGAAACAGTAGACACTGGAGGCTGCAAAGCTAAAGGCCATGAAGGTAATCAGGCCGGCAAGCATGGCGTGACCATTGAGAAGTTCGCCTCCGAAGACTATCGGACCGAAGACAAAGAAGTTCTTGATCCATTGCGAAGGACGTATAAGTTTCAGCAAATTCTTCATCATAGCATCACTATTTGGTCGTAACGGAAGTGTCGGGAGTACTTTCCGGAATGAGTTTGGCAAGGACCTCAGACAGCCATCCGGCCACTTTGCTCAGCACCCAAGCCAGTGGAAGGGTGACGAAAAGGCAAACAAAGAATGTCGGCCAGTAGGTCCAGGCCTTGGGAATATAGTCGAGTACGAAGTGGATATGGATGAGATAGCACTCCAGACTCAATGCGCCGACAAAGCGAAAACACCCGTTAAACCATGCCGGTGTGCGTCGGAAGAGTCGATTGAGAATCAAAATCGTGGTCACGGTGAGGGGAATATACAGCATGCGCTCAATGAAAAGCGGGAACTCTCCGTGCCTAACCTGTTCGAGAAAGACACTCGACGCAAACGCCATGACAAACATAATGAAGATCATCCAGACCCCGGTGCCGTCCAGTTGGTCCTTTCTCCTGACCATCTCGCCCATGTTTATGCCAATGAAAAAGATGGGGACGCGACTCCAGAAAATCTCCAAATGACCCACGGCGTGATGGATGGGCGTGACCCACTGCACCAGAATGCACCACATCACCATCACCACGGGCAGCCAACGGTATATGGGATGCCGCTTGATGAGTTCCATATAGGCTGGTGCAAAGAGGTAAAGCATCATCGTGGCAGGTATGTACCAGAACGTGAGCTCGTCGTGAAGCCAGAAGTCCCAGTTAATCGTGATGTCGCCGATGAGGTCGATCCATGCCATGAGGTCGCCGCCGTGGAAGCGCGGTATGTAGTAAAGGCAGGCCATGATGAGCCATGCCGGATAGATGCGGAGATAGCGACGGCGGAAGAAATGCTTCCAGTCGGGCCGCTTCATCCAGGCAAACCACAGTCCGATACCACTCAGAAACAGGAAGATATCCACCCCGATGTTGCCCATGCGACGTAGTCCGAAGAACATGTCCCAGCGTGGAAGACCCACGTGGAACAGGATAATGAACAGCATGGCAGCACCCATCTGCTCACCGCGGAAGCGGCTGATGTTGGCCAATTCGATATCAGGGATTCTCATGATTGCATCTTGGGGTTGGGGATTTTCTTCATCAACTCACGCAGAAGCCATGCCGCTCCGAGGCAGACGATGGCGTAAAGCAGCAGTCCCGCGTACACATCGCCACTGCGGGAGATAGGGATAAACACCTTGCGCACCACCGGATGGATGACAAACAGGGCCGCGGAGATGCTGCCCATCCACTCCAGCCATCGGAAGACGCGGCCCATCGCCGGCACCGAGGCAAAGACATGGAACAGCTTGATGAAGTAGACGGAGGCATAGCAGATGAGTGCAGGCACAAACGTCCAGGCATAGAAGTTGTTGCTCATGCTGATAACGAGAATCGAACAGAACACAAACGACATCATCATGCCCAGCCCGTTGATGTTGAGCAGGATGATTTTCTCACCGTAACGGGCAAACAATAGTCCCAGTCCGAAGGGCAGCATGCCCCCCATGAAGTTGTATCTGTAACGGTTGATGAGTTCGCTTTCGGGGTCCATGAAAAGCTGAAGCACCACACACACGGCCATCAACCCGACCGTCCAAGCCCAATGTCGGCGGTAGAGCAGCAACCGATAGATGATATACAACTGCAGCATCAGCCCGAAATACCAGTACGGGCCCGGCCAGATATTGCGGTCGGGCTCGGCCAACAGGTTGTTGAACATACCCAGTTGGGCCACGATCTGCACCACCGTGTAGTGCCACCGTCCCGGCGTGATGGCATCGATGAAGGTGAAACAGATAAATCCTACGATCATCATCTTGAACAGTTTGAGGAAATGATAGCGTATAAACTGCCAATGGAAGACCCTGCCCGACCCTCCCTGTAGGGAGGGAGAGGCCATGCGGGACGTGGTCGTCTGACTATCGCTGTTATCGTTTGCTGGCTCCCTCCCTACGTAAAGGCCCGGGGTGGGTCTCCCATTATACTTCCTTTCCAGTCCAAACGCACTCAGGAACAAGAAGATAGGCACTCCATAATGGCCAAAGTAGGAGAGGATGTGCAGCAGGAAATATTCGCCGGGAGGGTTCATCACCTGAGCAAACCAGTCCACATTGTGCTGGAAATACTGGTATTCGTTCTCCTTGACAATGGGGTTGAGCCAGTGGCAATAGTTGTGGAGGGCGATGCCGAGAATGGCCAGTCCACGCAGCGCGTTGCACTCGGCTCGGGTTAAAAGTTCTTGATTGAGTTTTATTTCCATGTGGGAGGTGATGGGTGTTGGGTGTTAGGTGTTAAACCGTGCGGTGTGTTTTTTATCAGAAAGAGTTATCGTCGATGCCCCGAGTAGGCCACCCGCTCCCGATGACCGGGCACGGAGGGCGGAGTGGAGGGAGTGTCTTTCTTGGGGAAGGCGGCCTCGCGCAGCTTGTCATAATCGACAGAATTCTTCAGGATACGGGGTCGCATCTCGTTGTATTCGGGCGACAAAATATTGTATTGTGGCTGATAGTCCTTGGTGGCGATGCCCGCGAGCCACACCATGAGATGCGGCAGGGCGTCGGTCATAAACCGTCGGTCCTTGGCGTCCTTGATGGCCTTGAACACCTCCGGATGCTTCACCGCATACTTGTGAGAGCAGAATATCCAGAACGGCACCTCAAACTCGTAGTGGGCCAAGGGCCAGTCGATGGCGGCACTATGGTTGCGGCAGATGAAGTCGCGGCCCGGTTCGTAGCACTCCTCGCCGTGGTCGGGCATATAAACCACTATCGCCTCCTGGTTTTCAAACCGTTTGCAGATGGCATCGACTATCGAATCGTTGTAGTGCACGGCATTGTCATAGTCGGCAATCACCTTGCGATGGCGCAAGTCGAGTTCCGGACGGGCCTCCTCATAGGCCTCCGGACCAAACACGCGCTGGTTGTTGGGACACCGCGTGCGATAGCTCACGTGCTGTCCGATGAGGTGGAAGATGATGAAATTGTGGTCCTTGGGATTGATTTTCCCGTCCTTCACGAAGTTGTCGTAGTCGCTGAGCAACCCTTCGTCGAAGCGGTGCAACTCCTCGTTGCGCAGGTCAAACTGGGCCTTGTTCAGCGTCGGATTGTTCAGGAAGAACCCTCCCGAGAAGTCGTAGACGGCTTCCTTGGCCTGCGGCAGAAACTGATTGGTGAGGAACGTCACGCGGTAACCCGCCTTGCGAAACAGTTCGGGGAACAGCGGATAGTCGCACCATTCGCCCTTCTCGCCGATGACATGCATCGAGAGGAAGTTTTTGAACACGAAACTCGTGAGGTTCCAGCAGCTCACCACATCGCTGAACTTCGTGAGCAGTCCGCGCTCCTCGAGCTTCTCCTGACGGGGCGTTGTGGGGAGCCGGTAGCCGTAGAGCTGTGAGTGCACCTTGCCATAGCTCTCGCCGATGATCAGCACAATCTGCGGCGAGCGATAGCTGCACGAGTCTACCTTGGCCCGCTCGGCGGCCACGATGCAGCGGTCTATCTGTTTGGCGGCCAGCTCATTGCTGTAGACACTGAACGCGAGGCGATAGATGGGAAGATAAAATTCGGCATGGTCTTTCTCCGTAAGGATGTGCTCCACGGTGCCAATCGTGGGGGCTGTCATCAGTCGCGTCATCCCCACCTTGTTTTGCCAGCCGTACACCACGCCCAGAATGAGCATCACCCCCACGCCCAGTCCGCCCACGAGCGGGGCCTGCACCTTCTGCAGTATCATGCGCCATCGCTGCTGTGCCAGCCTGATAAGCATGCGCTGTCGCAGGTCGAGCAGTCGCAGGAGCGTGTGGCGCAGCTTCCATACGAGGTGGAGCAGCATGAGCAGGAAAATCCATTGCAGGGGCGAGAAAATCACGTCGGCCGAGAGATAGGTACGCAGAAACTCGCCCGCTTCGCGGCTGTCGGTCTCGCTCACCAGCAGCAACATCGTGGGTGTGATGGTCGATCCGAATTTCCAGAAGCAATAGACATCGACGATGGCCACCGCATAGAGCACGGCATAGAGCAGCATGCGCACCCACGCCCTCACTTTCTGGGGGATGAGCGTCAGCACCACGCAGGCGAGGTAGACATCGAGAAAGAGTTCGGTGAAGAGGTTGTCGTAGAGTTTTGTTCCCTTGGTGTCGGGCAGGGTGAGCACGGCACAGAGCACGCCGAGCACATACATCGTCACGAAAAACCGTCGGTTCACCGTGATGGGGTTTAGCAGCCAATGCGCCACAATTCTCAAATTCCTCATTCTTTTCTATTGCTTACTAACGGCAAAAATAACACAATTTAAGTGAAAAACCATGCACATTCGGGAAATTAACATCGCGAAAGCGTTGCCTCTGGGGACGGTAGGCGAATGGGGAAAAGCAGGAAAGCTGGTCGTGGGGAGAGTAGGGATTGTATTGACAGATGGTCTTTTTGTCAATTTGTTTCATGTTTAGAAAGGGCTTTCAGACAAGTTGAAATAGCTCTCAATATCGAATTGTGAGCCCCCAAAATCGACTTCTTTTCAAGATTAGGTAGAAAAGGTGATGCGAAAAGATACTAATCGTCTTGCCTTCTCTATCGAATCGTCATGCCAAAAGGGCCTTTTCGTCATGCCATTTGGCCCTTTTTTCACGGCGATTAGATAGTATTCGTATCTTGAAAAAGTGTCAAATAATTACAAGTAGCTGATAATTAACGGGTTAAAACATGGCCTGTTTTCGCCGTATTTCCCGAAAGTTTTTTCTTCTTTCAGAATACGCGAGTTTCAGAACAGAATTCATCAATATATTTCATAGGCCCTGTGCGACAGGCCACAGGAGGCTCTTGGGTGAGAGACAGGGACGATACCCTAAAGCCACGTTAACAAAGTCTTTATTTGTATAAATTTAAAGGGCCTCGATAACAACTTTATTCTCACCCTCTTAACTTTGCACAGATTTTCAAAGAAGTACTGAACGATATGGATAGACAGGTATTTCAAACGGACAATAAGTCCCGATGGCGCAAGTTCAAATGGAGCATAGCGCTCATCTGCACAATGGTGGGACTGCTGTTTGCCGTGTTTGTGGTGATGCTTATCATGGACCGCATACCGAGTATGCCGTTTCATGAGGACTACAGCACAGCCATCATGGCATCCAAACCCTATATGAAGGGCAACCGTATAGCGCGCGAATATAAGAGTTTCCGCCAGTATTTCGGTGGGGAGAAGAAGTCGCACAGCAACTATGCGCGGTGGGCCGCCGTGAAGAAAGGGCGCATGAGCCGGTTTGACGGAAACACCAACCGGTATGTCGAAGAGTGGACTTCGGCCCCCTCGGGCATCCGCGCTGCGTTCTATGTGGCGTGGGATCCGCAGTCGTATGTCTCGCTCAAAGGAGCCGTCAAGAGTCTCAACCTCGTGATTCCGGAGTGGTGCTTTGTGTCGCCTAAAGACGGTAGCTTGGCTGTCAACATCGACCGTAAAGGATATAAACTGATGCAACAGGCGGGCATCCCTGTCATGCCGATGCTGAGCAACGCCCATCTGGGTGAGTTTTCGAGTAAGGGAACCCACCAGCTTTTGCACAGTGGCACCCTGCGTGCCAAACTCATCGGTCAGCTCGTGGACCTCTGCCGACAGCACCATTTCGTGGGAATCAATGTCGATTTCGAGGAACTGGGCGAGCCGACCAACGAGCCACTGACGGCATTTATCCGTGAGCTGTCGTATGCGTTTCATCAAAACGGACTCTATCTCTCGCAGGATGTGGAACCCAACAACGAGGACTATGATCTGGCAGCTTGTGCCAAATACGACGACTACGTGGTGTGTATGGCCTACGACGAGCACAACACGATGAGTGGTCCCGGCCCCGTCTCTTCCCAGCAATGGATAAGCAAGACCATGGATGATATCACCGAAAAGATACCCGCGGGCAAAATCATCCTCGGAGTGGCTGCCTATGGCTACGACTGGACACCCAGGGGAGACAACAATCAGTCGGTAGACTACGAGACGGCCATATCGACGGCCTCGGACACCCAGTCGCCCATCACCTTCGACAACAACACCTACAGTCTCAGTTATGCCTACAACGACAACAGCCATACGCTGCATCAGGTCTACCTCAACGATGCCGCGACCAACTTCAATACGATGCGTTTCGGATGCGAATATGGTGTGGCGGGCTTCGGTGTGTGGCGTCTCGGCAGTGAGGACAAGCGGTTGTGGAGCTTCTACGGCAAAGATATGACCAAGCAGGGAACCACGCATATCCGCATCGGAGACCTGGAGATGCTGGAAGGAAGCAAGACGGCCAACTATCTGGGAGAGGGTGAGGTGCTCGACATCATCAGCACGCCACACGACGGGCGGGTGGATATCGAGATGGACAACGATGCCCAGCTCATCGCCGAAGAATACTACCGGAAGATACCCTCGGGCTATGGACTGCAGAAGTTTGGCCATTGCGGCCCCAAGGAATTGCTGCTCACGTTTGACGACGGACCCGACTCGCGATGGACCCCGAAGATACTCAGCACGCTGAAGAAATATGGCGTGCAGGCTGCATTCTTCATGGTGGGACTGCAGATGGAGAAAAACCTGCCCGTGGTGAAGGAGGTTTATGACGACGGACACATCATTGGCAACCACACGTTCACCCATCGCAATGTGGCCACCAACAGTCCGCAGCGCACCTATATGGAGCTGCGGCTCACCCGACTGCTCATCGAAAGCTGTACGGGAAGCAGCACCATCCTCTTTCGTGCGCCCTATAATGCTGACAGCGATCCGTCGGGAAGCGACGAGCTCATCCCTCTCAATGAGGCACGCAAACAGAATTTTATTGATGTGGGTGAGTCCATAGACCCTAACGACTGGATGCCCGGCATCACAGCCGACGAGATATTCGGCCGAGTGGTAAAGGGGGTGGAGCATGGCGACGGACATATCATCCTGCTGCATGATGCCGGCGGAGACAGTCGTCAGGCCACCGTGGATGCTCTGCCCCGCATCATCTCCTATCTGCAACACAAGGGCTATCGGTTTATCACCCTGCCCGAATACCTTGACAAGCCCAAGGCCGAGCTGATGCCGCCGATACCCCATGGCAAGGAATATTATGCCATGCAGGCCAACCTCACGCTGGCAGAGCTGATCTATAACTTCAACAATTGTGTGGCGGCAATGTTTGTGCTGTTCATCATTCTTGGTGTGGGGCGGCTCATATTCATGTGCATACTCGTGGCTAAGGAGCGGCGCAACGAGCGTCGGCTCAACGCTCTGGCCCTGCAGGTGCACCCCGACGTGATGCCCGAGGTGGCGATCATCGTGCCCGCCTACAACGAGGAGGTGAACGCAGTGGCATCGCTCCGCAACCTGCTCAGGCAGGATTATCCCAACTTCCACATCGTCTTTGTGGACGATGGAAGCAAGGACAGCACCTTCGAACGGGTGAGCACGGCCTTCAAAGACCACCCGATGATGACCCTGCTCAGCAAACCCAACGGCGGCAAGGCATCGGCGCTGAACTATGGCATAGCCCATACCGATGCCGATTTCGTGGTCTGCATGGATGCCGACACGAAGCTCAAGCCCGATGCAGTGAGCATTCTCATGCGCCATTTCTTTATCGATGAAGAAGGGAGAGTGGGGGCCGTGGCTGGCAATGTGAAGGTGGGCAACCAGCGAAATCTGCTCACCCGTTGGCAGGCCATAGAGTACACCACGAGCCAGAACTTCGACCGGATGGCCTATTCGGCCATCAATGCCATCACCGTGGTGCCCGGAGCCATCGGCGCTTTTCGTAAGAGTGCCATACAACGGGCCGGCGGACTCACCACCGACACGCTGGCCGAAGACTGCGACCTCACCATCCGTATCCTCAAAGCGGGATACAGAGTGGAGAACGAAGACGGGGCCATAGCCCTCACGGAGGCTCCCGAAAGGCTGCCACAGTTTATCAAACAGCGTGTGCGCTGGTGCTTCGGCATCATGCAAACGTTCTGGAAAAACCGGTCGGCACTCTTCTCCCGACGCTACAAAGGATTGGGATTGTGGGCCCTGCCCAACATGCTCATCTTCCAGTTTATCATTCCTACGTTCTCGCCCATAGCCGATGTACTGATGATTGCGGGCCTCTTTACGGGTAATGCGGGTAAGGTTTTGCTCTACTATCTCATCTTCCTGCTGGTCGATGCCAGCATTTCCATCATGGCTTATCTCCACGAAGACGAGCGGCTATGGGTGCTATTGCTCATCATTCCGCAGCGATTGTGCTATCGGTGGATTATGTATGTGGTGCTTTTCAAGAGTTATCTCAAGGCCGTAAAAGGCGAGTTGCAGAGCTGGGGCGTGCTCAAACGTACAGGGAATGTAGGCGAGGTGTAGAACGGGAAAGGCTCATTTTGTGTAGGATGAGTATAAACAAGAAGGAGATGAACGTGCCAGTGATGCACGGTCATCTCCTTCTTTTGTCGCCAATGGTATGAGGCTTGCAAAGTGTTTCAGGCCTTTCGGCCCATGGATTTGCCTATTTCTCGATGAGGCAGACGGCATAGGCGGCAATGCCTTCCTCACGCCCCACGAAGCCCATACGTTCGGACGTGGTGGCCTTGATGCTGATCTGGTCCTCGTCGCAGCCCATCACTTCGGCCAGACAAGCCTTCATTGCGGGGATGTGGGGATTGAGTTTGGGATGCTCGGCACACACTGTGGCATCCACATTGCCCAGCCGGTAGCCCTTGATGGCTATGAGTTCGATGATCTTGCGCAGGATAATCTTGCTGTCCATGTTGAGCGTTTCGTCGCTCGTGTCGGGGAAATGATAGCCTATATCACGCATGTTTGCCGCCCCAAGCAGGGCATCGCAGATGGCGTGGATGAGCACATCGGCATCGCTGTGACCTAACAATCCCACCGTGTGGGCTATCTTGATTCCTCCTAAATACAGGTCACGGCCTTCGACCAAACGGTGTACGTCGTAACCCATTCCTATTCGTGTTGACATTTTTGGGGAGTTTAAGAAGTTGTTTTGAGAAGTTAAGGAAGTTAGAGAAGTTATCGCTTCGCTCAGAAGTTAAAGACAGATGTCTGTTTTTTGAGGAGTTAAGGAAGTTATTTTTGGGAGTTAAAGAAGTTAGAGAAGTTATCGCTTCGCTCGGAAGTTAAAGACAGATGTCTGTTTTTTGAGGAGTTAAGGAAGTTATTTTTGGGAGTTAAAGAAGTTAGAGAAGTTATCGCTTCGCTCAGAAGTTAAAGACAGATGTCTGTTTCTTGAGAAGTTAAGGAAGTTATTTTGAGAAGTTAAGGAAGTTAGAGAAGTTATCGCTTCGCTCGGAAGTTAAAGACAAATGTCTGTTGGTTGATACATGTCCTACGGTACTATTGTCTTTTAACTTCTTTAACTTCCTTAACTTCTTAACTTCCAAAAGATCACTTCTTAACTTCCAAAAGAGCACTTCTTTATCTCTAAAAGAGTACTTCTTAACTTACTAAGAATATCCTCGGCTATCATCTCTTGAACAAATCCTTGATACCATCCATATCGAAACTCAGGGTGAAGCGGAGCGTTTGGTCGAGCGGATTGCTCTTGGCCGTGGCAATGACATAGCCTGCGTCGAGCGAGAAAACGTTCATCTTGAAGCCCGCACCCACCGTGAAATACTTGCGGTTGCCCTTATTGGCCGACTCATTGTGGTAGCCGGCGCGCAGCGAGAACTGGTCATGGTAGGTATATTCAGCACCGACACTCCACTGGATTTCCTGTAACTCCTCCTTAAATCCGCCTGGCGCGTCACTGAAACTCTTGAATATTCCGCTGATCGAGGAGATGTCATAGTATTTCTTCTGCACGTAGTCGGTGTAGTCGTTATAGTCAGCTTTGTTCGGGTCCTCATTGTATTGGTCCTCCGATGGATAGGTGGGCACCAGGAGTTTGTTGGCATCTGCTGCGATGGTGAAGCGGTTGTACTCGTCTACCGGAATCATCAACGACGCACCAAGACGCAGGTTTGTTGGGATGAACTCACTGTTGTCGTCGCCTCCGAAGTTAATCTTACTACCAATGTTTGAGATGTTAAGACCCAGTCCCAACTGGCATTCGCGGTCGCCCAGATTAAGATAATTCTGATAGTATGCGGCGATATCGGCGGCAAAAGCCGACCCGGGGGAGGTGTCGTTGGTATAGTCGTAGGTCAGGTCGGAGTAGATCCAGCGCACGGCTGCGGCTATGGAGAACTTCTCACTGAGCATCAACGAGTAGGCCACATCGAGCGACATCTCGTAGGGATTGATGGTCAGGGCATCGCTTGCACTAACGTCAGAGCTCGTCATCACCTCGCCCAGCGAGAAATATCTCAACGAACCGGACACGGCACTGTAGTCGCCTATGCGATAATATCCGGCGAGATAGGCCAGATCCATGTCGTTGACCAGCTGACGAAGCCACGGTGTATAGTTCAGGGCTACGCCCGCCCGACTGATGGTGAAGGGGTATTTGGCGGGGTTCCAATACTGCGAAACCACGTCGGGATCGGTCGCCACGCCCACGTCGCCCATACCGGCGGCACGTGCATCGGGCGCTATGGTCTGTGAGGTCACAGAGGTGTTGACGGGGTTAAACATGTTTTGTTTATCCTGAGCCGATGCGCCAATCGTTGCCAGCAGCACCAAAACGGCTGCCCCTATTCTTGGGATTGTATTCATCTTCTGTAATAATTTCTTCTGTATAAACGCCTTGGGGGACCTAATTATTGCTTATCACAATCAATTTCTTGGCCTTCGATGCCTCCACACTACCGTCTGAAGCCACACGGATGCGGTAGAGGTAGATGCCCGTCTGCAGTCTTCCGCCGTTGTCGGTGGTAAGGTCCCAGTCGACGGTGTAGGCCCCATTGGTCGACACTCCCGACTCACTGTGGGTCCAAAGCAGGCGACCACTTGTGTCGAAAACGTCGATGTTAACATTCATTTCACTGCCGCTCATATCGTGGTTGACGATGAATGTAGTGGAGGTGGAGGCCGGATTGGTGGATACATCCACGCTGTAGATAGTCGGAGAAAGTGCTTTGACCACCGTGAAATCGAGCGTAGCGGTCGACGGATTGTTCCTCACGTCCCAGGCGCGGAACAGCAATGTGTGGTTGCCCGGCTCCAGAGCGGGGATGCTGTAGTAGGTCGAACCGCTGGTATAGGTGCCGAAATCGTATTGGAAATTGTCGTTCAGCGTGTAGGTTTTGGTCGCATCGCCATCGATGATGAGCTGCAGATCGTGACCGATGCCGTTGCCAGTGACGTTGATTCCGTCGTCATCCTTGATCTGAGCAACGAAGTATGGCGTGATGTTCACACGTCCGCCGTTCTGGAATTCGGGCGTGTTGAGATAGCAATAAATCTTCGGACCGACCGAGTCTGTGGCTGTGTCGTCTGTGCCGCCCACTAAGAAGTTGTCGCTATAACCATTATACGACTGCGTCTGGGCATTGTTTATGGCGTAGATATTCATCAGTCCCGCGGCGTCGGCATAGTTGATATCCATCGGCACGGCAAACGAAAAGCTGAACTGTCCGGCGCGGATGCTGTCGCTACCATTATATAATGTGTTGGTGCGGTCGTAGAAAGTGAAGGCCGTTTCGGCCTCCGCGCTGGCATTCATCTTGCAGGTAATGAGTTGCTTGGAGTCGCGCACGACAGCCGTAACGATGCCGCTGAAGTCGGCTGCGCCCTCGATATGTCCGGCCACGCGGGCCACACTGCCAGCCCGAAGCGTCGCCGACGAGGCCGTGGAAACGGCTATGCCGTTGATGGAATCGACCACAATCTTCTGGGCCGGAAGGCTCAATGCCAGTGCGGGGTCGCCGAGAAGGGAATACTGCAGTTTGTTGGTGGTGAGGTCTTGCCCTGCGGTAATCATCAGGTTCTTGGCCAGACGCTGCGCCTCGCCCATCGTCACGGGATTGCCATTGTCGTCGCGACTGAGCACGTAGCGCAGGTAAGCCATGTTGAGGAGCTTGTTATAATTGGAATAAACCGTGCGTGTCGTGCCGAAGAAAGCTACCGCACCGCCGTTGGCATTGAGCACCGCGGTCTCGCCGATGGTCTGTTCCACGCCGTCGAAAGCCATGATGTCGCACGACGCCGTGATCCACAACGGCAGGTTCTTATTGGTAAATCCTTCAAAGTCAGTCAGCTTGAGCACGGCCTCATGGGATATCTGGTCGGCGCGTCCGTGCCCTCCATAGTCCATGATGAGTGCTCCGGCAGCCTGCTGTTGCTTGATGAGGCTGGCCACTTCGGGGTAACTATTTCCCGTGGCAGAGGTCTCCTCGTTGTAGGCATCCCACAAAACCTTCTTCACCAGAAAGCCCGGATAGCGGGTGGCAATGTCCTCGGCGGCGATGTTAATGTCGCGCATGTGGATGTTGCTGTTGCCGTCATCGCCCATGAACATGATCGTATTCTGCCACGCTCCGGCATTCTTGTTGGTGCCATAGTTCACGGTTTTGTCGACCATCACCTTGGCTTCGGCCTCTGTGGTCACCGGAAAACGACCCACGGCAAGGTCGAGTTTGTCCTTGCTCAGAGGGTTGGAGCCTTCTCCATCGTCGAGCAATCCGAAGAAACCATCGTCGACATAGCAGGTGATTTCATTAAAAGAGTTTTCGCTTTCGAAGCAGAGCAGGTAGTCGTCGGGGTCGAGCGCGCTGCACTCGGAGGTGAGCATGCGGTTGTCCCACACACAATCGCCCATGAGCAACAGGTAGCGCGGCATGTCCTCCTCGCTCTCGGCACGGTCGTAGAGCATCTTGAGGTAGCGGCGATAGGCATTGGCATCGGGGGTGCCGCTGGAGAACTCGTTGTAGAGTTCGTCGGCAGGGACGATGCGCACACGCAGCGAATCGTAGGTCGTATGGTAGTCGGCGAGTCGCTGGGCCTGCGTCAGAAGGTTCTGGGAAGTAGGGATGATGATCACCATGTCGGCCTGTCCGTCGGCATGATGGTCCTGATTGGTGATGTTGTAGACATATTCCGGCGAGGCGAAAGCCCCCGTGAGACTCGGTGCCGGCGCCGCATTGCTCCATGCCATCGACACATAGTCGAGTCGCAACGGGCCTCCCGACACCGCTTGAATCTTCACCGTATCAGTGGCGTGGAGCGTGCCGATGTTGTAGACGGCGGCAGCATCGTTGCCTTTGTCATATTCTCCGAGGCTGATGTTGAGTCGTCCGAGCACGGAGTCGTTGAGTGAAATCTGTGCCACGGCAGCCGTTCCGGCCGACACGTTGACCGACAAAAGGCCCGACGACGATGCGCTGCTGTTGGTGAGAACCACATTTTTGGTCTTGCCCACGGCAATCTGCTCGGTGTCGAAAAGGTTTCTACCGCCATGATACCAACTGTATCCATCGACCTCGTAGAGGGTGTGGTAGTCGTCGGCGGAGGGGTAAAACGAACTGAGGAATGCCGCCGAATCGATGGCCGAGGGGGTGGCATCGCTCTGCGTCAGGAAGTAATATCCATAGTCGGAGTAAGGGTTTCGGGTGCGTCGTGTGGCCGTTTTGCTTGACCAGTTCACCGGTCCTTTGGCATAAAACAGCCGTTTACCGCCTACGGTGCAGGTCGCCACCTCTTTCAGGTCATCATAGTTTTGCAGGTCTGCAGCGGTCAGTGTCTCATTCTGCAGGTTTCCGCCGTAACCGTAAATCTTCACTTTCGAGAGGTCGGTGAAGCCAGCCTTGCGGATGAGGGCATCGGTGAGCTGATAGATGCCCGACGCGGGCACACGGATTTTGGCCCATGTTCCCGAGGCAAGCACGGAGTGGTCGGCATAGCGCGACGACGCGGTGGTGGCACGGGTGAGGGCTGCGGTGCGGCGCACGGGATGGTCTGTGGCCTTGGCATCGACCCTGAGCATGAAGCTCACCAATATCTGATAGCGTCCGTCGCGATAGACCAGCGGACAGAAGCCCACCTGCAGTGCGCCACGCTTGCGGTCTGTCACGATGTCCTGCGACACCACGGGCAGCGAGGGCAGTGTGTCTGTCGACAACCTGCGATAGTTGGCCAGGTCCATCGCTGTCATGTCGATGAACTCGGGATAGAGTATGGTGGCGGTATAAACGGAGTCCTGATAGTCGCCGTCCAAGGGCACGGCATAGCCGAAATGGGGCAACACGGTGTCTACCCTTACCTCGTCTGAGGTGAGGTTGAAGAAGCGTTGCGCCTGCACGGTCATCGTGATGCACAGGGCCGCAAGGAGGAGACATGTTCGGATTGCTATGCGCATGTTTTTGGGGGGGAAGTTAAAGAAGTTAAAGAAGTTATCGCTTCGCTCAGAAGTTAAAGACAAATGTTTGTTGGTTTTGAAGTTAAAGAAGTTAGAGAAGTTATCGCTTCGCTCAGAAGTTAAAGACAAATGTTTGTTGGTTTTGAAGTTAAAGAAGTTAATGAAGTTATCGCTTCGCTCAGAAGTTAAAGACAAATACCTGTCGGTTGATTTATCTCCTGCGGTACAAATGTCCTTTAACTTCTTTAACTTCCTTAACTTCTTTAACTCCAAAAGCTCAATTCCTCATCTCCTTAACTCCTCATCTCCTTCATTTGCAATTCAACTCCAACACCTTCCTGTCCTCCAGATAGCCTTCCAGATGGTCGTCGATGTTGACTGGACCAACCCCTGCCGGTGTACCCGTGAAGAGGATGTCGCCCGTCTTGAGCGTGAAAAACTTACTGATATAGGCGATGATTTCGTCTACCTTGTAGAGCATGTCGCTCGTGCAACCCTCCTGCACCGTCTTTCCGTTGATGTCGAGATGGAAGTGCAGGCGCTGCATGTCGAGAAACTTCTCCTTGGGAACCCACTCGCCGATGCATGCCGCACCGTCGAAGCCCTTGGCCAGATCCCACGGATGTCCCTGCTCTATCATCTTGCGCTGCAGCTCGCGGGCGGTGAAGTCGATGCCCACCGTCACGGCATCGTAGTAGCGCGGGGCAAACCGCTCGGACACCGTCTTGCCCAGTTTGCAGATGCGTACCACCACCTCTGTCTCATATTCTATCCGCCCCATGTGGTCGGGAATGAAGAAAGGCTTGTGGTCTTTGAGCAGGCTGGAGTCGGCCTTCAGAAAGATGACCGGCTCCTCCGTCTTTAATAACGTGCCGTGCATCTCTTTATTGTGTAAGGCATAGTTCATGCCAATGGCAAAAATCTTCATAATGCTGTGCTGTTGTTGCTATTGTTTTGCAAATATACGAAACAGTTGCCACATTTGTTTACTTTAAGTGAAAAAATGTATAGCCCCGTCGCCTACCTCGCTCCACACCGCATGACCCATCCTGCGGGATGTAGGATGAAGGCAAAGGGTAGCCCCCTGTCTGGCAGGATGCAGTCCAGATTCCGTCTTACTCCTTGACCACGCTCGTCAGACGAGAACAGCCCTTACGTGAAAAAGAGGTGCCAGCCGGGATGGCGTCCAGCCGTGACAAGGGCGCAGACTGGAGCGATGAAACAGCTCGGGAAACGGGGGTATATCCTTGTATTGTCAACATGTTTCAATAAAATAAAAAGTTCCAGAATGTTTTTTTGCTCCCTTCTCAGCCTTCTCGGTCAGTGTTTTTCCCGTTTTCTCTCACCCATATTCCCTCTTTTTCCTCTGATTTCCCCCGTTTTTCGCAATTTTTAGTCCGTTTTCTTCTCTCTTTAGGCCCTATTGGTCTCACGATTAGGCCCTAATCGCAGCACGATTACATAGTATTCGTCTTGCGATTCGATAGTATTCGCAAGGCCGTTATTTGTCAATTATTTACAAGTTGCTGATTATCAGCATTGTGAGGAATTGCTGTTTTTTGCCTGTTTTTCTTATCGTTCCTCTCCCATTTCGTTTTTCTCGCCTTTTTAAGCGCATTCTTCAATTTCTTTCATAACGTATTATTGCAGTCATGTCAGGGCGGGCGTCGGTAAATCGTGCTACTATAATAATAAGGAGGAAAATCCTTTTCTCCGGAAGTTGGAGCCGAGCAATGGTGTCTTTCTGGTCGTTTCTAATGCTGGAAACGGAGAACGTCGGTCTGGCGTTGAAGACTGTTGGGGTGGGGAGGTTGACTCCAAAACAAACTGTTGGGCGACAAACCGACCAGCCGTCTTCTCGATGTCGGCATCCAAGTCGGGAGGTAACCCCATGGTGATACCGGCAGACGAAGAAGGATAGGGGATATAAAAAAAATACGCTGAAACTCATCTGCGAGTTCCGGCGTATTGTCTATGTTTAACTAAAAATCCTTTTCAAATCAAATGAAAGCCTCACGGTTTCCATTGTCATCCGTTAAACAATCTATCAAATCTACCTTAAACCTAATAACTAAAAACCTAAATCTATTACTACTAACCTAAACAATCTATTAACCTTTTGACATTGCAAAGATACGGGGAATATTCGGAGGCCACAACACTTTGAGGGCTAATAAACGGTTTTTGGCCCTTTTTCTTGACTTAAATCAACGCGTGTGTGCGAACACATCAGCTACTTAGCGCATAGACAGGCCTTGAGAGGCTATGTTGGAGAGACGATTTCTTCCAAAAAAATGAATCTGATTTTCCAATTAATAGACCATGGTGAGATTATTTTCATTTTGTTTTATTACCTTTGCCTTATAAAGATGATTGGACCATGCGCGTACTCTTAGTGAATACAAACGAGAAGACCGGCGGTGCCGCTGTGGCTACCTCACGGTTGATGGACGCACTGAACAACAACGGTGTAAAGGCCAAGATGTTGGTGGCCAACAAGGAATCTGATGCAATCACGGTGGTGGGGCTGCCCCATCCATGGCGTCAGCAGGTGAATTTCCTCTGGGAACGACTGTGCATCTTCATGCACCTGCAGTTTTCCCGACACTCCCTCTTTCAAATAGACATAGCCAATGCGGGGACAGACATCACCACACTGCCCGAATTCAAGAAGGCCGATGTGGTGCATTTGGCATGGATCAATCAAGGTATGCTGTCGCTGGGAAACATCCGAAAGATTCTCAAGAGCGGTAAACCGGTGGTCTGGACCATGCACGACCTGTGGCCGGTGTCGGGCATTTGTCATCTGTCGTTGGGCTGTAACAAGTATAAGAGTCATTGTTCCAACTGTAAATATCTGCCCCACAACGGCAGCAACCACGACCTCTCTTATAGCGTGTGGGAACAGAAAAAAAAGGTTTACCGGATAAACGACATCCTGTTTGTGGCCTGCAGCCGATGGCTGGCCGGAGAGGCCAGGGCCAGTGGACTGATAGACAAGCAGGTGGTGACCGATATTCCCAACCCAATCAACACTTCCACATTTTGTCGAAAGGATAAGCTGGCGGCCCGTCAGACATTAGAGTTGCCGCCAGACAAGAGACTGATTCTCTTTGTGGCCCAACGCGCCACGAACGAGAACAAGGGTATGAACTATCTCATAGATGCCTGCCGTGCACTCACACAGCATCATCCGGAGATGCGGGAGAACACAGGAATTGTGATTTTGGGTGGTCATGCCGAGGACTTCGAAGGGCAATTTGAGCTGCCGGTCTACCCGCTGGGATATGTCAGCGATGAGCGGAAAATCGTAGACTGCTACAATGCTGCCGATCTCTTTGTGTTGCCGTCATTATCAGAAAACCTCCCCAATACGATCATGGAGGCGATGGCATGCGGGGTGCCATGTCTTGGCTTTAAGGTAGGCGGCATACCGGAAATGATAGACCATCTGAAGAATGGATATGTGGCAAACTACCGCGATTTGGCCGATCTGGAACGTGGATTGAACTGGATTCTCAACGAGTCAGACTATGAATGCCTGAGCCGCTCGGCTATGCAGAAAGTACTTAGCAAGTATTCCCAGCAGGCCGTAGCTATGAAATATATCGAAGTTTACAATCAGGCGATGGCCTTTAAAAGATATGCCTTATGATTACCTTCAGCGTCATCACCTGCACATTTAATGCGGAACATGAGTTGCAACGCACGCTCGACAGTGTGTATGAACAGTCGTTTCCCAATGTCGAGCATCTTATCTTAGACGGTCTTTCAAAGGATAAGACGATGGCATTGGCTCAGGACTACAAGCTGAAGTCAGACGAGAGCGACAGCGGCCATCGGGTGCTGATGGTGTCGGAGAAGGACAATGGTCTCTATGATGCGATGAACAAGGGCATCATGAAGGCCACGGGCGACTATCTGGTGTTTCTCAATGCCGGCGATGTTTTCCCCTCATCGGAGACTTTAGAGCACGTTGCGGCGAGCTTTGCCGATGGAGAGGCACTGCCGGGAGTGCTCTACGGCGATGCCGATATCGTCAACGACGAGGGCTTCCTCTTGCGTCATCGCAGACTTCGCCCGCCTTCGACGCTCAGCTGGAAATCGTTCAGGCAGGGCATGCTGGTGTGTCATCAGTCGTTTTATGCACGCACGGATCTGGCCCGGGAAAACCTTTACGACTTGCGTTTTCGCTATTCAGCCGATGTGGATTGGTGCATACGAATCATGAAAACAGCAGAGGAAAGACAGCTTGTATTGAGAAATGTAAACGAAGTCTTGGTAAACTATCTGGACGGCGGTATGAGCATCAAAAACCATCGGGCATCGCTGATAGAGCGGTTCAAGGTGATGAGCCGGCACTATGGGTTCTTTGCCACGGTGGGGATGCATCTGTGGTTTGTTGTCAGAGCAATAGTCAAGCGATAGGAGAAACAGGAAAGGGGAGGTCGTTGCAGGGTTTTTCCATGTTTTTCTCCTTTACACGGGCATGACCCTGTCAATGATTTCAACTCCAAACTCCGTTTGTTTTCAAGTAAGAGAATGGTAAAAGAGGAACCGCCCGACTGAGCAATCGTTCAGTCGGGCGGTTCCTTTAGGCTGCACTCGACAGCCTATAGTATGTTTCAGCACATGGTGCTTGTCGGTATTCTATACGTAGCGGATAATCTGTCCAGGGCGTACTCGCTGATTCTTTCGATAGCCATTCAGGCGGCAAAGCGTCTCTACGGTCACGCCACACTTCTGTGCGATAGACTCAAGCGTGTCGCCCTTGGTGACTTTGTAGTATACGCGCTCGGGCTGATTGACAGCTTGTCTAACCTCCGAAGGCATGTTGTCGTCGCTGTGTCCCACCTCGCCATAGATCTGATCTCTTGTGTATCCACCATTGCCAATCTTTCCACGCTCGCGTGTGGCGATAATAGACTCGCGCTCATAACTATCTTTACGGAACAGCACTTGGTCTGCAACAACATCCTGATTGCGGAAATCAAAGAACAGAGCAGGGTTTAATGCCACTCCACAGAGACGCGTTTCGAAGTGAAGATGAGAACCGGTGCTTCGGCCCGTGTTGCCTCCAAGGCCGATGGGCTCACCCGCACGGACATTCTCATTCTCTGTTACAAGCTGCTTGGAGAGATGTCCGTAGATGGTCTCCAGGCCGTTGGGGTGGCGTATCACCACATACTTTCCATAGCCTCCACCCTCATATCTCACGACACGCACTTTGCCCGAGAAGGCAGCTCGGATCGTATCGCCGATGTAAACCTTGATGTCTAAGCCCTTGTGAGAGCGTCCCCAGCGGCTACCAAAGTTGCTTGTCACGACACGACTCGGTGTGGGCATGCAGAAGTGACGAAGGTTGACGATGAAAGAATCGGGCAGCTCGGTAGTGCGATGAGCATATCTATTATCCCAGTCGTCTCCATAAAGTTGAGCTGCGGGAGACTGAAGGTTTTCTCTTGCGGCAACGTTCTTAATCTCAATAGAATCAAGTTTCTTGGCACGTCGGTCCACCGGCGCTTGTCGGGCCAGCAGATCTTGTCCTGCAACCGGCTCCGAAGCCAATGCAAACAACAGTGATATAGTAAGGGTCTTAACCGTCTTTGAAAAAGTCATAAATATTCAATTAATATCTTAGGTTTAAGTCTTTTGGGGAAAAGGTCGACCCCAAGAGTAAAAATAGAGAACAAAACGAGAGCACTTCTATTTTATATGAAGACTTCGCAAAGATAATAAAAAATTGTGCTTTTTGTTCGAATTATAACAAAAAATCTGCTCTATTTAACACAATCTTTTATTTTTAAGGGTAAACTTAACATTTTATCAAATATTATTCCACAACTGAAAATAGTACAAAACACACGCTTTTCTGCCTTGGATAATGCTTTTAGCTTACCTCGAAAAGAGGCTGATTTCTTACTGTTTAGCTGATTGCGGACCAGTTTATATTTGTTTTCCGCAATTCATTTAAATGTCTCCAAAGCATGGAATATTCCGGTTTGTTGCATTGTGGGTCATCACTTATGATGCGCTGTGCTTCGTCGCGGGCCATCTGAACGAGTTGTCCGTCGCGGGCAATATCGGCGATTTTCAGGTCGAAAGCCATGCCACTCTGTGCCGTTCCCTCCAGATCGCCGGGGCCGCGGAGTTTCAAGTCGGCCTCGGCAATGCGAAATCCGTCGTTGGTTTCGCACATGATGTCAATGCGTTTGCGGGTTTCTGCAGCCAGTTCGTAGCCCGTCACAAGGATGCAATAGCTCTGGTCGGCACCACGGCCGACACGCCCGCGGAGCTGATGGAGCTGCGAAAGTCCAAACCGCTGGGCCTCCAGAATGACCATCACCGATGCGTTGGGTACGTTGACACCTACCTCAATCACCGTCGTGGCTACCAAAATCTGCGTCTCACCACTCACAAATTTCTGCATCTCCGCTTCCTTTTCCTTCGACTTCATGCGCCCATGCACCTTGCTCAGACGGAACTCCGGGAAGATCTCGCAAAGGCTTTGGTACCCGTCTTCGAGGTTTTTCAGGTCTATTTTCTCACTTTCCTCAATCAGCGGGAAGACGATATATACCTGCCGTCCCTCGTGAATCTGCTGACGTATACCATTATATAATGTAGTTGTCTGGTTGTCATACTTGTGAATGGTCATAATCGGCTTTCGGCCGGGAGGCAGTTCATCAATGACGCTCACGTCGAGATCGCCGTAGATGGTCATTGCCAACGTGCGGGGAATGGGTGTCGCAGTCATCACGAGGATGTGCGGCGGATTCTCACTTTTCGCCCAAAGGCGTGCGCGCTGAGCCACTCCAAATCGATGCTGCTCGTCGACAACGGCCACGCCGAGCCGCTTGAACTGCACCGTATCTTCTATCACCGCGTGCGTGCCGACAAGGATATTGACCGTCCCTTCGGCCAGTCCCTCGAGCACCTCACGCCTCCGTTTGCCCTTCACGATGCCCGTGAGGATTTCTACGCGCAATGGCATGTCACCCAGAAACTCACGTATCGTGTCCAGGTGTTGTTCCGCAAGAATCTCCGTGGGGGCCATGATGCACGCCTGAAAACCATTGTCTATGGCAATGAGCATGGTGAGCAGGGCCACCAGAGTCTTACCCGAGCCGACATCACCCTGCAGCAACCGGTTCATCTGATGATCCGAACGCATGTCGTCTCTGATCTCATGCATCACCCGTTTCTGTGCTCCGGTGAGGTCAAAAGGAAGCTTCTCGGCGAAGAAAGTGTTGAACATTTCGCCTATCTTTCCAAAGACATAGCCCTTGTATTTCTGCCGATGTTCGGAGGCATAACGCAGGATATTGAGTTGCACATAAAAGAGTTCCTCGAACTTCAGACGCACCTGCGCACGCTGTACATCATCTAATGTTTGTGGATAGTGTATTTTTCGGAATGCGTCTTCGCGCGATATCAGGTGTAATCGGGATATCATTGATGGTAGCAGCGATTCCTGAATTGCGCCCTCCGGTATCCTTGTCACGAGGGCCTTGGTTAGTTTTTCGACCGCCCTCGACATCATTCCGCGATCCTTCATCTTCTCTGTGGTGATGTAATAAGGCTGCATTCCCATGTCCTCTATCTTCACATCGGCGGCGCGTTCCATCTCGGGATGGGCAAACTGATAGCGTCCTTGAAACACGCTGGGCTTGCCGAAGACGATATATTCCTCCCCGATCTTATAATTCTTATAGATGTATTGTGCCCCGTTGAACCACACGAGGTCGACCACGCCACGCCCGTCGGTGAAGTGCCCGACGATGCGTTTCTTGCGTGGTCCGGTAGAGAACTCCTCAAAGCTGAGTATCTTTCCCTTGACCTGCACAAAGGGCATGTCACCCCGCAACTCGTCGATGGTGTATATTTTGGTGCGGTCTACATATTTGTAGGGGTAGTATTCCAGCAGGTCACGCCATGTCTGGATATGGAGTTGGGAACTCAATATCTCTTTCTTTTTGGGTCCTACGCCCGCGAGGTACATGATGTCTTGATCTAAGATGCTGGTCATTTGTGGAGGAGTTAAGAAGGAGTTGTTATTAAAACACAATGACAAAATGTTTTTTCATAATGACAAAAGACTGTCCATTGGTATTTTCTGACAAAAGAAACGCAAGCGTTTCATAATGACATGTAGATATGTCCGATGGCTGTCCAAACAACGATTCGGTGTGATTGGTCTGTCATTTTGAAACGCTTGCGTTTCTTATGTCATTGGCCAAAAAACAAATCGTTTTGTCATTTTGATAAAAAATTTTGTACTTATGTTCTCATTCCATCATTCTTGGAGGATAAGCTATTGGCCCATCAGAACCTCTGCTATTTTCAAATCAAAGGGTGTGGTGAGTTTGATATTCTCTCGATTGCCCTCCACCATCGTCACCTGGCACCCGAGACTCTCGATGACCGAGGCATCATCGGTGAAGGTTTCGCGGTCGGGCTGGTCGAAAGCCTGACGCGCCAAGGCAATGTCGAACACCTGAGGAGTCTGCACTGTGCGGAAGTGGTCGCGCATCACGTTGTTGCCCTGACCCCTGTCGACATAGCGTAGGGTCTCCGTGACCGGCATCACCGGTATGGCGGCGAAGTCGTCGCGCGCCGCATCGAAACAGCGGCCGATGACCTCTGTCGACACAAACGGGCGCACACCGTCGTGGATGGCCACCACACCCTCAGCATCGGCGGGGATGGCCGCCAGTCCGTTCTTGGACGACTCGAAGCGCGTCGCGCCACCGTCGGCGATGACATGGGGTAGCGCAAAGCCATACTGTTCACAGATTTGTCGCCAATAGTCCTGCTGGTCTTTGGGCAAAACAAGGATGATACCCAGTGTGGGGTCGTATTCGTGAAACCGCTCAATGGTGCGCATCAGCACCGGACGGCCACCGATGGGGAGAAACTGCTTGGGCAAATCGCCCCCCATGCGCAGCCCCTTGCCACCGGCCACGATGATTACATAATCCATTTCTTCTTTCTGTTTTGATCGTTTATACTTGCAAATATAAGGAAAAAAAACGAATCTTTCCCCTTTGTTTCAAGGAATATTCGTCCAGAAAGCATGCGGTGGCTTCCTATCCTTACACCATAATCGACAGCAGGCAGATGACCTACCTGTCTCGAAGCCCAGCCTTCTACCGCTTTTCAGAACCAGAACAGGTGGAGGCAGTATATTCTTATGAAAAGATTTGAACATTGCCTTCGCATACAGCCCGTATTTTAAAATGAAAAGCCTGCGGTCAGAAATACGCGAAAATCAGGCTCGTTGTATATCCTTGAAAATCAGCATCTTGTATTTTGTTGACATTTTTTGAATGTGCGTTTACTATCTAATCGTCCTCCTGCAGTCGTGTTTTTCACCTAAAACAAGGCCTCAATCGCGGTGCGATTCGATAGTAAAGGCAGTGCGATTCGATAGTAAAGGCAACGCGATAACTATCTTTTCGTAAAATCATCTCCCCCAAACCTGTCTCCCGTTCGGTATTTTTGTCTTTTTCAAGACGTGTCAAACGTAGAAGGTTTCTTTTCGGAACGCACCTTTTTGATTATATTTCTTGACAAAAACAAAGAGCCACCCCTGTCATCATAGGCAGGAATGGCTCTTGCATGTTTGTCAGTACGATGCCCCCTTCTTCCCCTTGAGGAGAGCGGGCAAGGGTCGGCAATAGTCTGCTCAACCCTTATCCGTATATAATATTTCCCTCTTCGTCCTTATACTCGTCGAGTCCCTTCTCATAGGTGGCCATCGCGCGGAGGCTCATACCCACATTGGAGAAACCACCGTCGTGATAGAGGTTTTGCATGGTCACCTTGCGGGTGAGGTCGGAGAACATCACGATACAGTAGTCGGCACACTCGGCTGCGCTGGCGTTGCCTAAGGGCGACATGCGGTTGGCAAAGTCATAGAGCTTGTCCATACCCTTCACGCCTTGTCCGGCAGTGGTCATCGTGGGCGACTGCGAGATGGTGTTGATACGCACATGGTGTTCGCGGCCGTAGATGTATCCGAAGCTGCGGGCGATGCTCTCGAGCAGTGCCTTGGCATCCGCCATATCGTTGTAGCCGTAGAAGGTGCGCTGGGCAGCCACGTAGGTCAGGGCCACGATAGAGCCATATTCGCTCATGGCATTGAGCTTCTTGGCACTCTGAATCATCTTATGGAACGAAACAGCAGATATATCAAGTGTAGTTCCGAGCATCTTGTAGTCCAGGTCGTCGTAGGTGCGGTGCTTGCGCACGTTGGGAGACATACCGATGGAGTGGAGCACGAAATCGATCTTGCCTCCCAGCACCTCCATGGAGCGACGGAAAACATTCTCCAGATCCTCCACACTCGTGGCATCAGCAGGAATCACTTCGCAGTTCAACTTCTCCGAAAGAGCACTCACGGTACCCATGCGGACAGCAATCGGCGTATTCGACAGCGTGATGGTGGCACCCTCTTCAACAGCACGCTCTGCCACTTTCCACGCAATAGATTTCTCGTTGAGTGCACCAAAGATGATACCTCTCTTTCCTTTCAATAAATTGTTGCTCATATTCTTTTATTTGTTTTAAGCTGGCGCAAAGTTACTACTTTTATCGGAAACATCGGACAATAAAATCGTAAAATCGACGAATTTCAACATTTCCTCACCTTGGTAATGCTGTCATAAAAGGCAATTATCCCCCAAACTCTTTCGCTCTGGGCGTTTTTAAGGAGTTAAATAATTGTAATAAAGTTAATAATTGCTAATATTGGACTTTTGGCAGGAATATAGCTCTCTGATGCAGAATAAAATGAGTAATTTTGCAGACCGATTATTTCCGGGGCACACTTAGAGCCCCACGCACAGCCGTGTTAATAGCGATGCCTTTGGCCGGACATCGTGGTTAGTGAATCTGCCGTGCAACAGAGCAAAAGCCATGGATGGTCTCTTTTAGACTGGAGGCGCCGTGAGGTCTCTGTTTATCAAGGTAATAAAAACGTTTTTTAGTAGTAAATTTAATTTTTAAAATGGACACTTTAAGTTACAAGACTATTTCCGCCAACAAGGAAACGGTTAATAAGGAGTGGGTTGTAGTGGACGCTACAGACCAGATTGTGGGTCGTCTCTGCTCCAAAGTCGCTAAGTTGATTCGCGGAAAGTACAAACCTAACTTCACACCTCATGTAGATTGTGGTGACAATGTCATCATCATCAATGCCGAAAAGGTGGTTTTCTCCGGTAAGAAAGAGACCGACAAGGTCTATACCCGTTATACCGGTTATCCTGGTGGACAGCGCTTCAACACTCCTGCCGAGCTTCGTACTCGCGAGGGTGGTGTAGACAAGATTATCCGTCACGCCGTGAAGGGCATGCTGCCCAAGGGTCGCTTAGGTCGCGCCCTGTTGGACAATCTCTATGTTTTCGAAGGTGCTGAGCACGACAAGGCAGCTCAGAAGCCCAAGACAATTGATATTAACCAGTATAAATAATAAGGAGAAAAGATGGAAGTTATTAATGCAATTGGTCGCCGTAAGAGCGCTGTAGCTCGTGTTTACCTCTCTGAGGGTACCGGCAAGATCACTATCAACAAGAAAGATCTCAAAGACTTCTTCCCATCAGCTATCCTGCAGTACGTGGTTAAGCAGCCACTGGAGCTTCTGGAAGTTGCTGAGAAATATGATATCAAGGCCAACCTCGACGGTGGTGGTTACACTGGTCAGAGCCAGGCTCTGCGCCTCGCCATCGCACGTGCACTCGTAAAGGTGAACGCCGAGGACAAGAAGAACCTCAAGGATCACGGATTCCTCACACGCGACAGCCGTGCTGTTGAGCGTAAGAAGCCGGGTCAGCCGAAGGCTCGTCGTCGCTTCCAGTTCAGTAAGCGTTAATCTCTCGATAGAGAAACTGAACCGTTTAGTATCTAAACCGAAGGGACTCTGCAACCCTTGGGATGGCCTCCCCCTTCATCGGAGTGCGCCCTTTCCCTTTCAGGAATCTCGCCCTGCTCTCTTAGAGCTGAAGCCCGTTCCTTCCCGCAGATTACTCTCCGGCTGATTCTATCCAAGCTGTTGAGGTACACCGCCCACCCGTGGTCACCTGTCCTTCCCTTAGTCGGTATTCCCCGTTCTTTAGGGTTCCGGTACATCGCTCACCCGTGGTCACCCGTTCTTCCCTTAGTCGGTATTCCCCGTCCTTTAGGGTCCCGGTACACCGCCCACCCGTGGTCACCCGTTCTTCCCTTAGTCGGCATTCCCCGTCCTTTAGGGTTCCGGTACACCGCCCACCCGTGGTCACCCGTTCTTCCCTTAGTCGGCATTCCCCGTCCTTTAGGGTTCCGGTACACCGCCACACTGTGGCGGTCCATCCCCTCCAGCACCAGAATTCAAAAAGAAAGTAAACATTTAAAAAAAAGAAAAGACAATGTCAAGAACAAATTTTGACCAATTACTGCAGGCAGGTTGCCATTTCGGTCACCTCAAGCGCAAGTGGAACCCCGCCATGGCTCCTTACATCTTCATGGAGCGCAATGGTATTCACATCATCGACCTCAACAAAACGGTTGCCAAGATTGACGAGGCTGCCGAAGCTTTGAAAGCTATTGCCAAGGGTGGCAAGAAGATTCTGTTCGTCGCTACTAAAAAACAGACCAAGGAAATCGTAGCCGAGAAGGCTGGATCGGTTAACATGCCTTACGTGATCGAGCGTTGGCCGGGCGGTATGCTCACCAACTTCCCCACCATTCGCAAGGCTGTGAAGAAAATGACGAACATCGACAAGTTGATGAACGACGGTACATTCTCTAATCTCTCTAAGCGTGAGATTTTGCAGATCAACCGTCAGCGCGCCAAGCTGGAGAAGAACCTCGGTTCTATCATCGACCTGACCCGTCTGCCGTCTGCACTCTTCGTTGTTGACGTGATGAAGGAGCACATCGCCGTGAAGGAGGCCAACCGTCTCGGCATTCCCGTGTTCGGTATCGTGGATACCAACTCCAGCCCACGCGACATCGACTATGTTATCCCTGCCAACGATGATGCCAAAGACTCTGTAGAGGTAATCCTGAACGCTATTTGCGGTGCTATTGCCGAGGGTCTTGAGGAGCGCAAGGTAGAGAAGGCTGACGACAAGGCTGCTGCTGAGCAGGCTGAGGAGGCCGGCGAAGGCAAGCGTCATGCACGTCGTGCCCGCAAGGAAGAGACCGAAGAGGCTGCTCAAGCTGAAGAGGCTGCTCCCGTAGAGGAGAAGGCTCCCGCCGCTGAGTAATTATCATTATAGGGTCTTATAGAAGGTGATAGGTTCTCATAAGACCCTAAACAACACTCCTATAAGACCCTATCACATTCATACATCAACAATTTTAAAACAAAATACAATTATGGCTGTTACAATTGAAGATATCAAGAAGCTGCGCACCATGACCGGTGCAGGTATGAAGGACTGCAAGAAGGCCCTCGCAGAGGCTAACGGTGATATCGATAAGGCTGTAGAACTCGTTCGTGAGCGTGGTCTGGCTATTGCTGCCAAGCGTTCTGATCGTGAAACCTCAAATGGTTGTGTACTCGTTAAGAACGACAACGGTTTTGCCGCAATGATCGCTCTGAAGTGCGAGACCGACTTCGTGGCCAATGGTGCAGACTACATCGCCCTGACTCAGGAGATTCTCGATGCTGCCGTGGCTGCTAAGGCTCAGACACTCGACGAGGTGAAGGAGCTTACTCTGGCTGATGGCACAAAGGTTGCCGAGGCTGTTACACGCCGCTCTGGTGTGGTTGGCGAGAAGATGGAACTCGATGGCTACAATGTGCTCGAGGGTGCCAACATCTATACCTACGACCACATGGGCCGTCACACATTGGCTACCATCGTAGACCTCACCGCAGCCAACGAGGACGCTGGTCACAAGGTGGCTATGCAGGTAGCTGCCATGAAGCCGGTAGCTCTCGACGAGGCTTCTGTGCCTGAGAGCGTGAAGGACGAGGAGTTCAAGGTGGCTGTTTCCAAGACCAAGGAAGAGCAGATCGAGCGTCAGGTGAACGTAGCTTTGAAGAAAGCTGGTATCAACGCCAACCTCGTTGACTCTGAAGACCATATCGAGTCTAACATCACTAAGGGTTGGCTGACTCCCGAAGATGCTGCCAAGGCACGCGAAATCCGCGAGAAGGTATCTGCCGATGCTGCTGCCAACCTGAAGGAAGAGATGATTCTCAACATCGCTAAGGGTCGTATGGCTAAGTTCTTCAAGGAGAACTGCCTCGTAGATCAGGAGTTCCAGTTTGGTGATGGTGACAAGCAGTCTGTAGCCCAGTGGCTCGACCAGCAGGTCAAAGGCCTCAAGGTTTCAGCCTACAAGCGCTTCAGCCTCTCTGCCGACTAATCCAGACAGTAGACAAAATAGGAAGAGGAGCCTTGGAAGAACAATCTTCCACGGCTCCTCTTTGCGTTTCACCCAGACCTCAAAACCCATGTCCAGACTTCTTTACCTTGTCTTTCTACTCTGTGTTTCCTATAATCTTCAGGCCCAGCGTCCGGCTTGGAGCAAGATGTCTGCGTTGGTGCGTGAGGCCTGTCTTCACCAGCAATCATCGAGCCTTGCAGCCTCTTCCAAGGCCCTCAGCCGCCCCGTGCCTCGGCTGATAGCCTTTGTCAAGACCACGGGCACTCCTTCCGATATCCTCGAGGGGCAGGGATGCACGATGCTTTCACAGCGTGGCTCCCTGGCCATCGCGTCCATTCCCCTCGACCGCATCGCCCCCTTGTCGCTCGATTCCCGCGTTACCCGCATCGAGGCGCGGCGCCAGACGAGGGCGTTGATGGACACCACCGCCGTGCTGCTCCATGCCCCCGCCGTCTACGAGGGACTGCAGTTGCCTCAGGGCTACACCGGCAAGGGCGTAGTGGTAGGTATCCAGGACATCGGCTTTGACCTCACACACCCCACCTTCTACTCTGCCGACATGGCAAACTATCGCGTCAAAGCCCTGTGGGATCAGCTCTCCACCGACACCCTCGGCTCCCGCTTGCCCGTCGGTCGCGACTACACCACACGTCAGAGTCTGCTCGCCCTGGGCCATCCGCGCGACGGACTCACCCAGACCCATGGCACCCACACCGCCGGCATTGCGGCCGGAAGTGGTGCCGAGGGCAACGGTGTCGTGTCATCCTATCGGGGCATTGCCTACGACAGCGACCTCTGTCTCGTCTGCAATGTTACCGGCAACGATATTGCATTGCTCAATCCCGATGACTACTACAAATACACTTTTGCGCTCGATGCCTTAGGATTTCAATACATTTTCAACTATGCCGACCGTGCCGGCAAGCCTTGCGTCATCAACTTCAGCGAGGGTTCTCAGGAGGATTTCATGGGTTATGACCAGCTCTAT
Source organism: Prevotella sp. (assembly GCA_016901395.1). Classification (GTDB taxonomy): domain Bacteria; phylum Bacteroidota; class Bacteroidia; order Bacteroidales; family Bacteroidaceae; genus Prevotella. Next base: position 12,667 of record JAEAMQ010000051.1, on the reverse strand, counting down.
TACGAGATGCTCGACTCCCTTTCTGGCCCCGGACATATCATCGTTTCGTCGGCGGGCAACGGCGGACAGAATATCAACTATGTTGTCAAACCGTCGGGTGTCGACTCCGCGGGCATCTTCTGCAGCAGTCCTCGCAATGTCTACGCCACCACAAAGTCCACCGGCGACTTCACCCTTTGCCTCACCTTTTATTCCCAGTCGCGCCGCATCCTCCGCGATTTCCCCCTCCATGAGGTGCTCGCCCAGTCCGACTCCATCCTCCGCGACACCTTCCTCATCGACACGCTGACCTACGCCCTGTCCGCCACGGCCTATCCGTCGAGCTACGACAGCACCGAGATGGTCTGCGACTGGGACATCTCCCGTGTCGACACCACGTTTGACAGCGGATGGCCCGCCTCCCTCACCCTCATGGGCCGCGACCCGAAGGTGGAACTGTTCCCAGTCATCGGCACGCTCTATCACAGCGACCGCGACCCCTCACTACAGGCTGGCGACAACTCCCACAGCATCAACTCGCCTTCCAGTGCACCCTCGGTTATCTGTGTCGGGGCTACGGCCTATCGCACCGGTTTCATCAATTATCTGGGCGAGTCCAAGGTCTACAATGCCGGCATACACGGTCAGCGTGCCAACTTCTCGGCTGTCGGCCCCACCTGGGACGGCCGCACCAAACCCGATGTGATGGCTCCGGGGCAGAACATGATCTCCTCTTACAGCAGCTATTACCTCGAAAACCAGCCCACGGCGAGCGACATTAGCTCCGACATTCGTCATTTCGTCTACAATGGACGCACCTACGCCTGGAACAGCAATGGCGGCACATCCATGTCCTCGCCCGTCGTGGCGGGCATCATCGCCCTATGGCTTCAGGCTAACCCCCGGCTCACGGCCGAGGACTGTCTCCGCATCTTCAGCCTCTCGTGCCGCCGTCCCGACTCCACGCTCGACTACCCCAACAACCTCTACGGCTATGGCGAAATCGACGCTTACGAGGGCATCAAGGCCGTCTTGGGCATGACACCCAACGGCATCCGTACCCTCGAAGCCCCGTTTTCCGCCTCGTCGCTCATCTACTCCCTCGACGGACGGTGCCTCGGCAGCGATACTTCCCACCTACCCCGCGGCCTTTATATCCGTGGCGGCCAGAAGTTTGTGGTGGGAGAGTAGGCCGGTTTTGTTTCTCTTAGTCTATTGAGTGGTGGCATGAATGATAATATATGCTTCTTGTCACTCCACTTACTTTCCTCTACAAAAAAAGAGATTTTCTATAGCCCTGTTTCCCCATTAGTCCCTTTTCATCCACCCACACCTCTCCCTAACCCTTCCCCCACGGGAGAGGGAATAGCCATGTGGCGTTATTCAGCACACGATTTTCTCTCGCCATTAAACGCAAAGACGCAATTCAAAATACCGTAGAGATATTTTCGGATGACCTTGTGGAGCAAGGCAAAAAGATATTCTGCGATGAGCATTTCCCATCGCTCGAGCCTAAAAAGAAAAAGATATTCTCCGGGGGCAGGGTGTTAGATTGTAGGGGCATGCCCCGTGCATGCCCGCCATGCCGAAAGGTGTACGACAGGGTTTCAATAGTTTTCCATGGCCTCAAGCCATCCTGCGTTGCGGCCATGCACGGGGCATGGCCCTACAATGCGCATGTCCTTCAAGTGTAAAAACAGTATTCGGACATATCCCTCCCCTCCCTACGGGGGAGGGGCCGGGGGAGAGGCTGTAGGGGTGTTGCGGTGAGGCTGCAGGAGTATTTGCGGTGAGGCTTCTTCTATTTTACTGCCACCCCATCAGATGTGCATACTGCATTTTCATCTGCAGCTCGGCCACGGCAGCACCCGTAGTGAAATAGCTCAGCAGATGATAGGCGTAGGGCAGGGTGGCGGCGGGACCCTCACCGGTGGTGATGTTACCATCTTCCTCAAAGAGTTCCGCGGTGTATGTCGCGCCGGTGAGATAGGTCTGGAAGCCGGGCGAGCATGTGGCGCGACGGCCTTCGAGCAGTCCGAGCGACCCGAGCACCATTGGGGCGGCACAGATGGCACCTATTCGGGCACCACGTGCGTTTTGTGCCAAGAGCGCCTGTCGCACACCCTCGTGGGCATTGAGGTTGGTGGCACCGGGCATTCCGCCGGGCAACAGCAGCAGGTCAGCATCGGCATAGTCGTCAGGGGAGGTAAACACGAGGTCGGCCTTCACTGTCACGCCATGCGACGATTCTACAAATTCGGAGCCAGTGATGCTCACGGTCTTCACTTCGATACCGCCGCGACGCAGAATGTCGACGGGAGCCAAAGCCTCGATTTCCTCAAAGCCATTGGCCAAAAATTCATATACTTTTGCCATGATGATAATGTTAGATATTGTATTTGGGGTTGACTTGATATAAGGGCTGACCTCACAAACTTACGCATTTTTACCGAGTTTCGGATGGTTTTTGGGTAACTTTTTCCGATAAAAACCATCATTCCGCATCACTCTATGCTCACCATCGTCACGTCGTCAAACTCATTGATGTGCGACATGATGATGTTGTTGTGGGCCACGCTGGTCGTCTTTATTTCCATTTTTACCTCAAAGATATCACCCTTTGAGGTGCGACGGTCGCGCAGTTCGTAGGATTTCACCTCCAGACAGTCGCCTTTGATTTTCTCTACCACACGTCGGGCACTCTCGCGCGAGGGTGCGGTGAACGACACCTGAAGCGTTGTGGCGGAGAGTTGCGGTATGAAAATGTTGATGACTTCGAGTCCAAGGAGAATGAGAACTGTGACGATGGTAGCCAAAAGATACATACCTACGCCACACGCCATGCCAATGGCGGCGGTGACCCAGAGACCGGCGGCGGTGGTGAGTCCACGCACCATGTTCTTCTGAAACACGATAAGTCCGGCGCCGATGAAGCCGATGCCCGACACCACCTGTGCCGCCACGCGTGACGTATCCTTCACGCCGTCGACAAAACCATACTGCGAGATGATGGTGAACAGGGCTGCGCCGAGGGCTACGAGGAAGTGGGTGCGGAAGCCTGCGTCCTTCGAACGGTATTCCCTTTCGAGTCCTACCACGCCGCCCAAGAGCATGGCGACGACGAGTCTGAGTGTGTTGTCGATAATCAAAGCATCCATATTATGAGTATCTGATGGTGTGGTAGCAAATGTACGAAAATAAATTTAAGACTACAAGATATTTGGCAGACAAGATGACTTAAGTCGACAAAAATACCATGTCGGGTTGTTAAATATGGAAAAAACAAAGATTTATCGCGGCAACACATTCGTTTTGTTAACTATTCTGTGTAAATTTGCAGAAATGACATGTAAGTAGAGAAAGACGCATCTTGTTGCATCACGAGTCCTATACGGGCTTGTCGTCAGAGGCAACTTGATGGATGAAGGTATTAACAATGTATGAATAAATCCGAGAGTATGAATCAGCAGACGCTTCGCTTTGCCCTCATAGGCAATGAATATCAGGCCCGGAAGTCGATGGCCATACAGCGTATTCTCAATTATCTCAGGGAGAAGGCGGCTGAAGTATATATTGACCGCACTTATTATGAATTTCTGACGAGTACGCAACAGTTGGATATATGGTGCTCTGGGGTGTTTGAGGACAGTGATTTCGAATCCGATTTCGTCATCTCCTTGGGTGGCGACGGTACGTTTTTGAAGGCTGCCGACCGCGTGGGACATCGTGGAATTCCTATCTTGGGTGTCAATATGGGGCGTTTGGGATTTCTTGCCGATGTGTTGCCCTCGGAGATAGAGACAGCCCTTGATGAGATTTATTCAGGAGATTATCGCCTTGAAGCCCACTCTGTAATAAAGATAGAGGTGGACGGTGAAACCTTGGAGGGCAGCCCCTATGCATTGAATGATATAGCATTGCTGAAGCGTGACAATGCGTCGATGATATCGGTGAGATGCAGCATCAATGGCCAGTTCCTCGTAACCTATCAGGCCGACGGTCTGATTATCTCTACTCCCACTGGCTCCACGGCCTACAACCTCTCCAATGGCGGCCCGATCATCGTGCCGTCTGCCAACAATCTCTGTCTGAGTGCTGTGGCTCCCCACAGCCTGAACATCCGCCCTATCGTCATCAACGACGACTGCGTGATCGACCTTGAGGTGGAAAGCCGCAATCACAATTTCTTGGCGGCCATCGACGGACGGTCGGAGAAGTTGCGCGAGGGTACCAAAATCCGCATCCGCAAAGCCCCTTACAAGGTGAATATCGTGAAGCAACGCTCCACCCATTACTTCTCCACGCTGAGAGACAAACTCATGTGGGGAGCGGATACGAGGTGAGGAAAAGCCTCCCCAAGCCCCTCCGAGGGAGGGGATGTGAGATTACCGGCAAGGGACGCGACCTGGAAGGAGCAGGAGCTATCATTCAAAATCTTCCACCACCCCATGTCCTCCCCTATCATTACTCCCATCATTCCTCTCATCAAAACTCATCGCTCCTCTCACCAAATCCCATAAGTCCTCTTATCAAATCCCATAAGTCCTCTTATCAAATCCCATAAGTCCTCTTATCAAACCCTATAAGTCCCTATAAGTTCCTATCATCCCAACATCACCCATCCATGAGCAATCAGCCATCATCCCACAGTCAAGCATCTGCAGCTGAGACCTCCGACGGTCGTCAGCCATCGGTCAAGTCCTGGGGAAAACGGGGCTTGGGAAGACTGCTCGACCGTTCATCCAAATACTCCATCGCCCAAATCCTGAGATGGCTGTGGGGCGCCTGGCGTGGCAACCGACTGCAGGCCATGCTCAACGCCATGATAGGACTGGTGTCGGTGGGCGTGTCGCTGGCGCAGGTTTGGGCCGTGCAGCATGCCATCGACGTGGCCTCGGGAGTGCGTGCCGGCTCGGTCTACTGGGCCGTGGCCATCATGGGAACGCTGATACTCTGCGACTTCGCACTCAATATCTCCAGCGTTTGGGTGCGCAACATACTGGGCATCCGTGCCCAGAACCGCATGCAGCAGCGCATGCTCGACCGCATTCTGCGTTCGGAATGGCACGGCAAGGAGACCCATCACTCCGGCGACGTGCTCAACCGACTGGAGTTTGACGTGACCAATGTGGTGAACTTCCTCACCGAGGTCATCCCCAACACACTGTCGGTGCTAGCCTTGTTTGTCGGTGCCTTTGTCTATCTTTTCCTCATGGACGCCACGCTCGCCCTCATCACGGTGGCCATTATCCCCGTGTTTGTGTTGTTGAGCAAAGTCTATATCGGCCACATGCGGCGGCTGACGCGTGAGGTTCGCAACTCCGATTCCAAGGTGCAGAGCGTGCTTCAGGAAACCATCCAGAACCGAATGCTCATCAAGACCTTGGAGAGTGAGCGCCCGATGGTGGGCCGACTGGAACACACGCAGGGCGAGTTGCGCCACAAAGTGGTGAAGCGCACGGTGTTCTCGGTGTTCAGCAACCTTATCCTGAACTTTGGGTTTGCACTGGGCTATCTCGTGGCTTTTCTCTGGGCGGCCCTCCGTATGTCGCAGCACAGCCTTACATTCGGTGGCATGACGGCCTTCCTTCAGTTGGTCAACAAGATTCAAAGCCCTGCCCGCGACCTCACCAAATTGGTTCCCGCTTTTGTCTCCGTGCTCACGGCGACCGAGCGACTGATGGAGTTGGAGGAGAATCCATTGGAGGAACAGGGTGCTCCGATAAAGCTCAATGTCCCCTGTGGTGTGCGACTCAGCGACGTGAGCTATCGTTACGACGATGTCGATGGCGACGTCATCCAGCATCTCAACTTCGATTTCCGACCGGGATCGTGTACGGCTATCCTCGGCGAGACGGGGTCGGGCAAGACCACCTTGGTGCGTCTCATCCTCGCATTGCTGGCTCCGCAGAGTGGCAAGGTGGAGATTTACGACAACCGTGGGGCCAGGACGCTCACGCCCCGCATGCGTTGCAACTTCGTCTATGTGCCTCAGGGCAACACGCTCATGAGCGGCACCATACGCGACAATCTGCGTCTGGGCAAGCTCAGTGCGACCGACGACGAGATGCGTGAGGCACTCCATTGCAGTTGTGCCGACTTTGTGATGGACCTCCCCGACGGCCTCGACACGGTGTGTGCCGAGTCGGGTGGCGGATTGTCTGAGGGGCAGGCGCAACGCATTGCCATCGCCCGCGCCCTGTTGCGCAACCGTAGCATCATGCTCTTCGACGAGGCTACGTCGGCCCTCGACCCCGAGACCGAGCGGCAGTTGCTCCACAACGTGCTGGCCTCCCACGACAAAACCGTGATATTCATTACCCATCGCCCGGCCGTGGTAGACTATTGCGACCAGACGCTGAAGATAGAAAAGATATAATTTTCCACTTAAATTTTAGAAATATGAACACAATGAAAACCCTGTTTCTGGCCCTGCTCATGATGGTTTGTGGCCAGACTATACAAGCTCAGGAGACTCAGGAGGATTTGGATGCACAGTATGCCACGGCATTGCTCAAGCCCGGAACCGAGGCCCCGCAATTCATCATTTCGGGCAAAGACAGCTGTTGCAACATCCCGCTGAGCCAGTTTCGCGGACAATATGTGGTGCTCGACTTCTGGGCTTCGTGGTGTCCCGACTGCCGAAAGGATATTCCCGAGGTGAAGGCGATGTACGACCGTTTCGGCTCCATGAACGTGCAATTTATCGGAATCTCGTTTGACACTGACAAGGCTGCATGGCAAAACTGCATCGAGAAGAATGAGATGAAGTGGTTGCAGCACAGCGAACTGAAGAAATGGAAGAAGCAGACGAAGATCGATCAGGACTACCACATCAACTGGATACCCTCTTATTATCTGATCGATACGGAGGGAAAGGTGGTGCTTGGTACCGTGCAGCATGAGAAGATTGCCGCCAAACTCGCCGAGTTGGAAGCCAAAGGCGACCTCAAAGCCTACACAGCCAATAGCAATTGCTGTGCGGGTAAGACCCACTGTCTGCCCTCGGGCAAACAGGATTAAATGGTCCACAATCTGCGCCGGCGGTGCAACTTTGTGCCGTCGGCGTGCGTCAAACCGATAATATGATACACCTCAAAAACATCAATAAGACCTATTTCGGTGCCCAGCCGCTCCACGTGCTCAAGGGAATTGACCTTGACATCGAGGAGGGAGAGTTTGTTTCCATCATGGGAGCGTCTGGTTCCGGGAAGTCTACCTTATTAAATATACTCGGCATTCTCGACAACTACGACAGTGGCGAGTATGTATTGGCCGGCGAACTCATCAAGGATTTGAGTGAGCGCAAGGCCGCCGAATACCGCAACCGGCTCATCGGATTTATCTTCCAGAGCTTCAATCTCATCGGCTTCAAGACCGCCGTGGAGAATGTGGAGTTGCCTCTGTTCTATCAAGGCGTGTCGCGTCGCAAGCGTCATCAGCTGGCACTGGAGTATCTCGACCGCTTGGACCTGCTGCCGTGGGCCGAGCATTATCCCAACGAAATGTCGGGAGGACAGAAGCAACGCGTAGCCATCGCCCGCGCGCTGATTACCAATCCCAAGATCATTCTGGCCGACGAGCCTACCGGTGCGCTCGATTCCAAGACGAGTGTAGAGGTGATGACACTGCTCAAAAAACTCAATGCCGAGGAACACAAGACGATTGTGGTGGTGACACACGAGAGTGGTGTGGCCAACGAAACCAATAAAATCGTGCACATCAAGGACGGTCTCATCGGAAAGATAGAGGAAAATCTCGACCACAACTCATCGCCCTTCGGCATCAATGGCATGATGAAGTAATTGAGAATTGATAATTGAAAATTGATAATTACTCATTCGTCATTCCACATTCCAAACTCTAAACTCGTCATTCGTCATTGCTTTAATTCCACATTCCAAACTCCAAACTCGTCATTCGTCATTGCTTTAATTCCACATTCCAAACTCCAAACTCGTCATTCCTATGCGTGATATTCTTGAAGAAATATGGGCTACGGCCCGCCGCAACAAGCTCCGCACGGCACTCACAGGCTTTGCCGTGGCGTGGGGAATATTCATGCTTATCTTCCTGCTGGGTGCCGGCAATGGTCTCATCAACGGTATGATGAACAACAACGAGAGCTTCATGAGCAACTCGATGATGGTGGGCGGTGGTTACACGTCGAAAGCCTATCAGGGATTGAAGGAAGGCCGACGCATCAATCTGGACGACAAGGACATCAATACCACTGAGCACCGCTTCTCGCAGAATGTGGAAACCGTGGGCGCGGAGATACAGCAGTCGGGCGTTACCATCAGTAATGGAAGCAATTACGTGGGCAGTACGCTCAACGGTGTATACCCTAATGAGGCCGACATCAACAAACTGGAGATGCTTGCGGGTCGATTTGTCAATGAGATTGACAACGAACACAGTCGCAAAGTGTTGGTCATCAGCGAGAATCAAGCTAAGGAACTGGAGCCGAAAGACTATCTCTCCTTGGTGGGAAAACAAATCAAAGTGGGCAACTTCTCATTCCAAATCATCGGAATCAGCAAGAGTGACAATAGTGGAATGAGTACCGATACCTACACGGCGTTCAACACCCTGCGCACGATGTATGGCCGTGGAGATAAGGCTGACAACATTGTTTTCTCCTTCCAAGGACTAAAGACAGAGAAGGATAATGAGAACTTTGAGAAACAATACAAGGCTGTTATCAATGCCAACCACCACGCCGCGCCTGATGACGAGGATGCCATCTGGATTTGGAACCGCTTTGTGCGGGTCATGCAGATGGATGCAGGCATGGCGATAATCCGTAAGGCATTATGGATAGTAGGTATCTTTACGTTGCTTAGCGGTATCGTGGGCGTGAGCAATATCATGTTGATTTCCGTGAAGGAGCGCACCCGTGAGTTTGGCATTCGCAAGGCTATCGGTGCCAAACCGTGGAGCATCCTGCGATTAGTCATCATCGAAAGCATCATCATCACCACCTTCTTTGGATACATCGGTATGCTGCTGGGCATTGCCACCAATCAATATATGGATGCCACATTGGGCCATCAGAGTGTCGATGTGGGCGTGGGGCATAAGATAACCACGTTTCTCGACCCCACGGTGGGTATTGATGTGTGCATCGAAGTCACCGTATTGATGATTGCCGCCGGCACCATCGCCGGTTTTATTCCGGCCCGCAAAGCCGCCCATATTTCCCCCATCGAAGCATTAAGAGCAGAATGAGAATAGACATTGATTCATATAAGGAGATCCTCGACACCATTACGCGCAACAAGGCGCGGTCGTTTCTGACGGGCTTCGGCGTGTTCTGGGGCATCTTTATGCTTGTCGCGCTCATCGGTGGAGGACAGGGAATGAAGGAGTTGGTGAACAAAAACTTCGAGGGCTTTGCTACCAACTGTGCCATTATCTTCCCCCAACCGACCACGAAACCCTATCATGGGTTCCGCAAAGGACGCACTTGGGGACTGACTTATCGCGACATCGATCGATTGAAAGCACAGGTTCCGGAGATTGATATCGTCAGCCCGATGCTGTCGGTATGGGGTGCGGGCGTGACGTTCAAAGACAAAAAGAGTAATTGTTCGTTCAAGGGACTGCTGCCCAACTATGTCAACGTCGAGGCCCCGAAGATGTATTACGGCCGGTTTATCAATGAGATGGACATTGCCCAGGGCCGCAAGGTGTGCGTGTTGGGCAAGAAGGTCTACAAGACGCTGTTCCCCGGCGGGGGTGATCCCTGTGGACAGCGGGTGAGAATCGACTCCACCTATTATCAGGTGGTGGGTGTAAACTACTCCTCCGGCAACATGAACATCAACGGACGAACCGAGGAATCGGTGTCGGTGCCCATCACCTTGGTGCAGCATGCCTACAATCGGGGCGACAGCATCGACCTGATTTGCATGACCATCAAGCCCGGCACACGCGTTTCCAAGCTTTCTCCCAAAATCAGAAACGTCATCGGACAGAGCCACGATGTGTCTCCCGAGGACGAGAAAGCCATCACCATCATCAACACCGAAGTGATGTTTTCGATGATGGACAGCCTCTTTAGCGGAGTCAATTTCCTGATATGGCTGGTCGGAATCGGTACGCTTCTGGCCGGCGCCATTGGCGTGAGCAACATCATGATGGTCACTGTGAGGGAGCGAACCACCGAGATTGGCATTCGAAGGGCTATCGGAGCAACGCCCCGGATGATTCTCTCGCAAATCATTTCGGAGAGCATTATACTCACGGCGGTGGCGGGCATGAGTGGCATTCTCTTTGCCGTCATCATCCTTCAGATGCTTGAAGTGGGCAACACCACCGACGGAATGGTCAACGCCCACTTCCAAGTGGGGTTCTGGACAGCACTCGGTGCGGTGGTGATGCTGAGCATTCTCGGTGTCCTGGCAGGTCTGGCGCCAGCCGCAAGAGCCATGAGCATCAAGCCCGTGGATGCCATGCGTGATGAGTAGAAATTCAAAATTCAAGATTCAATATTCATAATTCATAGATAAGTGATGAGAAAATACATCAAGTTTATCGTGGCGGCGTTGGTGCTGCTGTTGTTTATCGGGACGTTTGTGTTCCTTTGGAAGAAGAGTCAACCGCAGCCCGTGGCCTACGAGGAGTTTGTTCCTACGGTAAAAGACCTGCGTAAGACCACTGTGGTGACGGGTAAGATTGAGCCGCGCAACGAGGTGAATGTCAAACCGCAGATATCCGGAATCATCAGCGATATCTACAAACAGGCAGGCCAGATGGTGTCGGCGGGTGAGGTCATTGCCAAGGTAAAGGTTATCCCCGACATGAACCAGCTCAGCTCGGCTCAGGCTCGGGTGCGCTCGGCGGCCATCTCCGTGCGCCAGTCGAAGATTGATTTCGACCGCATGAAGGCACTCTATGACAAGGGGCTGGTGTCGGGCAGCGACTACGACCAGCGCCGTAAGGCCCTGCAGGATGCCCAGGAGGAGGTGCGGGCGGCCAACGACAACTTAGAGGTTGTGCGTGACGGTGTGTCGTCACAGAATGCCAACACGAGTTCTACGCTTATCCGTTCGACCATCAGCGGACTTATTCTCGATGTGCCGGTGAAGGTAGGAAATACCGTAATCTTGTCGAATACGTTTAACGACGGTACCACTATTGCTACGGTTGCCAATATGGGCGACCTCATCTTCAGGGGCAATGTCGACGAGACAGAGGTAGGACAGATTGTGCCGGGCATGCCGATGAAGATTACCATTGGTGCTTTGCAGGACGAGAAACTCAGTGCTTCGCTCGAATATATCTCCCCGAAAGCCGTAGAGAGCAATGGTGCCAACCAGTTTGAAATCAAGGCTGCCGTGCATGGAGTGGGTGGCACTCAGATACGCTCGGGATACAGTGCCAATGCCGAAATTGTGCTGGCCGAGGCGCGTCAGGTGCTCTGTGTGCCCGAGAGTGCCATCGAATTTAGTGGCAACAACACCTATGTGTATGTCATCCAAGGCTCTGGCGAGAACAAGACCTATCAGAAGAAGAAGGTGACGACAGGCTTGAGCGATGGCATCAATATCCAGATTAAGAGTGGATTGAAGAAGGGTGAGAAGGTGAGAGGCCCGAAGATTGTGAAGGATGAGCAAGGAGAATAGAAGAGGATAGGGGGTGATAGGGGAGGATAGGAGATGATAGGAGGTGATAGGAACTTATAGGTGAGGATAGGGACTTATAGGAGAGGATAGGGACTTATAGGATTTTATAGGAGGAAAACAATGGATTCCACTATCTTTGCCCACCATCATGTATCATCTCCCACCATATCCTATAAGAGCCTATAAACTCTTATCCTCTCCTATAACCCCTATCATAGCCCTATCATCTCCTATAGAGCCTATCATAGCTTATACCTATCAGCTCCTACCCAATTACAAGAAACACTATCAAACAACATTGACTATCAACACACATTGACCTATGGTGACCATCAACAACAACTTTCTTCCGCAAGATGGGCAATACCACGACCTCATCATTTATAAGAAATCGGAGTGTATCTGTGACCTGACGTACTACTTCTGCGAACGCTTTCTTGACAAGTACAAGGACCGGACGGTGGACCAGATGGTGCAGGCAGCACGGTCGGGAAAGCAGAATATCGTGGAGGGATCGGCTGCTTCGGCGACCTCCAAGGAGACGGAAATCAAGTTGATGAATGTGGCCAAGGCCAGCCATCAGGAGTTGTTGGAGGATTATAAGGATTATCTTGTGCACCACGGCCAACCTATTTGGCAGAAGGGAGAGCCTCGCTACGAGAAGCTATTGAAGGCTTGTCATCGGCACAACGACCGCGAATACTACATGCACGACATTGAGAAGCGTAGCGATGAGGCCATTGCCAATATCTGCATCACCCTGATTTGTCAGGAAGACAAGATGCTGCGCAACTATATCGAGAGGCTCAAGCAGCGGTTTCTGGAGACCGGTGGCATCAAGGAGGAGATGAGCCGGGGGCGCATGGCGTATCGCAGAGAGCATCCACAGAGCTACCAATATCCCGGAAACGAGGAGGAGTTTGCCAGAAGATGTGACCGGCTCGTCCAGCGGGAACAGGCGTTGGAGAACAGGGAAAGAGCAATAGCGGAGCGGGAAAAGAGGCTTGTCATCAAGGAAGAGGAGATTGCAAGGCTGATGAGGATGGCGGGGAGAGAAG
>JAEAMQ010000050.1 GCA_016901395.1 Prevotella sp. | reverse complement strand
TGTTTGAGAAAATTAATTTACATAGTCTCTTTGAGAGGGCAGAGAAGCTGGTTAAGCCAAGTGATCAAAGTGTCATCGAAACTAGCCTTTTTGATAACCCTCAATTTTTTACCGGACACTAGTGATTTGTCACCTTGAAATCAGGCACATCGAAGGGAAATCCGGCTTTTCCCTGTCCTGTCACAGTACCGGTTCGGGCATCATAATAGAACATACCATTCTGAGATGTACTCAGCAACAGTCCTGTCTTGTTGTATACAAGCATGCTGTTCACCTGATCATGACAAAACACCGGATGCTTGGCGATGACATCCGGCACAGACTCAAAGCTGCCACTTTGCACATTATATATCATGATACCGTTGGCACTGCACAACCATATCCGGTTGTCATCCTGCAGATAAGAATACACCGGATAGAAGCCTTTTGGCAATGCCACCGAGTCTACCCGGTTCAGCTTTGCCCCCTTGTAATGTCGCAGGCTACTGAAGTTTTGTATCCATAAATCGCCTTGATGTCCCACAAGCACACGTCCCATAAAATGGTGATGCCTGTCCAGATGGTCAAGACGCTTGACAAACCTATTTTTTCCTGCGTCATACTCCAACAAACACCCCACATTATAAATCATAATCCGATTATCGGGAGTGACAATCAATTGAACGATATTACGGTTAAAGTCATCCATGGCTATACGTTCAAAAGTGTTTTTTTTCGTATAACGGCACACCCCATTCACGGTAGACACCCATATACAGCCATCCCTGTCACGTGCCACTCCTGTCACGTTATTATCGGGTAAGCCCAATGAGTCATCCGTACAAAAGTATTGGTAGTATTTATTACCATCATACTTGTTCAGTCCCCTAAAGGTAGCTATCCACATATGGCCATAAGCATCTTCTCCAAAGGCTTTGACATGATGGTTGGATATTTCATCAGCAACCACCATGGCATGATCTTCATCTACCAAGGTGGGCGTTTCCCGCACCTTTGCACATGAAAGGAGCATTGACACTATGATGAAAAGAGACAGAATGTACGTAAGGTTAGATTGTGGATATTTCATGTTAAACAAGATTGTTTCACACCGCAAATATAACAATAAACCCTTGACATACAAAGCCTCAATTGGGTAAAATGAACAAAAATGAAAATGTTTGAACAATACGATAAACCTTTTTGAACAAAACAGATATACAAAAGAATTATCCAAAAAGCCCAAACAAATATGACAGCTTAACTTTGCACCATAACATTTTTTTAAAACTACATACATGGATATGGATAAAGTTAAAGCTATCAGGTTACTTACCTTAATCTTTTTGACAATGATTTGCACACCCATTTGGGCGCAACAACTTGTGAACGTGTCCGGTCGCGTCCTTGATGACACGCAAGAACCAATGATTGGTGTCAGCGTCGTCGAGAAGGGCACTTCTTATGGCACCGTCACCGACCTTGACGGTGTGTTCAAATTTAAAGCACACGCGGGGGCAACACTGGTCATCTCGTATATTGGATATGTCACCCAGGAGGTGAAAGTCGCGCCCAATCTCAGCATCATGTTGCGGGAAGACTCCAAGATTCTCGAAGATGTCGTTGTAGTAGGCTATGGCATACAAAAGAAAAGCTCGGTTACCGGAGCCATTTCTCAAGTGAAAGCTGAAGACATGGAAAACCGCACCATCACCGATGCCAAACAGGCACTGCAAGGTAAAACAGCAGGCGTGCAAATCGTATCGGCATCCGCAGCTCCCGGATCCAGCCCTACAGTACGCATCCGAGGATTCTCATCCAATGTCAGTTCTGAGCCCTTATATGTCGTAGACGGTGTACGGCTGAGTGACATCAGTGGTATCGATCCTAACGACATTGCCTCCATGGAGATATTAAAGGATGCGGCCAGCGCCGCCATATACGGTGCCGAAGCCGGTAATGGCGTTGTGCTTATCACCACCAAGAAAGGCAAGGTCGGTGAGGGCCATATCAGCTACAGCTTTCAGTATACTGCCCAAAAGCTGGCCCATGTGCCCCAAATGCTCAATGCTGAGGAATACATTCAATATATGACAGAAGGCAATACCTTCACTAAAGATTATCTTTTGGCCAACTGGGATGGAGTGACCGACACTCAATGGACAGATGTCGCCTTTGAGACCAGCAAGATGAAAAAACATAACCTGGCCTTCACCGGCGGCAACGACCGCGGAAACTACTACCTTTCACTCTCCTATCTGGACAATGACGGCATCGTGAAAGGTGATGCTGACACCTACCAGCGCCTCACCGCGACCATCAATTCTGAATACAAAATCAAGAGTTGGCTGAAGGTAGGCACGACCAATCAGATAGAGAAATATAACGTGCGACAGGTGTCAAGCAACAGCGAATACGGTTCACTGCTCACCTCTGTCTTGATGCTCGACCCACTCACCCCCGACACCTATACCTCCACAGACTTGCCCTTCCATGTACAAAATGCACTTGACAACGGTAAACACCTACTGACCGATGCCAACGGCAACTACTATGGCATTTCTGTTTTCTATGCTGGCGAACAATATCATCCTATGATTATGCGCGACAATAACATAACAAAGAATAGTGGCTTTAATGTCAATGGATCTATCTATGCCGACTTTACGCCTATCAAAGGCTTCACTTTCACATCTCGTCTCGGCTATCGTCTTGGCGGAACCCGAAACAGCACAACCTCTCTCCCCTTCTATGGAAACGGTGTACAGAGCCGTGATTACGTGAGCCAGAGCGCACAGAGTTCCACATCGATCTATTATCAATGGGAAAACTTTGCCAACTATATGAAGAGTTTTGGCAAGCACAACGTCAACGCCATGGTAGGTATGTCTTACCAGGAATCTACTTACGACTATGTGAAAGGCGCCCTGGATGCCAACGGCGAAGATGCCTTATTGAAGAACGATCCTCTATTTTATTATCTGAACTATGCTGCCGCATCGGCAACCAAGAGCGTGAATGGAGAAAAGACCCGCACTGCCAAACTCTCTTATTTCGGCCGTTTGAGCTATGACTTCGCAAGTAAATACTACGCTCAGTTTTCACTACGTGCCGATGCTGCCGACCTTGCCCTGCTACCTGCAAACACGCGCTGGGGCTACTTCCCTGCAGCATCTCTGGGCTGGACCCTGTCTGAAGAAAAGTTTTTCGCACCGCTTCGACACACCATCAACAGCCTGAAACTGCGTGCCAGTTGGGGTCAGAATGGCAGTCTGTCTGCCCTAAGCGGATACTCCTACAGCACAGATATGACCCAATCAGGACTCTATCCATTCACCAGCGGCAATGTCTACGTGCGAGGTGTGAGCCCCTCAACCATGGGCAACAATGACTTGAAATGGGAGACCTCCGAACAGACTAATATCGGTATTGATGCCTATGCTTTCAACAGCAGGCTAAACTTCAGCATGGACTATTTCAATAAAAAGACCAAAGACCTACTCATTTGGAACACCACTCCCTCGCTGGAGATTGGCGGAAGCACTTCTCCCATCAATGCAGGAAACGTGAGCAACAAGGGCTTTGAGTTTGAATTGGGATGGCGAGATAATATCAAAGACTTCAGTTACAGCATACGAGGCAATCTGGCCACCGTAAGCAACAAGGTGACTTATATAGACCCATCCATCACCCGTCTTGCGGGATCCACCTTCCATACTTACACCGTTACCTATTTTGAACAAGGATACCCGGTCTACTATTTCCGCGGTTATAAGTTTGCCGGCATCGATCCGGAAACCGGTAACCCTACCTTTGAGGATCTCGACAACAGCGGCGACATCAGCGATGGAGACCTGACCTATATCGGCGATGCCATTCCCGATTTCACCTACGGAATTACTCTCACGGCTGCCTACAAAGGATTCGACCTCACCGTCTTTGGCACAGGTTCCAAGGGAAACGACATTTTCAACTGCATCAACCGTCCTGACTATGCTGCCAGCAACAAACAGAAAGATCTCTTCTATACCGACCGATGGACAACCGACAACACCAATGCCACCCAGCCCCGTGCCGGAGCCACCAACATGGACAAGTATGCCTGCTCCAGCGCCATGGTCTTCGACGGCTCATATTTTAAAATAAAACAAATCCAACTGGGCTACTCCCTACCCAGAAGGGTGGTCAACAAACTGGCTCTCAGCAGTGCACGCGTATATCTTTCGCTCGACGATTTCTTCACCTTTACCCATTATAAGGGATTTGACCCAGAAGCTTCGACCAATGCCACCTCAGGCATGGGCATTGACAAGGGTTCCTATCCCATATCAAAGAAGTTTGTTCTGGGCTTCAACATCGAATTTTAATCTCAACTTTCAAACTGAACCTTTATGAAAAAAACATATATAGCCATACTCATCATGACATGTCTGGGATTGGGCATGAACAGTTGTGAGGACCGTCTCGATATTGCCAAGCATGGCAACATGGGCAGTCAGGAAACATTCTACAGTACCGACGAAGAGGCAGAGCAGGCCCTTGCCTCGCTCTATATCAGCTTCCGCAGCAATTATTTCAACTGGTTTTTTCTAAAAAACCTGCTGTCCGACGATGTCTGGTGTGGGGGAGGTTCCCGCGGTGACAACGCCGAAATGGAAAAACTCAACGAATACACATTTGGTACTGACCATAGTATTGTGCAGAGTTTATATTCAGGATTGTACAGCATCATCTACAAGGCCAACCTCATCATAGACCAAGTAGAGCCCAGCACGACAAGCATGCAACGCTGCATAGCCGAAGCCCGCTTCTTCAGGGCATGGGCCCACTTCGAACTGGTCACCCTCTGGGGCACGGCCCCCGTCGTAGACCATCTGCTCTCAACCAGCGAATATCGGCCAAGCAACAGCACGTCTGAAGACTTATGGACCGCCATTGAAACCGATCTGACAACAGCCATTGATGCCGGTGTGTTGCCATCGAAGAGTGACGTTAATGATCAGGAAACGGGCATACGCATCACAAAAGAGACCGCTGAAGCTTATCTGGGCAAAGCCTATCTTTTCCAGGCTAAATATACCGAGGCAGCACAGGTGCTGGAAAAGGTGATACAGTCGGGCAAATACGCGCTCTATACAGGAGATTACGACCAGTTGCTCCATGCCGTTAACAACAACTGCTGCGAGAGTATGCTTGAAGCTCAGCTGCGCAACGACTCTGAACAGGCATGGGCTCAGATGACAATGCTCTACCTGATGCAAGGCTGGCGCACAGACAAACTGCTTTACAGCGGACAGGCATCAACCGAAATTGCCACTGGCACCTACGGTTTTCTGAACCCAAGAAAGAGTCTGTACGATGCCTTTGTGGCCGAAGAAGGGGCCGACGGTTACCGTCTGAACAGCACATTGCGTACCTATGACCAGATGCAGCAATACGGTATCAGCATACAGCCTGGGGCATATCTCTACGGCAATGAGGGCTATTTTATGTGGAAAACAAGACCACTGAAGGCCGACTGCATTATGGATGCACCCTACTTCCAGGCTTTGCAGTATAACGATATGCGGGTGATGCGCTATGCAGAGGTACTGCTGATGGCTGCCGAGGCATATCTGCAGGCCGGCAATCAGGCCAAGGCTCTGGAATACATCAACATGATCCGTACACGTGCCAAACTGGCTTCGCTAACCTCGGTCACCCTGCAAGATGTCAAGAACGAGAAGCAACTGGAGCTGTGCCTGGAGAGTGTGCGCTATCAAGATCTGGTGAGATGGGGCGATGCCCAGCAGGTATTGGGCGAGCAGGGGCAGCAGATTCCCTCACTCACGGCCAGCGGCGTGCAATGGAACTATAAAAACGACACCTATGGCTATCAGGAACGCAACAAGCTCCTGCCCATCCCGCTCAAGGAGATCGAGCTGAATCCCAACATCACCCAGAACGAAGGATGGCAATAAACCTACTGAACCCATTTCAAATTTTATCAATAACTCTGAAGCAACATGAAAAGAATTTTGCTATCACTCTGCCTGGGTGGTATGGCTGTTTGTAGCCTGGCCCAGCAGAATCTCTTTGGCGGACAAGCTCCGAAATCTCCGGAAATCAATGCCGACAACACTGTCACCTTCCGTATTCTGGCCCCCAATGCCCAGAGTGTGCAGATCACAGGTGACTTCCTACCCACCCAGAAGATGACCACTCCCTTTGGTGAATACGACGCACCGGGGACGGCAAGCCTCTCTAAAGACGATAAGGGGCTGTGGACATACACTACCACCGAAGGGCTAACACCCGAACTGTACCTATACAATATGGTTATCGATGGAGTGAAAATCACCGACCCTTCCAACGTGTATGCCATACGCGATATTGCCAATACCACCAGCATCTTTCTGATGGCAGGCGGCCGGGCAGACCTTTACAAGGTGAACAAGGTGCCCCACGGCACCGTGGCCAAGGTGTGGTACCCCTGCCCCACAGCCGGACTCACACGCCGCATGACGGTGTATACGCCAGCTGGCTACGAAACCGGCCGGCAGAAATACCCTGTGCTCTATCTGCTGCATGGCATTGGTGGTGACGAACAGGCATGGACAGAGCTGGGACGAGCCGCGCAGATTCTCGACAACCTCATCGCCCAAGGCAAAGCCAAGCCTATGATTGTGGTGATGACCAATGGCAACATCTCGCAGGAGGCCTGCCCCGGCGAGACATCAGAAGGGTTCACCGTGCCCACCATGGCACTACCCAAGACGATGGACGGCTATTTTGAGCAGGCCTTTCCCGATGTGATACAGTTTGTGGAAAAGACCTACCGCGTACAGAAGGACAAGGCCCACAGAGCCATAGCCGGTCTCTCCATGGGAGGGTTTCATTCGTTCTTCATCGCCCTCAACCATCCAGACACCTTTGGCTACGTGGGCCTGTTCTCGGCTGCTGTAGACCAGCAGCAGAAGGGAGGGCTGGAACAAATATATGCCAACCGTGAGCAAAAGATAGACCGGCTCTTTGCCCGCCACCCACAATTATTCTGGATGGGCATAGGAAAGACTGACTTCCTGTATAAGAACAACGCTGAGCTGCGACATTATCTGGACAGCAAAAATTACAAGTATGAGTATATGGAGACCGAGGGCGGCCACATCTGGCGCAACTGGCGCATCTATCTCAGCGAGTTTGTACCCTTGTTATTCAGATGACAACGCCTTGATGACGTTCGCCAACTGAAGGAGGATACTATTGTCAAATATCATAATCAAAACATCAATGAACCATCAAAATCTATTTTCTCTCCTGATGGCTGCATCGCTCACCGTGGCATGTACCCCTCAGGAAAAAACCATCAACAAGCAGAATATCATTCATCAATTGTCGCTGGAAGACAAGGCGCATCTGGTCATCGGCACGGGCATGGCAGGCATGAGTGGAAACGATGCTGTCATCGGAGCCACCAAATCACTGGTACCCGGTGCCGCAGGTACTACCTATCCACTCGACTCGCTGGGCATACCGGCCATTGTGTTGGCCGATGGACCAGCGGGACTGCGCATCGAAGCCCACCGCAAGGGCGACACGGCCAGCTACTATTGCACCCACTTTCCCATCGGCACGCTACTGGCATCGACCTGGAACCAAGTGCTGGTCGAGGAGGTGGGAAAGGCGATGGGCAACGAAGTGAAGGAATATGGGGCCGATGTGCTGTTGGCTCCAGCTGTCAACATCCATCGCAACCCACTCAACGGACGCAACTTTGAATACTACAGTGAAGACCCGCTGGTGGCTGGAAAAATAGCTGCGGCATACATACGCGGCATACAGAGCAACGGCGTGGGAACCAGCATCAAGCACTTTGCCTTCAACAACCAGGAGACCAACCGCATGAACACCGATGCACGCATCTCGCAGCGCGCCATCCGAGAGATCTATCTCAAACCCTTTGAGATTGCTGTGAAAGAAGCCGAACCTTGGACGGTGATGTCATCCTACAACAAGATAAACGGCACCTACACCTCAGAGAGCCGCGAACTGCTGACCACCATCCTGCGTGACGAATGGGGGTACAAAGGCACAGTCATGACCGACTGGTTTGGCGGCAAAGACGGTGCCACGCAGACATGGGCTGGAAACGACATGCTGCAACCCGGCAAACCAGATCAGTTTACATCGATTGTCAATGGCGTGAAAAGTGGTAAACTGAAGATGGCCGACCTGGACCGAAACGTGGAACGCATCCTGAACCTCATCGAAAAAACACCACGTTATCAGGGCTATGCGTTCAGCAACAAGCCTGATCTCAAGGCCCATGCCGCCGTGACCCGCCAAAGTGCCACCGAGGGCATGGTGTTGCTGAAAAACAATGGAGCACTACCCATCGCCTCCAAGCCGGCCGACACCCATCTGGCTCTATACGGATGTACGAGTTATGACTTCATTGCGGGAGGCACTGGATCGGGCAATGTGAACCACGCCTACGTGGTATCGCTCACTGATGGACTGAAAAACGCGGGGTATGTCGTAGATGCTGACTTGCAAAAAGCCTATACCACCTACATAGAGACCCATAAGGCCGACCAGAAGGCCAAGTTGGAAGCCGCCATGAAAAAAGACAAGAAGACAGCCATGCTGGCCATGTTTCTGCCTGCGCAGCGCCCTGCTGAAATGGGCATAGAGGCCCAGAAGCTGGCCGCCCAGGCACAGACCGCGGATATGGCCATCATCACTCTGGGTCGCATCAGCGGCGAATTTTTAGACCGCAAGCAAGCTGACTTCAATCTCACACCAGAAGAGCGGACACTCATCAGCCAGGTGTGCGAGGCCTATCACCGCGTGGGCAAGAAGGTGGTGGTGCTGCTAAACATTGGCGGCGTGATCGAAACCGCATCGTGGAAAGACATGCCCGATGCCATTCTCTGCGCCTGGCAGGCAGGACAGGAAGGGGGAAACTCTGTGGCCGATGTGGTCAGTGGCAAGACAACGCCATCGGGCAAGCTCACCATGACGTGGCCCATGCACTTTGCTGATGCCTATTCTTCGAGAAACTTTCCCATCGACAAGATGCCCGACCTGGACCTGACCAATCAGGGAAAAGCCAGCAACAACGAGAAAGATGTGGACTACACCAACTACGAAGAAGATATCTATGTGGGCTATCGCTATTTCGACAGCTTCGACAAAAAGGTGTCTTTCCCCTTTGGTTACGGCCTGAGCTACACCGATTTTCGTTATTCGGAGCCTAAAATCAACAATAAGGGCAGCGAGATTACCGTTACTGTAAACATAGAAAACACAGGTAAAACCGAAGGTAAAGAGGTGGTGGAACTCTATGTGGCAGCGCCCAACAGCCTGCAACTCAACAAGCCGGTCAAGGAACTCAAGGCCTTTGCCAAAACCCGCACATTGAAACCGGGTGAGAGCCAGACCGTGCAACTCACCGTCAGGAGCACAGACCTGGCATCGTTCAACGAGACCAAGTCGGCCTGGAAGGTGGATGAGGGTGACTATACGTTCCTCATCGGAGCCTCATCGCACGACATACGTGCCACGTTGAGCACGACAGTCAAGGCACAAGAGACCCCGGCAAACCGTGTGCTGGCCCCGCAAGAGCCCCTTCGGCTACTGCACCGCTGACAACATACGCACCGTGAACATCACAGCCAGCGCTATGTGCCGACACCCGCAGGCGGCACATAGCGCAGCTGATAACAATCTAAAAAAAGTACTATCATGAACAAGAAACCCATTCTTTGCATGGTCTTCGCCCTGTTGGCATCCTTAAGCGGCATGGCACAGGAGAAACTATTCAACGGCATTAATGTGCAGTCGCCCGTCATGAATGGCGACGGAACCGTCACCTTCAACCTCTTTGCCCCACAGGCGCAGAGCGTGAGCGTCACAGGAGACTTCCTTCCCACCGTCAAAATGAAGACCCCAAGAGGCGATTATGACGCACCGGGCAAGGCACAGCTCACCAAAGACGACAAAGGTCTGTGGAGCTATACCACCACTCCCCTCACACCAGAACTGTATTCTTACACATTCAACGTGGATGGCGTGGGTATCAACGACCCGGCCAATATCTATATGAACCGCGACATTACCACCTACAGCAGCATATTTATCATCACCAGCACAAAAGGTGACCGAGGCGACCTGTACAGCGTAAACGAGGTACCCCACGGCAATGTGGCCAAGGTGTGGTATGCCAGTCCCACGCTCAAGATGAACCGCAGAATGACGGTTTACACACCGGCAGGATACGACGAGGGCAAAGCCTACCCCGTGCTTTATCTGCTACATGGGGCAGGAGGCGACGAAAACGCGTGGAGCGAGCTGGGGCGTGCGGCCCAGATCATGGACAACCTCATTGCCACCGGCAAGGCCAGACCCATGATTGTGGTGATGCCCAACGGCAACCCCAACTGCCAGGCAGCCCCCGGTGAATGGTCGTTTGGCATGTACACGCCCTCGTTTATGGGCACCACAGGCCCGCAGGAGGCACCGGCAGCCAGCATAGAGCAGAGCTTTATGGATATAGTGAACTATATAGACACTCACTACAACACCATCAAGAGCCGTGAAGGCCGCGCCGTATGCGGACTCTCGATGGGTGGCGGCCACACCTTTGGCATCAGTCGGATGTACCCCACCACCTTCAACTATTACGGTCTCTTCTCGGCCGGGCTGCATCTGGGCAAAGGCATCAACCTGGACGATCCCTCAATCTATGACCAGATGAAAGCTGACAAAGGGTTCCAGACGCAGATGAAGAATCTCTTCGACAGCCATCCCAAACTCTACTGGATTGCCATTGGCAACACCGATTTTCTGTATAAGGCCAATGCTGACCTGCGCCGTTTTCTGGACGAGGGGCACTATCCTTACGAGTATGTGGAGACTGAAGGAGGGCACATCTGGCGCAACTGGCGCATCTATCTCACTGCCTTTGCCCAGAAACTCTTCTGGTGAAATACAAGAACTATCACCCTTTAAGGGACTATTCGTACAAGGAATGAGCATGACCGATAGGACCCAATCACTCCCTTGAAAGGATTCTTGACTTCGTATTCTGCATTTTTGCATTGCATTTCATGGGGATTTAATGCCTTGCTCAAGCTCTTCCTGCCACCCCACACACATCCCACTATCAAATATTCTATACTCCTTTTAGGCCGTTTCATACCCGAATCGGCCTAAAACGATTCCCCCTCAATCATGCGACAAAGCTCCTAATACAGTAAATCAAATACTAAAATTATATAAAAATAGCATAAAAAACTTGCAGCCAGACATTTAATAGCGTAAATTTACACCAATTTAACTTACAGCAATTCTTATTTTTACCTAACAGAAAAACTTTATGAAACGGAAACATTTACGTATTTTCTTATTGGCTGCAGCATTCACTGCGGCTGGCAATGCGGTGGCCGTTGAACGCCCTTCCATCGCCACGACACCCGTAGACGGTGGGGTCTACATTCTGATGAACTACGCCCAGCCCAACCTTTTCTGGTCGACGACACCATGGGACGGTTCTTATTATCTGCTTTCCTATGCCGATTCCAACTGGCGCAAGGCGACGTTTATAGCCCATCAGGATGCCGACGGATGGTATTTCGTAACAGCAGACTCCACTTACGTAGGCTATGGGATGGGCGATGCCAACCTCAAAGGCAACCTTGCCAGCGTGGCCCACTATGAACTTACGACCAACGATGCCTACCCCGGCTACTACCGCATCGTGAGTGGAGCCGACCAGACCAACCCGTTGGTAGTCGGACTGCCCATCCACCTGAACAGCAGCGGACAGTATGTAGTGTCTACTTTCAGTGGCAACCAGTGGTATCCCGACTATATGGGAGGCGTGGAGACCATCCCAGAGACGGGCGATCCATCCATCGATCCAGCTACCAACTGGATCATTGGCAAGGAAACGAGTCATGAGTATTGGGCTTTTGCTGATACCACGGCTTTGGAGGCCTATCATTTCAAGAGCCAGCTCTATGTCGACATACAGGCTCTGACAGCCAATGTGAGCGATCCCGTCTATGGCACCGGATACCAGGGCACCATCGATGCCGTGAGCGCCATGTATGACAAAGCAGACTTCGGCGAGACCGACTTGGTCGCTGCCGAGGCACTCATCAATGCCAAACAGGGACTGAAAGACCTCATTGCATCGGGTATAGAGGCGTTGGGGTCGTCGACAGATGCCACACTGACAGCTGCCATCAACACGGCTACACAAGACTATAACACCAAAAATTCAACAGAAGAGATTACCGCGGCCACCGAAACACTGACCAAGGCCATCGCCGATTACAAGAAAGGCATGGGCGACATCTCCTATATGGGTACCAACCTCAGCTTTGAGGACATGTCGGCTCAGGGTGGTGTGGAACATAGTGACGTTGCAGCCACGCCAGCAGGATGGACCGCCCTCACCAACGGCAGGCAGGCATCGACCACCGACGAACTGAAAGCCGCAGGATATTCCGCATGGTATGGAGTCAACAGTGATGCCGAAGGTGCACTGGACGGCAAGGTGGCATTTGGAATTTGGAATTCGGGCATGCCCACATTCCAGCTTTCACAGACCTTCACCGGACTGGCCAACGGTACCTATACCGTCACCGCCGCACTCATGGCCGGTGCCAACAGCGCCGCCTCACGACTGACCTCTCAGCGCATCTTCGGCAATCTCAACTCCACACTCTTTGGTCCTGCCGAGCAGTATGATGCCACGCAGCTCCCCAGCGAGGTATTGAGCTATGCCGGATATGACGACGAAGCCACCGACCGCATGTTGAGAGACGTTTCGGTAGATGCCTATGTCTACGACGGCACACTGACCTTCGGACTCAAGACCGATGGCAACCTGAAGACCGCCAAGCGCACCTCCTCCAACCCTTCAGGGGGTGACGGATGGTTCAAAGTAGACAATTTCCGTATCGTCAGCAAGGGATATGTGGCCGACGATGCCATGAACGTGCTCTACCACTTTGAAGATGCACTCAACAGTGCACTCAACTATATGATGCAAGCAGAAATCAACGACACTGCATTCGCATATTCGGAGAAATACGCTAGCGTGACTTCTGCCTCTTCGGAAGAGGATATCAACGACGCTATCGTCACTCTGAAGAACTTCATGCCTGAGGTTCAGAGTTCTGTAGCAGCCTACCAGAAACTCAGTGAAGCCATGACGGCCCATGGAGTGTCCTACAATCTCTATAAGGCTTACGAGGGAGCACAGGAATACTGGAATGTCATCGAGGCCGCACAGATAGGCTACGACAACGGATCCTTTGACGAGGCAGGTGTCACCGCCGCTATCAAGGCGATGGACGACGCACTGGCCAACTGTAAGAAGAATGGTGTCAAAGTGGGCGGCGAGCTCACCAACCTGATTGCCAATCCCAGCTTTGAGGACCTGAGCGCACAGGGCAATGTCAGCTCCGCAGGTCTTGCCAATCCTCCCGCAGGATGGACTCTGGTGCTCGATGGTGACACCATCACCGGTCTGCCCACCGGAAAGGTGGCCAACTGGTGTGCCATCAACGAGGGCGATGCTATCAACGTGCAGCTCGAAGACGGCACCGTCATCACCTCACAGCCCACCGACGGCACTCACCTCTGGGGTATCTGGACATCGAACGTGCCCGAGGTGGAACTCTCACAGACCCTCACCGGTATGCCTGCAGGTACCTATCTGCTGAAGGCCGACGTCATGGTGCAGAACAACTGGGCCGGAAACAACATTACCAACCAGCGCATCTTCGGCAACGACTGCGTGCAGATGTGGGCCAAGGACTACAACTATTCGCCCGAGCTGATGCCTGCCGACGCTAAGATCGCTTACGACTTCGACCAGCTGGAGACCGACACACTGCGCCATCTCACCTACGCCGCCTATACTTGCGAGTCAGGTGATGCTACAACAAGCCTGCTGAAGCCCATGAAGGTGCGCTTTGGCGTGCAGACCGATGGCGTGCTGAAGCTCGGCTTCCGCACCAACGGCATCAGCCCCGATGGCACGTCCTACGGCAACGGCAGTACGGTGAACGGACTCGGATGGTTCAAGGTGGACAACTTCCGCCTGTACTACGAGAGCACCACGATGCAGACCAGTGGCGTGAACGACATTGAGGCTGCCTCGGAAGTGGTCGGACAGAAGTATTATTCCGTAGACGGACGCGAGATCAGCAAGCCTCATCGTGGCATCGCCATCGTGAAGACGAAGCTCGCCAACGGTTCGGTGAAAGTACAGAAAACTATCGTGAAGTAATCCTTCGGGTGGTCATCCCACCACGAACTAATACATCAGGCGCATCCATCTCGGTGGATGCGCCTCTTTGATTTTGTGCCATGACATCACCCTTCCTTTCATTTTCATTGCTCTGACATGGAAAAAGCGTCCTACCTCACCGCATCACAGCTTCGCGAAATCAGCGATACAGGGGCTTTCGGATTATCTGTCACAGCCGGCAACCCACGGCAAAGCAACCCTCTGAATGGTTAATTCATCCTAACGTCGGCCCTTGTTCCTTGGACTTTCGGCAATTAAGCTGTATATTTGAACAACATTTACGAACAACATCAAAAACCCCTTCATCACAATGAAAGACTTTATCTATTATGCCCCCACCGAGGTTGTCTTCGGCAAGGAGGCAGAACAGCAGGTGGCACGCATGGTCAAGAAGTATGGCGGTCACAAGGTATTGGTACACTATGGCGGCCGAAGCGCCAAGGCATCCGGCCTTCTCGACGAGATCTGCGGCTATCTCCGCGACGGCGGTGTGAGTTTTGTCACCCTCGGAGGAGTAGTGCCCAACCCCCGCCTCTCCCTCGTCCATGAGGGCATCGACCTCGTTCACAAGGAGCAGATAGACTTCATCCTCGCCATTGGCGGAGGCAGTGTCATCGACTCTTCCAAGGCCATCGCCTTGGGTGCCGTGTACGACGGCGACGTATGGGACTTCTACGACAGCAAAGCCCAGCCCACAGCCTGCCTGCCGGTGGCCTCGGTGCTCACCCTGCCCGCAGCCGGAAGTGAGATGAGCGAGGCCTCTGTCATCACCAACGAGGACGGGGATATCAAGCGTGGTTTCTCCAATGAGCTGTGCCGTCCGCGCTTCGCCATCATGAATCCCGAGCGCACGTTCACCCTGCCGCCTTATCAGACGGCCGCCGGAGTGACCGACATGATGATGCACACCATGGAGCGTTACTTCTCACACGACAACGATATGACGCTCACCGACAACCTCGCCGAGGCCGTGTTGCGCACCATGAAGGAGTGCATTCCCGCCGTGCTCAAGAACCCCAGCGACTATCGCAACCGTGCCCAGATCATGTGGGGCGGCAGTCTGGCCCACAACGGACTCACCGGATGTGGTCTCATCGGCGACTGGGCCACCCACCAGATAGAGCATGAGCTCAGCGCGATGTTCGACGTGACCCACGGTGCCGGCCTCGCTGCCGTATGGCCAAGCTGGGCGCGCTACGTCATGCACGAGGACCTCACCCGCTTCGTGCGCTTTGCCGTCAACGTCATGGACGTGCCCAACGACTATGCCAACCCCGAGGCTACTGCCCTCCGTGGCATCGAGCGCATCGAGGAGTTCTATCGCTCCATCGGCATGCCCACCTCCATCCACGAGCTCATCGGCCGCGATATTACCGACGAGGAAATCCACGAGATGGCCCGTAAGTGCACCCGCAACTACACCATCACCCATGGCAACTTCAAAGTATTGAAGGCCGAGGACATCGAAGAGATTTATCGCATGGCGCGATAACCCACAACCAACAGGCCGGACCCGTCGGAATATACCGACCAGTCCGGCCTGTTGGTTATATTGTTTCAAGGGATACCCACCCCATCCGCACACCCTCTCCTGCCTATTCTTCCATTGTCCGGCGGATGCCGTCGGGGTGAGCTTCGTCGGCCAGATCGTCTACATACCAATTGTCACGCTCATAGACCAAGGTCAGCGTCACCTTGAAATCGCGCCCATTCACCAGCAGCAGCTCCACCTGTGCCTTGTCGTCGCCGCTCATGGATACCAGTTTCACCTCCTTGTATGAAACATGCTCCCAGTCCTGCGCCTGTATCCAATAGTCGTAGTTGAGAGCCTTGGCATCTCCCACATGGGCAGTCTTCGGCTTCCCCACTCGTTCCAAAGCCTCGTTCCAAGCTGCAGAACAATAGTTTCGGTCGATAGACTCCAAGTTCTGCATCTCTTCATCGGACGCATTGTAGAGCTTACATATCGCATCATAAATCTGTTCTACCCGTGCCTTCACGTCAGGGCGTTGAACCTCTGATGCAGAGGGTTCAGATAGCTCTGATGCAGCCGCTCCTATACTTTCCTCCCTATCGGGCAGCGGTGTCTTCCGGCTTTTGTCGTCACATCCGGTCATCGTCAGGGCAAGGCCCAAGGCTGCCACCATTATCCATCGGTTTGTTTTCATCATTCTGTTTTGTATTTAAACGCAGTAGTGCTATTTTCGTTTTGATCTGCTCATTAGCTGTCCTTTGCTATTAACAAACCCTACAAACACCCGTTTTCCATTCACCATCTTGTATCTCGACACCACCTTGCCGTCTGGGCTGACGGGTAACAGAGTTTTGCCGCCAGGCTCGGTGCGTGGGACAGAGTGGGAATCGAGCATTCTACGGGCTTCCTTGGTGATGCCCTCGAGTCGTCCGTCGACCGAACTAAACATCGTGTTGCAGCTGTCGACCTCCACCCTGACGTTAGGACAGCGGTCAGTAAGCTGTATGCCGATGCAGTTGGTTCGAGCCGGTATGCGGAGATACTCCAAGCGGGCGCAGCGCTCAAACACTCTGTAGCCCAGCGTGTCAATACTCTCGGGCAGTCTCACCGACGTGAGATTGGAGCAGTCGCTGAAGGTGAACGACAGCAGATTGCGCACGCCCTCGGGAATATAGATATCAATCAGGTTGCGGCATTGGGAGAAGGCACCCATACGTATCTTCCACACCGATGACGGAATGTCCACATCGTTCAGGTTAAAACACTCTCTGAACGCATCGATTCCGATGACTTGCAGTCCTTCGGGCAGACTCACTTTGACCAGCGACCCAGCCCGCTTGAAAGCCCCGTCGGGCAGCGAATCCATCTTAGCTCCGCTCAAATCGAGCAACGCCAGATGCCCTCCCTGCCCTGCTGCCAGTCTCTTGCCGGCCAGATGCCGCAGCCAAGCGATGTCGTCAGCATTGATCGGCCCTTCGACGCGCAGGCACTGTAGGAAGCTCCACTCCATGTCGGAGAGGCAACCACGGAGACTGCCGGGACGGTCGACACGCACCGAAACCCTCGGGGGCACATAGGTGGAGTCGCCCATATTGACCACCATTTTCACACCCTCGGTATACTCCCACAGATGGTCGACGGGATACCATCCGTCGCACTTTCCGGCCCAACCGAAGTTGACATGCACCATCGTGTCACGCAGGCCGTCGACCACAAAGATATGTCCGTTATCATTCTGGACAGACTTTTTGCCACGCACAATGACGCACCGACCTGCCCGCAACTCTCCAAACATCATGTCGCGCCATAGCCGTGCACCCTCGATACCGGGAAAGATGCTGCGGTCGACCACCATCATGTATCGGCTATAGCCAAAGAGTTTCTTCATGGCGTTGACGATATGGTATACCGAGGTGGAGCTGGCCTGGACACCATAGTTGGTAAACGCCGTCACCCCACAGTCTGCAATGAGCCGTGCCACGTCGTTTTGCTCCACGAGAGCGCTGACGGCAGTCAGTCGTTCGGGCATGCGCTGCCAGTTATAAAACATGTTGTCCCTGGGACTTTTTGAGGGATATTGCATGGCACAGATAACCTGTGCCATGGCTACGGGACCGCATCCGGCCAAGGCATGCGCATAGCCGTCTTCAGGACAGTACATATTGTAGGGAGCTCCCTGCCCCCATTGGGTACGGAGTATAGGCTCCACATCTTGTGCCACCGCATGCCGGGGCATCAGTCCAAAAACAAGGAGAATGCTGCCCAGCAGAAGTCTGAAATGGTAATGATTAAGGTTATTCATATCCAATCGTTTCTGTTAATAAATGGATTATCGATGCAAAAATAATAAAAATGAATGACAATAGGCCTTTTTTATTCTTACAATTCGATGCTAACGTCAGCGTATCACGTTCGCAGTACAAGCGTATGGCGAACGCAGTACACGTGTATGACGAACGCAGTACGCTCGTACTGCGAACGCAATACGATAACCTGTCAGGCGAAAAGGGCTGTCTGGATAGGGGTATCTGTGATGAAATCCATGCAAACCGGCAGACACTCCACGCACAGACATATACCTCACACATCATCCCGGCAACCATTATCGCCCGCACAGCTGGCATTTGCAAGGCAGGGCAGATTTGCAAGTCGGGGTTGCAGACAACGACAAAAAACACAACAGGAAGCTCCTATGTGCAATCTTTTCATTATCTTTGCAGAAAAATCAATTGAATGGCAGAAGACTTTGACATCAGAGACGAGCAGCTTTCGTCGACGGAGAAAGACTTTGAAAATGCACTCCGCCCACTACGCTTTCAGGACTTCAACGGTCAGCAGAAGGTGGTAGAGAACCTCGAGATCTTTGTCGAGGCTGCCAAATACCGTGGTGAGCCACTCGACCACACCCTGCTCTATGGTCCTCCCGGACTCGGAAAGACCACCCTGAGCAATATCATCGCCAACGAGTTAGGGGTGGGATTTAAGATTACCTCTGGCCCAGTGCTCGACAAACCAGGCGATCTGGCAGGCATATTGACATCGCTCGAACCCAGCGACGTGCTGTTTATCGACGAGATACACCGACTGCAACCGGTCGTAGAAGAGTATCTTTACTCTGCGATGGAAGACTATCGCATAGACATCATGATCGACAAGGGGCCGTCGGCCCGTAGCATCCAGATAGACCTCAATCCCTTTACACTCATTGGGGCCACCACCCGAAGCGGTATGCTCACAGCCCCGCTGCGTGCCCGTTTCGGCATCAACATGCACTTGGAATACTATGATCCGGAAACACTGAAACGCATCATACGCCGTTCGGCCATGCTGCTGAAAGTGCCTATCGAAGACGATGCAGCCACAGAGATAGCCCGACGAAGCCGCGGCACGCCCCGAATAGCCAACGGACTGCTGCGCCGCGTGCGCGACTTTGCACAAGTGAAAGGAAACGGAACGATCACCACCGATATCGCCCAGCTGTCACTCTCGGCACTGAATATCGACCAGTATGGACTCGACGAGATAGACAACAAGATTTTGATGACCATCATTGACAAGTTCCGGGGTGGTCCGGTAGGTGTTTCCACCATCGCCACAGCTATCGGTGAGGATGCCGGAACGGTGGAAGAGGTCTACGAGCCCTTCCTCATCATGGAGGGATTTATCAAGCGTACTCCGCGGGGACGTATGGCCACCCGACTGGCATACGACCATCTCGGGCGCAATCCCTATGATGGCAATGTGATGCAGACGGAACTCTTCTAAACGCAATAGGCCGTTGACCGTTCGGCTGCATGCCCCTGTCAGAGTGGGGCCAGACAGGGGCTCGGAAAAGATAAAGCGTCAGCTGAAAGCAGAAATGCGTCGACTGAAAGCAGAAAAAACACCGACGGATAAATCCAAAGCATAACAAGGAAGATTAGGAACAGAGCCCCATCTAAGGAGAGTTAAGCCATTCTGGATCATCTGTTTATATCGTTTTGGTCGATATAAACTTTATAATTGTTCGCATTTCAAACAAAAAAGGACCAATTTGGACCAATCCCGTCTGGACTATTTTCCTTATCTTTGCAATAGGTGAATGATTTATATTCACCCTATATCTCACTTTATGGCTGCCGAATATTATCCGCGACGGAGCCAATGGCAGCTTAGAAACTTCTGACATATATGCCTCTCTTGGAATTAAAAAATCAGAAATTCCATTTAATTGAACAAATGGATATTGTTAGACTAACCGGTCGACTCGTGAGAGCGGACCGGTTTTTTTCGCCTGTTCTCCTACAACAGGATCGTCAGCCCGCGGAGCAGGGCCAAAACTCACGTATGGCATCCCCTTCCACCTCACCGCTGCAGACCATTCGGAGAGGGGAGCAGGAGGTTTACCTGCAGCTCATCCCCCCTTTTCTTTAGCAGATAATTCTTCATCAAAAGCGTTGGAAAATTGGAAAATAATAACTACTTTTGCGCTATGCAGTTGTAGCATTCCATCTCTAAGGAGCAAATAACAAAGTAGAAAATCCCATTCTCTATGACAAATACTCAGCCAAAAATCGGATTGTTTGTTGGCAGTTTCGACCCATTTACCATTGGTCATGCCGACATCGTGGAGCGCGCATTGCCGCTGTTCGACCGTCTGATTATCGGTGTGGGCGATAATCCCGGCAAGCAAACCACACTCCCGGCCAATGACCGCGTGGCCGCCATCGCGTCGCTCTATGCCGATGACAGCCGCATCGAGGTGGTGGCCTACAGCGGGCTGACCATCGACCTGGCCCACGAGAAGGGTGCACGCTACATCGTGAGGGGCATCCGTTCGGTGAAAGACTTTGAGTACGAGCGCGACATGGTCGACCTCAACAGCAGGCTGGGGCATGTCGAGACGGTGTTGCTCTACGCCCGTCCAGAGTTGGCATCGGTATCGTCGTCGGCCGTGAGAGAGCTTCGGGCGCTTGGCAAAGACGTCGATTGGATGCTGCCAAAGGCATCTCGTCAGGCAGGGGAAAAGTCATAATGCCCCTGCAAATCGCATGGGATGGCACGCACCTCTCAGGCCTAAAGTTCAATGTTCAAATATCAATGTTCAAAGGAAACAGTTCAAAGTTCAAAGGAAACAGATAAATGATTACGTATCAAGCAGATGGCATTGAAATGCCCAATATCAAGCATCGGGAGACTTCCCAATGGATCAAGGCCGTGACTGCAGCCCACGGACGGCGCGTGGGACAGGTGGGATATATGTTTGTGAGCGATGAGAAAATACTTGAAGTGAACAACGAATACCTCGGCCATGACTATTACACCGACATCATCACCTTCGACTACGACGAGGGGGACGTAATCAACGGCGACATCGTCATCAGCTTAGACACCGTGCGCAGCAATGCCGAGCTCTTCGGAAAGACTTACGACGACGAGCTCCATCGGGTCATCATCCACGGCATTCTCCACCTCTGCGGCATCAACGACAAAGGGCCCGGTGAGCGCAAAATCATGGAAGCCCACGAGAACGAGGCCCTCGCCATGAGGAAAAAGTAAAAAGGTAAAAGGGTAAAAAAGTAAAAACCTGCGGGCGTGAACGTGGTGTACGGCCCGCCAAAGCTATGCATCTACAGCCTATCTCGCTTGAACCGACAGCCTATCTCGCTTACCCCTACAGCCTCTCTCGCTTATCCCTACAGCCTCTCCCCCTTACCCCTCCCCCGAAGGGAGGGGAGTATAATGCAGGATAAACACATCATTGATGGTGAAAAAGCATTTGTAGGAAAATACAATACCGAAGGAATGATGTGGGATAATCATATCTTTCAGGGTGAAAAAACGTTTGTGGGAAAATACAATACTGAAGGAATGGGATGGGATAATCGTATCTTTCAGGGTGGAAAAACGTTTGTGGGAAAATACAATACTGAAGGAATGGTGTGGGATAATCATATCTTTCAGCGTGGAAAAACGTTTGTGGGAAAATACAATACTGACGGAATGGTGTGGGATAATCATATCTTTCAGGGTGGAAAAACGTTTGTGGGAAAATACAATACTGAAGGAACGGTGTGGGATAATCATATCTTTCAGGGTGAAAATACTAAGGCTTTGTAGGGACATGCCCCGTGCATGTCCGCACCGCCGGATGGCCAACCTCTACTCTTTCCCGTCCTATCCCATATCGACCGGCAACATTTTCCGTGCCCTCTACTACCAAATACCCCTTACCTCCGCGCCAGCCTCTGTGTTCTCAGTGGACTCTGTGTGAAAATAAAACACCCTCTGCGCGAGAACAAAACGCCCTCCGTGCGAGAAAACAACACCCTCCGTGTGAGAACAAAACACCCTTCGTGCGAGAACAAAACACCCTTCGTGCGAAGGAAAAACCCCTCTATATCAACGCCAAAGCCCTCTCATCGAGAGGGTTTCTCAGGCAGGACTCCATACGGCGGTGCGGACATGCACGGGGCATGTCCCTACTCTATCACCGCCTTGCTCCCATGATAGACTCACCCTCCAAGCATTTTACTCCCCTCCCTTCGGGGGAGGGGCAAGGGGGAGAGGCTTTTATATCACTTCCCCAACACCTTCAGGGCCTGCTGAACCACGTGGTTCTGCTCATTGATAATCTGGAAATACTCGCTCATATCCCAGAGATCGCGGGCCACGAGGGCCTTGAGCTGTGCCTTTAGATAAGGCAGCGTCTGGCGGAGCTCGGCCTCATCCTTCGGCTCCACCTTCTGTTTCTTACCCTCGGCGAGGATTTCGTCGACGAGCGTCTGGGGCACTTCGAAGCCCGAGAGATAACTGTCGAAGGTGGGATATTGCTTGTGGAGCTGCTTGCGGTGGTTGTCCACGTATTTCAGGTTGGCGTTCATCACGATGCTCTTGGCCGCGAGCTGGCGATGAAGCCGAGTGTACTGCGTGGTGTCTAAGGGCACAAAGACATCGGGCATGATACCTCCGCCACCGTAGACCGTGCGGTGCTGGCGCAGCGTGTAGTATTTCAGCGAGTCGTCAAAATGGATGCTGTCGGCTGAGTAAAGCTCGCCATGCTTGTAGCGGTCGTCCAGTT
Source organism: Prevotella sp. (assembly GCA_016901395.1). GTDB lineage: Bacteria > Bacteroidota > Bacteroidia > Bacteroidales > Bacteroidaceae > Prevotella. The sequence goes on along the minus strand of JAEAMQ010000050.1, from coordinate 14,165 downwards.
CGTTCTCATAATCCTTCTTGTCTCCCTTGACGTATGGCTTCTGGATGCATCGTCCCGAGGGCGTGTAGTAGTGGGCAATGGTGAGTCGCATCATGCTGCCGTCGGGGAATTCCACGGGCCGTTGCACCAGTCCCTTGCCGAAACTGCGCCGTCCGACCACCGTGCCGCGGTCCTGATCCTGGATGGCTCCGGTGACAATCTCTGCGGCAGAAGCCGAAAATTCGTTGACCAACACGATAATTTTGCCTGTAAGGAGCTTACCGTCGCCGTGGGCATGATACTCCTGCCGGCGCGCCTTCCGGCCCTCTGTGTAGACGATAAGGTCGTTTTTCTGCAGAAATTCGTTGGCAATCTGCACGGCGGCCTGCAGGTATCCGCCACCGTTCTCCTGCAAATCGAGGATGAGATCCTGCATGCCGCGGGCCTGAAGGTCCTTCACACAGGTCATAAATTCCTTGTAGGTGGTCTCGCCGAAGCTGCCGATACGGATGTAGCCCACGCCCGGACGTATCATGTAATAGCCGTCGATGGTCTTCACGGGAATCTTGTCTCGTGTCACGATGAAGGTCTGCACACCCTTCACATCGCGTCTCACGATGCCGAGTTTCACCTTAGTTCCCTTTGGCCCGCGGAGTCGTTTCATAATGTCTTCGCGCGACATCTTCACGCCAGCGATAGCGGTATCGTTGACCGAGACGATGCGGTCGCCAGCCACGATGCCTACTTTCTCCGAGGGTCCGTTGGTCACAGGCTGGATGACGAGCAACGTGTCGGCCTGCATATTGAACTGCACGCCGATGCCTTCAAACGATCCATTGAGCGACTCTGTCATCGATTTGGTCTCCTTCGCGGTGGTGTAGGAGGAGTGAGGGTCCATCTTTTCGAGCATGCCCCGTATGCCGTCCTCGACGAGTCGCTGCTCATCGACAGAGTCTACATACATATTGGTGATGGCCATCTCTGCCATCTGCAGCTTGCGAAGGGGAGAATCTGAACCGAAGTTGAGTCTGAATTGAGCTTGTGCGAGGCTCGGGAGGAGCATCGATACGAGCGATATGATGAGTGCTTTTTTCATTTCTTGATGATGATTTATGACTGTAACTCCTTCCGTTGGAGTGTTTTTTATATTTCGACGATTATATTTTTCTCACACAGAGGCACAGAGTTTTAAGAGCCAAAAAGCTGTTGATGCCAAGGCATCTGGAGTCTTGGGAGTTGGAAAAGAGAGACCAGAACGAGATATTTATCATGTTATCCTTCTCTTTCTTAATCCTTAAAAAACCACCCTGTGTATGCCATCTTTCAATGAAGATACATCGAAATTGATGAGAAAACCGAGTTTTACGTCCATTAAACGCATGTAGGTGAGGAGTTGTTTGTAATGAACCGGCTTCAATTCCTGTACCGATTTTATTTCTATGATGACCTGATGGTCTATCAATAAGTCCAGACGCATGTCACAACCGAGGTCAACACCTTTATACATCACCTTCATGGGGACCTGTGTTTCCACCTGAAAGCCATTCTGGTGAAGCTCTAATGTCAGCGCTTTCTCATAGATGCTTTCCAGCAATCCCGGTCCCAACGCCGTGTGTACAGCATAGGCACAGGCCAGCAACCTATGCGTATATTCCAGCGTTATCGATTCGTTCCAATCCATTTCATTCCCTTATTTATAAGTCCTCATTGCCTTCAGGCTACATCTCCCATAACTCTAAATCATTGCGATATCATGATATAGCCCAACGATTGCCATCCGGCGGTGCGGACATGCACGGGGCATGTCCCTACTGGAGCATCGCTATTGCACAGCCTCCCATAACTCCTAAACTCTGTGTGAGATATTCGTCGCGTAGCCTCCTTTCACTCTGCGGCTCTGCGTGAAACCCACACCGCGCAGCCTCCCATGACTCCTAAACTCTGTGTGAGATATTCGTCACGCAGTCTCCTTTCACTCTGCGACTCTGCGTGAACCCCACACCGCGCAGCCTCCCATGACTCCTAAACTCTGTGTGAGACAAAAACACACACTCCACGAGAAAGGGACTCTACTCGGCAGACTCACTATCGGCGAGGTCTTCCTCCACCACGAGGTTGTCGATGATGAAGTTCTGGCGCTCCATGGTGTTCTTGCCCATGTAGTATTCGAGGAGTTTTTGCACCTGGTCGGTCTTGTGGAGGGTCACCTGTTCGAGGCGCATGTCGGGACCGATGAAATGGGAAAATTCGTCGGGAGAGATTTCACCGAGACCCTTGAAACGGGTAATCTCCGGGTCGGGAGCGAGGGCCTTGATGGCGTTCTGACGCTCCTCTTCGGTGTAGCAGTAGTGGGTGATGAAGTCGCTCTTCTTCTCCCCCTTCATCAGTCGGGCGTCGGCCTCGGCGATGGTCTTCTTGCTCTTGATCTTCGTACGACGGTTTCGCACGCGGAAGAGGGGCGTCTGGAGCACATACACGTGCCCCTTCTTGATGAGTTCGGGATAGAACTGAAGGAAGAATGTAATGATAAGCAGTCGGATGTGCATGCCATCGACATCGGCATCGGTGGCCACGATAACCTTGTTGTAGCGCAGGTTGTCGAGCCCTTCCTCTACGTCCAGGGCGGCCTGGAGCAGGTTGAACTCCTCGTTCTCATAGACCACCTTCTTCGTCAAGCCAAAGCAGTTGAGCGGTTTGCCCCTCAACGAGAACACGGCCTGGGTGTTCACGTCACGACTTTTGGTGATGCTTCCACTCGCCGAGTCACCCTCGGTGATGAAGATCGACGACTCTTCCTTGCGGTCGTTCTTCGCGTCGGAGAAGTGGATGCGGCAGTCGCGCAGCTTGCGGTTGTGCAGACTGGCCTTCTTGGCACGCTCGCGGGCGAGTTTCGTCACACCGGCCATGGCCTTGCGCTCGTGCTCACTCTCCTTGATTTTATTCTCCAGAATGTCAGCCACATCCTCTTTGTGTATATGCAGGAAGTTGTCGACCTCACGCTTGATGAAGTCGCCTACATACTTGTTGATGGTGTCGCCGTCGGGTGACATGAGCGTGGATCCGAGCTTAATCTTGGTCTGACTCTCGAAAACGGGTTCTTCGACGTTGATGGCTATGGCTGCCACGATGCCGTTGCGGATGTCGGTATATTCGTAGTTTTTGTCGTAAAACTCCTTGATGGTCTTTGCAATATGCTCCTTGAACGCACTCTGATGGGTGCCGCCCTGGGTGGTATGCTGGCCGTTGACGAAGCTATGGTATTCCTCGCCATACTGATTGGTATGGGTGAAGGCTATCTCGATGTCCTCACCCTTGACGTGGATGATGGGGTAAAGCCCGTCGACGGTCATGTTGTCGTTGAGCAAATCCTCCAGACCATTGCGGCTCTTGATGCGGCGACCGTTATACATGATGGTCAGTCCGGAGTTGAGATAGGTGTAGTTGCGCAGCATCGTTTCGACGATTTCATCGTGGAACTGATAGTTCTTAAACAAAGTATCGTCGGGCTGGAAGAAGATAAACGTACCGTTCTCGTCAGCGGTCTTTGAGGTCTTGTCGGTCTGTTTCTGACCCTTGGCAAACTCTATGGCGCGCACCTTGCCGTCGCGATAGCTCCTCACCTCAAACTTTGAGCTGAGGGCGTTGACGGCTTTCACGCCCACGCCGTTGAGTCCGACACTTTTCTTGAACGCCTTGGAGTCGTATTTTCCACCCGTGTTCAATACCGACACGGCTTCCTCGAGCTTGCCCTGCGGGATACCGCGGCCATAGTCGCGCACGCTCACCCGCAGATTGTCGTCGATGTCCACCTCGATGCGGTCACCGGCATTCATCTTGAACTCGTCTATCGAATTGTCGATGACCTCCTTGAGCAGCACATACACGCCGTCCTCGGGCAGCGAGCCGTCACCCAGTCGACCGATATACATACCGGGTCTTGTCCTGACGTGCTCCATATCACTCAGGTGGCGAATATTATCGTCAGTATATTCCACGGGCTGTGACACGTTGTCCAGCTCCAGCTCGTTGGAATCGATGTTTTTATCTTCTGTCATTTCAATAGTATTGGTATTTATCTCCCCTCCCATTGGAGGGGCGGGGGAGGTGTCAAATGGTTTTCTTATAACACCGTCTCCGTTTATGGTTGATATGTTCGAATGCGCTCCACTGTCCTTGCACGCCCGTATTGGTCTCCATCTCTACCTGCGACTCGCCCCACTTGAAACCGTACTCGATATAGCGCGGAATGAGGTCGGCAAAGATCAGCGCGTTGGCGCCCTTGGAGCGATATTCGGGCAGCACGCCGATGAGCAACAGGTCTACTCCCTCGGTCTTGTGAAACTTGATGGCGCGCAGCAGATGCCACCATCCGAAGGGGAACAACCGGCCACGGCGACACTTCTGCAAGGCTTTCGACAACGAGGGGATAGTGATGGCGATGCCTACGATCTTGTCGTCTTTGTTGGCATCGACGATGACCGTCACCAGATTGAAGTCGACTGCCGGCAGAAACATCTTCACATACTGGTCGATCTGATGGTCGGTCAGTGTCACAAAACCATAGAGATCTACGTATGTCTCGTTGATGATTTCAAATAGTTTGCGGGCATAGCCGTTGTTTACGTCCTCGCGGGTCACCTTCTTCACACGCAGGTTGTAGCGCTGCTCTATCATCGATGACAGCTTCAAGAACTTGTCGGGCATCTTGTCGGGCACAGGCAGGAAATACTCCACGTAGTCGTTGTCTTTCTCCCATCCGCCGAGACGCTCCATGTGCTGGGGATAGTACTCGTAGTTGTAGATGGTGGCCATCGTACCGAGCTTGTCAAATCCCCAGGTGAGCATGCCCTCAGGATCCATATCCGTAAATCCCAGCGGGCCCACCACAGCCGCCATGCCCTTGGACTTGCCATAGTCGGTCACGGCCTGTAACAGAGCCTCGCTCACCTCAATGTCATCCACGAAGTCGAGCCATCCGAAGCGCACGTTCTTCTGTTCCCAGCGCTCATTGGCGCGGTTGTTGATGATGGCGGCTACACGGCCCACGAGTTTTCCGTCCTTGTAGGCTAAGAAATACTCGGCATCGCAGAAGTCGAACGCTGCATTACGGTCCTTGCTCAGGGTGTTTATCTCGTCGCTATAAAGTGAGGGCACATCATAGGGATTACCCTCATAGAGGTCATAATGAAAATTGATGAAGGCCTTGAGATCCTTTTTCGTCTCCACCTTCTTGATTTCTACTGACATGAATTAGCTAATGAATTGATGTTTAAAGCGTTTAGCTTGCAAAAATAACAATTTTAAGGCAAAAATCAAAACGAAAAGACCTTTTTATCGAAACTTTGCATCAAAATGCATCATCGGCCATGACCGTTGTCGGGAACGATTTCCGAGTTTGTCAAAATAGTTTATCAAAATCGGGCGATTTTATTTTCATGAAATAGAAATCTAAACGGTATCGTATGGAGATAAAAACGGGTTTTTTTGGCGTTTCATACATGGTCGTCGGACGATTAGGTAGTATTCCTCTTACGATTAGTATCGAATCATGCCACGAATACTACCTAAACGCAGGACGAAAAGGGCCGTTTTCCGTTGCGATTAGATAGTAATCGCAAGATAAAAAACTGTCAAATAAATACAAGTCTCTATAAATCAGCGAGTTTAAAACGAGCCATTTTTGGCGTATTTCGGGCGAGAGACTTTCGATTTTAGAATAAGACAAGGATTTGAAAGCAATATTCAAGATTTTTCATCAACAATTAATTTATAGACAGAACAATCGGGAGAAAGACATAGTAACATAATAACAGTGGCCATACGGCGGTGGGGTTTTAGACATAGTAACATAATAACAGTGGCTGCGCGATGGGAGTTTTTTAGACAGAAAGACATAAAAACATATAGCTGCGCGGGGTTTGTTTTAAGACATAAAGACAAAAGGACACAGACCTTATGATTGTTTGCTTTTTAGGCAGAACTACATAACAAACACATCAACTAACGCACAGCTATATGTTTTTATGTCTTTCTGTCTAAAAACCCCACCACCGTATGGTCACTGTTATTATGTTACTATGTCTAAAATCCCACCGCCGTATGGCCATTGTTATTATGTTACTATGTCTAAAACCTCACCGCCGTATGGCCACTGTTATTATGTTACTATGTCTTTAAAAACTACTTTGTAGGAGCCTCACAGAAGAGGAGGACGTGCTGTTTCTGCCATGTGGTAGCAAAGAGGTACAGGCTGCCGCCGTCATGGAGCTTCAGTCGCTTACGCAGTTCTGCGACGGAGAGCGGGAAATTGCGCGTGGCGATGTTCGCCTGCGTGATGCCCCGCAACGCCTCACGCACCTCACGCTTGTTCATCGACGACACCGCGCGGATGCAGAACTGCCGTCCGGGAAAACCAGCAACAGGCCCATCGGCAACAAAAAGATGAGAATTGCGGTCTACGACATGCAACCCGTAGGCTGCAGCCAGCTCACGGAAACACCCCGCCTTCATGATACTCGCATTGGGCACCAGCAGCCAACCCGCGAGCGACGGGGCCGAAACGGTGGCTGACGAGGCGGTGGGAGCGGCGTCGGACGACTGCGGCATGTAGTCGAACAGCTCGTCATCATTGACGCAATACACCCGCAGGGGAGTATCGTCGTGGGTCATGACGAGCAGCAACTCCTTGCATTCGCCACCCGCCGACACGATATGCACCTCACATCCGCGGCCCGAGGGACACAGCTGGCGCAAGGCCTCGTGCCAGTCGAGCATAGGCGAGAGTTTGAGCATGAGCACATCGCAACGGTCGAGGAGCCGGTCGCGCAGCTGCGTCACATCAGGTTCACAGTCTTGCAAACCGAAGACTTTCTGTCCATGGGAGCCACGGCGCGCGGGATCAAGGAAGATAACGGTGGCGGCAGACCTATCGCTGCCCGTGGGAAGACTGTCGAGAAACTCTACGCCATCGGCGCAATGCACCTCAGCCTGCGACCGCCCGAGAACGCCCAGATTGTGGCCTACAAGCTCGCTTAAGGCGGCGTGGCGCTCTACATACACCGCACGCGTGAAAGGCTCTGAGAGGTAAAAGAAATCGACACCATAGCCGCCGGTGAGGTCTACCAACACGGACGGGCCACTGAAATCAGCCAAAAACCGACAGACAACCTGCTGCTTATAGCGCGCTGTCTGCTCCGAGCTGCACTGTTCCATGTTGAGATGGGGCGGGTAGACCACATCGTCGTGAGCCGCCCAGAAGGGGAGCTTACGGCGGGCCGTCTGCCATCCCTGTATCTGGTCAAGGGCAAAGGGCAAATCAACGGCTGAATTACGGCTGCCTTCAAGAGCCAACCGACGGACATCATCCTCACGATGGTCGCGAATGAAGATTTTAGTAACCTCATTTGTCATATTATGCAAATTTAATAAAAATATAGACTTTATTTTAGATAAAATGATGATTTTTAATGAATTTGACACGAATAAATCGGGGGGAGGGGGTTGCAGCGTATTGATTTTTTTCCTAAATTTGCAACGATGGTAACAGATTAATCACCTTATTTAAAATCTACTGTTATGACAAAGAACCTTAAAACACTTGCAGGAATCTATGAGGACCCTGTGCCAGAGCCCAAGAAACCTGAAAACGATCCGCCACAGAAATTAGGTGGCGAGGTATGGTATCAGTAATCAACTCAGTCTCAATGCGTTGAGACAAAGATTACAGGACAGAGCATCTTGCAGCACATCACTGCATCATACAATACACCAAGAGGGAGTCTCCATGGGAGTCTCTCTCTTTTTTTAGCTATAGACCCATTAGCATCCGCAGTCAAAGGACGAATACGTGTATGGTCAGGACTATGATATGAGGGCATGACGAAGCCTCAGACAAAGAAAGCCCGCAAGCAGACAATTGCTTGCGGGCTTCACCATTATAATATACCTTCCTTACGGAAGCATGCATGTCTTAGTCGGCCAACTTAGCGGCGATGAACTCACGGTTGAGTCGGGCGATGTTGGCGATGGACTCATTCTTCGGGCACTCAGCCTCGCAGGCGCGGGTGTTGGTGCAGTTTCCGAAGCCGAGCTCCTCCATCTTGGCAATCATATTCTTGGCGCGGCGTGCAGCCTCAGGACGACCCTGGGGAAGCAACGCAAGCTGGCTCACCTTGGAACTCAGGAAGAGCATGGCCGAACCATTCTTGCAAGCTGCCACGCAAGCACCGCAACCGATACAGGTGGCGCAGTCCATAGCCTCGTCGGCATCCTGCTTGGGGATGAGGATGGCATTGGCATCCTGAGCCTGACCGGTGCGCACGCTGGTGTAACCACCGGCAGCAATGATCTTGTCGAAAGCCGAACGGTCTACCATGCAGTCCTTGATCACAGGGAAGGCAGCCGAGCGCCAAGGCTCAACGGTGATGACGTCACCATCGTTGAAACGACGCATGTAGAGCTGGCAAGTGGTGGCTCCCTGGCCGGGGCCGTGGGGATGACCGTTGATGTAGAGTGAGCACATACCGCAGATACCCTCGCGACAGTCGTGGTCAAAAACGAAAGGCTCCTTGTTGTCTTCAATGAGTTGCTCATTGAGGATGTCGAGCATCTCGAGGAAGGAGGTATCGCCGGGGATATCCTTCATCTCAAAAGTGTCGAAATGGCCTTCTGCTGTAGGACCATTCTGACGCCATACTTTCAGTGTGAATGAAATATTTGTATCCATTTTGTTGATTCCTTAATTATGATTTGTAATTTCTGGTCTGAACCTTGATAGCCTCATAGTTCAGCGGTTCCTTGAGCAACTCGGGAGCTACATCGTCTGAGCCCTGGTACTTCCAGCAGCCCACGTACATGAAGTTCTCGTCATCGCGCTTGGCTTCACCTTCCTCGGTCTTGCTCTCCTCACGGAAGTGTCCGCCACAGCTCTCGTTGCGGTGCAGGGCATCGTAGGCCATGAGTTCGCCCATGGTGATGAAGTCGCGGAGGTGGATAGCCTTGTCGAGCTCCACGTTGAGACCTTCTTTAGAACCGGGGATACGCACGTGCTCGTTGAACTCTACACGGATCTGCTTCAACATCTCCAGGGCTTTCTTCAAGCCCTCCTCGGTGCGGGCCATGCCCACGTAGTTCCAGAGGATGTTGTAGAGACGCTTGTGGATGGAGTCGACGCTCTCGTCGTGGAACTTGGAGTTCATCAAGCGGTCGATTTCAGCCTGTACGCCCTTCTCAGCCTCGTCGAATTCGGGGAGGTCTGTGCTAAAGCGCGGAACTGTAATCTGGTCAGACAGATAGTTCTGCATGGTATAAGGAATCACGAAATAACCATCGCTCAGACCCTGCATCAGTGCAGAAGCACCGAGACGGTTGGCACCGTGGTCGGAGAAGTTGCACTCTCCGAGGGCGAAGAGGCCCTTGACAGAGGTCTGCAACTCATAGTCTACCCAGAGGCCGCCCATCGTATAGTGGATGGCAGGATAGATCATCATGGGGTTCTCGTAGGGGTTATCATCGGTAATCTCTTCATACATATCGAAGAGGTTTCCATAGCGCTCGGCCACACGATCACGGCCCAGTCGCTGGATGGCTTCAGAGAAATCGAGGAACACTGCGAGACCGGTGTTGTTCACACCAAAGCCCTGGTCGGTGCGCTCCTTGGCGGCACGGCTGGCCACGTCGCGGGGAACGAGGTTACCGAAGGCCGGGTAGCGGCGCTCCAAGTAGTAGTCGCGGTCGGCCTCGGGGATGTCGCGGCCCTTGATTTCGCCCTTCTGGAGCTTCTTGGCGTCTTCGAGTTTCTTGGGCACCCAGATACGTCCGTCGTTGCGCAGAGACTCAGACATCAGCGTCAGCTTGGACTGCTTGTCACCGTGAACGGGGATACAGGTGGGGTGGATCTGTACGAAACAGGGGTTGGCGAAGTAGGCACCCTTGCGGTAAGCCTGCACTGCGGCCGTACAGTTGCAACCCATAGCGTTGGTCGAAAGGAAGTAGGCGTTGCCATAACCACCGGTGGCGAGACATACAGCGTGGGCTGCATAGCGCTCAAGTTTGCCGGTAACGAGGTTCTTGGCGATGATACCGCGGGCACGGCCGTCGATGATTACAACGTCTTCCATCTCGGTACGGGTGTGGAGTTCCACTGTGCCGTTGTTCACTTCCTTCATCAATGAGGAGTAGGCACCGAGCAGAAGCTGCTGGCCGGTCTGTCCCTTGGCATAGAACGTACGGCTCACCTGCACACCACCGAAAGAGCGGTTGGCAAGCATACCACCATATTCACGGGCAAAGGGGACACCCTGAGCGACACACTGGTCGATAATGGCAGCACTCACTTCAGCCAGTCGATATACGTTGGCCTCACGTGCACGGTAGTCACCTCCCTTAATGGTATCGTAGAAAAGACGGTAGGTGGCGTCACCGTCATTCTGGTAGTTCTTGGCTGCATTGATACCTCCCTGTGCGGCGATGGAGTGCGCACGGCGGGGGCTGTCCTGTATGCAGAGATTGATAACATGGAAGCCCATCTCGCCGAGTGAGGCGGCAGCACTGGCGCCAGCCAGTCCGGTACCAACCACGATGATATCAAGCTTGCGCTTGTTAGCGGGGTTGACAAGTTTCTGATGAGCTTTATAATTGGTCCATTTCTCAGCCAAAGGGCCTTCAGGAATTCTTGAATCTATTTGTGACATAATCTTTTTGTAATTATGAATGGTGAATGATGTAGGGCGAATTAAGCACAGCACATGCTGGGAGCAAATCCAAGCCAGAAGGAGAGAACGAGGATAGCGAAGACACCCATCAGTATGCTTACATAAACGATACCGATGCACTGCCAGCGCTTCAACCAGATCTTACCACTGAAACCCAATGTCTGCATGGAGCTCCAGAAACCGTGAGAGAGGTGGAACCAGATGGCAACGATCCAAACCAAATAGAGAATGGAGTAAACCGGATTGGCAAACGTTTCCTGAATCCAGGCGAAACCGTCTGCAGGATCATGAGCCACTTCAATACCGGCAAGTTCTGCAAACATCATGTGTCCCCAGAAATTGTAGAGGTGGAGAATGAGACCAATGAGCACAATAAGACCCAATACAAGCATGTTCTGGGAAGCCCAGCTCACCTCGGGACGACGGCTCGTCATCTCATAACGCTGATTACCGCGGGCGCGGCGGTTCTGCGCAGTCAGGATGAAGGCATAAACGATATGACAAACTGCCAGGAATGCCAGTGCTGCCGTACCGAGAACTGCATACCAGTTGCTTCCCAAAAATTTGCACACTACGTTGTAGGCATCCCCGGAGAAGAATGCGGCAACGTTCATGCAACAGTGGAAAGTCAGGAATAGAATAAGGCTAATGCCGGTCAACGACATCACTACTTTTCTACCAATTGGAGAATTGATTAACCACATAAATGATTGATTTTTAATTATTTAACTGTTAGATATAATCCGAGATTTCTTTTAATTGCCTTCATAGGAAACAGTAGCAGGGGACCGATACTATATAATAGGTATCCGTCCCTTGTATTTTGAGTGCAAAAATACTACTTTTTGATGATAATTCAAAGTAAAAAAGGCAAAAATTCGATTTAATTGAGTACTTTTGCGCAAAAAGAAAAGATAGGAATGGAATTCAGTTATGACGTGATTGTCATTGGAGGAGGCCACGCCGGTTGTGAGGCAGCCACAGCAGCTGCAAATATGGGTGCCCGCACGTGCTTGGTGACTATGGACATGAATAAGATTGCACAGATGAGTTGCAATCCCGCCGTGGGAGGTATCGCCAAAGGTCAGATTGTACGGGAAATCGATGCTTTAGGGGGACAGATGGGTATTGTCACAGATGCTACAGCCATCCAGTTCCGCATGCTCAACAAGGGCAAAGGGCCGGCCGTTTGGTCGCCGCGTGCCCAGTGCGACCGTGAGAAGTTTATCGTGGAATGGCGTCGTCGTCTCGACCGCACGCCCAATCTTGATATCTGGCAGGACCAAGCCGACGAACTGCTCGTAGAGAATGGAGAGACCGTGGGCGTGAAAACCATCTGGGGTGTGGAGCTTCACGCCAAGAGTGTGGTGGTCACTGCCGGCACGTTTCTCAATGGATTGATGCACATCGGGCGCCATCAGGTGCCGGGAGGACGCTGTGCAGAACCTGCCGTGCCGCATTTTTCGGAATCCATTTCGCGCTGGGGCATCCGAGTTTCCCGCATGAAAACGGGTACGCCGGTACGTCTCGACAAGCGCAGTATCCACTTTGAGGATACCGAAGAACAGCCCGGAGAGAACGACTTTCACAAGTTTTCCTACCTCAGGTCGCAGCCTACCCTGAAGCAGCTACCTTGTTGGACGTGTTACACAACGCCCGAATCACATGAGGCTTTGCGTCAGGACATAGCCAATTCCCCACTTTTCAATGGGCAAATTCAGTCCACAGGCCCACGTTATTGCCCGTCAATCGAGACCAAGCTCGTGACGTTTCCCGACAAGAATCAGCACCCACTTTTCATCGAACCGGAAGGAGAAGACACCAACGAGATGTATCTTAACGGCTTCTCTTCGTCCATGCCGATGGAGACACAGCTACGGGCCATCCATCTGATTCCAGCTTTGCGCGATGCAAAAATCTACCGCCCCGGCTATGCCATCGAGTATGATTACTTCGACCCGACGCAGCTGAAGCACTCTATGGAGTCCAAAATCATCCCCGGATTATTCATGGCTGGTCAGGTGAATGGCACCACTGGCTACGAGGAAGCAGGCGGACAGGGTATCGTTGCCGGTATCAATGCCGCCCTGAGATGTGCCGGAAGTGATCCGTTTGTAATGCGGAGAGACGAGAGCTATATTGGTGTTTTGATTGATGATCTGACCACCAAGGGCGTGGACGAACCCTATAGAATGTTTACGTCGAGGGCAGAATACCGCATCCTTTTGCGCCAAGACGATGCCGACGCACGGCTCACTGAGAAAGCCTATGCTTTGGGATTGGCCGGCCGTGAACGCATGGATTGGTGGTTGCAAAAGAAGGAAGATATCGAGAGAATTGTCAAATTCTGTGACGAGACATCGGTTAAACCATCAGAAATCAATGCTGCGCTTGAAGCGATGGGCACTACCCCACTCCGCATGGGATGCAAAATCGCCGACCTCATCGGCCGTCCACAGATTACAATGGCTATGCTTTCGGAGGTTATCCCAGAACTGAAAGCTGTGATGAATACGCCCGAAAACCGCAAGGAAGAGATTTGTGAAGGTGCAGAAATCCGCATTAAATACAAAGGATATATAGAGCGCGAGAAGATGATTGCGGACAAGATGCACAGATTGGAAGATATTCGTATCAAAGGCCGCTTTACCTATAGCGAACTCAAAGAAATCAGCACCGAAGGCCGTCAGAAGCTCGAACGCATCGACCCCGAGACCTTAGGACAGGCCAGCAGAATCCCCGGCGTATCACCGAGCGACATCAATGTGATGCTCGTGCTATTAGGGAGGTAAAACCGTCTATCCCTTGAACATTGAACTTTGAACATTGAACTTTAAGCCTACGGCCGTTAAACATAGGACTTTGAGCTTTGAACTTTAAGCCTACAGCCGTTAAACATTGAGCTTTTGAGTATAGAACTTCAGGGTTATTCCATTAAGACGGCTGAAAAAGGCAGGATTATTGAGACATCCAATAGATAATAATCAAGAAGAAGACAGCACTAAATTACAACAAACAGGCAAATCATAAAGTTCAATGTTCAAATCTCAAAATTCAAAGGCTCCGTTTGTTTCACGTGAAACTACACATCGAATAAATCGTTGAAAAAGAAATAATTAGAATATAATCATACTATAAAAGATGAACAACAAAGTCTTACTTGACCATCTGAGATGCATTCCAGACTGGCCGATTAAAGGGGTTAACTTCAGAGATGTCACCACATTGTTTAAGACTCCCGAGTGTGTAAAGATCCTGAGTGATGAGTTGTTTGACCTGTATAAGGATAAAGGCATCACCAAAATCGTGGGAATTGAGAGTCGCGGCTTTGTCATGAGCTCTGCCCTCGCCTAGCGACTGGGCACAGGTATCGTGCTTTGTCGCCAGCCCGGCAAGCTACCTTGCGAGACCATCCAGGTGAGTTATGACAACGAATACGGCATCCGCATCATCCAGATTCACAAGGATGCCATC
>JAEAMQ010000049.1 GCA_016901395.1 Prevotella sp. | reverse complement strand
TCTCCGTGCGCATCAGGGAGAAGTGTGTGCCCTATGGCACCATCACGTTTAAGTTCTAAGACAGCGGGCCTCCCTCCTTTTTTGTTTATTTCTTTCATCATTTATCATGCTTTTTGCCGCCATCGCTCCAGCCGGAAAAATGCTCTTTTCTCTATGTTAGGCTGCAACCGACTGCCCTTCCAACCTCGGTTTTTCTCCCCTAAAAGAGGTTTTTTCTCTGTTTTGAACTCTTTTTTTACTCCCAAAAGGCCTTTATGCCTCTGCGATAAGGGCCTAATCGCATGACGATTCGATAGTAATCGTCTTGCGATTCGATACTAATCGTAAAGTCGTTATTTGTCAATAAAATACAACTCGCTGTCATTCAGTGTTATCCGTAAAGCCCATTTTGGGCCGTTTTCGCGCATCAAAGGACTGCCCTTTCAAATGTTGGGCCAAATGAAGAAGGTTTTGTAAAATCTTTTCAACGTTGATTTGTGCTTGCTTGAGGGACTGTGTTGGTTGTCACGGCATACGCCCTTATTCATCGGTATTCATGACCTGTGTCAGGAGGGAGGGCCAGCGACGAAGATACCTGAATGCGAAGGTTTCGCGATGCCTCACTTGTTAAAAATCGTTGTCAATCTAATTATTTTCCTTTGGAAAGTTGGTGCGCTCGTTAAAAGTGTATATCTTTGTAACGTTTTCCTGTGGAAAACAGTGTAAAAGATTATTATTAAGCATAGTACGTTATATGAAACATGTTATAATTGGAGGCGTGGCTGGAGGCGCAACAGCTGCAGCGAGAATCAGAAGAGCCGACGAGCTGGCGGAGATTATCCTGCTGGAGAAAGGCAAGTATATTTCTTATGCCAACTGCGGACTACCTTATTATATTGGCGGCACGATAGAGGACCGCGACAAACTCTTTGTGCAGACACCACAATCGTTTGGCCGACGGTTCAACATCGATGTGCGTGTGGAAAACGAGGTGACGGCTATCGACACCGCCGCGAAGAGCGTTTCGGTGCGCCGTGCAGATGGTTCGCTGTATACCGAGAGCTATGACCGCCTGTTGCTCTCGCCGGGTTCGTCGCCCGTGCGTCCACCTTTGCAGGGCATAGACCTGCCCGGCATCTTCACGCTGAGAAACGTCGACGACACTGATCGCATCAAGAACTATCTGCAGACCCATACGGTGACCGATGCCGTGGTGGTGGGCGGCGGGTTCATCGGCCTTGAGATGGCCGAGAATCTGTATCAGGCCGGTGCCCGCGTGTCAATAGTGGAGATGGCCGATCAGGTGATGGCACCGGTCGATTTCTCTATTGCCTCACAGGTGCATCGCCACTTGATGGATAAGGGCGTAGGCCTCTATCTGCAGCGTGGCGTGGACCATTTTGAGCAATGTGGCAACCGTCTGCGTGTGTTCTTCGGCAGTGGCGAGAGCATCGATGCAGACGTGGTGCTGCTCTCCATCGGCGTGAGACCCGAGACCCGACTGGCTACCGAGGCCGGCATAGAGTTGGGACAGCGCGGCATCAAGGTGAACAAGTATCTCGAAACATCGGCCAAAGATGTCTATGCCGTAGGCGATGCCATCGAGTTTGAGCATCCCCTCACGGGTCAGCCGTGGCTCAACTATCTGGCCAATCCCGCCAACCGACAGGGCCGCATCGTGGCCGACAATATGGTGTTTGGCAACCAGACCGAGTACGAAGGAGCCATTGGCACGTCGATTGCCAAGGTGTTTGACGTCACCGTCGGGGCCACAGGCCTGCCCGCCAAGCGACTGAAGCAACTGGGATTGCCCTATCGCAGTTCGACCACGACATCGGCTTCGCATGCCGGATATTACCCCGGCTCGTTCCAATTGACCACCAAACTCACCTTCCATCCGGAGACCGGACAGCTCTATGGCGCACAATGCGTGGGCCATGACGGGGTGGACAAGCGTATTGACCAGATAGCCCTTGTCATCAAGAAGGGCGGTACGGTCTACGATTTGGTGAAGTTGGAGCATGCCTACGCACCGCCGTACTCGTCGGCCAAAGACCCCATCGCCATTGCCGGATATGCAGCCAGCAACATCATCAGTGGTGCCATGCCGGTGGTCTACTGGCGTGAGGTGCAGGAGATGGACCCCAAAGACGTATTCCTGCTCGACGTGCGCACACCCGATGAGTTTGCCCTTGGCACCATCAGTGGGGCCGTGAACATTCCCCTCGACGACCTGCGCGAGCGTCTCGCCGAAGTGCCGCAGGACCGCAGGATTGTGATATTCTGTGCTGTGGGCTTGCGGGGCTATCTGGCACAACGCATCCTTCTGGGACGCGGCTATAAGGATGTGCGCAACCTTTCGGGTGGATACAAGACCTATGCCTGTGCCACCCAGGTCATCACCAATGTGAAGCTGGAGAGCGTGAGCTGTGCCTGTCAGGGCGAAAAACCAGTGGACACGCTGAAGATTGATGCCTGCGGACTGCAGTGTCCCGGCCCGATCATGAAGCTGAAGAAGGCTGTCGACGCTATGATGCCGGGCACCTGCGTGGAGGTGAAAGCCACCGACGCAGGCTTCCCGCGTGATGCCCAGTCGTGGTGCAAGAGCACGGGCAACCGCGTGGTGAGCGTCAAGGAGGAGGGTGGATACCATACGGTGATCATCGAGAAGGGTGCGTGCTCGCCACAGTCGGCTGCAAGTGCACCGGCCGCGCCGGGCAACAAGACCCTCATCATGTTCAGCGACGACCTCGACCGCGCCATCGCCACGTTTGTGTTGGCCAACGGAGCCGCCGCTACGGGTAAGAAAGTGTCTATATTCTTCACCTTCTGGGGACTCAACGTGATTAAGAAAGAACAGAAGCCCGCAGTGAAAAAGGACCTCTTCGGACGCATGTTCTCGATGATGTTGCCGTCTAATTCCCGTAAGCTAAAGCTCTCGCAGATGAGCATGATGGGCATGGGCGACCGCATGATGCGCTATATCATGAGGAAGAAAAACATCGATTCGCTGGAGTCGCTGCGCCAACAGGCGATGGACAACGGCGTGGAGTTTATCGCCTGTCAGATGACAATGGACATGATGGGCGTGAGCAAGGACGAGTTGATCGATGGCGTGACCATCGGCGGCGTGGCCACTTACATGGAGCGTGCCGAACAAGCCAACGTCAATTTGTTCATCTAATCCTCGGGCATCCCGCGCTACTCATTTGCCCGCCACATACTGTTAGATCAATGAAGGCATCCGGAAACAATGGTTTCTGGGTGCCTTCTTTCTTGGGCATAAGTACCCAATCTTTTGTTCCTCTTGGGAGTAGGATTCCCCAATGGATAACTTCTCTCGCCATAAACGCAATGAACGCAATTTTTAATTTCTCGCAGATGGCGCAGATGGCACAGATAGCTCGCGCGATGTTTTGTAATTCCGCAGAGGTTACGCTATTCGCTACACGGTGGCATTTCTGTAGCAATGTAGGGACTTGCCCCGTGCAAGTCCGCAACGACATAGCCCTCTTGCAGGTAT
>JAEAMQ010000048.1 GCA_016901395.1 Prevotella sp. | reverse complement strand
GGTCGACGGAGAGTTGATGGTCATTCCACCCTCGGTCTATGAGGAGCGCAAGGAACAGTTCACCAAGCGCATCAACGCGATGATAGAATATGCCACCAACGACAATGTGTGCCGCAGCCGTCAGCTGTTGAGGTATTTTGGCGAGACCGATACCGAGGATTGCGGAGGCTGCGATGTGTGTCTGGCGCATGGGCAAAGGCCTGCCGGCAAACACAATCAGGAGTCGGCAAGGCAGGCCGTACTCTCACTATTGGAAGACCGGAAGAAACACCCCATCACCGAACTCCGCAGCCTTGCCCTGCCCCAAGCCTTGTTGGATCAGGCATTGCAATACCTCATCAACGAGGAGGAAATCCACATTGACGGTAGTTCTTTATATTTGTAAAGAAGAGATTTTTCCGCCGAGTTTCGCTTAGTTTTGTGGCGAAACAGGTTGGCGGGCACTGCGGTTGGACAGGATATACATGGGGATGGCTGCCAACTGAGCCACCATCGACACCCCGATCATCACACTGAGATGGTAGTCATAGAGCACGCCGAGGAGCCAACTGCCAAGAAACCAGAACAATCCGAAGGAACATTCGAAGATGCCATAGCCCGTGGCACGGCTCTGTTTGGGCACCATCGAGGCCACGGCGGCTTTGAGGATAGACTCTTGTGCGCCCATGCCCACACCCCACATGGCGATGCCCCAGATGACAGGCGTTGTGGCTGAGAAGCCAAACACCAGCAGGGGGAAGGACACCGAGAGCAACGTGGAGATGACTAGGGCAAGCGTTCCCTGATGGTCGAACAGCCAGCCGAAGACCAGTGCGGCCACGGCATCGACAA
This sequence comes from Prevotella sp., assembly GCA_016901395.1. Taxonomy (GTDB): domain Bacteria; phylum Bacteroidota; class Bacteroidia; order Bacteroidales; family Bacteroidaceae; genus Prevotella. The sequence continues at coordinate 98,284 of JAEAMQ010000048.1, read as the reverse complement.
TCATCGCACCGGCATAGACCAGCGGGATGGCTTCCACGGAGAACAGATGCTCCTTGGAAAGGTGCATGACGATGAGCGAGTAGTCGATAAATCCAAAGGCAAACAGGCTGATGCCGATGATATAAAAGATGAACCGCCGTTGCATTTTGAACGGAATATATTCCTTGGGGGTGGGTTCAAACTTCTCGGGATGGGGGAACTTGCTCTTGGTAATCAGCAGCATGGTCATGGTGATAAGGGCCGGAATGACGAGCATGCCAAAGCAAAACGAATAGCGTTCGAATGTGGTGCCTTCGGTCTTGAACAGCATGATGACATAGAGCAACACCGGACCGAGGAAAGCTCCGATCTGGTCGAGCATCTCCTGAATGGCAAAACTCTTGCCATGCCCTATCTGAAACGAGGCAAAAGACATCACGGTGTCCTTGGCAGGCTTCTTGATGGCCTTGCCCATGCGTTGCACCACGAGCAGCACGCAGGCCGCTATCCATCCGTGTTCACCGATCAATGCCAGGCTGGGCACGGCGACAAGTTCGAGTGCATAACCCAAAATCACCATGGGCCAATAGTGTTTGGTACGGTCGGTCATCCTGCCAAACACATAACGCATGCCATATCCGATGAGTTCTCCAAGACCGGAGATAAAACCGATGGTTGCTGCCGAAGCCCCGACCAACGACAAGAAGATGCCTCGAATGCTGGACACACTTTCATGGGTCATGTCCGAAAACAAGCTCACCACACCAAAGAGGATGATGAAAACCATAGCCTGTGACCTGCCGGGCCGGCGCGAAATGTTGGATTTCATTGTAATCTATGCTTCATTATAACGGCAAAACTGATTGTCCAATACCATCTTCAGATGGTGGCAAATGATAATAAGTCTGCCCTCTTCGCCGTATATCTTTTATCCATCAAGACATCTGCAAAATTACAAAATAAGTTGTGTTTAGAGGTAAAACGATGTCAATAATCCTGCAGGATTAGTACTTTTTGGCTTCTACTAAAAGTTCATATCGTCAGGAACACAACAAGCATCACAAAAAAAACAGGCCTTGAGTTTCGATGAAACCCAAGGCCTGTCTGTATATTTACTATTTCGCCGAAGTGCGATTAGTTGTTCTCAGGACGGAGCTGACGTACAGTTTCAGCAGCGCGCCACATCTCCATATCGTGCATTTCCTTTAACTCTTCGTTGAGTTTCTCACGATAATCGGGCTGAGAGTTCTTGTCGATAGAGATCTGTGCCTCTGTACCGTTCTCCACACTCAGATACAACCACTCCATGACGGGCTTGATGGCAGCCTTGAAACGGGGACGCCAATCAAGTGCACCACGCTGTGCGGTGGTAGAGCAGTTAGCATACATCCAGTCCATTCCCTTCTCTGCGAACAACGGGCCAAGGCTCTGTGTCAGCTCCTCAACAGTCTCGTTGAAAGCCTCCGAAGGTGAGTGGCCATGTGCACGGAGAGTCTCATACTGAGCCTCGAGCAGTCCTTCGATGGCACCCATCAGTGAACCACGTTCACCGGTGAGGTCAGAAGTAGCCTCTCTCTGGAAGGTAGTCTTGAACATATAACCTGCACCGATACCGATACCGAAGGCTACAGTCTTCTCCTCAGCTTTGCCAGTAGCATCCTGATAAACTGCATAAGAACAGTTCAAGCCACGACCCTCGAGGAACATGGTGCGAAGAGAAGTACCAGAACCCTTAGGAGCAACCATGATAACATCGATGTCCTTGGGAGGAACAACGCCTGTGCGATCTGCCCAGTTGATGGCGAAACCATGAGAATAATACAATGTCTTGCCGGGAACGAGCAGAGGTTTGATTTTGGGCCAAAGGGCAATCTGACCGGCATCAGACAGCAACATACAAATGATAGTACCTTTCTTGACAGCTTCCTCAATGGGGAAGAGAGTCTTACCAGGAACCCATCCGTCTTCAACAGCCTTGTTATAGGTCTTGCCCTCACGCTGGCCGACGATTACGTTGAAACCATTGTCACGAAGGTTGCCAGCCTGACCTGGACCCTGAATTCCATAACCAATCACTGCGATAGTTTCGTTTTTCAGCACCTCACGTGCCTTTTCCAAAGTAAACTCCTTGTTGGTGACTACGTTTTCTACTACGCCACCAAAATTCATCTCTGCCATAATATATAATGTTTAATAACGTTAATTATCTATCTTTGAATCCTTTGAATTCTTGATTTGAATTAATTGAATGCAAAGGTAACAAAATAATAGAAAACCACCAAATATTCTTTCAGATATTTACAAATTTAACCAAACTTCTTACAACCTCGGTTTCTTCTGTATTTCCTTTGGTTATTCTTATACAAAATTCACTTTCTGCCGTCTGCTCTTTGTAAAAATGGAGACGGTCACCGGGATAACTCTCTGCGACATACGCTATTTCAAAACGCTTCAGCAGATGCGAACGATACCAGTCTACATCGAAAAGGTCGAGAATGTGTTCGATATATTTCACCGAGTTGACATGTCCGTTGACATCAGCATCATTATAATAGGTGTCGATGCTGCGTATCGACTCTGCATCCTTGCTGATCTTCACACGTCCCGATTTCTCTATGGGGCAGGACTTTTCGGTCTCTACATAATCCTGAATGAGACCGTCGCGGACCTCCAGCAGGTTAACAGGTTGACGGGTTTCTGTATCGATCATGGCCCAGATGCTGCGTCCATAGCCGTAGACTTTGGTGCCATCGACACTCGTAACAGCAAAGTTACGGCTGGTGAATGACTTCATCACAGCCTCCACCCACGTCTCTATCGCAAAGCGGTCGTAAGCCTTGGGCATCTCGCTCAGCTCTATGGCGAGACGCGACAACACCCAAGTCTTATGTATGGTATTGAGGTAATGCATGCCATAACCACGGTCGTTGCTATGAAAATCAGCCGCATTCAGCATCGCGTTTCCCAAGTGTCCCATAAACAAATGGTCATTGAAATCGCAATGGAAAGGTTCGGCCATAAACTCATAACGCCCAACCTTGGGCAGCATGCCACCTTTATCCTTCTGTTCTATCATCGTCTGTGTCTCCTGTTTCACTCAGCCTCCTGCTCTTTCAGGAAGTCGGTGATAGGCTCCTCAAAACTACGTGTGACAGCAATACGGCCTGAACGAGAATACTGCAACAAGCAATTGAAGCCGTTGAGCAAGTGATATAAGTCGGCAATGTCTTCGGTAAGCCCTGCAAGCAACACCGTAGAGTATTTTGGATTCACCTCCATCATGCGGGCATCATGGCGTCGGATGACACGTGAAACCTCAGGATTATCAAGCAATACCGGCGTAGATATTTTATACAAAGCCACCTCATGGATGAAAAGTTGCTCATCAGTATAATAATTAGCCTTGATGATATCTATCTTCTTTTCTATCTGTTTGGTAATCTTTTCTATCTGATCGGCATCACTCCAACACGTGATCGTGTATTTGTGGATACCCTGAATGCTTGATGCCGACACGTTCAGGCTCTCGATATTCACCTGTCGGCGGGTAAACACCGCGGTAACCTGATTCAGAATACCGGCCACATTCTCACTATATACTAATAAGGTATAAAACTTCTGTTCCATAACATTAAATATCCAAATGCAACTTCATTTCATCTATAGCACTACCCGGAGTAACCATCGGCTGCACGTTTTCGTCTTCCTTCACGGCACATTCCAAGATGTAAGGACCATCTGTAGCCAACATCTTAGCAACCTTTTCCTGCAGGTCTTCCCGCTCAATCACAACGTCATAAGGAATATGGTATCCTCTGGCAATATCCTCATAATTAGGATTTACCAATTTGGTGAACGAATGACGATGCTCAAACATCAGGTCTTGCCACTGGCGTACATTGCCAAGATAATTGTTGTTAAGCACAATCATCTTCACAGGTACCTGATGCTCCATGATGGTTCCGAGTTCCTGGATGCTCATTTGGAAACCACCATCGCCCATAAACAGGCAGATAGTACGGTCGGGAGCACCGAAAGCTGCACCCATTGCGGCGGGCAAACCAAATCCCATTGTACCCAAGCCACCACTTGTCACAATGCTTCTGAGTTTATTGAACTTGAAATATCGGCTGGAGAACATTTGGTTAAGACCCACGTCATTCACCAAGACTGCATCGCCATTGGTGGCTTCGGCCACAGCATTCACCACCTCACCCATCAGCAATGGGCCATCAGTGGGATAGAGATCGCGGTCGATAACCTCTTTTTGCTCCTGCTCGTCAAGCGGTTTGAACGACTCTCGCCAATCAGTATGGCTGGTCTTTTTCACCAATTTGTTGAGAGCGGTAAGGCTCTCTTTGCAGTCGCCAATAACCGCCACATCGGTCTTTACGTTCTTATCAATCTCACAAGGATCAATATCCAGATGGATGATTTTGGCTTGCTTGGCATATTTGTCGAGTCTTCCCGTCACACGATCATCAAAGCGCATGCCAATGGCAATGAGCACATCGCACTCCTGTTGCTTCAGGTTGGGAGCATATTTTCCGTGCATGCCGAGCATGCCGACATTCCAGGGATAGTCCGTGGGAAGCACCGACAGACCCAGAAGGGTGAGTCCGGCAGGGATGTCAGCGGTCTCAAGCAGTTGCTTCAACTCCTCCTGAGCCTCGCTGATTTCTACTCCATGCCCCACGAGAGCCATCGGTTTTTTCGCATTATTAATCAGTTCGGCAGCCTCTTTCACGGCTTCCTCGTTGATTTTCGGATAGGGAATATACGACTTCACCTTATCGGTCTTGCCGGGAAGCCACTTCGTTTTGCCTACTTGGGCATTCTTCGGGAAATCGAGCACCACCGGGCCGGGACGACCGCTCTTGGCGATATAGAATGCGCGGTTTACCGCCCAAGCCACATCTTCAGGCCGTCTGATCTGATAACTCCACTTGGAAATGGGCTGTGCCATGTTCACGAGGTCGACCTCCTGGAACGCATCGGTGCCCAAAGCACCCACGCCAACCTGTCCGGCAATGACCACAAGGGGAATGGAATCCATCATGGCATCGGCCACGCCAGTCAGCGTATTGGTCACGCCAGGGCCTGAAGTAACCACCACTACGCCCACTTCACCGGTCACACGGGCATATCCTTCGGCAGCATGGGCAGCCGCCTGCTCGTGACGAACGAGGATATGGTCGAACCAAGGGGAACTTTTCTGCGTATAGGTGTACAATTTATCGTATACAGGAATGATTGCACCGCCGGGATAGCCAAAGATGGTGCGCACATTCTCCTGATACAAAGCGCGCATCAATATCTCTGCACCGGAGCACTCCTCTCCTATCTGTATGCCTGCCCAAGGAGCCTGAGGCTCCTGTGAAGGGGCCGAAGCAGTCTGGGCATTCTTACTGTTTTTGCTTATCTTGTTGTCCATCATTTAATCTCTTTAATCGTTGAAAATGCTGTTAATCAATGATTCTCACGCCACCTTTGTCAGCCGAACTAACGCTTTGCGCATAAGCTCTCAAGGCCTTGCTCACTACGCGGTTACGCTTTAATGGCTGCTGTGGACGTGCGGCCAGTTCCTCATCGCTCAACTTCACGTTGATGGAGCGGTTGGGAATGTCTATTTCGATGATGTCACCATCCTTGATTTTACCAATATTTCCACCTGCGGCGGCCTCGGGAGAAATATGTCCGATGCTCAATCCGCTGGTGCCACCAGAGAAGCGTCCGTCGGTAATGAGCGCACATTCTTTGCCGAGATGACGACTCTTAATATAAGAGGTGGGATAAAGCATCTCCTGCATGCCTGGGCCTCCCTTGGGTCCTTCATGGGTGATAACAACGCAATCGCCGCTGTTCACCTTTCCTCCGAGGATACCCTCACAGGCATCATCCTGCGAATCGAAGACCACAGCAGGACCCGAGAAATGCCAAAGTTCCTCGTCCACACCGGCAGTTTTCACCACGCAACCATCCTGAGCAATGTTGCCAAACAGCACTGCCAGACCGCCGTCCTTGGTATAAGCATGTTCCATATCGCGGATACAGCCGTTCTCGCGGTCTGTATCGAGCGACGACCACTGGGAGTTTTGGCTACCCATCTTGGTCGAGAACTTATATCCGGGGGCACTGTGATAGATGCGGTCAGCCTCAGCAGAGATATTCTTCTTGGTGATGTCATACTCCTCCATAGCCTGACCGAGGGTCAGACCATCCACGCGACTTACCTTGGGATTAATCAAACCACCCTTGTTCAACTCGTTGAGGATACCCATGATGCCACCGGCACGGTTGCACTCCTGTACCGAATATTTCTGGGTATTGGGGGCCAACTTGCAGAGGCAAGGCACCTTACGGCTCAATTTATCGATGTCGTCCATGCTGAAATCGACCTCACCTTCCTGAGCAACAGCCAGAAGATGGAGCACGGTATTGGTGCTTCCGCCCATCGCAATGTCCAATGTCATGGCATTGAGGAACGCATCGCGGGTGGCAATGCTTCTCGGCAGTACGCTGTCGTCGCCGTCCTCGTAATAGGCCAGCGCATTTTTCACAATCTGGCGGGCAGCCTGTTTGAAAAGCTCTATACGATTGGCATGGGTGGCCAAAATCGTTCCATTGCCAGGAAGCGAGAGTCCAATAGCCTCGGAAAGGGAGTTCATGGAGTTGGCCGTGAACATTCCGGAGCAACTACCACAACCCGGACAGGCTGTCTGCTCAATCTTTGCCATCTCCTCATCGCTCACTTCGGGGTCGGCCCCCTTGACCATTGCGGTAATCAGGTCAGCGTTCTCGCCACGCCAGCGACCAGCCTCCATCGGGCCACCCGAACAGAATATCGTCGGGATGTTGAGTCGCATGGTTGCCATAAGCATACCCGGCGTCACCTTATCACAATTGGATATACAAATCATGGCATCCGCCTTGTGGGCGTTGACCATATATTCTACAGAATCGGCAATAATATCTCTTGAAGGCAATGAATACAGCATACCATCATGTCCCATCGCAATACCATCATCAATGGCAATCGTATTGAACTCGGCGGCATAGCATCCCATATTCTCTATTTCCTGCTTAACAATCTGACCTATCTCATGAAGGTGGGTATGACCAGGGACAAACTGAGTGAACGAGTTGACGACTGCAATAATCGGTTTTCCATATTGTTCACGCTTCATACCTGCGGCAGTCCAAAGTGCACGCGCTCCTGCCATACGTCTTCCTTCTGTACATACAGAACTTCTCAACTGATTTTTCATAAACCACTAATTATAATATTTTGCAAAGGTACTTATTTTATTTATAAAAACAATAAATCATAGTTACAAAAATACACTTTTAGATAAAAACGTAAGGAAAATAGGCAAATATCTTTTAGATTATCACATTATTGAAATATCCTCAAGACAATGTCCAGACTTGTATAAATACAAAAATCCCGTCGCCCTTTCGGACAACGGGATTCTCTATTTGGTTGTATTTCGAATTACTTCACGTAAACAACAGCCAGACGGTTTGAAGTCGTGCCCTGTACACCCTTGCCTGTAGCCTCGTCAATGACGACACCATTAGCCTTCAGGTAGTTAGCCACAACGTCTGCACGAGCCTGAGACAGCTTGTCGTTAATCTCCTTAGAACCCTCGGGAGAAGCTGTACCAACAATCTGTACGTGCTTGCCAGAAGTAACACCGTCAAGAGCCTTCTTAGCGTCCTTGGTCAGATCAGCCTTGCCCTGAGCGAAGGTTACGAATACGAGGTTCTCAACCTTTACTTCCTGAGGAGCCGGAGCTTCCTTCACCACTTCCTTCACCACTTCCTTCGGCTTCTTAGCCAACTCGTTGCGGAGGTCGTTGATTGTAGAGTTCAGAGCATCGATCTCAGCCTGATCGCGGAGCTGTGCAATAGTGAAGTTGTGAGTACCGTTAGAGTTCTTGAACTTGTAAACGAGACCAGCGTTCAGCTGAACGAAAGACTTGTTCACGTTGTACTCTACGCCCTCATAACCGAGACCGTTCAGACCCCAGATAATAGCTGGCTCAATATAGATCTGCCAAGCCTTGCTCTCGCCAAGATTGAAAGCGAAGTCAAGAGCTGCCTTAGAGGTCAGGCTGTTAGACTTTACGATGTTCTGGTTACCAGCAGTGGCGTTCTGAGCCGCAGTAGCCTTGAAATCAGAACCAACATATTTGTCGGCCTGGCCAAAGACATGCCCCCAACCAAAACCATAGAGTGCAGAAACCTCGAATGCACGGGGCTCACCCTTGTAACCACCAAACCAATTGCTGAGGTTCACAGTACCGAGCAAACTTGTGTTCAAAGCGCGAACGGTAGTACCAACAGACTGCCAAGGCTTATTTGAAAAATATGCATTGCTCTCAACAGCGAGACCAAAAACAGGAGTGAAGTAACGACCGATGCGAAGACCTGCATTAGGGTTCAGACCCTTCAGCCATGCGTGACCAGTTGTCTTGGTAGCTACACCACCATTAATGCCAATGTAAACGTTGTCGAAAGTTTTACTCTCAGTAACTGTCTGAGCACTCATTGAAGCTGCAACCAAACCGGCAGCCATCAAAGTAAATAATCTTTTCATACTCTCTAGAATTTAATATAATAATTTTATGTTTAATTCAATAAACTGAGTGCAAAATAAGAAAAAAAACTTGATATTTCCAAATGTTTTTCTTAAAAAGAACATATTTTACACACTAATTGATATATAACAAGTCAGGTTTTCAGTTTTTTAACCAAAACCTATGGTATATGATGTCAAAAAGCCATGCCGAAAACATTACATTGGCATGGCTTTTTGCGGATGATTTTACATCTCAATTATCCTTACAGTGTATGGCGGAAGCGTTAGTTTCGGACCTGAAACGGTGGTCTTGGAGACCGTCACACGGCGATCGGTCACCTTTCCAGAGAACTCTTCGGCTATGGCTCCGTCGGGGATATTCAGCCCCTGAACGGTGAGGTTGAGTTGTGCAGGAAGGGCATTAACCAGTTTGAGATAGGTCTTGCCAGTCTTGGTGTTTCTCACTACACTGGCTGCCACCCGATACCTCAGGTCTTCCTGAATGTCAAACTTCGACTCCACATAGCGGTCACCGTCTGTGTTTCCCCACAGCCGCTGGGTCTCATAGCTGGGCGTGAGAGCCGTGATGGTATCGTTGTTGAAATAGATCATGTCGGGGTTCCAGTTGGCATGCTTCTCCTTGCAGAGCAGCGGGGCATAGCTCGACATGGCCACCACGTCGCCGTTGCGTTCCAGACCACAGAGGTGCATGGCTTCCACCAGCGCACTCTCGTGGGTCGTCGATCGCGACGCCCACTCGCCGAGGTAGACCTTCGGGGCCGTACGGTCGTAGTTGTCGTAATAGTCTTGATGGTGCATATACCATCCGGTGGACTCGTAATAGTGCTCGTCGACCATGTCAATGATGTCCTTGTGGGCCTTGGCAAACTTCCAACCCTCGATGTAGTCGGCCGACGGATCATGGAACGGCCCCACTGTGCCACACACGATGATATTGGGATATTTCTCCTTGATGGCCTTGCAGATCATCTCATAACGCTCCTCGAAGACCGAAGAGATGATGTCTTCGTTGCCAATACCGATATATTTCAGGTTGAACGGGGCGGGATGGCCGGCATCGGCGCGCATCCTGGCCCACTTCGACGTGGCGGGGTCGCCATTAGCCCACTCTATCAGGTCGAGCAGTTCCTGACAATAGGCGGGCATATCCTTCATCGGAATGCCACATTGTTGTCCACCCATGCCGTCCTTGTCGGGTCGGGAGTTCTGGCAGGGCACACCGGCAGCAAGCACGGGCAACGGCTCCGCGCCGATGTCCTCACAGAACTGGAAATACTCGTAGAAGCCCAGTCCGCGAGTCTGATGATAGCCCCAGATGTTGGGGGCAGGCGTACGATCCTGCCACGGACCTACCGTCTGATTCCAATGATAGATGTTGTCGATGCCCTGACCGTGGCTCATGCAACCACCGGGAAAGCGCACAAACTTGGGCTTCAGCGCGGCAATGGCCTCGGCCAAATCCTTGCGAAGGCCATGCCCCTTGTAGGTATCGGTGGGGAACAGGCTCACCATGTCCACATCGACCGACCCTTTCTTCGTCGGAGTGAGGGCTATTCTCACATTGCCCTTCAACGCCTTCTTGTCAACCACGAGACGTGCGGTGTAACGGTTCCAGCCCTGACCCTCGGTCTTGAGCTTTGCCGTGGCCACGGAGATACCCTTGTCATCAACGAGCGATACCACTACCTGGTTTTTCTCAGCCGTCTCATTGCGGAGATAAACCGAGAAGTCAAACGACTGCAGAGGGGCGGCGGTGATACCGTCCCATCCTATATTATATAAGGTGTCACGCTGAGCCAGCACTGCGTAGTTGGGGTTGGTCTGACTCAGGGGAATATCTTTCTTGATGACAATGGGCTTATTGGATGCCCAAGCGGTGGTGGCGTTCCACTCACGTCGGTCGGCCGGGGAGTACTCAAAATCGCGGTTTTGCACCAACTCGGCATAGAGTCCGCCGTCGGCCGCATAGCTGATGTCCTCGAAGAACGCGCCCACCAGCTTGTCGCTGATGGCCTTGCTGCGGCTGGCATCCACCGTGAGCGTGGCGTTCACCGTGTTGCCAATCTGGGCAAACCGCTTATCGTCGTCGCGCATGGTCTCCCGGCTCAACTCAGCATCACGATCTACGGCGTGGAAATACTGGCGTATATAGTCCAGATGTATCTTGGGAACATCAAAGAGATTGCCCTCAAAACGCTTGTCGCCCACCGTGGCAGTGTCTCTCATCCACGCCACATCCTCGATGGTGCTGGGGTCGGGCGACTCGGTGAAGGTGCGGAAGTCGGGCGTGGCCTGCACATAGCGGCGGGTACCGTCTTTACCTTTATAATAGATGTCGAAAGTGCCATCGTCCATTTGGAACATGATAGGCTCCGACACGCCCTTCACGGATACGCGCGGATAGTCTTGCGGACGCCATGTCACCAGGTCCTCACTGTAGGCGGCGGCAAAGCAGGGAGAATAGTCGTTCACACCAAACACCAACCGCCATGTGCCGTCGTTGGCATGCATCACAAACGGGTGATACATCTTCTTCTCGGCGCCCCACTGTGCATAGTCGGAGCCACACAGCTGGCCAACATCTTTCCAGGTCTCGTCGTCGGAGAGGTAGGCCAGATGCAATCCGCTCTTTTCGCCGGGAGAATAAACAAATATCTGACAGGTGGTGTCCTTCCCTAAGATTTGGTAAGCAGGTTCGTTGGTCTGGGCCTGAGCCGACATAGCCATCGCCATTGCCGGCAGCAACAAATAGGTTTTCTTCATGAATAGGGTTTAATGTTATGATTTACAAAGATAGTATTTTCCCACCAAAGTGCAAAGCGTCATACACGAAAAAGCATTGATAGAGTGGCTTTTTCACAACAAAAGGCCTTTGGCAGGTTTACGGTCGAAAGAAAACACTCTGAGATTGGTACCAAAACGCGAGACGATGAAATAATACAGCCTCGAATTCCAACCCCTACAGCCTCTCCCCCAACCCCTCCCCCCCCACAGGAAGGGGAGTAGAATGTTTGGGGGATGGGATTGTTACGTGAGAATGACGTGTGCTCTGTAGGGGCATGCCCCGTGCATGCCCGCCACGGCACTATCATCGTTCTTTCTTCATTAAAGCAGCCCCCAAACATATCACCCCTCTCCCTTCGGGGGAGGGGCAAGGGGGAAAGGCTGGGATTTTCTATCTCACACAGACCAACACAGACTTACACAGACCTTCTGCGAAAATTATTATTTAATGAACTTACACAGACCAGCATGCCAAGGCAAGCTATTTTTATGCTCTAAAATAATAGTGCGCCTTGGCACACTGCACTCCGAGAACTCTAAAGAACTCTGTGTAAAACGTAGTTGGTCTCCTAAAACTCTGCGACTCTGTGTGAGATAAAAAACACCTGTATTCTCCCATTCGGCGGTGCGGGCATGCACGGGGCATGCCCCTACAGAGCCATCAAAAATCTCTCGTAATAACCTCATCCTCCAAAATTTAAGGACATGAGGACCCATGCTGAGAATAAATGAAGCGTGTCCCAAAGCTTATGTCAAATAGGAAAGGCCATCATCTCCCTACTCTATCGCATAAAAAAAGACAGGTTGCATCACTGCGACCTGCCTTCAAATTAGAGAGTTATAAAAAATCAAGTTATCACTAATATTTATTGATAGAATTCTTTCTTTCCTGCCGACAACGTGTTCTTCATCAGCGAGCAGATGGTCATGGGACCAACGCCACCGGGTACCGGTGTGATGAATGAGCACTTCGGGGCTACTTCGTCAAACTTCACGTCACCATTGAGACGGAACCCGCTCTTCTTGGTAGCATCGGGTACGCGGGTCGTACCCACGTCGATGATGACGGCACCGGGCTTCACCATGTCAGCCGTCACGAAGTCGGGTCGGCCGATGGCGGCGATGATGATGTCGGCCTCGCGGCACTCTTCCTTCAGCGTGGCTGAGTGGGAGTGGCACACGGTGACCGTGGCGTCGCCAAATTGCTTCTGCATCATGAGTTGGGCCATAGGCTTGCCCACGATGTTGCTGCGTCCCAACACCACACATTTCTTGCCCGACGTCTCCACGTGGTAGTGCTGCAGCAGTGTCAAGATGCCCAGCGGTGTGGCCGAGATGAAGCACGGCAGTCCGATGGCCATGCGGCCCACATTGATGGGATGGAACCCGTCGACGTCCTTGCGATAGTCGATGGCCATGATGATTTTCTGCTCATCGATGTGCTTGGGCAAAGGCAACTGAACAATAAATCCGTCGATGTCGGCATCGTTGTTGAGTTTGTCGACACACTGCAGGAGTTCTGCCTCGGTCACATCGGCCTCATAACGGATGAGCGTGGACTTGAAACCGCACTGCTCGCAAGCAATGACCTTGTTCTTGACGTAGGTCTCCGAGCCACCGTCGTGACCCACCAGCACTGCTGCCAGATGGGGTTGCTTGCCGCCGTTAGCAACGATTTCCTTCACTTCAACTGCAATCTGCTCCTTGATAGCCGCAGCAGTTGCCTTTCCGTCGATTAATGTGTAAGCCATGTATGTAATGGGATTGATATTCTGTTGGAGCAGGGATTGTCAGCCTTCAGCAAGGCTCATGTCTAAACTCCGTATCTCCTTCACTTCCTAACTCCTAAACTTCTCATCTCCTTAACTCCTCATATCCTCCTCTCCTCGTATTCTAAACAGGCATTCCCGGTATGCCGCCCTTCATATCCTTCATGCGGGCCATCATCGATTTCATCTGATTGCCGGTGACCATCTTCATCATCTTGCGGGTCTGGTCAAACTGTTTCACGAGTCGGTTCACCTCCTGTATGCTTGTACCCGAGCCTTTGGCGATACGCATCTTGCGGCTCTGGTTGAGCAATTCGGGATTGGTGCGCTCCTTGGGAGTCATGCTTCGGATAATCGCCTCAATGCCATTGAAGGCGTTGTCGTCGATATCCACGTCCTTGATGGCCTTGCCCACACCCGGAATCATCGATGCCAGGTCCTTGAGATTGCCCATCTTCTTGATTTGTTCTATCTGGTTGAGGAAGTCGTTGAAGTCGAACTTGTTCTTCTGTATCTTCTTCTGGAGACGCTTGGCCTCCTCTTCGTCAAACTGTTCCTGTGCACGTTCCACCAACGAAACGACGTCGCCCATGCCCAAGATACGGTCAGCCATACGCTCAGGATGGAACACATCGATAGCCTCCATCTTCTCGCCGGTACCGATAAACTTGATAGGCTTGGTCACAACGGTGCGGATAGACAGGGCCGCACCACCGCGGGTATCGCCGTCGAGCTTTGTGAGAATCACGCCGTCGAAGTCGAGACGGTCGTTGAACTCCTTGGCGGTGTTCACCGCATCCTGTCCGGTCATGGAGTCTACGACAAACAATGTCTCGTCGGGCTGAACGGTCTGTTTGAGCGATGCAATCTCGTTCATCATGTCTTCGTCTACGGCCAGTCGACCAGCAGTATCGATGATGACCACATCATAGCTCTTGGCCTTAGCCTCCTGAATGGCATGCAAGGCTATCTCGTTCACATTTTTGTTACCATCCTCAGCATAGACGGGTACGCCAACCTGCTCTCCAACGACCTTCAACTGGTCGATAGCAGCCGGACGATATACGTCGCAGGCAACAAGCAAAGGATTCTTTTTCTGTTTGTTTTTTAGCAGATTGGCCAGCTTTCCACTGAATGTCGTTTTTCCAGAGCCCTGCAAACCCGACATCAATATGACAGACGGACGTCCATTCAACTGCAGTTCAGCAGCTTCGCCACCCATGAGTTTGGCCAGCTCATCATGAACAATCTTCACCATCAATTGTCCAGGCTTCACGGCGGTGAGCACATTCATACCCAACGCCTTCTGCTTCACGGTATCCGTAAAGCTCTTAGCAACCTTGAAATTGACATCTGCATCCAACAGTGCCCGGCGCACATCCTTTAAGGTTTCGGCTACATTGATTTCTGTAATCTTACCTTCGCCCTTGAGGATTTTGAAAGAACGTTCAAGACGGTCTGTTAAATTTTCAAACATATATGACGATAATAGCAACTATTTTGAAAAAAGATTCCTTCTCACCCTTATGCGTGAGAAAAGAACCTTATATATTTGGAGTGCAAAGATAACAATTAATCGTCTGAAAAAAAAACAAAATACCGTTTTTTTATGAAAATTAATTCTTCAACGAATAGGTCACCGTCGTTACCACTCTTACTTTTTTGATATGCGGCGTATTCTGGTCTCTGTTCTCTATAGAAAATTGTCCTTGATCCGCACTGACGATTTTATTGATCTTCGAATGAGAGTTTTCTGCAAACTGTTTAGCTGTTGTCTCTGCATTTTTGATGGCTTCTTCCATCATCTTGGGCTTCATGCTCTGAAACGAGACATACTCATACAAAATCTGGGAATCATAATCTCCCACCACAATGGCGATGCCTTTTTTCAGCAGTTCGCCTTGACGGGCAATGATGCTACGCACCAATTTCACGTTGCGAGAGGTCACTGTGAGTGTCGATGTGATGTTGTAACGATAGGGTTGCTTGTTCACAGAATATTGGTCAGCATTCATATCCACCACCTTAGGCGCGTTGGTCTCTATCTCACTGGCTTTCACTCCGTTTTGCAATAGAAACGATTTTATTTCCTGTTGTTTCCGTGCAATGCGGTCATACAGCTCAGGAAGATCATCGCCCATTTCCTTGAACGACACCGGCCACGTCACTTTGTCAGCCTCAACTTCCTGTTCGGCCAGTCCCTTTACCGTTACTTTGCGGTCTTTATTGGCAAAATCGTCAATGCCCCAACGGATGCAAAGACCTAAAACAATGATACCGAAAGCGATAACAGCCGCCTCATAAATCCTTGAATTTTTCATAGTTCTATCATTTTTGGATGTTGTATGGTCCAAAGATAATAGGAAAAATCCAAGATGAGGCGGCTATTATTGATTTTTAACGAGTTATCTCTTCTTTAGTGCTATTCAAACACATTCTTACGAATTTTGGCAAGATAACCCTTCATACCCTCTGCATCCTTGTTGTCGATAATCGCCAAAAGTTCCTTCAACTCGTCCCTGATCTGCGACACCTGGTCGTGGGTGTAGGGGTTGAAAAGCACTTCCTGCAACAGGTAATTGTCCTCAGAAAGCACGCCTTTGGCTATTTTCATATGACGTTTGAAGGTTGTACCCGGTGCATCCTGATGGTGCATCACGGCCGCGAAGACAAAGGTCGACACGAAAGGAATACTCAGCGAGTAGGCCACGGTCTTGTCGTGCTCCTCGAAAGTGTACTCATAGATGTTCAAACCGAGCTTCTGATAGAGGTCTTTGAAGAAGATGCGACCCATGTAATCGCCCTCGGAGATGATGATGGCATTCTCCTCAGACAGTTGGTTGAGGTTGGCAAACGTCGGTCCAAACATCGGGTGGGTGGAAACAAACGGGTGTCCGGCCTGCTCGTAAAACTCCTTGAGATTGGTCTTCACCGATGCAATGTCGGAGATTATGCAGTCCTGCGGCAGTGCCGGCAGCACTTCCTCGAAGGCCGGCAAGGTGTATTTCACCGTCACAGCATTAATCACCAGCTGCGGCTCAAAGCCCCGTATCTCCTCCAAAGAGGTGAAACGCTGACAGTTGTAGGTAAATCTCAGCCGCTTGGCATCCTTTTCATACACGGCCACCTCATGGTCGAAACTCAACAAATCGATAAAGAAAGAGCCCATCTTACCGGCTCCCATAATCAGTATTTTCATCGTTTTTCGTTCGTTTTACCGCCCTATTGGTTCACGATTTCAATCTGCTGGCGCACGCTTTCCTGGTGTATCAGCTCAAAGATATGGGCCGCACACTCGGGGTCTATCCCACAGAGACTGGCCTGCGCACCGCGTTTTTCCAATATCTCATTGTAACGATTGGCCTGGAAAACGGTCATGTTGTGTTCTTTCTTATATTGTCCTATCTCGCGGCAAACGCGCATACGCTTAGCCAGAAGTTCCAGCAACTGATTGTCAAAATCGTCTATCTGGCGACGCAACAGACTGATACCCTCGGTGGTTGTGGCCTCATCGCGCACCACAAGTATACTCAATATGTAGTCCAACACGTCAGGAGTCACCTGCTGGCGGGCATCACTCCATGCCGTGTCAGGATTGCAATGGCTCTCCACGATCAGTCCATCGAAGCCCATGTCCATAGCCTGCTGGCACAGAGGAGCTATCAGCTCACGCCGTCCTCCGATATGACTCGGATCGCAGATGAGTGGCAGATCGGGCACACGACGGTGTAGCTCCATCGGAATCTGCCACATGGGGAGATTGCGGTAGATCTTCTTATCATAGCTGGAGAAACCGCGATGGATAGCTGCCATGCGCTTGATGCCGGCCTGATTGATGCGTTCCAGTGCACCCATCCACAATTCCAGGTCAGGGTTCACGGGATTTTTCACAAACACAGGAATGTCCACTCCCTTCAGACAGTCGGCCACATCTTGCATGGCAAACGGGTTGGCAGCCGTACGGGCACCTACCCAAAGGATATCGACGTCATATTTCAAGCACAGTTCCACATGCTCTGGCTTGGCCACTTCGGTAGCGGTCAGCATACCCGTCTCCTCTTTCACCTGTTTCAACCAAGGCAGGGCCATCTCACCATTGCCCTCGAAACCTCCCGGCTTGGTACGCGGTTTCCAGATACCTGCGCGAAACATGTGGCAGCCTTTCTCCTTCAGTTGGCGTGCGGTGGTCATCACTTGTTCTTCCGTCTCTGCACTACAGGGGCCTGCAATGACGATAGGACGTTCGTTGTCACTTGGCAAATTCAATGGTTCTAAATCCAGTTCCATATCTCGATTTTTTGATAATTCACTCATACTCTTATTTGTTTTTGCTTTTCCAAGCGTTGATTCTTTCTAATGCTTCTTTTATTTTTTCATCCTTGGCACACAGGGAAATGCGGATGTATCGTTTGCCGTTGTTTCCAAAAATAAATCCGGGAGTGATAAAGACGCGTGCCTCATGCAACACTTTCTCGGTGAGTTCCTCCACGTTTTCGTAGCTGTCGGGAATGCGTCCCCAAAGGAACATACCCACTTGATGAGGGTCGAAGGTGCAGTCGAGGGCCGTCATGACCTGTTCGGCAATGGCCCGACGCCGACCGTAGTTCTCGATATTGTTCACCCGGTGCCATTCGTCGCTGTTGGTATTGAATGCCTCCGCCGCAGCCAACTGTATACCTCGGAATGTTCCGTTCTCTATATTGCTCTGTATCTTGAACATCCATGAGATATAGTCCCGGTTGCTCACCATCATCGCCATGCGCCATCCGGGCATGTTGTGGCTCTTGGACATGGAGTTGAACTCGATGCAACAGTCCTTTGCACCGGGCACTTGCATGATGCTCATGGGGTGCTGGTTAAGGATAAGAGAATAGGGATTGTCGTTCACCACCACAATATCGTGGCGACGGGCAAAGTCGACCAACCGCTCGAAAGTCTCTCTCCGGGCATTACCTCCGGTAGGCATGTTGGGATAATTGGTCCACATCACTTTTACGCGGGAGAGGTCTTTCTGCTCCAATTCCTCGAAATCGGGCTGCCACCCGTTGTCCTCACGCAGATTATAATAGGTGATCTTGGTGCCGAAGATATTGTTGATGGCGGTGTAGGTGGGATACCCGGGGTCGGGAATGAGCACCTCGTCGCCTGGGTTGCAGAAAGCCAGCGTAGCATACATGATACCTTCTTTCGACCCGATGATGGGCTGTATCTCGGTCTTCCAATCCACTTCCACGCCATAAGTCTTCTTGTAAAAGCCCACCATGGCCTGCCGAAGTTCGGGAATGCCCGACGTGGGCTGATAGCCATGAGCTTTCGGATCATGGGCCACCTCACACAGTTTGTCGATCGTCTGGGGCGAAGGCGGCATGTCGGGAGACCCGATAGCCAATGAAATAATGTCTTGACCTTCGGCGTTGAGCTGCGCCACCTCCTTCAGTTTCCTGCTGAAGTAATATTCCTGTACGGAATGAACTCTTTCTGCTGGTTGTATCATCTTCTAACAATCTTATTTATTTCTCAACGTTCGCGTCGTGCAATCCTGTCGCCGGCGTGGGGGCTTCCTGATATTCCCCGATAATCCTGATATCCTTGGTCAATGGTGTGATGGCGTCGATAGACTGCCGATAGCGCACCAAATCGTCAAATGTCACATCGACATAGAACAGGTATTCCCACTCGTGGCCTATGATAGGCAGCGACTGTATCTTCGTCAGGTTGATGTCGTAGAAGCTCAATATGGTGAGCACCTTAGACAGCGAGCCTTCCGAATGAGGCAGGGAGAACACCAGACTCGCCTTCTTCGACTGGTCGAGTGGACGCAGGAAGTCGGCCTTGCGGGGGTTGCTCACCACGAGAAACCGCGTGAAGTTGTGCTTGTTGTCCTCGATATGGTTCTCCAACACCTTCAGACCATACATCTTGGCGGCATCGGCGTGGCAGATGGCAGCCCATCCACGGCACTTGTGCCGGCTGATATACTCAGCACTTCCGGCCGTATCCTCGCTCTCCACAGCCTTTATCGTGGGATGGTTGGCGAGGAAATCACGACACTGCATGAGTGCCACGGGATGAGAGTGCACCTCCTGAATCGTAGACCAGTCGTCTTCGGGCATACAGCAAATGGAGTGACAGATGTGGAGTTTGTGCTCTCCTACAATTGTCGTGTCGCTTGCCCGCAGCAGGTCATAGTTGTGGAGCAGCGAGCCCGCGATGGTGTTCTCTATGGCAAGGATGCCGACGATGGTGGGGTCGCGCTTGATATTCTCAAACACCTCCTCAAAGGTGGCGCAGCAAATAAGCTGTATCTGTTCGTCCCTGAAATACTGATGTGCCGCAATATCGTGGAAGGAGCCCGGCAGGCCCTGTATGGCAATTCTCTTCATCTGTTCTTTCTCTTTATCCTATCTGTATAAAAAAATCCCGCCTCATTACAATGAAGCGGGACTTGTCGTATACATTACTTGTTGTATATGTTAGTCTTAAGTTGAAATCTACACGCAACTTCCCGCTTCACAATCCCTTGCAAAGTAAAAATAAAAATACAGATAAGATGCGTAAGACTTCATATTCTTGTTCTATCTCGTTATATGACTGCAAAAGTATAACATTTTTTGGAAACCGACAAGCATTTTGAAAGAAAATATTTCAAAAAACTTTCGAATACTCACTCGTCCTCCATGACACAGCGACCCTGCCGAGGCTTTCCACACGCGGTCTCCTTTCCTTCCACGAGCCTTCGTAATCCTGCACAGGCCTTTCGGCCCACAGCCTTATCCGAAGGGGTTTATCGACCGGTACGCCTCTTCGGTCTGGCGGACGACATCTGTCTCTCCACCTTCTTCGTCACTTTGCACCGAAGTCTGACGAGACAAGTCTTCGGCTATCTGCAAATCTTCTGCTGCGCCTTGTTCGTCTCCCAATGTCTGGCGCACGGCGGCTCTCTCCTTAAAAGCATCCACGTTGAACGGGTCGGCCTCGACCACCTTTCCATAGGCCTCCAGCGCCCCCTCATGGTCGCCATCGGCCTCACGGCAGCGAGCCTTGAGCAACAGGATATCCTCATTGTCGGCGATATGCTCCAGCAGATAGTCGGCATCCTTCTCGGCCAACGGCACGTCATTCATCTTGAGCAACGTCTGACCGCGAAGCAGATAGGCATCCCAGAAGGGCGTTTCCTTAGACAGCGTGATGGCCTTGGAGAGCAGGGCGATGGCACATACAAAGTCGACCTTACCGATACGCGCCCGTGCATAGGAGTAGTTCACCATCGCATTTTCGCTGTCGATGGTGTTGGCACGCTCGCAGACCTCTGTCATTGCGTCGTAGTCTTCCATCATATAGGCCACGTCGGCCATACGGAGCTGTATGCGCACATTATCAGGCTCTGTCTCCGAGAGATGCTCCAGCTGTTCAAAAGCCTCCCGCATTTCGTTGGTATGGATAAGTGCCTGAGCCAGATAGTCGCGGGTTTCGGCATCCTCCTGCAAATCAAGGGCACAACGGAAACACTTGATGGCATAGTCGAACGCATTCTGTCTGAGAGCCGCCACACCATCATATTTCAGTACATCGAAGTTGCGGGCCTCTTGAACCTTCTTCTCTTCTTCCGGTGTTTCCTCTGTTCCACCAAACAGTTTTCTCAAAAAATTCATGGCATCTACTATTTATTCAGTTGTTTAAAGTGAACATTCGGAATAGCGTCCGCACGCTCAAAACCAGGCCAGCTCTCCTCGGGTTTCACCCATGGACTGCCGGGTTTTCTCAACTCCTTGAAGACATAGCGGGCATTGATGTATCCATCCGTACCGTCCTTGGCCAGCACATAGCAGTAGGCCGTGCGCTTATAAGTAGTGATTTTCTTGTTTTCCTTGATGACGGTTTCCGTCCATGTCTCCTGAGGAATAGCCACCGCTACAACGGTTGCTGCACTGTATCGCCGCTTGAAATCAGCCTTGCAGCGAGCAATCATTCCGGTGGAGTCGGCATAAAACAGGTTAACGGTATGCAATGGCATATATTTCACCCCGTCAATCTCTATATCGTCTGCCGACGATTTGGACTCTATACCCAGAAAATTGGAAATCGTTTTGCCGGCTTTTCGCATGCCCTTTTCGGTCTCGCCCAAAAAATCGTTCAAGCGTTCTTTAGGAGTCTTGTCAACATCCTTATACACCTGTGCCTGCAAGGGAGCAGCAAGCATCAGCAACAATACAACTGATGTAGTTATCTTTTTCATAATTTCTCCTTTTAGATTCTCCATGTAGCTTTTGTTTCCAACAAGGATAGCGCAAAGGTAGCAATAATCGGCATGAGAGGCCCTTATCTTTAGTCTTTTTTAAACAAAAGTATAATAAAAAACACTAAACGGCTCTCGCCCTGTCAACAACATTGCGTATATTTGCAACGTCGTGTTCAAGACACGATGATGGATAGCAATATATTGACTATGAGAATAAGACTCTTCGCCTTCGCGGCACTCTCGTTGGGCATCACACAGACGGTCTTCGCCCAGATAGACCACTCTACGGTCGGTGGCAAATCGTCGTTTGCCATTCCCGGCACGGCTGCCGTGGGGCTCAATTCTTCAGCCACTTTACAGGCCCATACGCTCCAACCGTCGTATGTCACCACGCCGATAACCAGCACATCGGCCTCCACGGCAACAGCGGCCACAGGCAACACCAGTGCTTCGGCCTTGCCACAGGATACCGTGTATTATGGCCACGAGGGAGCAACGCCCGAGGAAGCCGCAACATCCAACTACCCCGCCCCACTCTCCTATTACAATAGCTATGGTGGACTGCATCAGGGACTCAACGTGAGTCTGGGCATGAGCGTATTTGCGCAGTTTGGCAAAAATGCGCGCAAGGGTGCTGGCTTCACCCAGAGTATTACTGCCACCTATCTGCAGCCTTTGGGCAAGAAGGCATGGCTGGCCGTCGGAGGTTATGTGGATCATACCAACTGGAGCGGCGACAACTATACCACCGGTGGTCTCTACGGCGAACTCGGCTATCAGTTCAATGAGCACTGGGCAGCCTACGTGTATGGCAAGAAGTCGATTGTGAACAATGGGGTGCAGGCCTACGGCTATCCCTATGCCGGCGGTTACTATGGCATGGGCTCACCTTATTTATACAATAACCTCGGTGACAAACTCGGAGCAGCCTTGAGATGGACTCCCAACCATAACTTCTCAATGGAGATTTCTGTTGAGAAAAATTGGTATCCCAAATCCAGTTTCGGCTATTCGGATAATTACAAATACAATTATCCCACGCCCCAGAAATAGGATTTTTACGGCCTTCCGGAACCCCAATAGATACGGGCATTCCCAAAGGCCTTTGCGATTAGTACCTAATCGTCTTGCAATAACTATCTAATCGCGTCGTGATTAGTACCTAATCGTGTCGCGATTAGATGCTAATCTTCTTGCCTTCTCTATCTCCCCGTCTTGGCATTGGATTTTATTGTTTTACCCTTCGCGTCAATCTGTCAAGAAAAATCATTGGATATGACAGGACTTTTCTTATTGCCTTTGGTGCGCTTGGAAAAACGTCATTATCCTGTTTTCCCACTTTTGCGGGTGACAGTCACGCTCCTTTTTACCACGGATTTCTGTTTTCAACTTCTGCATTAAAAAACGAATTCCGAGAAATGATAGGTAAAGGGCACTGGAAAACTATCAGACTATTGACAAAATCAAGTCCAGAAACAGAACATCAAAGGGTTTCCAAGCCTTTCAATCCCTTCTCCTGATAGATGCGATAGAAATGCTGCTTGATGTCCTCGTCTATGTCGACTATGTTGCGTTTGCCGGTGACATAGGGCTTGATAAACATGGTCAGCACGAAAAAGGCGGCCCCCACGGCCAAGGAAACGAGGAAATTGACCAGCTCCTGGGAAAACAATCTCAGGCTGATGAAGCCCGACATGGCTATCACGGGCAATGCAAAGAGCAGCCAATCACCGGCCGTGTTCATCTTGCCCGAGTTCTTACGCTCTTCGTTCAGTGATTGCGGCGCACGCTCAATGAGATTCCGCTGATGATGTTTCCAATAGTTTTCAAATTCCTTTTCCATGATTTTCTTGTTTACCATGATACAAAGATAAGAAAAAATAAGTAACTTTGCAGCCCAAAAGAACAAAAAACAGGATATGCAAAATCAATTTTCCCGCACTCAACTCCTATTAGGCAAGCCCGCCATGGACACGCTGGCCGGTGCGCGCGTAGCCGTTTTCGGCGTTGGAGGCGTGGGCGGATATGTGGTGGAAGTGCTGGCTCGGAGTGGCGTGGGAGAACTCGATATCTTCGACGACGACCGTGTGTGTCTCACCAATGTGAACCGTCAGTTGCATGCACTCATCTCTACGGTGGGCAAGCACAAGGTGGATGTGGCAGCCGACCGGGTGCACGACATCAACCCAAGGTGCATCGTACACAAGTATCAGATGTTCTATATGCCCCAGAATGCCGACGACATCGACCTGTCTAAGTTTGACTATGTGGCCGACTGCATAGACACGGTGACAGCCAAACTGGAGCTGATTCGCAGGTGTCACGAACTTAAAGTGCCCATCATCTCGTGTATGGGTGCAGCCAACAAGCTCGACATCACAGCGTTTCGCGTGGCCGACATCAACAAGACCAAGATGGACCCACTGGCCAAGGTTATTCGCAAAAAACTGCGCAAACTCCGCATTCCCCGGCTCAAAGTGGTGTATAGCGAGGAGGAACCGCTGAAGCAGATAGAGGATGACACCATTTCCTGTCGTTTCCATTGCATCTGCCCCGACAAGGATATGCGCAAATGTACGGAGCGACGCGACATTCCTGCCAGCAATGCTTTCGTGCCATCAGCAGCCGGACTCATTGTTGGAGGTGAGATTGTGAAGGACCTTGTCAACCGCGCTGGCACCATGCGTATTGCTCCGGAAGACGTTGCTACCAATCCACAGGCTCAGACAGCCGAGGCCAAAGCGCAGGCACATCTGCAGAAATACCACCAGATTGTAAAGGCAAAGAAGGAAGGTACATGGGTCGATGACAAGGTGGTGAAGACCCTTGAGTCTGCAGGAATCAAATAATCCATGCGCAGAAATCATCAAGTAACAAGCATTTTACTTGATGACTCCATTCTGGCAGAGGGTATCTCCCGGTTCAGATTTCCTCTACCACCATTCGTTCCCTTCATTGATCATCGATTAAACCATGGGTTACGATGGAGACTCTACAAACAGATTGCATTCTGTTCGTAGGACTTCCACCAAAGGAAGCCCATCGTACCTTATCTTATAGCTTGCCCTTGGATTTACCTAAATCGTTCTAAGTAAACCCAAGAAGTCAACCATTCATATCCGACTGATGTCGCACAAAGCACTCCTTTACATCGGTCAACGACTCTTATTGCAAAGGAGCAGGCTTACTATCCTTGTCTTATTCTGGATAAATCAGGTTCTCAGGACGTATTCTTTCAAGCACCTCAGTGAGAAATTTGCGTGACTCCCAGCGCGCCATCGGCAGGTCGTGGAGCAGATAGTTGCCACAGTCACGGGGCGCGGCACCCGGAATATCCCCCTCAAACTCAGCTACAAAACGGAACGTACGTTTCATGAGTTCTACGATATCTTTCGACTCCAAGTCTCCCCGGAGCAACAGATAGTTACCTGTGAGGCAACCCATAGGGCCCCAATAAATCACACGATCCTTCCACTCGGGGTCGTTGCGGAGATAAGTTGCGGCCAGGTGTTCCATCGCATGGATGGCACCATTGTGCAGGGCGGGCTCGCGGTTGGGTTCTTTCATGCGGATGTCAAACGTGGTGACGGTCTCGCCGCCCACCTGATCCTTGCGTGAAACATATATGCCACGGAGCAATTTCTCGTGGTTGATGGTGAAGGATGGGATCTTGTTCATTGATGATAAGAAATTAAAGGAGTTAAAGAAGTTGGAGAAATTAAGACATTACCTCGGCCAAACCTGATGGTCGTCTTCGTGGGATGTCTTGTTAAAGGAATGGAAGTCAAGGGATAAAAGGAAGCAGAAAAAGAGAATGACAGACCACAAAGAAGATGCCATACAGTAATACTCCAAGTGACATTGTCTTAATTTCTCTAACTTCTTTAACTCCTTTGACTTCTGAGAAAGCGTCAGCAGATGGACTCCAAAAACATTTTGGTGACCTCAAAACTTCCTTCGGCCATACGGTCCCAGAAGTCGAAGTACTGCGCCGCCTTGTGATCGCGCAGCGGAACATCGCTGATGATGCGGAACGAAACGAAGGGCACGTGGTAGATATGGCACGTCTGCGCAATGGAACAACTCTCCATGTCGACCGCCATCGCGTCGGGAAAATGGTTCAGGATGTCCTGCATCTTCTCACGACTGTCCACAAACCATTCCCCGCTCACGGTGAGACCCCTCACAATCTGGGCACCTTCGACAGGATGTTGCAGGTCGCGGGTCTTCTCCACCATGTCGTGGGCAGTGGGGAAAAGGGCCGGCATGCCCATGATTTGACCATATTCCACCTCGCTGCCACAGTAGGCATCGTGGTAGGTGCAGGCCGTGGCCACCACCACATCCAAGGGTTTCAGCTCTGGGTATGCACCCCCGGCAACCCCCGTGGAGATCACCAAATCAGGCTCATAACAGTCGATCATCTCCACCGCGCCGATAGTGGAGTTCACCTTGCCGATACCACATTGCTGCATGATAACCTGCGTTTCACCCATCT
The DNA here is from genome assembly GCA_016901395.1 of Prevotella sp. GTDB lineage: Bacteria > Bacteroidota > Bacteroidia > Bacteroidales > Bacteroidaceae > Prevotella. The sequence goes on along the minus strand of JAEAMQ010000048.1, from coordinate 72,410 downwards.
GTCCGACAACAAAGTCCTTGTGATGATGATGCTCTGTATGCAGGTTTTCGAGCAAAGTCTTGAGCTGCGCGAACTCCTTGTCCATCGCAACGATAATTCCAATACGTTTCATACGGCAAAGTTACAAAAATCAAAGCATATTGCACCTTTTAACTTTTAACTTTTAACTATTCTACAAAAAAATAAGTACCTTTGTCGTAGAAACTATAAACGTTTATATCAAATTATGGAATCTTTGAAGAAATGCCTGCCGGACATTCTGGCAGTCCTGCTTTTTGCGGTCATTTCCTTTGCCTATTTCATGCCCGCCGACATAGAAGGCCGCATTCTTTACCGTCATGATTCATCAGCCGGACGAGGTGCAGGACAGGAAGCCAAGGAATACAGGGAGAAGACCGGAGAGCGCACCCGATGGACAAACTCTACCTTCAGCGGTATGCCCACCTATCAGACGGCACCGTCGTACAACAGCACCGACCTGCTCGGCAAGGCCGAAACCCTCTACCATCTGGCCCTGCCAGAGAACGTTTGGTATGTGTTCGCCTACCTGTTGGGGTTCTACATTCTGCTCCGCGCATTCGATTTCCGCCAGTATCTGGCTGTGCTCGGCTCGGTGGTGTGGGCTTTTTCGAGCTATTTCTTCATCATTATTGCCGCCGGACACATCTGGAAGGTCATGGCCCTGGCCTATCTTCCGCCGATGATTGCGGGCATGGTGCTCGCCTATCGGGGCAAATACCTGTGGGGATTTATCGTCACAGCCATCTTCGCGGCGTTTGAAGTGAACGCCAACCATGTGCAGATGACCTACTACTATCTGTTCATCGTGCTGTTCATGGTGATTGCATGGCTCTTCCAAGCCATCAGAGACCATCAGATGGCACGCTTTTGGAAAGCCTCGTTAGTGGCTTTGGCAGGTGGTGTCATCGGCATTTGCATCAATCTTTCCAACCTTTATCACACTTGGCAATACTCTCAGGAGAGCATGCGTGGGAAAAGCGAGCTGGTGAAAAAGAATGCTGCCAACCAGACCAAGAGTGGTCTCGACCGCGACTATATCACCCAGTGGAGCTATGGAATCGGTGAGACTTGGACGTTGCTTGTGCCCAATACGAAGGGCGGCGCAAGCGTTCCCCTGGCACAAAATGCCAAGGCTATGGAGAAGGCTGACCCCAATTTCATGCAGATTTATCAGCAACTCGGACAGTATTGGGGCGACCAACCGGGTACGAGCGGACCGGTATATGTGGGTGCTTTCGTGCTGATGCTCTTTGTCTTGGGACTGTTTATCATCAAGGGTCCTATGAAATGGGCGTTGCTCGCGGTCACCATCCTGTCGATATTGCTGTCGTGGGGCCGCAACTTCATGGGCTTCACCAACTTCTTCCTCGACTACATCCCGATGTATGCGAAGTTCCGAACGGTGGCATCAATACTCGTCATTGCGGAGTTTACCATCCCCTTGCTGGCCATGATGACCCTCAAGAAAATTGTGGATGAGCCCGACACGCTCACCAAAAACATCAAGTGGGTGTATGTAAGCTTTGGACTTACCGGTGGCATTGCGCTGCTGTTCTACCTCGCTCCCACCCTTTTCTTCTCCGATTATATATCGGCTGCCGAGAATCAGTCATTGTCACAAATTCCCGCCCAGTATCTCGCACCACTGAAATCCAATCTCATCGACATGCGCAAGGCTATCTTCACGGCCGACGCCCTGCGCTCCTTCGGCATTGTATTGGTAGGTAGCCTCCTGCTCCTTTTATACAAAGCCAAGAAGCTCAACGCCCAGTTCATGGTGGGTTGTGTGACGGTTCTCTGCCTCATCGACATGTGGCAGGTGAACAAACGCTACCTCAACGATGCCATGTTTGTGGAGAAAAGCGTGCGCGATACACCCCAGCAGATGACCGCCACCGATATGCAAATCCTCAAGGATAAGTCGTTGGACTACCGTGTTCTCAACCTCGCCTCCAACACATTCAATGAGAATGAGACTTCCTATTATCACAAAAGCATCGGCGGCTACCATGCTGCCAAGCTGCGTAGATACCAGGAAATGATCGACGCTTACATTGCTCCCGAGATGCAAAAGATGCTTCCCGCCATTGCCCAGGCAGGCGGAGACATGACCAAAGTGAACGGCGACTCTATCTATCCGGTGCTGAACATGCTCAACACGAAGTACATCATCATGGGTCTTCAGAGCGGGCAGACGGTGCCCATTCAGAACCCTTATGCTGCCGGGAACGCTTGGTTTGTAGACAAACTCAACTATGTAGACAATGCCAACGAGGAGATTGCCGCTGTGGGAAAAATCAATCTCAAGCACGAAGCGGTAGCCGACAAGCAGTTTGAACAGCAATTGGGCAAAGCCGTTCCGCAGGGATCCAACGCGATGGCCACCCTGAAGACCTACGAACCCAATAGCCTTGTCTATGACATCAACTCCGACAAGGGCGGTGTTCTGGTCTTCTCCGAGGTCTATTATCCGGGCTGGACGGCCACGGTCGACGGCCAACCGGCAGAACTTGGACGCGTGAACTATATCCTCCGCGCCATGAATATCAAGCCCGGGAAGCATCAGGTGACCCTGAGTTTCCATCCCGCTTCCATCCAGAAGACAGAGTCGGTGGCCTACGCTTCGTATGGCATCCTGCTCGTCCTCGTGGCACTTGGCCTTTTCTTTGAATGGAAAAAGCGTAAGCCAAAGACCTCAGACGCAGCTTGATGCCGCGCCAACAACCTATACATCAGATTGGCGCGACAACCTCATGTCGCGCCAATCTCATTTACAACATACCTTTCAAAACCTAAGATTAGACTTATGACATCTTCAAAACAACTCTTTATCATGGGCTTATGCCTATTCAGTGTCACTGCATCGGCACAGCAGCCCCGACCCTCTTCGACCCTTTTCCTGCAGCCACAAGCCGCTGCCAATGTCACAATTCCGTTCTCTTTCTCTGCTCCCGGCAAGCAACTGCCCATCCGATGGGGTCTTGATGTGGCATGGCTCAATGAGCAGAACATGCACAAAGGCATCAATTTCATCGGACGCGAAAACCTCAGTATGGCCCGCAGCAGCTTCCAGATGAACGTAGCATTGGCAGGAGATACCGCCCTCACCACATCGCAAACGACCATGCTTGCCAACCGGACAAGGGTCATCAACTTTATCAGTCCGACGGTAGACATTGTCCTCAACGCCGACCAGGGTGATGGTTCTGCCACCTACATCAACACCTATTACTCATCCAACAACATTGCCAATCCCGACCGATGGGCACGACTGATCGATGCCTCCGTGGCCTGGATGCAGAAGAATTACCCTGCCCACAACATCGTTGCCGTGTCTCCCTTCAACGAGCCCGACTACGTTTATTGGAACGAGGGCACTCTTGCTAACTTCAAGGAAATAGCACAGCTCCTCAAGGAAGACTATCCGAGGTTCAAGGATATCGCCATCACCGCCGGAAACACGCTCAACAACGACAATGCCCTGACATGGTACAACGGGGTGAAACCCTATGCCACCTGGGGAAACACCCACCAGCTGGCAGGGTCGTTTGCCAATTTCGCCAACTTCTGGCAGCAGGTTGCCGCCGATGGCAACTACCCCTACGCCGACGAACTTCACAATGTGGGCGAGGCTATGATTGCCGCAAACTACGGTATGAAGGCAGGTATATGGTGGGGATTTGACAGCCGAGCACGAGGTGAATTCTGCCGTATCAGCAATCACGGTTCGCAGATAGCCTATGCTGAAAACCGTTCTGCCTGGTCGGCCGCCTCGGTCTATCGCGACGACGAGAACGGCACGCTGAAAGCCTTCGTAGGCGGAAGCGAGCGACAGGCCAGCACCTCCAGCTATCTCTTTCTATCCCCCGACCGTGACGTATTCTTCGACGGTCAGGGACCTCTGCGTGCCTTCCGCATGGAATATCCCGGCGGAACGGGTTACAGTCAGGGGCAGACCAATGCTGAACGTGTATATGATATCACGAGTGGAGCCGACGTGGAGCGTCAGCCCGTGGGCACCGCACAATACAAGATTATGAACAAAGCCACCAAGGGACTGGTCAGCGTCTACAGTGGAAGCAATATCGCACAAAACTGGTATACAGCCACCACACAGCCCAAAGATGCCGATCTCTGGGACGTAGCACCCGTGAGCGACCGAATCGGCGGTGACTTCAGCTTCTACACATTCACCAATCCCTCAACCGGACTCCACATGAATATCCTGAACAACTCGACCGATGCCGGTGCCAATGTCATTGCCTACAATGCCAACAACGCCAGCAACGAGCAGTGGTATATGGAGTATGCGGGCGACGGATTCTATTTCATCCGCAATCGTGAGACAAGCCGTTATCTCACGCTTCGCAACAACCTGCCTCGCTCGGGCATCAATATCGTGCAGGATAGTCTGCTCAACACCACCGACCGCGACCGCCAGTTGTGGCGACTGCTGCCCGCGGCCGCACCCACAGAGACCGATGCGCCCGACGCGCCGACGGCCCTCACCGCCACTGGCCACTCCGCCAGCATCCAGCTTGCATGGTCGCCGAGCATTGCCTCCGACATCGCTTCATACACCGTGCTCCGTGCCAACGCCGATGGTACCAACTGGAACACCATCGCCCGTGGCATTACCGCGAACACCTATACCGACAACACCTGCCGTCAGGGACAGTCTTATCTCTACAAAGTGATGGCCGTAGACCAGTCGCTCAACGCCTCCGCACCCACCGAAGCCGCCTCAGCCACAACGATAGCCGACAAGACGCTCATCGCCAGTTGGCAGATGGAGGGCAATCTGGAGGACGAGACCATCAATATGATGGATGCCGCAAGCCTCACCGCCACGACTTATCAGAGCGACAGCAAGGTGGGCGACAGTGCGGTAATCATGACCGGAACCAACTGGTTGCAACTGCCTTACAAGGTGGCCGACATGGACGAGATGACCGTAGCACTATGGGTGAAGTGGACCAACAGCACTCGCACATGGACCCGCATCTTCGATTTCGGCAACGGAACCAACCAATACCTGTTCCTCACTCCAAGCAACGGCGGCAACATGAGGTTTGCCATCAAGAACGGCGGGGCCGAACAGACGGTAGACGCAGCCACCAAGCTGTCAGCTAACCTGTGGCATCACGTGGCTGTGACCATCGGGTCGGGTACAGTGACCATCTATGTCGACGGACAATCGGTAGGGTCTTCCACCGGCATCACCATCAAGCCGAGCGACATCCGGCCCGTGCTCAACTACTTAGGGCGCAGTCAATACAATGCCGACCCGATGTTTGCAGGAGCGTTGGACGATGTGCGCATCTATAACTATCCCCTCAGCCAGACCGAGATTCAGGGGCTGATGGCCGAGCCTACAGGCATCCAGAAGATAGTATCCGACCGTGACGACAGCAACCATACGGCCTATGGCATCGACGGCAAGACCGCCAGCACCAACTATCGTGGCCTGATTATCGAGAACGGAAAGAAGACCATCAAGCGCTGATACGTCTTCCCCACTCCGCTTCATCACCCTTTACGACAGATGGCAGAACCTGTATTGGTCTGCCATCTGTCTTTTTTTATCCCACAAACAAGATACCATTTTGTCCTGTTTCTTCCGAAAAAACAGAGCCGAAAATATGGAGTAAATAGAGTAAAAAGATACCCCTGATATGCCTTTCAACCCTAATGACAAGAGAAGAAAATCGTGGAAAAGGACCGATTATACAGGTTTTGAAGTACGAAAAGGGACTTTTTTTCGTCAGAAAAGGCTCTTTTCGTACTATGATTAAGCCTTTATCGTCGTGCGATTAGATAGTAATCGCAAGACGATTACTATCTAATCGCAAAACCGTTTTTGTCAAATAATCACAAGCATCTGATGCACAACGGGTTAGAAACAGGCTCATTTTGGCCGTATTTCCAACCCGATGACTTTATTTTTCAAATAAGCGAAGCACAGAAGGGGTATTGTCAAATACTTTCATCTATAATTAATGAAAATGGAGACAGTCCGTCCAATGTCTTCGCATCCTATGCCTTGACCTCCCGACGATAGGCTCCCCAGCCGTAGACGGCAACCACCAGAAAGCACACCAACGGCACGAGGAAGGAGATGTTGAGCGAGCGGAGTCCCAAGATGGTGCCGTCGACATCCATGATAGCCGCCTGAATGGGTGGGATGATGCTACCGCCAAGGATACTCATCACCAAGCCCGCACCCGCAAATTTCACATTCTCCCTGACACCCGTGAGCGCGATGCCGTAGATGGTGGGGAACATCAGACTCATACATCCCGACACTCCCACCAAGAACCAAAGGCCCTCCTTGCCCTCAGCAAAGACCACGCCGACAAGCAGGGCGACGGCGGCGGCAGCGAGAATGGCCAGCAGCAGTCCGGGGTTGACATATTTGAGAAAGTAAGTACAGACAAACCGACCGACGGCAAAGAGCACCAGCGCCGAGAGATAATAATAGGTGGTGTATTGCTGTGCCAACTCCTCGGGAAGTCCCTCAAGGTCGCGGAACACATGCAGTCCGTAATACATGATATAGGCCCAGCACACCGTCTGCGCACCGACATAGAAAAACTGCGCGATGACACCGTTGCGATAGTTGGGAATGCGGATAAGATGGCCGAGAGCAGTGCCTATGCCCAGCTTCTCGCCGGTGTCGCCGGCCTTGGGCATGCGCGTCTTCCAGATGGCAAAAAGGAGGATCAGGATGATGATGCCGATATAGAGATAGGGCTGCACGAGGATGTCGAGGTCGTGGGCTTTGATGGCCTCAAACTGGTCGGGCTGGGTGGCAAGCAACTGCGCACGCGCCTTGCTGTCGGTGGTGTCGAGGCTCGTCGACACGTAGGTCAGGGCCAGATAGGCCCCGGAGATGGCTCCGATGGGGTTGAAAGCCTGGGCGAAATTGAGTCGCCGCGTGGCCGTATCGTCCGACCCCATGCAATAGATATAGGGGTTGCAACTGGTCTCCAGAAACGACAATCCGCACGTCATCACGAAATAAGCCGGTAGGAAAGCATAGAACATGCCGGTGGCTTTGGCGGGCACGAAGGCCAGTGCGCCGACGGCATAGAGCAACAATCCCAACAGCACACCACTCTTGAACGAATAGCGCTGGATAAACATGGCTGCCGGAAACGCCATACAGAAATAGCCCATATAGAAGGCCACCTGCACAAAACTGCTCTGAAACTTACTGATCTGGAAGATTTTGCCGAAGGAGGAAACCAACGGGTTGGTCACGTCGTTGGCAAAGCCCCACAGAGCAAAACAAATGGTAATCATCAGGAACGACAACAGATAGTTGACTCCGTCTTTTCTGAAAAGTCCGTCTTGAGACTGTTCGCTATGCTTCATTTCAATAAAAAGTTTTCTCCTCAAGAGAGGTTGAAGAAGTTTGATATGCGCAAAAATACAATAAAACGGCATGATGACCAAATAAATTTCGTACATTTGCGGTATCAAACATCTAAAACAATGAAGAAACTCTTATCACTCCCTCCCAACCTCGTGGAATGTTTCCACGACATCACCGGATATCGTGCCGACGAATGGTTTTGCACCAGCGATCCCGTGGGCCGCAAGTTAGGCTCTGGCGGTGGCACAGCCTGGCTCCTGCTCAAGGCCCTGACCGACAATCCGAACAGCGATGGTGAGGTGGTGGATTATGACGAGAAGCGGTTTGCGCAAGCTCTGTCTGGTGATAAGAGGATACTCATTCATGCCGGCGGACAGAGCCGGCGGTTGCCGGCCTACGCCCCGTCGGGCAAGATATTGACACCCATTCCCGTGTTCAAATGGGAGCGCGGACAGAAACTTTCGCAAGACCTGCTGCAGCTGCAACTGCCGCTTTACGAGCGCATCATGGCAGTTGCGCCCGAGGGTTTGCACACGATGGTGGTGAGTGGCGATGTCTATATCCGTGCCACGCAGCCCCTGCAGCCCATTCCCGACGCCGACGTGGTGTGCTATGGACTGTGGCTCGGACCCGAGATTGCCAAGGACCACGGGGTGTTTGTCTCCTCTCACAGAGACCCGTCCACGCTGGAGTGCATGTTGCAGAAGCCGTCGGTGGAGACACTCAACCAACTCACCAAAGACCATTATTACCTCACCGATATCGGCGTGTGGATGCTCTCAGACAAGGCTGTGAGCGTGCTGATGCGACGGTCGATGCGCGACGGGCAGGTGGTAGACTATGACCTCTATGGCACATTCGGCTGTGGTCTGGGCACTCATCCGAGCCAGCCCGACGACGAGGTGAGCCAACTGCGGGTGGCGATATTGCCGCTTCCCGGTGGCGAGTTTTATCATTTCGGCACCTCCCACGAGCTGTTGTCATCGACCATCGCCATTCAAAATCTCGTGAACGACCAGCGACGCATCATGCACCGCTCCCGCAAACCCCACCCTTCGATGTTTGTGCAGAATGCCATCACGCATTGTCAGCTCACCCCCGAGAACCGAAACCTCTGGATAGAAAATAGCTATGTGGGGCAAGGCTGGACCCTGACCACCGAGAATATCATCACCGGCATACCGCAGTGCGAGTGCCGTCTGAGGCTCGAGCCGGGCCAGTGCATCGACGTGGTGCCCATCGGCGAGGACCAATGGGTGGTGAGATCCTACGGCTACAACGATAAGTTTGCGGGTGAATTGCAACAGCAACGGATGTTCCCCGTGGTCGACAGCGTAGACCAAGTGGCCCTGATGATGCGCTATATGCTGGGGCAAGACACCAGCGATGAGGCGCAACGTGTGTTTGGCGCAGCCGAGAAGATGAGTGCCGAGGACATTTCTGCCCGGGCCAATCTGCGCCGACTGACACGCCAGAGAGAACTATTCCGTGCACAGGCATGGCCGTTGTTGGCTCAAAATCATGAGCACAGCGTGTTCTATCAGCTCGACCTCGACGATGCCGCCCATGAGTTTGCCCGCGAGAAGATTGCCGCACCTGCCCCACTTTCCGATGAGACACCACTCCTTACGCGTATCCATGATGCCATGTTCCGCTCCGAACTCGAACGCCTCAATGGGCACGACGGCAGGGCGAATGAGGCCCATGCCTTCTCGCTGTTGCGTGAGGGGCTGTCGGCTCCGTTATCCCATCGTGCAGACACGGGAGCGTCGGGACAGATGAATGCCAACCCCTTTGCGCGACCGGTCACGCCGGTAGCCACCGACCAGATCGTGTGGGCGCGCAGTCCTGTGCGCATCGACATTGCGGGAGGATGGACCGATACACCGCCCTTCTGCCTCATGGAGGGTGGAAATGTCATCAATCTCGCCATCGAACTCAATGGTCAACCGCCCATCCAGACGTATGTGAAGCCCTGCAAGGAACCCCATATCGTGTTGCGAAGTATTGACCTCGGCGCTTCGGAAGTGGTGAGCACCTACGACGAACTGACCGATTATTATCATGTCGGGAGTCCCTTTTCCATTCCCAAAGCAGCCTTGGCACTCACCGGTTTTGCCCCCGGGCGGTCGGCCGAACGATTCAACAGTCTGCGCAATCAGCTCTCCGCGATGGGCTCAGGCATCGAGATCACGCTGCTCTCTGCTATCCCGGCAGGCAGCGGTTTGGGCACCAGTTCGGTGCTGGCAGCCACGGTTCTCGGTGCGCTCAACGACTTCTGTGGGTTGGGTTGGGACAAGCAGACCATCGGACGACAGACCCTTGCCCTCGAACAACTGCTCACCACGGGCGGCGGTTGGCAAGACCAGTTTGGCGGATTGCTGCATGGCGTGAAGCTCCTGCAGACCCAACCGGGGTTTGAGCAAGCCCCCGCCGTGAGGTGGTTGCCCGACGGAATATATACCCAGGCGGAGTATTCTCCCTGCCACCTATTATATTATACAGGGCTGAGACGTACCGCAAAGACCATCCTTTCGGAAATAGTGCGAAAGATGTTCCTCAACCAACACGAGGAAATCAGGCTTCTGCGCGAGATGAAAGCGCACACATTGGAGATGGCCGAGGCCATCCAGCGTGAGGATTTCGAGGCTGCGGGCAGGTTGGTTCGCAAGACATGGCAGCAAAATCAGGCCCTCGACAGCGGTACAAATCCGCCTGAGTGCCAGCGTTTGGGGCAGTTGGTCGACGACCTTTGTTTAGGCTACAAACTGCCTGGAGCAGGCGGAGGCGGCTACATGTATATGATAGCCAAGGATCCGGAGGCCGCCGCGCGTATCAAACAGATTGTCAAAGACAACCCCATCAACACCAATTCAAGATTTGTGGACATGTCCATCAGCCGGCATGGACTGCAGATTTCACGTAGCTAAACCATCTTATCATGTATTCATACCGATATCCCCATCCGGCGATTACAGCCGACTGCATCGTGTTTGCCCATCACAACGACGAGACATTACTGTTGCTTATCAAACGGAAAAACTATCCCTGCCAGGGAAGTTGGGCTTTTCCGGGAGGCTTCATGAATATCGACGAGACCACCGAAGACACCGCACGACGGGAACTGGAGGAAGAGACCGGACTACGGGTGGAGCAGATTTATCAGGTCGGAGCATTCTCCAAGGTAGACCGTGACCCCCGCGAGCGGGTGGTGACGATAGCCTATTTCGCCGTGATAGACCATCCCGAGGAGGTCAAGGCGGGTGATGATGCCGGACAAGCGCAGTGGTTCAGCATCGACAATCTGCCCCATCTGGCCTTCGACCACGCCGAGATTTTGGAGGCAGCACTCAAGCTATATGCCGCCTTCCGGTCGGACAGGGAGAAAGACGGGCATGTTTCGGATGCACGATAATTGTCAAATGAGAAGGTCGGGAGAATGATTTCCCGATCCATTAAAGATGAAATTGAACACATGGAATGGAATACCCGAGTAGAGATTGAGCCATGCCGATGGAAGATTGAGCCTTGCGAACGGATGCTGTTCGTAGGTTCTTGTTTTGCCGATAACATGGGACGGCGGTTCGAACAGGAGCGGTTTCAGACGGTAGTGAATCCGTATGGGGTGATGTATAATCCCGCAAGCATCCTCCATACCGTTGAGAGACTGACGGAAGAAGGGCGTCTGCCTTTTGCTAAAGACGAGCAAGGCACCGCCGTTTTCACCTTGGGCACCAACCGAGTGTATGTTCTCAAGGAGACGGGAGAGATTGTAGACAACTGCCAGAAGCGTCCGCAACGACTCTTTGAGGAGCACGAACTGACCATCGAGGAGTGCTCGGAATATCTCGAGAAGGCTATGATGACCATACGGCAACGGTTTCCCAAGGTGAGGTTTATATTTACCGTGAGTCCCATTCGCTACCGAAAATACGGGTATCATGGCAGTCAACTTTCCAAGGCAACACTGCTTTTGGCCATCGACCGACTCCTGAAGTCACTCGCATCTGGTGCCCATCCGGATGGCATTGCATCGGAAGCGGTGTACTTCCCCTCGTTTGAGATTGTGAATGACGAACTTCGCGACTATCGGTTTTACAAGGAAGACATGCTCCACCCCACTGACCAGGCGGTGGAATACATCTATGAACGCATGGCCGAAACATTCTTCTCTGACTCCACCCACGACTTTCTACGGGCGTGGAAACCCATTCAGGAGGCTTTGAATCATAGGCCTTTCAACCCCGATTCAGACGAGTACAAGGCTTTTCTGAAGCAGACTCAGGAGAAGGAAGAGGCCTTGATGCGCCAATATCTGCACCGATAGCCGACACCTTTCGATCCGATTTCATCAACCTTTAATAACAAAACTGCCTACCATCTTGCTTTCGTTCAAGAAGGTAGGCTGTTTTATGATAAGCGGATAGTGTTAGAAGGTCACCTTGGTTGAGGCTCCATCGTAGTTGATGGTCTTTGTCATGTCGGTGCCGATGAGTTTCACCTGGAACGCCCTTTGCTTCAACATGCCGACAAAAGAACCCTTGCGGGCAGCAACAGAGAGTGTCTGTGAAGCCTCGTCCCAATGGAACTGAATGAGCGAATAGCGTCCTTTCTCATAGTTGTAGTTATCGCCTTCGTCCTCGTAAAGGGTGAAATCGCCGTCTGCTCCGGGGTAAACGCGGATGTCAAGATTATCCCAAGGCTTCTCGTTGGAATACTGCACGGCCGGTCCCCACGGCAGAATGCTGCCCGCACGGACATACACCGGGATGACGTCGATGGGCGCAAGCCGCTGGATAGTCTGCCCTCCCGTCTGGCGTTCGTTGGTCCAAAGATCCCACCAATCGGTCTTGGCGGGCAGATAAACGTCCACCGGGGCAGCGGCCTTACGCACATCTGGATAGATCTCGTGACCTTTCTTGTCACGCGATTTCCATGTATAGAGCGGGTCGGTAACCGGTTTTACCAACAAGTTTCGACCGAAAAGATACTCATCATTGACCTCCATCGCCTTGCGGTCATGGCTGAAATCAAAGAGCAACGGACGCATCATGCTGCCCGAATGGAGCACCACGTCACCCGCATTGCTATAGATATAAGGCAGGAGTCGGTAGCGAAGCTCCACCGCTTCCTTCATAGCGTCGTAGGCCCAATCACCGGGTTTTCCAAAGTTATATATCTCACTGACCATCGGTGAGGAACAATGGTTGCGCATCAAAGGCATGAAAGCGCCCCACTGCATCCATCTTACCTGCAGCTCCTGCATAGCGGGCGACTTCGGATCATTGTTGTAATCCCATCCGAAGAAGCCTCCGAGATCGGTGTTCCAGAACGGAATGCCACAAGCCACATAGTTCAATCCAGACGGGATCTGGCGTTTCATCGTCTGCCAGTTGGACGTGATGTCACCACTCCAAGAGAATGTTCCATAGTGCTGGATGCCGAAAGCGCCGCTCCGTGTCATCTGAATGGAACGCTTGTTGTTGCCCTTTGTGGCCCGCTGATGCTCGTAAATACCTCGGTTGGTCATCATGGAATAGGCGTTTTTCACACTTCGGAACGACCCGTCGAAGGTCATATAGTCGCGGTCTCCGTCTTTTTCGAAGTGGTCTGGCTCCGTGGAATCAGTCCACCAAGCATCAAATCCCATGCCGTAAAGGTTCCTGAGATACTTCCAATAGATGTTGCGCGCCTCGGGATTGAAGGGATCATAGGGCATCACTCCACGATTGCGGGGCCACGTGTCGAACGGTAAGAGGGCATGAATCTTCTCCAATTCGGCATACTGCTTGGTCCAAGGGCCGAAGCTTGCCCAAATGGAAATCATGAGATGAGCATGGTGATCATGCACGTATTGGACCATTTCCTGCGGCGTTTTGATGCGCGGCGTGGGGTAAGTGGCCTTGGGGTTCTCGTCGTTGGGTAGGTATCTCATCCACTTCGGGTCGCCCATCTTGTTGATGTAGTGCGGATTCATAAAGTCCATCGCATTCCAATTGGAGTCGCAACCCCAATATTGCCAGTCCTGTACGATGCCATCGAGGGGAATCTGCAGCTCGCGATACTTGTCCAAAACATCGCAAAGCTCGTCGCTACTCTTGTAACGCTCACGACATTGCCAGTGTCCCATGGCCCAAAGCGGGAACATTGTGGCTTGCCCCGTGAGCTGGCGGATAGCAGCAATCACCCCATCCTGCGTACCGTCCTTATACATCAGGTAATAGTCTTCCATCTCAGCGACCGACGAACGGAACGTGGTGCCCGACTCATTATCGGTAAACCGCGACTCGCCGGCATTGTCCCAGTAGAGTCCGTAGCCCTTCTCACTGGAGAAATAAGGGATGGAAATGTAGCCATTGGTGCACCATATTTGGATATCCTGCCCTCGCTGGTTCACCCGTTGCTGTCCCACCTGACCGAGACCAAGTATCACTTCGTCCTTGTCCAGTTGCCAAGTCTGCGAAATTTTGTACTTCCCCTGATCCACTCCGGCATCGATTACCTCCGACTTTGAGCCTGTCTCCCGAATCAGATGCTCACTTTTTTCGGAAAAGAAACTCACGTTTCCCGAACCGAGATCTACCGAAACACTCATGTTTTCCGACTTCACGCTCACAGCATCCGACGTCCGTGTGGTGACGAGTTGCTTGCCGAGCTTCTCCGGTTTGGCAATAATGCTGTAGCTCTTGTGCTCGGGAGCCTTGGCCAAAGCCGTGGAATACTTCATCACCCGCACCGTGGTGGGCGAATAAAAGACAATCTCTGTGGTGGTGGTGTTGCCGTCCGAAGGGACCACCCGCACACCATTGGGCGTCTCGGTTACGGTCTGGGCCTGCATGCCCAAAGCCCATAAACTCAGGAAGATAAATGCTGAACGTTTCATTAAATATAATGGTTAGATTTGATTTTAAGACTCGATTTCGTCTCCTGTCAAGTCCAGACAACCCTGTCACAAAGTGGTAATCATGGGAAAAAAGAACAGGAAAGATTAAGCGTCTACAAATTTAATAAAAAACGAACAGACCACATGGGTTTGACGAATAAAATCCATTCTCCTATCGATTTTATCACATCAATTCTTGAAAAACCATGTACTCATGCTGAAATCGAATCTTCCAAGCATGATTCATTCCCCTCTTTCATGATAACATAAAAAAGGAAGGACAACCCCAATTGAGGTCATCCTTCCTTATATTATAGTGCCGCAACAACTGCGATGCAGCGATTAATCCTTGTTCGAACGCTTGCGCTCTAAGTGGTCGAGCACGATTTTGCGCATGCGCATGCTCTTCGGCGTCACCTCCACATACTCGTCTTCCTTGATGTACTCCAGACATTCCTCCAGACTCATCACCACTTTCGGGATGATGCGAGCCTTGTCATCAGAGCCGGAAGCACGCACGTTGGTGAGCTGTTTGGCCTTGGTCACATTGATCACGAGGTCGTTGTCGTGGACGTGCTCGCCCACTACCTGACCACCATAGACATCCTCGCCCGGGTCAATGAAGAATTTTCCACGATCCTGCAACTTGTCAATGGAGTAAGCATAGGCCGTACCATTCTCCAGAGCAATCATCGAACCATTGGTGCGGCGCACGATTTCGCCCTTGAACGGCTGATATTCCTTATAGCGATGGGCCATGATAGCCTCACCCTGACTGGCTGTAAGCACATTGGTACGCAGTCCGATGATACCACGCGAGGGGATGTCGAAGGTGATGTTCACACGGTCTCCCTCGCTGTCCATACTCGTCAGCTCACCCTTGCGGCGCGTCACCATGTCGACCATCTTGCTCGAATAGTCCTGCGGCACGTTGATATCAAGTTCCTCTATAGGCTCACACTTCACGCCGTCAATCTCCTTATAGATTACCTGCGGCTGTCCCACCTGCAACTCAAAGCCCTCACGGCGCATGGTTTCCACGAGCACCGAGAGGTGCAGCACACCACGACCGCTCACAATCCACTTGTCGGTAGCATCCTCTACGTTTTTGACACGCAGGGCGAGATTCTTCTCCAGCTCATTCTTCAAGCGGTCACCTATCTGGCGAGAGGTACAGAATTTGCCTTCCTTTCCGAAGAAAGGAGAGTCGTTGATGGTAAACAACATACTCATCGTGGGTTCGTCTACGGCAATCGGGGGCAACGCCTCGGGATTCTCAAAATCGGCGATGGTGTCGCCAATCTCAAAGTGTTCGAGTCCGATTACGGCACAAATGTCACCGCTCTCCACCTGGTCTACACGCTGGTGGCCAATACCTTCGAAGGTGTGAAGCTCCTTGATCTTGGTCTTCTCCAACGTGCCGTCGCGGTGGCAGATGGTGATGTTCATACCATCTTTCAATACGCCACGATGCACCCTACCCACGGCGATACGACCGGTGTAGTTGCTATAGTCGAGCGATGTGATGAGCATCTGCGGAGTACCCTCAATGTGCTTGGGGGCTGGAATGGTCTCCACGATCTTGTCCAACAGATAATCGATGTTGTCTGTGGCGGTCTTGGGGTCCTCGCCCATCCATCCGTTCTTGGCCGAACCATATACTACCGGGAAATCGAGCTGGTCTTCGGTGGCGTTCAAATCACACATCAGGTCGAACACCATCTCATATACTTGCTCCGGACGACAGTTGGGTTTGTCCACCTTGTTCACCACAACGATGGGTTTCAAACCTATCTGAAGCGCCTTCTGCAACACAAAACGGGTCTGTGGCATCGGGCCTTCGAAAGCGTCGACCAGCAGCAGACAGCCGTCGGCCATGTTGAGCACACGCTCCACTTCGCCTCCGAAGTCTGAGTGTCCGGGGGTGTCGAGAATATTTATCTTAACGCCTTTCCAAGTGATTGACACGTTCTTGGAAAGAATGGTTATCCCTCGTTCGCGCTCCAAATCATTGGAGTCCAATACTTCGCCGCTGTTGTTCTGGCCGTCACGGAACAGTTTTCCAGCGAGCATCATTTTGTCAACCAACGTGGTTTTACCGTGGTCGACATGCGCAATTACTGCAATGTTACGAATGTCCTGCATTGATTTTACCTTAAAATTATGCTAATATAACTGCATGCAAAATTACAAAAAAGATTGGAGAATAGTGTTGTATATCGAATCTTTTTAGTAACTTTGCATCGCATTTACGGAAAATCCGACGCATCTGAGGTCGCAACTGATTGTGATTAAGGCCAGTAGGCGACTGAAAGATGTGATGATGCAACAACCATTAATCAATAAAACAATGTATCTGAACAAAGAAAAGAAAAGCGAGATCTTCGCTCAGCATGGCAAAAGCGCTAACGACACAGGTTCTGCAGAGAGCCAGATTGCACTCTTCAGCTATCGCATCTCTCACCTCACCGAGCACGTTAAGGCAAACCACAAGGACCACGTGACCACCCGTTCACTGACCAAGCTCGTAGGTAAGCGTCGTGCTCTCCTCGACTATCTGAAGGATCGCGACATCGAGCGCTACCGTGCCATCATCAAGGCATTAGGTCTCCGTAAGTAATACGGACGGTCTCCGGGAGCCCGAAAGGCCAACATCCCGCAGACAACAAACCATTTACAAGCCGCATCTTGAATCATCAAGATGCGGCTTTTTTGTGTATTCTTTGGGCAGGCACTATCTGGTTTTGTTCAGATTTAATACCAATCATTTATAAAATTCTATCCCTCAACGAGTGCTCAAAAGGGAGACGTTCATCGCATCAGGCCCCATTTATCTTCGAAAAACACCCTCGTCATACCACATTTTGGCTGTTTTTCGCCAGATTTCAATCCCTTTTCTGATGCTAAAAGAGCTTTATCGCAGTGGGATTAGGTAGTAATCGCGATACGATTAGATAGTATTCGCAAGACGATTAGATAGTAATCGCAAAGGCACTTTTGTCAAATAATTACAAGCGTCTGATTTTCAGCAAATTAAAAACAGCTCATTTTAAGCCATTTTGGCTACCCAATGACCGATGTTTTCAAATGCAGTCCAAACAAAATCGGGATTGTCAAGAAGTTTCATCCATAAAAAATCCTCCTCAACCAATAGCGGTTGAGGAGGATATATCAATGGTTTACGGATGATTCTTGACGGATGTCGGCTCGATGGTCGAGAGGTCGGGGCATATCTCCCGCAGGGGTTTCATCACGAAATCGCGCTCAAACATCTTCGGGTGGGGTATCGAAAGGTCCTTGGCCTGAAGGTGCAAATGGTCGTAGAGCAGGATGTCAATATCGATGGTGCGGTCATGATAGATGCCGTCGTGCGACTTCTCCCGTCGTCCCATCTCCCTCTCTATCTCCTGCGTGATGGCCAGCACTTCGCGCGGGGTGTGCTCCGTTTGACAAGCCACACAAGCGTTGACAAACTTATGTGAAGATGTAAATCCCCACGGTTCGGTCTCCAACAGCGACGACTGTCTGACCACTCCTCCTACCCTTTCACCCAGCAAGCCGATGGCTTGCCTGATGAGTGTCTTGCGATTGCCTAAGTTGGAGCCAAGCCCCAAGTAAACAAGATGCTGCATATTCCAACGTCCTCCTTCCAGCAAAGGTGCCTGTTAGTCCACGATGAGCAGGCTGTCGCCGAAGCAACCAAACTGGTATCCGTGTTTCACGGCCAGGTCGTAGCACTCCATCACGTTCTCATAGCCGCCGAAAGCAGCCGTCGACATCAGGAGCGTTGACTCGGGATGATAGAAGTTGGCAATCATCGTATCGGCCAGACCGAAGTCGTACGGCGGGAAGATAAACTTGCTGGTCCACCCGTCATACTCCTTCAACATGCCGTCAGTTCCCACCGCGGTCTCCGTGGCTTTCACCACACTTGTACCTACGGCGCACACATGATGTCCGGCCAGCTTGGTCTTGTTCACCAGGTCACAGGCTTCCTTGCTGATCATCATCTGCTCGGAATCCATCTTGTGTTTGGTCAGGTCTTCCACCTCTATCGGCGTGAAGTTGCCCAATCCACAGTGCAGCGTGATAAAGGCGGAGTTGATTCCCTTGATCTCCATGCGCTTCATCAGCTCACGGCTGAAATGCAATCCGGTGGCAGGGGCTGTAACCGCACCCTCGTGTTTGGCAAAGATGCACTGGAAATCCTCCATGTCTTCGGGCAGCGCATGGGAGCGTACGTGCATGCCATGCATCGTCGGGTCCTCGGGACGGCCATTGAGGATATAGGTGGGCAGCGGCGACTCACCAAGCGCAAAGAGGTCGCGTTTGAACTGCTCGTGGGAGCAGTCGTAGAGGAAACGGAGCGATCGTCCGCGGCTCGTGGTGTTGTCGTAGACCTCAGCTACCATTGTTCCCACCTCGTCGAAGAAAAGTTTGTTGCCAATTCTGATCTTGCGGGCAGGCTCCACCAGCACGTCCCACAGATGGGTTTCCTCGTTGAGCTCACGCAGGATGAACACTTCAATCTTGGCATCGGTCTTCTCCTTCGTGCCGTAAAGGCGTGCAGGGAACACCTTGGTATCGTTCATCACAAACGTATCTCCCTCACCGAAATAGTCGAGTACATTGCGGAAATCCAGGAATTCACCTTCGATGGGCTTTCCCTTTGCATCCTTTTTATACATTTCTATCTCTCCGGTGGTGCGGTGAAGCACCATCAGGCGAGCCTCATCACGACGAGTAACACGGAAAGAACCCTTCGTTCCGTCGTCGTTGGTGAACTCACGCACAAAACTATGGGGATAAAGTGCCACCTGACTCTCAGGCAGTTTGAATTTGAATTGTGATAATTTCATATCTTATTTTCCTTTCAGTTTCTTTTAAAAATAATACTTTGAGGGAATGTTTTAAGCCTCAACAAGGTTTTCAATCCATTCTTCCACATGGTCGAAGTCGACACAATTGTCGATTCCGAAGTCACCCACACGGGTGCGACGCAGCTCGGTAAGGAAGGCTCCGCTACCCAAGGCACGGCCCAAATCGCGCGCCAACGCCCGGATATAAGTGCCTTTTCCGCACACCACATGGATGGACAGCTGATGGGTGTGAGGGTCATAGGCAGTGAGTTCCACCTTTTCTATATGGATGTTCTTGGGCTGTAGCTCCACGCTCTGACCTTTTCTGCGAATGTCGTAAGACCGTTTTCCATCCACCTTGCAGGCACTGTAGGTGGGCGGCACCTGTTCAATGTCGCCCTCAAACTGTTTCAGCGCCTCCCGAATCAGGTCTTCGGTGATATGCTTCACGGGGTAAGTGTGGTTCACCGTATGCTCCTTATCATAGCTGTCGGTCGTCGCGCCAAGCTGCAGTGTGGCCGTATACTCCTTGGTATGACTCTGCAATTCCTCTATCTGCTTGGTACATTTGCCGGTGCAAAGTATCAGGATGCCAGTGGCCAAAGGGTCGAGTGTGCCGGCATGTCCTATCTTTACCTTGCGTCCTAACTTACGGGAAAGCAGGTAACGCACACGTGCCAATGCCCCGAAACTCGACATGCGGTAGGGCTTGTCAATAGCAAAGATTTCTCCTTGGATAAAGTCCATGCGCGATTAGCCTACCATTACCAAAGAATGTCCCGTAAGCAAGAGGATCAGAATAATGCCTCCCACGATGATACGATACCATCCAAAGGCCTTAAATCCATACTTGGTCAGGAAACCTACAAACCATTTCATGGCGAGCAAGGCTACCACAAAGGCCACCACACATCCCACGATGAGCAGCATGATATTGTTGGATGTGGCCCACGCGGTGTCTTCCTTGAACATATCCAAGAGGTCGAGCAGGGTCGCACCTGCCATGGTAGGTACAGCAAGGAAGAACGAAAACTCGGCCGCATTCTTACGGGTGAGTTTCTGTTGCATACCTCCGACGATGGTCGCCATGCTGCGGCTTACGCCCGGAATGACCGAGATGCACTGGAAACAGCCAATGAGAAAGGCCCGTTTGGCATTCACTTGATGCTCGTCGCGGCCCTTGTTGAAGATGCGGTCGCAAAACAGCATGAACACGCCACCTATCACAAGCATGATGGCCACCACCAAAACGGAATCGAGAAGCCAGTCCAGAAGTCCGCTCTTCTTGGCCGCCAGCCCCACCACAACGGCAGGCAACACGCCCACGATGAGCAGTCCGTAGAACTTCATCTTGTCAGAAAACTCCTCCCGATTACGCATCTGGAAGAAATGCTTCCAATAGAGACACACCACCGAAAGGATGGCCCCAAACTGGATAATGAACGTGAAGGCATGGACAAACGGGTCACCCTGCTGCACACCAAGGAGGTTCTGGGTGATAATCATGTGTCCCGTCGACGACACCGGCAGGAACTCTGTAAGTCCCTCTACGATGGCAATGATGATAGTCTGTATCAGATCCATATCTCGTCCGATTAGTTCTTTTCGTTTTCTGAAGTCTCTGCCAGAGCTTCTTTTTCAGCTTCATCCAGCACGGCAACGTCGTCTACAGGAGTCTTCGGCTTACGAATCACCGCATAGATCATCGAGACAAACCCAATGAAACATACCACGGGAGCCACCTTGATGCGACGAGCACTGAAGATGTCAGCGTTGTAAACTTGCTCCGTCGAGCCATCGCCACTCATCAGAACAAAGCCGATGACTACAATCGCAAAGCCGATAGCCAACAGGATGAAGTTGGTACGGTCGAATGCTAAATTTCTTCTGTCCATGTTATTTCTTTTTAATCTTGATTCAAAAACGAGGTTAAATCTTGTAGAGTTCACCAGCTTTCATCTTCAGGAAGCGGTTGACAGAAATATTGGCGCATAGCGCAGTGATCACAATACCAAAGAGCACCACAGCTGCTGCGGTAATCACCATTTCCTCCCATGTCACAATCGTGAGTATCTCGGGCTCATAACGATAGAGCGCATACATGCATCCGGCAAGGAAAAGAAGTGCCAGAAATGCTGCCAGAAGGCCCGTAAGAACGGCCCGACGAACAAACGGCCGCCGGATAAATCCCCACGAAGCACCCACTAATTTCATCGTATGGATGGAGAATCGACGGGCGTAAATATCAAGTTTAACTGTATTGTTGATGAGTGAGAATGATACAAACGTGAGCAGAATGGCCAACACGAGCATACCAATGCCAATCTTTGCCAAGTTGCGGTTCACCGCATCAATCAAGTCTTTCTGATAATTTATCTCCGTAACCTTGGGATATTTTTTCAGTTCGCGGGATATCCATTTCAACGAATCGCTATTGGCATAATCGCTCTTGAGGGTCAGTTCGATGGAAGAAGAGAATGGATTGACACCATCGGTAAACTCTGCCGGATTGATTCCCATCTCTTTCGTAGCGTCTGCAAGAGCCGATTTCTTACTGATAAAAGCCACATGCTTGATATAGGGCCGTTGTTGAAGGCCACGGCACATGGTCTGTGCCTCGGGATCGGTCATATCTTGTTCGAGCATCATCGACACCACAAGATTCTCCTTCACATACGAAGACAGATTACGTCCCGTAAGCGTAAAAAATACAACAAGTCCAAGTAGAATAAGCACCAAAGCTGTACTGATGCAAAGAGTAGCGGCCTGCAGACTGGGTCGTCTGCCGGTTGAATGACGTTTCTTTCCCATTTATGAATTGGCGATAGCTATGCAAATTTTGTACAAAAGTAAGAAAATATTAACAAGAAAACGAACCTTTAACGTGCATTAACCAAATAATATGAATCCATCAAATGCTATTCGAAGTTTTTTGTTACCTTTGTCTGTCGAAAAAAAAAGCGAAAATTGTTGTTAGAATATGAGCACAATCATCTTTCCAAGCCCCATTTATGGTCCGGTTCACAGTCGTCGGCTGGGACTGAGTTTAGGCATAAACCTCTTGCCCGGCGACGGTAAGATCTGTAATTTCGACTGTCTCTATTGTGAAATCGGATTCAACAGAGACGGCTTCACCCGCACCAAGCACCCCTCACGCGAGGTAGTGGCCGAGGCTTTGGAGCGCCAATTGATGAAGATGCACCAAGAGGGCGAGCATCCCGACGTGCTGACTTTTGCCGGAAATGGGGAACCGACGAGCCATCCCCACTTCCCCGAAATCATTGACGACACCATCCGTCTGCGTGACAAATGGTGTCCACAAGCCAAAATCAGTGTATTGAGCAACGCCACATTCATCAGCCGACCGGCCATCCGAGAAGCGCTCATGCGGGTGGACAACAACATATTGAAGCTCGACACTGTGAGCAATGACTATATCCACCGAGTGGACCGGCCTGCCCAACCATCGTATAACGTGGAAAAAATAATTGCCAATATGAAACTCTTCAAGGGTCGGCTCATCATTCAGACCATGTTTATGAAAGGCGACGGAACAGACAACACCCATGACGACTTTGTCAATCCATGGCTGGAAGTTGTCAAGGACATCAACCCGCAAAGTGTTATGATCTACACCATTGACCGCGAGACACCCGACCAAAACCTCCAGAAAGCTACGCCAGAGGAGCTGAATCGCATTCGCGACAGGGTTATCGCAGCAGGGATTTCATGCACAGCATCATACTAAACCAATAGCAAAAGGAGAGTGTTTCCCAAGCAAGGAAACATTCTCTATCCTATTTTCCGTCTATCAAGCAGACATGACTTTTGTCAAAATTATTCTGTATTTTCAAACGACCTGATAACTTTGGGAAAACAGACAAAAACTCCTCCCAAAAAGACAGGGGGCTTATAACCTCATGGGTATTCTGTATAGAAGGGTGCATGTCTCCCTCCTTCGGACACGACTACAGCAATCAGGGAAAAAGAACAGGCGCTTAAGAAACTATAGTTTAATGCAGCATCCACCGCTGTTAGCGCCTACCCGACCCACCAAGACCACCCGATTGCAGTCTGGGCAATGCCTAATTGCAGCATAGCCAATACCTAATTGTAACAAAAAGAGAGCATATCCAATCCGTCTACTATTTATTATAAAATAGTGACAGACACCTTGTTACTGTTCTTCTTTATAATCCACATACTCCCCTTCGTCCTTTCTAAAAATCTTCTGACTGGCTTTATCAGGATCTCTGTGGTCAATAATGACATCACCCGACGGAGTTGTAGTCTGACGTCTTGTGCGGCTATTACGCCGACCACCACCTTGCTTCGCATCCTCTCCACCATTCTGCTGATTACGGAAAAGCCTGAAAATGCGGTCGAGACCTGTGCTATAAACCAGATTGCGCACAATGATCACGACAATAAAGACTCCAATCAACAGGAGGGCGAGAATAAAAAACAGAATAGAACCCAGCATAAACTTCCTCCTATGTTTTAGTCTCTCTGAGCAGTCGCCGCATTGCGGCTGTAAAGATCAACACCCACCGAGAGGACAACATACCATGCAATGATGACGGCAAAGGCTGAAATCCTGAAGATGAACAGCAGTGGAACACAGGTGAGCAGGAAGATATATTTCACTTCGTTGCCCTTCCACCCCCAATGTTTAAACTTCAATGCGAACATCGGTATCTCTGAAACCAACAGAAAACAGCTCACAAACACACCAAGGATAAGTACCAAAGTCATCCAAGAAGAAGTTTCAAAATAACTGTGTGCCCCCACGATAAGTGAGCCCCAGAAGAGGGCATTGGCCGGCGTAGGCAGTCCGACGAAGCCTAAAGACTGACGTTCATCAAGATTGAACTTAGCCAGGCGAAGGGCTGAGAAAGCCGCCATCACAAAAGCCAAGAAAGGTACATAGTCGGCCACAGGCTGCATAAAATCAGGATATTCCATCACAAGTAATTGTGAGAAAATGATGGTCGAGGGTGCCACACCAAAGGTGATATCGTCGGCCAAGGAGTCAAGTTCCTTGCCAATGGGCGAGGAAACGTGGAGCAAACGGGCCGACATGCCGTCAAAGAAGTCGAAAACGGCACCTATGATAATCCATATCAGGGCCAGCTTCGGCTCGTGAAAAAAAGCAAAACAAGTGGCGATGCAACCGGAAATGAGGTTGCAACAGGTAATGGTGTTGGGGATATGTTTCCTGATACTCATAGGTCTGTGCTGGTAGGTGTTAGTATTTTATAGCAAGTGGAGGGTGTCAACACCTAACACCAAACACCCGGCACCTTCATCTTATTGCAGTTTGGCAATGACGGTCTGGTCGCCAACGGTCTTCTGTCCCATCTTCACGCAGATTTCTGTACCCAACGGGAGAAACACGTCCACGCGTGATCCAAGCTTGATGAAGCCGAGATGCTCGTCGATGTAGCATTCCTCGCCCTCCTTGGCATAGGTCACGATGCGGCGCGCCATAGCACCGGCAATCTGTCGGCAGAGGATATCCACACCGTCGTCGGTGGTGATCATCGTGTCGGCACGCTCGTTTTCCTCGCTGGCTTTGGGCAGCCATGCCTTGTGATAGTTGCCGTCCTGATGGCGCACGAACTTCACCCGACCATCTACCGGAAACCAATTGGCATGTACATTGGTAAGGCTCATGAAGATGCTTACCATGATGCGGCGGTCGTGGAAATACTCATTCTCCTCGACTTCCTCGATGACAACAATCTTGCCGTCGGCCGGAGCGACGACAATCTTGTCGGTATCCTCTGCGGGAAAATAGCGGATAGGACATTGGTAAAAGTTCACGACAATGGCGTAAACAATACCAAAGACAACGATAAACGCCCAAAATGGCCATTTATTGTCAATGCCATACCATAGGCATGCAGCAATGGCAATGATGGAAATAAGTCCGTAGAGAAGCGTATCGGTTCCCTCACGGTGTATGCGGATCTTCTTTAGTTTCTTGATTCTCTTGCCCATGTTGAAAAAGGGTGTACTCGATTGTTTGCAAAGGTAAGGTTTTTTTATTTAAACCACAAACTTTTTTGTATTCTTCTTTTGGCTATTTCGTTTTTTCGACGTAACTTTACACCTATAAAAGTTAGTGCATGGAAGATTTTGTACATTTACATGTGCACACCCATTATTCGGTTCTCGACGGTCAGTCCAAGGTAAGATACCTCGTGGACAAAGCTGTCAAAGATGGCATGAAAGGCATGGCTATCACCGATCATGGCGTGATGTACGGCATCAAGGAATTATCGGATTATTGCGCATCTGTCAACAAGAAGCGGAAGGAACAAGGGCTGGAGCCTTTCAAACCTATCTTCGGTTGCGAGATGTATGTGGCCCATCATAATAAGGAGGAGAAGAACAAGGATGCAGGAGACAACTCGGGTTATCACCTGATTGTGCTGGCGAAAAACTACAAGGGTTATAAGAATCTCATCAAATTAGTGAGCCGCGCGTGGGTGGACGGATATTATTACAAGCCGCGTACCGACCGCGCCGACCTCGAGAAATACCACGAGGGACTTATCATCTGTACGGCGTGCATCGCCGGCGAGGTGCCTTCGAAGATACTGAAAGGTGACATCGCCGGGGCGCGCGAGGCCGTGGAGTGGTACCATCGGGTGTTTGGCGACGATTTTTACCTTGAGCTTCAGCGACACGAAGTGAAGGATCCTACCCTCCGTGCCAACCGCGAGGTGTTCCCGTTGGAACAGAAAGCCAACAAGGTGATGATGGAACTGGCCCGGGAATACGGCATCAAGATAGTCTGCACCAATGACTGCCACTTCGAAGATCAGGACACGGCCGAGGCCCACGACCACCTGCTTTGTCTCTCGACGAGCAAGGATCTGGACGACCCTTTCCGTTTGATGTATACCAAACAGGAATGGTTTAAGACCAAGGCAGAGATGAATGCCATCTTCAGTGACATTCCCGAGGCCATGCGAAATACCGTGGAAATCCTTGACAAAGTGGAGCTTTACAGCATCGACCACGGCCCCATCATGCCCTTCTTCCCCATTCCGGAGAGCTTCGGAACGGAGGAATTGTGGCGCGAGAAATTCTCCGAGGCCGACCTCTACAAGGAGTTTACGTCTGACGAAAACGGCCAGAATCCACTACCCGAAAAGGATGCGCAGGCCGTCATCGACCGTCTGGGAGGATACGACAAGATTTATCGCATCAAGTTTGAAGCCGATTATCTGGCCAAGCTGGCATACGACGGGGCGAAGGTTTGCTATGGCGACCCGGTGCCCGAAGAGGTGAAAGAGCACATCAACTTTGAGCTTCACGTGATGAAGACGATGGGCTTCCCCGGATATTTCCTTATCGTTCAGGACTTCATCAGTGCCGCCCGCAACGAGCTGGGGGTATGGGTGGGACCGGGACGTGGATCCGCAGCCGGTTCTGTTGTGGCCTATTGTCTGGGTATCACACGCATCGACCCACTGAAATACGACCTTCTGTTTGAACGTTTCCTAAACCCCGACCGTGTCAATCTGCCAGATATCGATACCGATTTCGACGACGATGGGCGTGGCAAGGTGCTGCGATGGGTGATGGATAAGTATGGTGAGGAGAACTGTGCACATATCATTACCTACGCCAGCATGGCCACCAAGAACTCTATTGCCGACGTTGCCCGTGTGGAAAGACTGCCGTTGGAGCGGTCCAATTTCCTAAAGAAAGCCATACCGGAACGACTCCCCGACGGTAAGAAAATGAACTTGGTCAACGCCATAGAATATACTCCAGAGTTGCGAGAGGCAGAGGCATCGGCCGACCCCAGGGAACGAAACACCATCAAATATGCCAAGCAACTGGAGGGTACGGTACGCGGAACGGGTATCCATGCCTGTGGTTTCATCATTTGCCGAGACCCCATCAGTGATTGGGTGCCGGTGTCTACGGCCGACGACCCCGACTTCCCCGAACTGAAATGTGCCGTGACTCAGTATGACGGGCACGTGATCGAGAACACCGGCCTCATCAAGATGGACTTCCTCGGACTCAAGACTTTGTCGGAGTTGAAGGAGGCTTGCAAGGTGATTGAGCGTACCACAGGCGATGTAATCGACATCGACCATATCCCTATTGACGACGAACTCACCTATCAACTCTACCAAAGGGGACAGACCATCGGTACTTTCCAGTTTGAATCTCCGGGCATGCAGAAGTATCTGCGTGAGCTCCATCCCACCGTATTCGAGGATTTGATAGCCATGAATGCGCTCTACCGGCCGGGACCAATGGACTACATCCCCGACTTTATCAAGCGTAAGAACGACCCCTCGCTGGTTACCTACGACATTCCTTGTATGGAAAAATACCTCAAGGATACCTATGGTATCACGGTCTATCAGGAGCAGGTGATGTTGCTCTCACGCCAATTGGCCAACTTCACCCGAGGCGAAAGTGATGCCCTGCGTAAAGCCATGGGTAAGAAGAAGAAGGACATCGTAGACCGCATGAAGCCCAAATTCCTCAAGCAGGGAGAAGCTAACGGGCATGACCCCAAGGTGCTTGAGAAGATATGGAGCGACTGGGAGAAGTTCGCCTCGTATGCCTTCAACAAGTCGCATGCCACTTGCTATTCATGGGTGGCCTATCAGACAGCCTACCTCAAGGCCCACTACCCTGCCGAATACATGGCTGCACTAATGACCCGCAGGTTCTCCGACATCGGCGAAATCACCAAGTTGATGGAGGAATGCAAGTCGATGAATATCCCCACTCTGGGTCCCGACGTGAACGAGAGCTATGTAGAGTTTGGTGTAAACAAGAAGGGAGAGATACGCTTTGGACTCTCAGCCATCAAGGGCATGGGCTCTGCCGCCGCAGAAGCCATTGTCAAGGAGCGTCAGGAGAATGGTCCCTACAAGGACATCTACGACTTTGCCGAGCGCGTAAGTCTGCGCGATGTCAATAAGAAAGCATTCGAAAGTCTGGCTTTCAGTGGTGGGTTTGACTGTTTCGGGCTGATGCGAGAGCAATATGTGGCTGCCAATCCCAAGGGCGAAGTCTTCCTTGATACCTTGGTTCGTTTTGGCCAACAATACCAGCTGGACAAGGCAGAGGCCTCCAATTCTCTGTTCGGAGGCATGGTATCAGACATTGCCATTGCCACACCTCCCGTTCCCAACGCAGAACCTTGGAGCAACATTGAGCGACTGGGTAGGGAGAAAGAACTGGTGGGAATATATCTGTCAGCTCATCCGCTGGACGACTATGCCCTCATTTTGGATAATCTTTGCAACACCACATGCGAGGAGGTGGGCAACAGAGAAAACTTTGAAGCACTTTCCACAAGGCAAGAGCTAACATTTGGAGGCATTGTGACAAAAGTCAACTCACGATTCAACAAACAAGGCAATCCTTTTGGTATCGTGACCATCGAGGACTTCCAAGGCTCCGGCGAATTGGCATTGTTCGGCGAAGAATGGGGCCGGTGGGGCAACCGCCTCACTGAAGGGTGCTCGGTTTTCGTGACAGCTAAA
Organism: Prevotella sp.; assembly: GCA_016901395.1. Taxonomy (GTDB): domain Bacteria; phylum Bacteroidota; class Bacteroidia; order Bacteroidales; family Bacteroidaceae; genus Prevotella. Next base: position 43,736 of record JAEAMQ010000048.1, on the reverse strand, counting down.
TGTACCAAGAAATATGCCAACAGCCAGTATTACTACATGGCCATTCAAAGCATAGAGTATCTGCAGACCGTGAAGGAGAACCGCATCGAGCGGTTTACCATCAACGTGAAGAGCAAAGCCATAGACGAAACCGTGGTGAACGATATCCTGTCGATGCTCACAGACTCCCCGGGAAAGACCGAGTTGTATTTCAACATCAACGACGAAGAGAACAACACCAATGTGCTTTTGCATTCCCGTACAGGAGGAATAGAGGTGAAACGTCGATTGGTGCAATATGTGCTTGAGTCCGAGAACATGAGTTATACTGTCAATTAAAATATCCACTGTACATCATAGAGATTAAACGAACAAGATATGCAAATCAAGATCGAGTCATTAGAAACCATCCGTGAAGCAGCACGGGAGTTTACCAAACACATCGGCGGCCATAATGTCTTTGCCTTCTATGGCAAGATGGGTGCCGGCAAGACGACCTTCATCAAGGCCGTCTGCGAAGAGTTGGGCGTGGAAGAAGTCATCACCTCTCCGACGTTTGCCATCGTCAACGAGTATCGTTCGGCCACGACCGACGAACTGATTTACCATTTCGACTTCTACCGCATCAAGAAGTTGGAGGAAGTCTACGACATGGGGTATGAGGATTATTTCTACAGCGGTGCCCTCTGTTTCCTCGAATGGCCCGAGCTCATCGAGGACATCCTGCCCGGAGACGCTGTAAAAGTGACCATCACCGAGGACGAGGACGGCAGTCGTGTGGTAGAGTTCTGATGTTTTTGGCATAATGTTTGTGTGAACAAAAGTAAATGCTTAAATTTGTATCAAATAAGTTCAATTAATAAAAGGAATAAAAATGGAAGTTGAAATCACAACTGCGAATTTCGAGAGTTACAAGAATGGCGAACTGCCTTTGGTAGTCGACCTGTGGGCAACTTGGTGTGGTCCCTGCCGCATGGTAGGTCCGATCATGTCTGAACTGGCTAAGGAATACGACGGCAAACTCATTGTCGGCAAGTGCGACGTAGAGGAAAACGACGACATCGCCATGGAGTTTGGCGTGCGCAACATCCCCACCGTGCTCTTCTTCAAGGGCGGACAGCTGGTAGACAAGTTTGTCGGTGCCGCTGCCAAAGATAAGTATGTAGAGAAGTTTGACGCACTCTTGAAGTAAGAATCCCTATACATTCTCCCATCGTTTCATGGGAAATATACAAAATGGAAGCCTCATCCCGCAAAGGATGGGGCTTCTGTCGTTATGGCATGTGGCAGTCGTTTTTGTCAACAAGTAAACTTGAAGATAACTTGCCACAACAGAGTTGGACCAAGCATGAACATGGAATTCTAATAGAAAATAATGACTATCGATGTATGTTTAATAACAAAAATGATGAACAAAGGACTTATGTCATTATGAACACACTTTTTGTTTTTTTGTTCTTAAAAACCTATTCCGAAAACCATTAAAATCCCATCGTTTTGCGATTAGGTAGTATTCGTCTCACGATTAGGTACTAATCATCGTGCGATTAGATAGTATTCGTCTCACGATTAGGTACTAATCGCAACGCCATCTCACAACCCCAGTAAACACTGGAGATGCGGAAGATATAAAACGAAGTGTAAGAGAACTGAGGGATTCAGGCTTTCTTGCGCTGGAAAACCGTGGTGGCCAACACGCCAAGAATGACCATTGCCGCTCCGATGAAATGGAAAAGATGGAGCTGTTCACCTAAAATCATGATGCCTCCCATGATTGATATCACGGGCGTGAGGTTGTTGATGACTGCCACCTGGGATGCGGGGATATTGGCCAGCGCATAATTGTTGAACACCGACGTGACCATCGACGACAGCACGCCGAGGTAGAGTATGGCATAAACAAAATTGGGATTGGTCACGGGAGTAATGTAATCGTGCATCGTGCCGGTCACTAAATGATGGCCGATGGCAAAGATGTTGAACACGATGTCGGCCAGCACTATCATCACAAACGTGATGTCCATCGTGCGGTAATTGTGATTGACCCTCCGCCCGAAGATATAATAGAACACAATGGAGAGCACGCTCAGCAACACAATGATGTTGCCCCGCATGCTGTCGCCATGAATAGACGTGCCGCTTTTCACAAAGATGTAGCAGATACCCGCCACCGACACTACCACTCCGACTACCTGTCCGACATTGTGTCGCTCCTTGAGCATCATCGAAGCCAGCAACAGGGTCATCACCGGCGTGATGGCCGACACGATACCCGCCTCCGACGCGGTGGTGTATTGCAGACCGATGGCCTGCAGACCGAAGAACAACAACGGATAGAAGATGGACACCGACAATAGTTGCAACAGTTGTTTGCGGTTGAGACTCGGGCGCTCCACATACCCCATGAGGTACAACAGCAGCAGCGAGATGAGCGCTGCATTGAAGCGGTGGGCCAGCACGTCAAGCGGATTCGCCACCTGAAGGGCTATCTTGACAAACACAAACGACAGACCGATAATCAACGTAGACAGTGCCATGCCAATGTAGGCTTTCATCATTCGGTCTTGCGGATGAATGACATTCATGGATCGACTCCTGTGGTTTTATAAAAACGGATATGAATATGAGGGTGAAAAGATAATTGGCCGCGGGCAGCAAGACAGACCGCCCGCGAGGATTAACGCTTCCTCGGCGACAGCGTTACCAGCGGAATGAGCATCTCCTCCATCGAGATGCCACCATGCTGGAACGTGTCCTTGTAATAGGAAACATAGTAATTATAGTTGTTGGGGTAGGCAAAGAAGCTGTCGCCCGTGGCAAAAACATAGCTGGTGCTCACATTGGGCGAGGGCAACTGGGCCTTGTGCGGCTCTTTGATGACAAACACTTCTTTGGCATTATAGCTCAGGTTTTTGCCGAGCTTGTAGCGCAGGTTGGTGTTGGTGTTGCGGTCGCCGATAATCTTCACAGGCGTGGAGGCACGCACGGAGCCGTGGTCGGTGGTCACGATGACGTGGTAATCGCTCTGTGCCAGCCGGCGAAACAGATCTGAGAGCACAGAGTGGCGAAACCAACTCAGCGTGATGCTGCGGTATGCACTCTCGTTGTTGGCCAACTCACGCACCATCTTCGACTCCGTGCGGGCATGAGAAAGCATGTCGATGAAATTGATGACCACCACGTTGAGGTCGTTCTTTTTCAAATCGTTGTATTGTTGCAGCAGCCGTTCCGCCCCTGCCGAATCATTGATTTTATGGTAGCTGAACTTGTCGTGGCGACGATAACGCTCTATCTGTGTCTGGATGAGCGGGGCCTCGTTGAGGTTCTTGCCCTCCTCCTCGTCCTCGTCTACCCACAGTTCAGGAAACATCTCGGCAATCTTGTTGGGCATGAGTCCGCTGAAAATGGCGTTGCGGGCATACTGCGTCGCGGTGGGCAGGATGCTCATATACATGTCCTCGTCGATGTCAAACTGGTCGCCGATTTCCTGTGCGAGCATCTTCCACTGGTCCCAACGGAAGTTGTCTATCACTACGAGAAACACCTTCTTCCCGCTGTTGATGGCTGGGAAAATCTTCTCCTTGAAAATGTCGGTACTCATCAGTGGAGGCGCGTCTGACTGGCGCTGGGACGACAGATTATACCGCTCCATCCAGTCCAGATAGTTCTTCTTGATGTATTTGGCAAAGCCGAGATCGGCCTCTTCCTTCTGCATCTGCAGCATTTCGGTCATCTGACTTTCGGTGGAACTAAGCTCCACCTCCCAGTGTACCAACCGTTTGTAGACCTCCATCCAGTCTTTATAATTGCGGCAATCGCCGATTTGCATGGCCAGTTGCTGGTATTCCTGCTGGTAACCGCTCTGTGTCACCTCGGTGACTATCTCCTTGCGGTGGATGTTTTTCTTCAGCGTGAGGAGTATCTGACTGGGGTTCACGGGTTTGATAAGATAGTCTGCAATCTTCGACCCGATGGCCTGGTCCATGATATTCTCCTCTTCGCTCTTGGTGACCATCACCACTGGGGTCTGTGGCTGGATGTCCTTGATGCGCTGAAGGGTCTCCAGACCCGTCAGACCGGGCATCATCTCGTCGAGCATGATGAGGTCGAATGTCTGCTGGTGACATTCTTCGATGGCATCGGCACCGTTACTCACCGTGGTCACGTCGTATCCTTTCTTCTGAAGAAAGAGGATGTGGGCCTTGAGAAGTTCTATCTCGTCGTCGACCCATAAAATATATCCGTTACTCATAATCAGAATCCTTCTAAATCATAATATTCGTCCTCGAGGTCGAAAGTCTTCTTCTCTGGTTCGGCCTTCTTGGGCGTGTTGTCTTTCTTTTGTGGGGTGGTGGGCTTCGTCTCCGGTTTTGTTGGGACTGTCGTCTTGGTGTCGACAGATGTACCCGAGCGTTTGGTGGCGGCCTTCGGCGTAGCGACGGGCTTGGGTTGCGGGTCGAAATCGTCGAAGATAATGTCCGCACCGTTGCTGATGGTAGGCTGCTCACGCGTCACGGTGGACTTCGCGGGGGTGGGCGAAGTGGTGGGGGTGGCAGTCTTTGCGGGTGTCGGAGGCGTAGTGGGAACGGTGGTTCTCACGGGTGTGGCGGGCCTTGCCGGAGCCGTTTCGTCTATCGGGATGACCGTAGTACCGGGCTGGACAGGTGTCGCAGTAGGCTTCGTCGGCTCCACAGGCTTGGTGGTTTCCACCGGAATGACGGTCTGTCCGGTCGGCGTAGGCTGCTCTGTCTCCACGGGAATGGTGGTGCGTTGTGGCGTGACAGGTGTCGTGGCGGGCTCTGTGGGGATGATGGTCGGAGTGACAGTCGTACCGGTGGGCACGGTCGTTGTGCCTGTCGGTATGGTCGCTGTACCCACGGGGATGGTGGTTCCGGCAGGAATGACAGGTTCCTCCGGCGACACGATGGTGTTGTTGAGGAAGTTGTCGATGTCGCTCTGCGTCGCCGATTCCTCGGGTTCAGCCTCGGGCTGGGTCGTCACATCGGCGGGTTCGGTGAGCAGATAGAACGTCGACACCTTGAGCGGAGCAAAGTGTTTGTTATAGAACTTGTTGTATTCGTCGTAGCTGAAATTGGTTCCAAGCAACGGAAGGTTCTCCTCACTGATGATGATGGGGCGCGCCTTGCCCATCTGTCTTACTACACTCTCCTGCTGAAGCAGCTGGTGAGCATACTGCAAGGCTTCATCATAGTTGCGGAATCCGGCAATTTTCAGGCGGTTTACACCGTCGCCTTCCTCGATGCTGATATCGAAATCGCGCACGAGATAGCTCGTGAAGTTATAGCGGGCCAACTCAAACAGCAGTTTGTTCTGGTTGACGGAGTCGGGCTGATAGACAAGCATAAACACGAAATTGGTGTTGCGCTCGTTGCTCAACTGGCGCGCCTGCAGGGAGTCGCTGTCGCTCAACACCACGCTGCGACGATCCCACACGCTGCCCAAGTCGAACTTTCCGCCTCGCAACCGACGGCCTTCCTTCACGCCGTTGACGATCATTCCGGCCATCTCTGCCAGTCCGCTCTGCGGGAATTTCTCCACCAGCGTGCGCATATCCGTCAGACATCCGTCGCCGTCGCCATTGTTGAGTTTGCTCAGTCCACCGATAAACAGGAACTTATCGCGGTTGGCACCGAGGGGGAATCGGTTTTCGGAGATGCCCGTATTGGTGCTCACCTCACCGAAACGGTCGCCCTTGAAGGCCTCGTAGGTGGCCGCATAGAGCGAGTCTTCGATATGAACGCCTTCGCGGGCATTCTGTGTAAAGTAGGGGTCGGTGAGTATTTGGGTCCACTGACTGGATGGGAACTGTGCCTTCAGACGGTTGACATAACTGTTGGCCAACGATGTCTGGCCCAGACGGGAATAGAGCAGGAAGAGGTGGTAATAGGCCTCGTCCATCTTCTCAAACGACGGATACTGACCGACAAGCCGCTCCAAAGCCTTCTCACTGAGAGGCAGATTGTCGAGTTTGTCCTTGAAAATCACACCGCTGTTAAACAGTCCGTCCATAATGATGAGGTTGCTGGCTTGCACCTGATCATCGGTAAACGGAATCTGAGCCATATAGTATTCGCGCTTGTGGGGGTCGTTCTGGGCACTGTCCAGACGCTGGGCCATCGAGTCGGCCGCTGCCTGCGCCTTCATCACGGAGTCGCGCTGGGCATCCGTGAGATTAGCCATCTCGTCGGTTCCACCCAGTCCCGCCACCACGGTCTGGTTGTTGCGCTGCCAGTTATCAACATTCTCGCGCTTGCCCCAGAGTCTCTGGAACTGCTGTTTTCCCTGCTGCACAGCCATCTGATTGTAGAAATACCATGCGCCGTTTTGCTGTTGTGTACCCAGTGTGGTGGTGGTCTGAGTACGGCTGTTAGTGCCTGTGGCACCATTGCGTTGCATCATCTGCTGCGCGTTTTCCTCGGCCAGTTTGTCCTTTTCCTCCTTTTCCTTCTTCTTCAAAGCCTCTATCACACGGTCGATGGCAGCGTTGCGGTCTTTCTCATCCATCTTGGCCAGCATCTGAAGGGAGTCCTGCAGATGCACGGCCTCGGTGTAAGGCACGAGTTCATCGAGCACCTTCGACCGCTGGGAGAGCTGTTCATAGTCCTTGCGCTCCTTGTCGAGAAGCCCGATGGCCTCTCCATAGCATCGCTGGGCATCACTGTATTTCTCACGCGTCCAGTAGAGATCGCCGAGTTTCAACAGCAACACGCCTTTCTCTATCCCACTGCGCGTGGCCTTCGTGTTGCCTTTCTCATAATTGGCAATGGCCTGAAGGGTGTCGCGCTGAGACAGATATATATTGCCGATGGCATAGTAAACCTGATCGAGAAACTCCTTATTCTTGTCAGAAATAGCCATACGTTTGAGCTTCGAAATCATTTTTTTCGACTGCTTGCCGGCCATGACCTCGGTCTGTGCGATGCGGGCATTGAACTCCAACTCGTAGGGTGGGTTCTGCCGAATTACCTTTTGATAGGCCTTGTAAGCATCCTCGCCATGCCCCAATGCCTCCTCCAACTGACCCAGAAGAAAATACTCCCGGGCCTTCTGTTTCTTGCGCATCTCATGCTTGATGACCTTCTTGAGATAGGGAATGGCCTGTGCATAATCGCCGGTATGAATGTAATAGTCGGCATAAGTGTAGTCCCATTCCTTCTCCGCACGCCAGTGAATGGAGTCGCGTTGCATGTTGCGGATCACGTCTTCGGCATCATAAAGGAAGTCGTTCTCGATGTAACTCTTGGCCAACCACGCCCTTGCCCGACCATAAATGGCAGGTTGGGTCTCGTAGAGTCGGCTCATATAACTGAACGTGGAGATCGCTCCGTCGAAATCGCCCTGATAGAATTGCGATCGTCCCATGAGCATCCAAGCTTTCCAAAGGAATGGATTATACTCCTTTCTGCCCAGCCATTCGATATCGCGCTCGGTCTTTCGACGATGCTTGTTCCACTCAGGCCTACGCTTGATGCTGTGTAGTTTAATGGCTTTTTCGGCTTTCTCGATGGCCTTGTCAAAGTTTGACTTGCCGAGCGTCAAGCTTTTTTTATTGCCTATAGTATAGAGAGGTATTATCTCTGTATAGTTGTCCTGATTACCGTTTTCCTTTTCAAGCGAACCGTCAATATAGGCCAGCGTACCATTATAATAGGTGTTGTATCGGGCATTAAACGAGTGCCACCACCGAGATTTAGCGGTATTCTTCTCGGTGGAGCATCCGGCGATGAGCAGCACAAGGCATGCAATGGCCGGAACAACAATATGGGGTTTAATCCTCAATGATGATATAACCCGTTAAGGGCCATTTTATTGCCTTTGCAGCTGGTTAAGTTTTTAACAGAAAGAGACTTTCAACCTCTGATTATCCTGCCAGTTCGATAAATTCATCTTTGATGCCATCGGGCATGTTGATGCCCCGAAGAATGAGGCTTCGGTTCCAGGCTTTCACCTCATCGGGCCGCAGAGTCTCTAAAATCTCAGCAAACTGTTCGATCTCTGCCTCCGTATAGGCATCAGAAGGACGACCGCGGTAGACATCGAGTTCCTCGTCTTCGAAATATTCCACGGGCTTGGTTGCCGCCTCCATCATACATTCCTGCTCGCAGCTGGCACTCACGCCGTCGCAGGAGGCGCAGTCTCCCGCAGGAGCCTGAACGACGGGTGTCTCTCCATGTCGCCTTTGCGAAATGAAGCCTATGATAGCGGCAAAGATGCCGAGCAATACGAGTGACAATACCAGATAAAACATATCAGATGTGGAATTGAATGGATGATGTAATGAAATGATGAGATTAGACCGGAAGAGAAAGCTGACTTAATCCTCTTCCTCCTCTGTAATCTCGAAGCCCGCGAGCCGCAGGTCTTCCCAAAAATGGGGATAGGACTTGGATACCACCTCCGGATCATTGATGCGGATGTTGCCAAATCTCACGGCCAAAGGTGCGAAAGCCATTGCCATGCGATGGTCCTCGTAGGTGTCGATGGGGTCGAACGTGGGTTCGCACTGGTCGCCGTCCCAGAACAATTCGGAGTCGTTCTCGCTGCGAATCACATAACCCACCTTTCTCAATTCGGTCTTCAGGGCTTCGATGCGGTCGGTTTCCTTGATCTTCAGACTGCCCAATCCCGAGAAATGAAAGGGGATGTTGAGCGCGCAACAGGTCACCACCACCGTCTGGGCGAGGTCGGGACAATTGATGAAATCGAAATCGAGACGCTGCACCCTACCCATGCGGCGGGATAGTTTCACGGCCGACGAGCCTGTTTTCTTGTTTTGGGCAAACGATGTTTTGATGCCCAACAGCGAATAAATGTATTTCACAATGGAGTCACCCTGCTGCGAACCGTCGGAGAGTCCGTTGAGTGTCACGCGGGCATCGCGGCCCTCATAGAGTGTCATCAGCTCATACCAGTAACTCGATGCACTCCAATCGTTCTCTATCGTATAGGCTCGCTCGCTGTAGAGATGGGGTCTCACGGTGATGGTATCCACCCCCGTCCAGTCCACATCGGCTCCATATTGCTTCATCAGATAGAGCGTCAGGTCGATGTAGGGGCGCGACACGATGTTGCCGGTGAGATGGAGTTCAAGTCCGTTTTGCATCGACGGACCAACCATCAACAACGCGGAGATATACTGCGAACTGATGTTTCCCGGCACATCGAGGCGTCCACCGGGCAACTTCCGACCACAGATGCGCAACGGAGGATACCCCTCCTGTTCCATATAACTGATGTCGGCCCCGAGATTTCTCAATGCATCGACCAGAATTCCGATAGGCCGATGCTTCATGCGCTCGGTACCGGTGATGATATGTTCGCCCTCGGTCACAGAGAGATAGGCTGTCATAAACCGCATGGCAGTGCCCGCGGCCTTGATGTCTACCGTATCCGGATCGTGCTCCAACGCACTGATAACCACCTCGGTGTCGTCGCAGTCAGACAGGTTGGCGGGCATCATCCGTCCACCAGCAAGGGCTTGGATGATAAGGGCACGGTTGCTGATACTCTTCGAAGCGGGCAGGGTGATGGTGGCATCAAGGGTTTGTGGGGCAGTGATTTGGTATGTCATGATGATGTTTTTCCATGTTGTGGGCAGAAGCCGACGATGAAGCCTGCGCCTCATTCGACTTCCACCTGTGGAAGACCAATTATATTTTGTTTAACGTAAAGGGTGTTATCTGATGAGACGCGGGCGGTCATACGTCTTGCCTTCTGTCTCTACTCCAGCCCGTGTACTCTGGTTGGCTCCATTGAGCTTGGGCCCGGGAATAAGCGGACTATAGTAGAGCACATTGCGGATACGTGCTTTCTGATCAGATGAAATCTTGTAACCCAAGCTGAAGGCATAGTCCATGATATTGGCGCTATAGAAAGTAGTCAGGTCGCAAGCATTACGTTTCAACAAATCCCAGACAGACAGACTGCTGCTGGACGTATTGGCTATATAATAAGAAAGGTAGGAATTATACTCTGCACGGTTATACGACGGGGTGTCCTCGCAATAGTCTGTATCGCCGCAGGAATCCAATGGTGCAAACATATCCGCAGATTGGTCAGTCGAGATATTTTCTGTAAACATGTGGAAAAGACCGAGATAATGACCCAGTTCGTGGGCCATCGTCACCACAATGTCTGCCGATGTGAGATACGTGGCCTGATGATCGGAAGCTGTGTAGCGGTCTGACTGGTAATAGCCACCGGTACTTGACTGTCCGGCATAGATGCTATTGATCGACGAGCAAAGCGGATAGCCTAAACGACTCTTAGAGATATACGTGTCGGTAGTGGTCTCCAACCCTTCCAGTTCGTGCACTCCCTGAATGGTGTAAGGCATATGAGAGATGCCAAGCACCTCTCCATCGCTCTCCTCTTTGAAATTAAACATCATCACATTGATGTATTCATTAGGGTCCCAGATGTATTTCTTGTTATCCGCCGAAACCATAAAAGCCGATTCATCAATAGGATACGTGCCTGAATAATAAACATACTCCACACCGGGAGTCGACAATGTGTTTCCGCTTTCATCTTTCTCTGCCAAAACAAATTTAACATGAACATTGGCACTTTCACCGTATACCCCACCCTGATAAATCTGATTGACATATTCCAATAGATTTTTCAGACGAGCCGCCGGAATATATTGGCTGGCATCATTCTTGTCCTGATACAGCACATGGAATATAACGGGCAACTGATAGTCATACGTGCTATCAATGGTTGCCGTAGTGGCATCCTGATCCTGATCATCAGCAACCGTTTCTGTCGTTGTCTGCACACCATCGTCTCCCCCGCAGGCAGAGAACATCATTTGCAAAAGCAAAACTAAAAAAAATGATACTTTCTTCATCCGAATCTACATTCTTGTCCGAGAGACCTGAAAAACATTTTAGGCTCCACCTCTCTTTCCGCCTTTAGTCTTAGGATCAATCCATCGAACCGATCCATAAGCTATCGGCAAATTTACAAAATAAATAGCTAATCAACCAACAAAGCAACCATATATTATCTTTATTTATATAAAACATCGCAAAAACTTGCTCGAAAATTTGGTCAGTTCATTCTTAATGACTACCTTTGCACTCGCAAGTTCGGGATTTGGCGCAGTTGGTAGCGCACACGTCTGGGGGGCGCGAGGTCGCTGGTTCGAGTCCAGTAATCCCGACTTATTCAAAAGGAGTTGTCAATCAATAGATTGCAACTCCTTTTTTATTTTACCCAAGCCGATTTTACCTGAAATTTTATTGTATCTTCGGTTAGAACGTTGTGTGTTTTCATAGTTATCGGAATTAAAATCCACTAAAATGCAATTACATCAGCATAGCACGATATAAAAAAGAGGACATCATGAACGATGTCCCCCCTTTAGACCACAACTCCCTTTCTTGCTCACCACAGCCCTTTTATCGTGTCACGCGGAACCAGTCGGCATCTATCCAGCCACGATTTCCCTTGGTATTGGTGCGCTCACTCACATATCCCATCTTGGCCCCAATCCATTTGCCCTGCCTCAACGTGAACTCATCGCCGGCAGACTTAAACTGTTTTCCGTCTAAGCTATAGCTGAACCGGCACTTGCCGTCGGCCACCGTCATGCGCAGATAAATGTCCATATAGAGTGCGGGCGAGTATTTGATGGTATCGCGGTCGGTGGGCTTCAGCATGGCTATCACACTGCGCGACTCCACCCCACCCGTGTCGGCGCCGCGGCACGACAGCTGCAGGAGTTGGAATTCCTGTCCCACGCGGTTCACCACCAAAGCCTGATAGTTCATGCCCATCATGATGATGCCGCCATACTGTCCGTCTTCCTTCGAGGCAAACCTTATCTTGGTCGTGGTCGTGAAAGTGGGCGCGGGCAACTTCTGAAGCAGCAGGTTGCCGGCCTCCCAGAGGCTCTTGAAGTCGGAACTCAGGTCGGCGGTGTACAGTCGCAGGCTTCCGTTGCTCGTGGGCATGCCCCACAGCTGGTTGTAGTTGGCATGCCACTGCCACTGAAGCCCCAGCTCCGTGTCGTTAAACTCGTCAGACTCCTGCGGGTTCTCCATCGTGGTCGAGGCCGATTTGGGCTTGCGATAGGTGGTGTAGGGCTCGCCTGTGCCGTCGTGGTCTTTGTCGAGGCCCATCACTGGCCATCCCGTCGACCAGTCTACCGGCTGCAAAAACACCACGCGCCCGTAGGCATACTTGTCGTTGAAATGCAGAAACCAATCTTCACCCAGGCTTGTATGCACCCATCCGCCTTGGTGAGGACCATTGATATCGGTCTTTCCCTGCGCCATCACCACCCTCGCTTCATAAGGCCCATAGATGTCTTTGCTGCGCATGGCCAGCTGCCAGCCGTGCTGCACGCCACCAGCCGGACACATAATCCAGTAGTATCCGTCGCGCTTGTAGAGCTTCGGGCCTTCGGTGGTATGGTTCTGTTGTCCGCCATCGAACACCATCCGCGGTCGGCCTATCGGTCGCAGGCCGTCGGCCGAGAGTTCCCTTATGGTCAGCACCGAGTTGAAACCAGCCCTGCTTCCGGCCCAGCCATTCACAAGATAGCAGCGCCCGTCGTCGTCCCAGAGCGGACACGTGTCTATCATGCCCTTGCCCTCAATGACGCACACGGGCTTCTCCCAAGGTCCGGCAGGGTTCTTGGCCTTCACCATAAACACGCCGTGATCGGGGTCGCCCCAGTAGATGTAATACTCGCCTTGGTGAAACCTGATGGCGGGAGCCCACACACCCTTACCGTGCTGCGGACTGTCAAAGAGGTTCCGAGGCTCCTGCTCTTGGAGCGCATAGCCGATGATGCGCCAGTTCACTAAGTCTTTGGAATGGAGAATGGGCAGTCCGGGAATACAGTTGAAGGAACTGGCGGTGAGATAATAGTCGTCACCCACGGCCACAACATCAGGGTCACTGTAGTCGGCAAAGAGCACGGGATTCTTATATTTCCCATTGCCCAAGTCGGGATTCCACACCTCTGAATGATATTGGGCCACGGCCACGCCAGGTAGCCACCCTATGAGCAGGGCCACGCACGACAGGCGCACTATCCGCGCAATATGCTGTTTTGAAAACAGGGATGTCAATTGATTGTTCATTGATGAAATGGTTTATTGGTCTATGATGATAATACGTTATACCAAACAAAATTACGTAATATTTCAGAAACAATCTCCCTTTACTAAAAGGAAATCGGTCTGAATCTTTGAGCCTACGATGCTAAATCGACGAATCTCCCGCTGCCGCCCAACCCTTCCATCGTTTCGTCGACAGTAACAAGGCAGGCCGTACTCTCCAATTCCCTATTATGAAAAACTTTGAAAAAAGTCTTCGTGAGATTTGCATATTCTGAAACAAAAATTGTTTGGTTGGAAATACGCCGAAAATGAGCACATTTGTAATCAACAGACTATCAACACCTTGTGATTATTTTACATTTTTAGCTTTGCGATTAGTATCTATTCGTCTTGCGATTACTATCTAATCACCTTGCGTCGAAGCCTCAATCGCAGGGCAAAAAAGGGCTTTTAGCAACGCTAAAAAGGCCTAACCGACCCTCCGCGACAGACTTTTCAAACCGAAAAAAGCATTTTTCGGCTCTAAAAACCCGATATTCCTTTCTATAATGGAAATTCCAGAGACGCTGTTTTCAGGCAACAAAATTTGACAAAATCGAGCAAAAATTCCGTTCATCTTTTTGGAATTACGATGCGTCAAATTTCAAATACTCATCAGACCGAAGATTAAACACACAAAAAAAGCAAGTCCTCCGCTGAGGGCCTGCCAAACTTGACTTAAAACACTAACTAACTTTTTCTACCATGAAATAAACTAACTGCTAAATCTTTCTATTATTTATAAACCTAACTTCAACTTATTTTTCAGAGATTCTGTGCCCGAAGCAATGCCTCAAGGTAATAGTAGTCGGCATAGATGATGCTCGCATCAATCTCACTGCCGGCCGGATGATGCCCCGTGCTGTGCATGAGGAACGCCACATTCCTACGGCGACTCTGATATTTCTCACTACTCAGCTGGGCCAGCGACTGCAGCGCAAACTCCTTGTAATACTCGCCCTTGTCACCACCCACATAGCCTTGCAGTTCGAGCAGGGCGTCGGCCACCACTGCCGCGGCACTGGCATCCTTGGGGGCCGCCTTTCCGCGCGGGTCGTCCATGTCCCACAGGGGTACAAGATCGTCGCTCGTCTCACGCAGGCGGCGCAGGTATATGTCGGTCACCTTCTCCGCAAACTGCAGGAACACCTTGTCGCGGGTCCAGCGATACACCATCGTATAGCCATAGATGGCCCAGCTCTGACCACGCGACCACATCGAGTTATCGGCATAACCCTGATGGGTCTGTCCCCGCAGAAAATTGCCTGTGAGCGTATCGTAGACCGCCACATGATAGCAGCTGCCGTCGGGACGGAAGTGGTGACGCATGGTGGTGATCGCATGGCTGATGGCGATGTCGCGGAGATAGCGGTTCCCGCCGTGGGCAGAAGCCCAGAACAGCAGTTCCAGATTCATCATGTTGTCCATGATGGTGTTGTGTCCGCCGTAGTCCTTCACGTGGCGCGGCCAACTCAGCAGCGTGCCTACCTTGGGATTGTAAAGATTGGCCAGCGAGTCGGCGGCAGCCAGGAGCACACGGCGATAGTCTTCCGACTGGGTCTGCTCGTAGCCTTTCATGAATGAGTTGATCATGATGAAGCCCAGATCGTGGTCGTAAACGGGCTGATAGGCCAGCGGTCGCAGCACCTCGGTGTAGCCTTCGGCAGCACGCCGGATGGCATTGTCGTGGGTCATGCCGTAATCCATCCACAGGATGCCTGGCCAGAATCCCGAGCACCACTCCTCAGCCTTGGCCTCACGACAGTTCCATCCCTTCTGGCGGTCGCCATTGAGGATGTTGCGCGGTTCCTTGGAGAAGTTGTATGATCCGTCGCCGTGGCTAAGCACCTTCAGTGCCCGCTGCACTTGCGCATCGCAATATTGCAAGGACGTGGCAGGCCATTTCTCTAAAGCAGACAGTGCCAAAGCAGAAAGCAGACACACGATGGTCATCATCAGTTTCTTCATCATGATTAATCTTTTTTTATATTAAATACGAATAAGCGACTGTAAATACTTACGCCGCTTATTCTTTTTTGGTGTCACGTCTGTGTTCAGAGGTGTCCTTGATGTAAGTTTACCGCTGAATATATTTCTTGCCATTCTTGATGACAACACCCTTACAGGCACTGCCAACCATCTGTCCCGCAAGGTTGTAGACGTTGCCTTCAGCCACCGTGGCAGTCTCAGACACCGTATGGATTGCCGTGGTTTCGGCTGACAGATAGAGGTCGTTGCCGTTCTGCACGAGCGAGAGGCCCTCTGCCTGACCACTCACGGTGTAGTTGGCCAGCGTGCCACCCTTCACTAATACGATGTTGGGGGTTCGCGTGTTGTCCACAATGACCACTTGCTGGGCAGTGGCTCCCTCGTCGGTGAGATAGTTGTCTTTCTCCACATAGACAGCCCCAAAGTTATTATTGCCGCTCAGAGTCATCTTGCTTGTTCCCACAAAGACGAGGGCTTTGCTGGCCGAGGCGGTGCTACCCGTGATGGTCACGCCATTGAGCACTGCACGACCGTTGTTCTTGTTGCAGAAGATGCCTTGTGTGCTGGTGGTCACTGCATCCTTGATGGTCACGTTGTTGAGCACCGTGAGACCCTTGTTGGAGGCCTCAAACACGGCTGCAGAAGCCTCCACGCCCTGTCCGTCGATAACGAGATTCTCCATTGTGAGGGTGGCCAGCGTGTCCTGCGTGAGGAACATCAGACCGTTGACGTAGCTGCTGGCGCGCAGGATTCTCTCCTCGCCCGTAGCACCTTGGATGGTGACATTCTGTGTCTTGATGTTGAGGCGCGACGATATCTCCACATCCTTGTTCAGTGTCAGCACGACGGAATTGTTGTTGTCCTCGGTTACCGTGGCAATGTCGGCCACTGCCGCAGCCAATGTCTCATAACCTGTTCCCGTTGTATTGTTCACCACTGCGGGTGTGTTCTTCGTCACGGTCAGCACGGGGCGGTTGGTCTCAACGCTACTTCCCACACCATAATATTTGGGATTACGTCCTGTGCTGTAGCTGGCATCGGTCTCACGGAAGGTAATGATCAGCGAGAGATACTGTTTGCCGTCTTTCTCTACCACACCATTCTTCAGGGTTGTCAGGGCATCGCCTGAAAAAGTAATGAGCTGCGTCTTTGTCACATCATCTGCTGAAGCATAGGCCAAATAGGTTTTGCTGCTGGTCTGATAGCTGGGATAGACACCCACAACACTCTTGAAGGCCTCGACCACAGGGCATGTACCGTCGGTCCAGGTCTGCGCCTCCGCACTCGTCCAGTCTGCATTGGGCACCACCCAGGCACCGAGACGATAGGTGGAACTGTTGGCATTAATCAGGGTGAGCGTCACCTCCGAGGCGTTGGAAAGACCAACGTCGGTCACATCGAACATCTCCTGAGCCCACATGCGCTGCGAGTAGGTACACTCGATGGTCTCCTGATTGGTCTTGGGAAAACCCGTCTGCCATGCCGTGGGTGCGGTCTCGTCGGTGCCATTCCAGCCGGTATTGGTACGGAATGCCACCTCAGCAATTGGATTTAGGGTGTAAGTGTCGGCCATTGCAGGCTGAACGGCCACGAGACTCATGGCAGAAAGCATGGTCATAAGGAGTAGATTCTTTTTCATATTCATTCGGTTTTTAATGTGATGTACTAATCATATTACGCATGGGAAGAAAGGAATACGTAAGGTAAGATTATGAAAAGGCAGCCTCATCCCCCTTCAATATAACAGAGGCAATGTTGAGATAAACGATAGATAAGAAAAAAACCAGCGGTGCAGAACGCATCACTGGCTTTTGGTGTTTTATATTAATTTCCGCTTCTGTACACTCTTGCTACTCCTCTTCGTCCCAAATAGAACGCTGTTTGGAGAGCGACGTGCCAGCTGTGGCCTCCACGTCACTATAGACGCTTGTTCCTTTCACTTCACCGCTGGCGGCCATCAAGCCAGAAGCCAGCTCGGTCTGCCTTACGATTATTCGTGGTGCTATATACTTTTTCATGTGTTATTGTTTTTTAGTTAAATGAGTGTGTTGTGAGTAAAGTTATTATACGCTTTGTTCATAACCAAGTGTCTACTTATTGAGATACTTCTTGCCATTTTTGATGACAACACCCTTGTAAGAACTGTCCACCAATTGTCCGGCAATATTATAGATTCTTCCGTCGGCCTGATATGTGGTATCTGTTGTTTTTACCGTGTCGATGCCTGTGGTGCCACCATAGACAATGCTTAGTTTAGCAGACGTAGTGTTGGCTGATGCGATATAGGCACGATAGGCTGGAACGGTGACTTCGGACAAGCCTACAACATAGAAACCTAAGTTGTCATCATTGTTTTGGAGCACGAAGGAACCCGCAGCAGCTGTCGTAGACGCATAGACTCCTGTCAACGTGCCATAGACTTGGACATCGGTGGGCAATGTGGTTGCCGTGGATGAAGACGTAGCCACTGACGTGGAAGTGAACTTATAGTTGCCCTCATCGCCATTGATGAGTACAGGGGTATTGGCGGGGAGGATAGCGTCTACCTTAGTAGCGGTCACCTCCGCATCACCCGACGTATAAGCCAACGTATAGGCATTGATGCCAGAGGGGATTGTCGTCTCGTAGGGCAATACCAACGTAGAGGCACCAACGGCAGAGACAGAGAGGTCGTAGCCCTCTGTCATCACCATGTCTACAGCCGACGTGCCGCTCGACTTGCGGATGAGGCCGTAGCCATCGTTGGCCAGATAGAACATGTCCACAATGTCGTCTGAGGTCACCGTCGTTCCAGCCACATAGCCCAAAGCCGGGGACTTATAGTAGAGTGAGATGGGGTTGTTGGTAGTGAGCGGTTCGGTGGCATCCACACGAAGGCGCTTCTCCAGATAGATGTTGTAGCCGGTGCAGTTGGTGAAGTTGATGGCATTCTTCAGCACAAGGTCGTTCAGTCCGATGAACACGATGCCATAGCCATCACTTACGGTACAGTTGTCGAAGGTTACGCCATCGAGTGTTGCCGTTCCTGCACTCTTAAAACAGAAAATGCCCTGTGTGGCTGTGGAAACAGCGTTCTGTATGGTGATGTCTTTCAGCAAGGTGGTACCCTTGGAACTCTCAAAAGTGACAGCCGAACTGCTCACGCCATTGCCATCGATGATGAGCGATTTGTCTGTGCTGCCTTCCATAGTGAGGGTGGCACCGGTCTGGTTGTTGAGAAACATGATGGCCGATGTCAGGCTGGCGGCACGCGAAATCTTCACACCGTCTTTGTCCGGCACGATGGTTACAGAAGTACTGGCAGGAATGGTAATGGTCGAAGCCACTTCCACGTCATCGTTGACTTGCAGCGTCTCCGTACCCGTCACGGCAGCCACAGCGGCCTCCAGCGAACTGTAACCCGTGCTGGTAGTCGTATTGTAAACGGGATAATAGTGCACGGTGAGCATTGGACGCAGGTCGCCGTTACTCTCCATAGCACTATAGCAGAAGCCCTGACCGGTGTTGGTCACGACATCACGCGTCACGATAAAGTTCAGTTTTCCATCCTGCAAAGCATTGTATAGGGTGGTGAGTGCGTCACCACTGAAAGTAGCAGTCTTCTGCGTATAGTCTGTGTCATTGATGGTCACAGAAGCAGAAGAGGAATTGATAGCCAGTGGGTCGTTGTAGGTTCCGGTAGTGGATGTAGGTGCCAAACCGATGGCAGTGGTGACATTTCCCACAATGGTAGAAACATCAGTGCTGCTGGTGGGATAGGTATCACCATAAATCCAAAATCCCATCTGCCCCGATGCCTTAGTGGGAACATAGGTCAGGGTGACATCAATGCTCTGCACCTGGGAAAAGTCGATGGCCGACAAATCATATTGCTGGAGTACGAAAAAACCCGATGTATAGCGATTTTCATAACTGTCCACCGTGGTGTAGTTCTTGGGGTAGCCACTGACATAAGCTCCGCTGGAGTTGACGCGATACCAATCTTCGGCTGAGGGAGTGAGCGTTTCATCAGCCATTGCGGATAGACCAACCATAAAAGTTACAGCTGCCAGTCCCATTCTCTTGAGAAGTTTTCTTTTCATAAATCGTTGGTTTAAAGTTGAGTATACGATAAAGATACAACTGACTGATGTCATGTACTTAATTCATAAAGGATATTTTTCATGACACCTCAGCGCACAATGAACTTACTGCCCTGACGTATGTAGATACCAGACTGGATATTGGTTGACTGTCTCACCCTTCTGCCATACAGATCGTAAATGGGAGTATTGGCATAGACCTCTCTTGACATATCGAAGGTCTCTATACCCGTAGATTTGCCATAGCTAATGCTGATAGACTTAGCTTGAGAGGTATCTGTGGAGAGGTAGGCACGACAGGCTGGGACGGTGACGTTGGCTGTATTCACAGGATAGAAGCCTACCCTCGTAGCAGATGATTGGAGAACATAAGAGCCTGAAGGCGCGGCCGTAGGGACAAAGACACCTGTGAGGGCACCTGAGGAGACTGCAGACGCGTAAGCGGCGTAGTTGCCCATATAGCTGAAGGTGTAGCTGCCCTCGTCGGCATTGACCAGCACAGGAATGGCCGCAGGAAGCTGACCGGTAATCTCTGTAGCTACGGCAGCGGCAGTTCCTGCCAAATAGTCTAACGTGTAGGTCTTTACCCCTTGAGGGATGAGGGCTGTGAAAGGCAGTACAAGAGTAGAGGCACCAGCTGCAGTGACATGAAGCACGTAACCATCTTCATACTCTATGGTGAGTTGGGGCACAAGGTCGGCACTTTCAACAGTAAAGTTGGCTTTGGAGTTACTGATATCAGCTGCATCATGTGTGAAAATCTTTGTAGCGAAGTTTTCATTTTGGGTCTTAGCCAGCATAAGGCGTAACTTGGAAGATGTCAGGGTGTCGATATAGGTTGTCAGATCGATGGCATTAGTCCAAGCAGCAATGTCGAGATAGGTAGAGTCGCTAATGGTATCAGACACCACCGATATACCTTTAATACCCGTTAAAGAGACGGTAGCGACAGGCGTTGTGGCACGAGCAGCAGATATGTAGTCGGTCTCGCCAGCGTATGTGGTGCTCTCCTCCACGTCATGACCATAGGCATAGACAGCCAAAGTGGCATCGCCCTTAAAACGCTCGGTGACAAGGCGCAGCAAGGCCGACTTTACCGTACGTCCCTTGGCAAAGCTGTCATTGGGAAGATCGAAGGAAAGCAATCCAACGAAGTCGGCATCGTTAGTATCATAGGTGTAGATTTCCATTGTAGTCTCGCTACCATGGTTGGAAGTATTGTTTTTACGCACATAAGTATCGGCCGACGCACCAAGCTTAGTATCGGGACGAGCATACATCAGTGTGCCATAGCCCAACTGATCGAAGCCACCGCTGGATGTGCCATAGTCACCTGCACCACCATCACTACCATAACCACTCTGCATACGCATCATGTCGGCCCAATGCTGGCTATAAATGGCGGAGAGGCCGTTGGCTTGAGCGTATCCGGCAAAAAGCTCCCATACAGGGCGTATCGTACCCCGGCCTGTGGCTGAGAGTGTATCGCAGGTGTAAGAGGGATTGCTGTAAGCTGTATAGGGGAACGTATTGTGATCGTAAACGAAAGTCTTGGTTGATGTGCCATAGGTATCGGCCGTCATCAGATTATACTTAGCAACATACTCTGCCATGCTCAAAGCCCGATAATTGTCATAGGCAAAAAGATCTTCACCCACATTGGAAGCCATCTGTCAGAATGCACCCAACAGAGCGACACAGAGCGTGGCATGTCCCTGGTCTCGACCACTCTCTTCGCATTGGCCTAACAACTCGTTACTGTTGTCATCCTGATGCAGATAGGGAATGGCATTGCGCACATAGCCAACCTCGGTAGTGTTAGTCTTAAAATAACTGATGGCATAGTCAATAAGATTCTCATCATCACATAAAATGCCGATGGAGAGAACGGCAGTAAGTGAGGCCAAATCCCAGTTGAGCCAATAGTGCATATTGCCTATGTTGCCATGATGATTTTCGAGGAAGAGTCGAGCCACGGTATAGAATGTATTCTTCATCCAGGTCTGGAAGTCAGCAAAGTCAGTGGCATCCCATCCGTCATAATCGCGCAATAGTTCGGCGGCATTGGCAAATTGGTAAGCTTGGATATTGATGAGGTACTCATTAGGATCGGGAATATTATTAGTGTAGCCATCTAACATGAGAATTCCCTTACAATTATCGGCCCAGGCATTGAGTACAGACACTGCAGCATCAGCATAGTCTGTGTTGCCCGAAATCTGATAGCGCAAAGCCAGCTGATAGGCAGCAGCGGCATCGCGCATGGCGGCAGTGTAGTTGCTGTAATCCTCATATTGGGCTATTTTGCCATTGGGTCCCCAATTAGAGGCATCCATACGCTTCAGATAGCCGTCTAATAGAGCTGAGGTATGCTCAGTATAGGTAGACTGGGCATAGCTGCTGGCCTCCAAATGGGTATATGCATCGCTCCACGGGGCAATATCAAGTAAGGTGCGAACACGAATGATATCACTTGCAGTGTGGAGCATACAGGGATGCGTAATGACAGCAGAACGCATCATTTTAACCATGAGGAACAGCATGAGTGTCATCAGAAACAGTTTCGTTTTCATATAAAGGTTTTATAGTTTTATTATTTTGATAATGTATGAACAGGAATAGACAGCTTATTTAGGAGGTCACATCTATTTGAACGAGATGTCTTTCACATGCTCACCCACAAATATGCGGGCATAGTCGGCCGTCTTGTACCAATTAGGTTTCGAAGGCATGTCATCGGAGATGTGCAGACCATTGATAGTGAGAGATTCAAAGTGTAATCCGTCGATGATACGCGTGGTATCGTATCCGGAAACAATGGAGAGGTTGGGCTCTGTACCCATATAACTTACGTTGCGAAAGGTGATGTTGCGTATGCCACGCCCTGGTGCATGGCAATATTTACGGTTGTAGCATACACGCAGATTGAATAGCATACCACAACGTAGACTTTCTATGCGTATATCATCGAATATGATACGCCGTACAAGGATATTGTCACCATTGTTGATGCCGATGCAACCTTGATAATCAATCTGTTGCTCGGATTGATTGAGGATATCAATATCGTGATAGATTACGTCTTCAATGACCTCATTTTTGCTAATGTCTCCATGTAAGCCAATCATAATTGGGTGGGCCACGTCAGCCCAGTAGACAGCTCCGTCGACACGAATATTACGGCAGCTGCCGGCATAGCCCTTGCGTGTACAATAGATGGTAGAACAGTCATCACTGGTACGGCAGAATACGTTCTTGTAGTTTACTCCACTACTGGCAAAAACGTTCATACCATCGCCCCAGCCATACCAACTGATACACTTGGCATTGAGCACGTTCACATTGCTGCTTCCACCCACGGGTATCTGGGTTGTGAGCGGACCATCAACAGTGATATTGTTAGAATATCTCACCATGATACCCTCGTGTTGGCGGTCAGGATTGACAATTCCATGACCAACCACACGGGCATCGTTGGCATGCCATACTGACACCCAGCCTTTGACATAGGCTCCGCCGTCAATAAAGAGAGTCTGTCCCGACTTCACGACGATGCTGTCACCCTGCAGATCATGATAACCTGGACCAAAGTAAATGACATCCTTGCCTCGCTCCACTTGCTCCTGCATGGGATTGGCAAAGAGATGCAGGTTATGGAACTGGTCATTGTCAATCTCCACGGATAGATATCTGGAGCGATTGATTGAAAAGGTAATGATGCTGTCGGCCACCACTGGGATAATTTTGGTGGACAATGGACGGATGGAGACTTTGTTAGTCAATGCATTGCCACATGACACGTCATTACTGGTTTGGCGATGAGAGACCACACGCACTTCTGCCTCGCCCTCGAAATCGAAGCTGGCCACACTGCTGGATTCCACGTTGTGCTTACCATTGTCAACATGGTCTACTTTCCACAAGTAAACAGGCACATTCTGCCATGTACCATCAGGAATGCGCACCTGCACGCTGAAGTCGTGACTCATAGGTGCACCGATGGCAGCAGGATAGGTCTTTACTGTAGCACTCTGGCTAATCAGGCTGGTCATTACAAATGTAATCAGCAACCCCGATAGTCTTTGAAACATGGTCTTTGTCTATTTTTGTTATATTATCTCATACGTCTCAACAGGGCATCTTACTTACTTCAAAAGCCAAATGCGCGCTATTTACATGGCGTACATTTGGCTTTTATAATAGTTAGGAGGCCTTTGCGTTGCATCCCCCATAGAGAAGTAAGTGCTACTCCTGATACATCATCAGCGTACCCCATCCAATCTGATCAAAGGCACCTGAGTTGACACCGTAGCGCGAGTCGCCCGCACCACATTCGGGACGCATCTTATCGGCCATCATCTTAGTGTATGCCGTACCCGTGGCAGAAGAGAGATCGGTCGGAGCCACCTGTGTAAAGTGCATCAGCAGCGTCTCCCATCCCGGACGCACGCCACCACGCTGTGTCTCTGAGAAAATGGTGTGTTGATGGGAGGCTTCGTGAGAATCGGCTCCTGTACACCATGGTCCTACCGTGGTCCACGCTTTGGCATTGATATCAGAAGCTGAGATAAGCCACGAACCGTTGGCATTGGCATTGTCGGAGCCATCGCGTAGGTTGGTCAAGGCCACATATTCAGCCATTTTGAGGATAGCACAGTCGTTGGCGGTGTAGTAGTTGAGGTCGGTAAGCGTGGGGTTGCTCTGAAAAAGAGCCCACGCTGCTTGACAAAGCTGGATGGTCACGGCAGCAGACATCTCAGCATGGCCTTGATCGCGTCCACTTTCTTGGTTCTGCATCAGACTCTCTCCTGTGCCCAACGGATCCGTCTTCTCTGCCAAACAGAGCTTGGATATGTTGCCATTACCGATACCTGAATTGCGGAAATATTCAGTCACATAGTTCACCATATCATCGTTCTCAGTGAGGATACCTATCTGCAAGTAGGAGCAGAGATTTACAAGATCCCAATTGGACCAATAGTGAGTAGCCCCACAGGTCACACCGTTGTGGTTGAGCAAGAAGGCATAGTTTAAATCTGCAAATTTCTCCACCATCCAGTTCTTGAATTCAGTGAAGCTGGATTCCGTCCAGCCCGAGTAATTGCGCAACTCTTCACCAGCAAGGGCGAAGGTGAAGCCTATCGTACCAGCAGCCAAACGAGAGTCGCTCGTACCCGTCCAGATGCCATCGCATCCAGCCACCCAGGCGTTGAGGATGTCTATTCCACGCTTGGCATAGGTCTCATCTCCCGTAATTAGCCAAAGCAGACCAAACTGGTAGGCAGCAGCAGCATCACGATTGGCATTGATGTAATTCTCACTGTAGGTAGAGTTTGAACCACGCACAATGAGTTCAATGACGTGGTTGGTGGTGAGATATTCACCAGAAGTATATGTATTGTTCTTCAACACATTGAATTCCTGCTGCACCACCTCGGGGGCAGTACCGTCAGTTAAGGCTGTCTTCACACGCTCGAAATCGTCAGCCGTATAGAGGGCCACAGGGTGATTATAGACAATGCCTACCTCTTCTTCAGGCTCATAGTCTGAGAGGTCTACGGTACCATATTCATTAGTCTGGCAGGAGGCTGACAGCAGCACTGCCACTGTCAAGCCTATCTTTGTTGTGATGGATCTGATTTTCATTGTTTTTAGTTTTCTCATATTACAATTATTGAGCCCCTCTTACTTAATTGTTTCATACGTCAGTCCGTCTACCTTAGTGATATAATCAATCACGTCCTCGATTGATTGAAACGATTGCATCCAATAAAGATTATAGGTCACCTGATGGTCGACGCTCTTCATATCAGCATACTTGAGTTGGAAAGTGGTAAACTTAATGCTCTCTGTGGTTGGTGCCAGCCCGCCTGTACCGAACTCCTGCGAGCTAAGGTCATATACAAAGACATGCGAACCGTCGGAGCACTTGTAGTCGTGCAGCCACTTGTTGTTACCATTGCCTAAAGCTTTGTAGGACGTACCACTCTCACTGGTGCCCACTACGTCAAAGTTGATATTGCGGCTTGTGATGCCGTAGTTCAAGTCTTTTACATCGTCCATCTTCACAGCCAGGATGGGATATTTGCCAGCATGCAAGGTAACAGGCGTGTCCCACCAACGTAGGTCGGCACGCTGTGTCGTGGCATTCACCGTGTAGGTGGTGATGGTGAGGTAGCCGTCGTGCCACTCGTGCGAGGTCGACGTACCATTGCCGCTCTGCGAAGCATTATAGAGGCTGTAGTGGCTTTCGTTGTGGAATACCTCTCGGATAAATCCCACAGGTATGTTCAGCTTCACGCTGCTGGTGTAGCCCGTTGCAGGACAGGTGGCGGTGATAGTTACTTCACCGAAACCCTTAAAGGTTACCTTGCCGTCATTCACAGTGGCTATACTCTCGTCAGAGCTAGTCCACTGAATGAGTGATGTGGTACAATCAGCAGGATAAGTAGTATAACCAATGGTCAGCCCTTGCTCATTGTAGGCGCAGGTGTAGCCATTGTCTGACGAATAAGTCTGAGACAGGGTAACTTGCTCTGGCTGAACTATGCGTTTCACTGTTATTTCTTTGCTGGCTGTAATACCCGATCCGTCGAGAGCTGTGCCTGTGATGGTGACTTTAGTGGATGTAGTATTATAGTTCACAGCCACACCAGTCACAACACCTTTGCTATTTACTGTGGCAACACTCTCGTCGCTGGATGTCCAGGAAATCGTGCGGTATGTAGTGATTTCGGGCTCAATATCGTAGGTCAGAGCCAACTGCTCGCCTATATACACCTCGTCAGTATCTGCATCGAGAGTGATAGCAGTGGCAGGCACTAATTCATCGTCTACCTTCACCTTCAGCGAACTAGCCACACCTGAGCCCGAATACATGCCTACGGGTGTTACTGTGATGACTGAGTAGCCAAGCCCACTACCACTCAGAGCACTTACAACTCCTTCGTCGACTGCAGCCACAGAAGGCTCCGAACTTGTCCAGTTCAGATCGTCATAGGTGATGCTATCGGGCATAAGGGTGGCACCAAGGGTTACAGTCTGGCCCTTGATGAGGGGCAGAACGCTCGTACCTGTGCCATCAGTATATATATACTGTTGCATCTCGGTGGGTATCACCATCTCGATGGAGGACGGCGTGGTGGCCGAACTCAAGTTAGGGATAATGTCAGTATCACTACAAGCTGAAAGGATCAGCAAAATAAGGATGGCCGATGAAATATGTTGATATATAGATTTCATATCGTTCTTACTTATGAATTGTGAATTAGTTTGTCCACCCTGGGTTTTGCGTCAGGTTGGGATTGAGCTGCAATTGGTCGGACGGAAGGGGATAAAGATAGTTCTTTTCCGCCCACGAACGCGAACTATACATGATGAGGCGTCCAGAACTGCTGATAGATCGACCAGGATTGCTCCAATTAGTGGCAAACCAGGTATTGGTGTATTGCACACCCAACAGGTCTTCGGGCATCTCCTCTTCGGCTGTTTTCCAGCGCTTCAAATCATCAATACGGAAGCCTTCAAGGAAGAGTTCCACGGTGCGTTCCCGGCGTATCTCCTCACGCATACTCAGACTATTAGAAGTCACGAGGCTATTGGAAAGTTTTGTCATTTTGGGATTGGCACGCAGACGCACAAGATTTAACGAGAGGTCGAGATCGCTGTCGCTGATGGCATCACTCAATTCATAGACAGCTTCTGCATAGTTGAGCAGCACCTCAGCATAGCGGATTACAGGATAGTCCACCGACTCATAGTAGTCGTCCACCTCACGCTCCACGGCCCACTTCTGAGTTTGATAACCTGAGCCTGAACGCACATTGGCCGTTTTGCTGGAGGACTCATCAGCATCAGTCCATGTAGTACGCCATTTGCCATCATTATCCCAGTTTATCTCGCCATTAAAGAGCATCGTGTTGTCCATACGTGCGTCACGGTTAAGAAACTCGCTGGTGGCAGTGCTGTTGCCTTGGTAGAGCGGACTTTTCGAAATGGGTAGTCCATCCTGACAGAGGTACATCGTGGCCATTTTGCTCGTCACATAGCAGGCATTTCCACTCATAGCATGAGTCAAATTGATGCCGAGACGGTCAGTATCACGGTGTCGATGTGCCAAAATATACTCCGTATTAGCTGCTTTATAGAGATTGGCTGGGTTACATTGGGCCGCATCTTCCAAGATGAACATGTAGCGGTAACTCTGCTCAATATTTCCTACGGTCTGATTAGATGTTGTGGTTGTAAGTGCATTATTATAGAACAAGCTATACCTCCCATTGTCCATCACGGCCTTAGCCGCATCACGAGCCACAGTAAGATACTCGGTCGACTTTGATGTATTTGAGCCGTCACCCTCATGGAACTTCTGCCATGTACCCTCATAGAGAGCTATACGTGAGAGCAATGCACGAGCTGCGTCTTTACAGAGGCGTCCCTCCTCTGAGGGCTGGTCTGGTAACAGTTCGGCAGCTTCTTGTAAATCAGCCACGCACTGGTCAATAACTTCTGTACGGTCATTACGCGTGCCGTATAGTTCTTCTGCATCAATGTCGAGTGGCTGCGTGAGCAGTTGACAGTCGCCATAGATTTGCACCAATTCGAAATGCAAGTAAGCACGAAACCACAAAGCCTCACCCTTTGGAGTAGCGATGGCACTCTGGTCTCCAAAGTTCTTAGCATTGGAGAGCAGCAGGTTGGTGTAGTAGATACGTTTATAGAGGGTTGTGAAATTTCCGTCACTGGCTGGAATAGAGTTTGTGCCCTGACTATAAACGTTTATGCTGGCTGCGCAGCAGAGATCGGATCGATAGTCGGAGTGCACGCCGTCTGACAATCCATTTTGGTAATCAGTACTGCTCTGCAAGTCTCGTGTCCATGCATAAAACTGGTTGGCAAACAATTGGAAGTTATCAGCATCGCTCCACACGATGTTGTCGCCCAGTGAGTCTTTGGGTTCAAGGTCCATGCAGGAGGAGAATGACAAAGAGCAGAGCAACAGGCCTGCCCACACCCTCCCATAAAGAGGGGTGCTCAGATACCGAAAGCCTTGGCTGACGGCTGATGCGATGTTTCTATATAAGGTTTTCATCTGGTTCTTAATTATGTTTTGTACATTATGAATTATTCATTGAAGATGTCTATGCATACAGCAATCCAATATCCGTACCCTTTGGAGGAACATAGATAGACCGCATTCTCCCTTAGAACGTTACGTTCAATCCAAAAGTGAAGTTACGTGTGAAAGGGTATAGGGCCGTACCGCTGGTTGCAATCTTGGCCTCGGGATCCCATCCGTCATTGATCTTCGTGATTTCCCAGAGATCAGTCCCCGTAAAGTAGAGACGCAGATTCTGGATGAAGTGAGTGCCCGTAAGCCACTTGCGAGGAAAGGTGTAGCCCAGCGTGATGTTCTTCAGGCGGAGATAGCGACCATCCTGTGCTGTGAGCGAACTAGCCTGGTAGTTGTACGAGATGATGTTCGAATCCGAATTGTAAGGCGAGTAGTAAGCATCGGGGTTATCAGTAGACCAGGTATTGCCGATACTGGCCGTCGTAAAGGCACTGTAGTAGTTACGGAAAGGTACGGTCAGATTATTGATGCCACGGTATACGAAACGGTTACCAGCACCCTGAAATACCACATTTAGGTCAAATCCATGCCATGCTGCGCCGAGATTGAACGAGTAGGAAATCTCAGGGTCACTGGATCCCAGATAGATGTAGTCGTTCTCGTCAAGCACCCCATCGCCATTTTCGTCAGCATACATGTTGCAACCAACTGTGAGGTTGGAAGGCATGCCAATGCCATTGTTGTTGTAGTATTTAGCCAGGTAGGCTTCCAACTGTTCTTCTGTCTGTATCTTACCGGCATAACGGAGCCCAAAAAGAGAGTTCAGTCCGTAGCCCACTTGCGTTGAAGTGTATCCAGAGGTCTTCACACTTGTACCCTCATAGTCTGTCAACTTATTACGGGCAAAGGTCATCGTGCCACCAATATGGTAGTCAACGTCGCCCACCTTGCCGTTGTAGGTGAGCTGACCTTCCCAGCCATAGTCCTTAAATTTACCCACGTTGGCCGTTGGCGCATTGTCGCCCAGGGTAGCAGGTAATGTTACCGAGACAAGCATGTTGTTATTACGTTTCTGGAAGTATTCCACCGTACCATCGATGCTGTGATTATGTGCCAGTTGGAAGCCGAAGTCGAGGGCTAAGTTATAGTTCTTGATGCGTTCCCATGAGCGGGTCTTTGAGGCGAATGTGCCATTGGTCTTGATATATGAAGCCAGACTGCTACCCAGATAGGCACCCGAACTGCTCTCCACAGTATAGAGTTGCACTCCGTCATAGTTGCCTATGCCACTTTGGTTACCCATCTCGGCATAGGAAGCACGCAACTTGAGGTTGGAAATCCACGAGACACCTTTCATAAAGTTTTCCTCGTTGATACGCCAGCCGGCACTAATCCCCCAGAAAAATGCCCAGCGATTGTTGGCAAGAAACTTTGAGCTGCCATCATAGCGACCGTTGAACTCGGCCAGATATCGCCCCTTGTAGTCATAGTTCAGGCGGCCGAAGTAAGAAAGCAACGAGTTCTGATATTTGCTATTCTGCGAGATGGTTATATCGCCAGTTCCATTCACCACCTCCAGACCCTCTTGGATATTTTTGGCTTGCACACCAAAGTAGGTGTAGTCCTTGAACTCATACTGGGTTCCGAGAGTGAGTGACGCATTGTGGTCGCCAAATTGTTTATGACCATTCACATAGGCGGCCAGTGAGTAGAAATCTGTGCGCGAGTTGGTCTGATTGTAATATGAGTTGGCCTGAGTGGGGTTGGTCAGTACCTCTGTTGTACCTGTAATATTATAATAAGTAATGGAATTCTGCACAGTGCTACGCCATGCCGACGAGGTATTATAGCCTACGTTGGCATTGGCTGTCAGCCAGTCTGTAATCTCATAGTTTAGAGTCTCGGAGATATTGATCGATGACACGGTGAGTTTATTGTCACCTCCCTCCTCTATCTTGGCTACAGGCGACCCCCAAGCCCCCCAAGCATAGGCTTTACCATCGAGTGTAGCCATGGGCAGACCGGGCTGAGGCAACTGTCCGGCATTGATGGCACTCGAAAGTTGTGTCGGAGCCACCTGCTCCTGTCGGCTATAGCCAATGCTTGAGTCGAGTTTCAGCCGCTTGGTCAGCTTATAGGTGTCGTTGATTCGAAAGTTGTAGCGGCGGTTATTGTTATTACCAAACTTCAAAGTAGAGCCATCATAGTTGTAAGCCAAGGACACACGATAGGAGTTGACATCTGTTCCGCCAGACAGAGAAAGGTTGTGCTCCTGTGAAAAAGCATTGCCAAAGAGCCCACCTAACCAGTCGGTATCAGAGAAAACGAAGTCTGAAACGTCTGTAAATGCTGCCGTTCCAAATGGGTTGGCCGTCGTTGAGAGGTCAATATAGGAGCCTTTATACTGCTGCATAAGCTGGGCATAGGTATACCACACGTTGGAGGTCTTTCCCTCGTTCTCCAGAGTTTGCATCAGTCCGGCAGACCATTGGTCCATGTTCATCAGTGTAGGCTGCAGACCTGGGACTTTTAAAGTGCCTGAGAATCCATAGTCCACCTTTACCTTTCCTGATTTACCTTTCTTAGTGGTAATCAGCACGACACCACCAGCTGCACGTGAACCATAGATGGCTGCCGAACCGTCCTTGAGGAAGTTGATAGACTCGATATCATTGGAATTGAGGTTTCGCATCTCGCTCACGCTGTTGGCTGCTACTCCGTCAATAATAACGAGCGGCTCAGTAGCGTTCATCGAGACACTGCCACGCAGGTTCATCGACCACGACTCATCGCCAGGAGCTGAGGAAGAACGGGTGATGATTACGCCAGGAACCTGTCCTTGCATAGCCTCCAATGGGGAAGCCAGACTACCCTTCTGCTCAAACTGCTTAGCTCCCACCACAGCAACAGCGCCGGTGAGCGACTCTTTTTTCTGTGTACCATATCCCACAACAACCACCTCGTTCAGTTCTTGATTGTTCTCGGACATGGTAATATTCATTGATCCGGCCGTAACAGACAATATCTGGTCCGTATAGCCTACATAAGAGAATTTGATCTTCGCACCCTTGGGAGCATTAATGCTGAAGTTTCCGTCCAGATCGGTCACCGTCCCACCGGTTTGGGCCACGACCTGAACTGTTACGCCAATAAGCGGTTCACCCGACTTATCGACCACTGTTCCTTTCACTGCTTGCTGTTGTGCCACAACAGGCACCCGTCCTTGCTCAGCAAACGTCTGACAAGGCAATGACAGGCCAGCAAATAACAAGAGATTGGTTAGATAATAATTCATAAGTTTTTAGTATATATCTGTTATTATTTTTCAAATGAATTTGATAGTATTCCTTGATCAAGGATTAGATAATCTTCTTCAAAAATCGCTTCATCTCCTTAGAAGCACTATAGATATGAGATTCTACCGTACGTGTACTCAGATGGAGTTTGGCCGCAATCTCCTTTGAGGAGAGTTCCTCCTGACGATACATCTGGTAAACCTCAGCTCTTTTAGGCGACATCTCCTCCAAGTGTTTGCAGGCCAACGACAGTATCTCGCGGCTTTCGATGTGTCGGGGCAAGGAGTCGTCATAAAACAACATTGTTTCTCTCATCGTCTTTTCACGCTCTCTTACAAATGCCTTATGACGCACATCATTAATAATCATGTGTTTTGCCATCAGGAAAATCAGGTTCTGTGCGGTTTCTTCCACGATCACATCCATAGACATCAACTTCACAAAGAGGTCCTGTAACATATCTTCTGCAGCCATCGGGTCATGGGTGTAGCTGAGGAAATAGAGTTTGAGATTGGTGTAACACCTCTTATATAATGAGGCGATCAACTCTTGATTGGAAATGGTTTTTAACGTATCCATATCGTTAATGCTTAAAATACTCATTCGGTTTAATGGTCGATTGTTGCTGCAAAGATAGGGGGTTGACTCCCTATCTCCAACTTATTTAAGCTTAACTCATACCAACTCGTTTATACGATAGTCCAAATCTTTTAATCTTTTATATATCAATCATTTACGCATAGTACATATAAATTAGACAAACTTTGACGCACAGTGATTTCCTACAGTCTCCGGCATGATCTATATCAACCGGACAAAATCCGGGCATGATATGAAACGATAATCCATTTCATCACAAATAAATATAAAAGGAATGAAGAAGGGTGAAAAGACAGAATAGAGTCGACTGACCATTATCATCAGATCTCACAGGGTGATATTCTGCTTTTTCAGGTATTCAGTTGGTGTCATACCTTCCACCTTGCGGAAAGTACTGAAGAAATTCGACCGTTTAAATCCGCATTTCTCACTCAACGCCGTGAGTGTATAGCGCTTATACTCGCCGGCAGCTATCATCTTCTTAAACTCAGCCAGCCGATAACGGTTGATGAACTCATAGTAGTTCTCGTTCTGATAGACATTGAACACCTGGCTCAGTTTGCTGGGTGACACCCGAAGGGTCTCTGCCAGTTCGCTCATCTTGTAGTCACAGTTCAGATAGGGCTTGTTTTTCTCAATATAATCTCTCAGCCGCGACATGATTTCCTCGCACTCTTTTTCGTCCAATCTGACGCGCTCATACTTCTTGGAGTCATCAGTCAGGGCCAGTTCCGACTGTTCTTCATTTCGTTGCTGCTCCTGTTCCACCTCTATCAGGGCCTGTTCTATTTCCTTGCGCTCCACCAAAAGAGCCTTCGTGTCCTTGCGATAATTGCGCCACAGGGCAAGCAACACAAAGACGGCAATCAGTAAAATAAATTCAATGACAGCCCAAAGCGTGGGATAGACGGTGATGGTGTAGGTCTTTTCCGAACCGGGCACACCGGCTTTGCGCACTTTAAGCTCATGCGTTCCTAACTGCAAATCGGCAATCGTCACCCCTACCCCGTCTTTCACAATGGTCCATTTCTTGCTGCCATCCACTCTATACTCATAGAGTCGGCCGTAAGGTCGCGCAAAGTCTTCCATGACAATCTTGAATGCCAACTTCTCCGAGCCAAGGTTCCATCGCAGCGAGACAGCTCGCCTGTCGTTCACCTTGCTCTCCGCGCCGGCATCCACGAGGTCTTCTCCACGGTAGATGTCATAGAGCAACACCTTGTAATAGGGATCACTTTGCATGCGAAACAGGCTCTTGGGATTGACATACAGTAGTCCGTTGGCGGTGGAAAACCACACATTTCCCTCGCTGTCCTGGTCCATCGCATTGACGATTTGACTGGGCAAACCTTCCCCGTAGCCAAAATGCTGCATGTTGGACAACGAATAGTCCATGCTGAACAGACCACTCTCCGTGGCTATCCAGTAGTGCCCGGCCCGGTCATCGAGAAAGCCGTAGCTGTTTTCTTCGAGCAAACCCTCGGGCAGACGGAGCGTCCCGAAATGGATCATCTGCGGATCGGTATAGAATATTCCGTTGTGAGCGGTAAAGTAAAGGGAGTTGCCATGCCCATTCACCCCCTTGCGGACACTCTCCTGATTGAAGAATCCCTTGGGGAAATCCACATTGGTGAAAAACTTCGTGGACTCCGAATAGAGTGACATTCCATGAGGCCCCGACAGCCAGGCATGACCGGCATTGTCAAAAAACACATCGTTTACCGCACCTCCATAGATCTTCGCATTGTTCTCGGTGTAGCGCATGAGTGTCCCCTGCGAGTCAAGAATGTAGAGTCCTTCCGACGAACCAATCCACAGTCGGTTCTTCGGCGAGACGGCAAGCGCAGAAACAGAGGTATTGTCCAGCAATGGGTCGAGGCCCAGACGACTCACCGACAAACGGCGAGGATCGAGCACGCGAAGTCCTCCATCGTAAGAGGCAATATAGTATTTGCCCTGAAAATAGGCCAGCCGGGTGATGATATGCGCACCGCCTAAGTCTTCGGACGAGAACTTTTTGACAAGGTTTCGCCCCTGATCAATATAATAGAGTCCGTTGCTTGTGCCAAACACCAGTTCCTTGCCATGTTTGAGCACACTTTTAATTTCCATGCCTTCTGTGGTGAAATCACCATATTTATAGATATGGAAGAAATGCGAACTGTGATAGGTGTACTGCATTCCACGTCTGAAAAAGCCCATCCAGTTCACGCGGTTTGCATCACGATAGTAGCAATATACCGCATCGGTAGGCAGACTATGTTGCATGTCGCCATGTATGGAAAACCGCTCAAGGACAGTTCCCGTGGATCCGTTGAGCAGGAATGCTCCTGCACCATCACATCCCACCGTAATCAGGCCGTCGTGGGTCACGT
Source organism: Prevotella sp. (assembly GCA_016901395.1). Lineage (GTDB taxonomy): Bacteria > Bacteroidota > Bacteroidia > Bacteroidales > Bacteroidaceae > Prevotella. The sequence continues at coordinate 9,206 of JAEAMQ010000048.1, read as the reverse complement.
CGAGATTGGTAATCACATTGCCCACGCCCGCCACTGGAACCACTTTCTTATCCACCATGTCGTAGGACCACAGACCGTTGTTTTTCGTACCGATATAGAACCGATGGCCCAACACCACCAACTGTCCGAACGCTGCTCCGGAACTCATCGATTTGGAGATGGGGAATGTCTGTGTCTTTCCTGTCGCTGGATTATAGCTGTTCAACTCATATTTTGTGAGAAACCAAACGATGCCTTTTCCGTCCACCACAATATCGCGGACCAAAAAGTTCACGCCCCGTCCCAGAGAGACCGTTCTCACCTGTTTGCCGTCGTAGATGTTCAGGCCATCCTTGTTGCCAAAATATACGCATCCTTTACCCTTGGTCACACACTCCGTACTCACGCCTTTGGCAGCCACATTCTCAAACGACGAGTGGCCCTCACGCAACCTGTAGAGACCAGTATTGGATGCGGCATAGATGGCGTGGTCGTCGCTTTCGCAGATGTCAAACACATAGCTTGACAGTCCTGAAGGCTTGGGCAGACGATAGGTGAGCAACTTGCGCCCGTTGTAACGGTTCACCCCATTACTCGTGGCTATCCACACCTGCCCGAGATGGTCGGTCATGATGCGGCAGACAGACTCCCCCGCCAACCCGTTTTCGATGGTCAGCGTCCCGATAATCTCATTTCGTTGGATTTCGGCCCAAGCCCCAGCGGGGAGCCATAGACAACAGAGTATCAGTAGTATATTTGTTAGCAGTCTACCCATAATGACGTTTATGCCACAAATATACCAATTTCTATGTTATCGAACAAATTTTCCATGACAAATTATTCGTCCCAATAGACCACATAACGACAGTGGTGAGCATCATAGAATGGGATGATGTCGATGCCCGACAAAGCCTTGTAATGAAGCGGAGAAAGCCGTTTCAACTGGTCCAACCGGCCCAGTCCACCCACCTTGCGTAGCTCGGCAGGTACCTTGAAGTCGTAGGTGTAATAGTCGTTATACAGCTTCGGGTCGCTGAAGGGATGCTCGACATCGCTCAACCGTCCCGCCATAACGATGGGTCCATAGAGCAACACGCGTCGTGAAGAACTGTCGCGGGTGGTCTCCTCATGGAGCGACATGCCGTAGTTCACCTCCACCCGGTCGCCCTTCTTCCACGTGCGGGCTATCTCCACATAGCCTTGGCGCAGCCCTGTCCGGCTCACCGATGCGTCTTTGCCCATCGTTTGGGCCGGCGCAACCTCCTTGGGGGTCTTCACCAAGCGTCCATTCACCTTGACGCTCATGCTTGTGGCCCAGGCCGGCACACGCAACATGAGCGACATGTGGCGCGATTTGCCACCGAAGGTAAACCGTGTTACGCCTTCCTCGGGGAAGCGGGTGGTCTGCGTGAGGGTGGTTCCTTCAAAATCGACACGCGACGGGATAAAGAGGTTCACCCACAGCTTGTCCTGCGAATGGAAATAGATGCTCGACGCATACTTCACGTGACTCTCAAAGCCGCTGCCCACACAGCACCAGAAACTGCTATCGCGTGTAGAATAGAGCCGATGGCTTCCGGTCATGAGGGGGGTGAAATAGCACACCATAGAGGTCTCGGGGTCTTGCTGTCCGAGGATATGATTGTAGAGCGCCCGCTCGTAATAGTCGGCCACACGGACATCGGCTGTCCAGCTGAACACATGGTCGGCCAACTTCAGGAGGTTGAACGTGCAACAGTTTTCGCCGTCGTAGCCCGAGATATGCTTGCTCTGGGCCGACGGTTTGAAGAGGTGCTCCTTGTCCGACAGCTCACCGGTGACAAAGGCGTGGTCGTCGGCCAGCACGCGAAACAGCAGCTCGGCAGCCTCACGGCTCGTTTTCTCGCCAAACAGTTCGTAGTTGCGAGCCTCGCCGAGCAGCTTCGGAATGAAGGTGTTGGCGTGGTTGGTGCCCAGGTCGTCATTACCCGCCTTGAGTGGGTCTATCTTGTCGTTGTGATAGAAGAAGCGCGCCAACCAGAGATAACGATTCTCATGTGTCAGGGCGTAAAGTTCATACATGGCCTCATTAAATCCGCCAAACTCATTGCGAATCATGAGCTTTCGCGTCTCCTCGCTCAGCGGACGGAGCCGTGAGTAGGCCCAGTCGGCCATGCGACGGGCCATGACCAGCGCCGTGTCACTGCCACAAAGCTGATACTGGTCGATGAGTCCCTGCGCTATCTTGTGCAGCGTGTACCAAGGGGCCCACACGCTCTTGCCCTGGATGTTGCGCTCAATGAGTCCCTCGCCGAATGCACTGAGATAACCCGTGCCCACGATTTGCTGCACCTCACGCAATCCCTCGATGATACTGTCTGACTTGGCCTTGACCTCTGCCGACTGTGTCTGGGCGTAGAGTGTGGCCAACGCCGAGAGCAGATGGCCCGTGATGTGTCCGCGCAGATCACAGTCGAGCGACTCCCATCCGCCCAGTTTGGGCATCGTCATATAGCCACCCTCCTTGTCGCTGAAGGCTCCGGCGGTGTTGCGGAAACTGTGGAGCAACCGCTTGACGGGAATGGACATCATCCAGGCCGAGTCACGACGCATGTTGTCGCGGAAGCGCGAGGGAAGCAGATGCACCTGCGTGAGACTGAAAGGCTCACACACTTGCTGGGCCACAGTATGACTACTACCCAACAATATGATCAATATTGCAATGATGGTTGGCTTTATCTTCATCTTATTTTTATTTTAGAACTAAGGGTTAGAACATTGGGAGTGATTCAATGCCCATAGTTTACTTTTTGAATAATTTCTTTTGGCAAGCGAATAAAGAAAGGCTGAACAGCTCCCTTGAATTGCTCGTCAGGCTCTGCTACCGCAGCAAGCCATACTACAAACGACCGACGATGATTGTCCCAGCCTGCCTCATAAGGATAAATGCGAAATGTGTGGGCATTGATTTTTCTCACAGGGCCACTTATGGTTTCGATAGATAGTTTTCCCCGTCCATGCCTTTTTGTACTCACCACATGGGTTGAATCCGTATAGACGGCTTTGAGTTGGAAGGTTATGCCGTCTGCATCAGGACAAAAGTCCACTTCCATTCCTCCTTGCTTCTGAGCATCATAAGGTGTCATTCGCCCTGCCTGTTCAACCCCTACATATTGCATTTGCTTACCCTTCGTCTCCTTGTATCTCTGCATGGTGAGCTCCGCCATCTCACGGTCAAAATACCAAAACGCATCATGTGGATCCCCTTCGTAAGATGCGAACGGTGCAGGAGGGGAATAACTTTTGCTTACAATCGGCATGGCACCGCTGTCTATTCCGTCATTCTGATGCAAATCAACCAAATACCGACATGCCAGCCACCCATCTCGGGGATTGAGTTTCCTGAGTTTACCATCTTCCATCAATCGAGACTTCATTGCCTTTTCAATGAAAAGTGCAATATATTCGGCTGTTTTCTCACTACAATCAAAATGTCCTTGCCCTGTATCGCAGAGAAAACTGATACAGCTTTCGGGATACATCATACGAAAAGCCAAAGCCGGATTGACCCGTGCTTCCCACCATTCGTATTCGCCTTCTACCATCAACCCCGGTATTCCGTCAATATTGCGGTTCCTTCCCCACTCCACATTTGCCGTGCCGTATCCGCAGAGATTGGTTCTCGGCGCATCCCCATGAAACGATATGACACAAAGTGCCCGGTCGTTATTCCATGCTGCAAAATTCCAAGGGAATGTAGCTTGGGCTGAATGGCCGAAAGGAATGATCGGAGCACGCTCTAATTCTGCATGTCCGCTTTGCCCGGAAAGAGCAGTCAACATCTCTTCAAATATGGTTTGACATCCTGTCGTAGGGTCCCAATTGTTAGAGAATGCTGGTGCGACCCAAATCATGGCAACATCCAGTTTTCGCATTTTCTCTTGAAAAAGCGGCATCTTATAGAGTGCCTCCTCCGTCATATTCTGTTGCGAGACAATGACCGCCTTTACCTTCTTACATCGTTCCGGAATCCAAAGATATGCAACGGGAGCCTTGCCTGTTTCATTAGAGATATAGCCTTTCAGTTCTACTGACCATTGAAACATGCCATTTCCACCAACGCCGACAGCCCTAATAAACACCATTGGCATTAGCACAAAATATAACAATGCAAAGCTTCGTATTGACATTTCCTTCCAATTAATATTATAAAATAGTCAACCTCTTACTTTTACTCCCACTGCACAATAGGTCAGATAGGCCGCACACACCAGCAAAACGCTCACGCCTGCGGTGATGTTGCCAAAACGGTCGGTGGCAAAACCGATGAAGGGAGTCACGGCCCCACCCCCGGCTACAGCAGTAATCATAAGGCCTGAGATAAGATTGCCCTGCGTAGGCTCTGCCCTTACGGCCATCGAATAGATGATGGGGAAGATGCATGAGCACAGAAATCCGATGGCCCCTATCAGCGCCAGCGTCAGCGTAGGACTGAAACGGCAGAAGGCCAGCAACAGAATGACGACGATGCAGGTGATGATGTTCCAGCGGAAATAACTCACTGATGACACCTTGGTCATGATAAACACACCGAGGAATGCTCCCACCGTGCGACAGATGAAGTAGACCTGCGGTGCGATGCCGGCCTGAGTCACTTCCCACCCGAAGCGGTCAATCATCACCTTGGAACTCACGAAGTTGGTGCCCACGTCGATGCCCACCACGAAGAAGATGCCCACAAAGAGCAACAAGATGGTGCGGTTGCCCAGCAGGGCCAGTGTCTTACCCATCGTGACATCGGTAGGTTCCTGCGGTTCACGCCTGATGGGGGTGAGCCAGAGCCAGAGGCCCGAGAGCAGCGTGATGAGTCCCAGCACGGGAAACACCAGATACCAATGGGCCTTGTCGCCTCCGCCCAGGACATTGACAGCAAACAGCATGAGAAACGGGCCACAGAACGACGACACCGCCTTCACCACCTGTCCGGCTGTGATACTGCTCGTGAGCAGTTTCTCGTCAGAGAAGACATTGCGCACCAGCGCATTCTGCGACACCTGAAGCATAGCATTGCCTATACCCAGTGCCGCATAGCCCACGATGCAGGCCCAACTGGTGCCGATGAGTGGAACGAGCATGCCCACCACGGTGACGAGCATGCCGAGCAACACGGTGTTCTTGCGGCCCCAGGCGTTCATCTTGATGCCTACGGGAATGCTCACAAAGAGAAACCACACAAACACCATCGACGGAAGAAGTCCGGCCATCGTGTGGCTCCAGCCGAACGCCTCACGAGCGTATTCCGACGAGATACCTACGATATCGCAAAACCCCTGGATAAAGAAGGCGAAGAGAACGGCACTGATGGCCGCAATCGGGTTAGATTTCATGAATGCTTATATTGATCGTTTGTTTATATCAAGATACGCACTGAGGGCATGAATTACTTAATCCGAAAGCTAAGTTTTTAATCCCAAAAAGGTTTTAGGGCGGATTTTCAAGGCGGAGATGACGCATGTTTTCCACCGTTCTCATTCCATGTATTGATTTGATGGCCCTTCGGGGTATATCAAAAGCTAACTGCCCGTAATAGCCTCTTTTCTTCGCGTAGCACTCCATAGATGGCAGTCCCACGGCTTGGGAACGGTGTCCCCAGGGGCTGGGAACGATATTCCCAAGCTGTGGGGACACGCTCATCCGAAGTCGTAGACGTCGCTATAACCGTCGAACGAGAGATGGTCTTCGTAGCCTTTACTCCTGAATAGGGCCACAATCCACTCCTGTTGCTCGGGCGAGAGCAGTCGCTCGCCACTGTGGTAACGGTAGTAGCTGCCCTTACTGCCCAGATAATCATGGAGCGCAAGGCGCAGCGTATGGCTGTCGCGGAGCTTCACATCGCTGAAAATGGTGTTGAAACCCCATGCGCCACGCATCACGCGCGTCTCCTTGAACCAGCGACAACGGTCCTCGCTGAGGGCGGTGGGATAGACGGCTGGGCCAAACGTCAGGTCGGCAGGGAGATGCTCTCCGGCCTTGTGGCGCAGACAGGCAGATGCCAGACTGCAGCCCGTGAGAAAACAGATGGGCCACGTGGGTGGCACCATTGAGAAATCAAAATCTTGGAGTGCTTCCATAGGTTGTGTGAATTTTGAAGTGGTTGAATATTAGTTTGCGGTTACAAATGTAACAAAAATATCCATCTTCTCCAAAATTCCACGATTGCCACAGACGGCCATAGGGTGAAGAAAGCGTGCAGCGGATTGAGAGAAAACGCCGGCAAAGCCTCAAGGGGGTAGTTCTTTCCTATTCTATCCAAACAGATTTCAGGCCATCCTGTCCAATGGGTTGCATTTGAATAAAAAACAAGCATCCCCTCGCGCCAGCATGGTGACGGGAGGGGAACTGAAGACTATTGCTGTATGAACCGGAGGGCGGCACCTCCCGAAGGCTGCAGCTTCAGGGTGATGGTCCGACCGGACTTCACTTTTAGGACGGTGGTGGAGACCTTAGTGCGGGTGGTGAGCGTGGGGTCGTCCTGATAGAGTTCCACGATATATCGGCGGCCCTTCTGCAGGAAGTCGGACGTGGAGAGCGCCAGCGTGCGGCTTTCCATGCCGTTCATCACACCCACATGCCAGTCGTTGCCGGTACGCCGGGCCTGTACGATGTATTCTCCCGGCTGACCGTCGAGGGCACGACTCTCGTCCCACACCGTAGGGCAGGTCTTCCAGAAGTCGAGCTCACGCTCACCCTTGTAGGCCGACGGCTGGTCATACCAATACATGAAGGTGATAGGACTATAGTAGACCACCGACATGGCCAACTGGTGGGCCTTGGTATTTTTCACTCTACCGTTGAAATAGCAAAGGGTGTAATCAGCGGGCCCGCAGAGAAATCGGGTGAACGGCAAGATGGTGTTGTGGGTGGCATCGGGCATCTCCTCGTTGCCGCGGATGCCCTCCTGGGTCATCAGATTAGGATAGGTGCGACTCCAACCTGTAGGCCGGTATTCGTCGTGGATGTCAACCATGAGATGATAGTCGGCACATTTCCTCACGGCATCATGGAGCCATGTGGTCCACATCTGCGAGCCTACCTGCACAAATCCAAATTTCAGACCACTCACACCCCATTGCCGATAGAGTGGCAGAATGGAATCGAGTTGCTGCGAGAGTGCCCGCTGGTTGACATAGAGCCACACGCCGATACCCTTGCTTCGGGCGTAACGGCAGAGCTGGGGCATATCGATATCGCGGCTGGCAGCTACTTTCAGTGCCGAGGAATTGATTTTCATCTCAGGCCCATACCATCCCGCATCGAGTTCGATATATTGTAATCCTCGTTCCTGGGCAAAGTCGACGCACTGCAGGGCCGACGCCATGTTGAGTTGAGCCACGCGGAAAGCCTTTCCCGGACGGATGAAGGACGTGTCCTGAATACGGCAGGGCGCATTCAGATTGAGCACGAGATCCTTATGATTGATGAGGTCCACGGCCCTTTCTGCAGCCATGACGACCCGCCAAGGAGTGGAAAAAGGGGTGATCATATCAGCCGGCGAATGCATCGAAACCTGAAGTTCGTTATCGTCGGTGAGACGAAGTTTGCCCCTTACATAGTCGTGAAGTCCGGCTTCCAGCAACGCCACCTGCAGACCACCCGGCAGACTCAGCAGCAAAGGACGCTCACTCTCGTCTTTCCATCCGCTGAGCGGCAGTCGGTGATACGGTCCCTGTGCCCACGACTCCTGATAGGCTTCGGTGCCGGGGGAGAACTTATAAGTGGTGAGTTCGCGCGATACATGGATGAAAAGTCCATTGGTGGCTTCGGGAAAATGGTATTGAAAAGCCACACCCTCATCGTAGGCCCTGACGATGATGTCGAGCAGATATTCCTTGCCTTTCTGGTATCCGTCGGTCAGACGACGGTCGAGGGCGCCCTTCTGCAGGTGGAGCGTCATCTGCTGATAGTGGTCGCGTACGACGGCATTCTCCCCATAGACGGGTCGCCATGTCGTGTCGACGACCTGCCGGTCGACTCCGGTGAGCTGCAGGTCGGATGTCCACAACTGGCAGGTATCGTTAGGTACGCCCATTGCCGACTCCACAAGGTGATTGTCGATGTCTACGCCGAGGTCGCCCCGGGTCACTTCCCTACCCTCCCAGGTGATGGCATAGTGGAGGCCTCGGTGGTCCTGAGTGAAACGGAACAGATACTTGCCGTTGGGTGATGAGAGTTGTTCGGCAGCCTGAGCTGTGGCAAAAGCTGCCAGAGATAATACTGCAAAAAGGATGAAACGTCTGAAATTCATCATGTTATCGTTGTTAGAAAATGGGATGATACTGATGGTGAGCCGGCGGGATTACGGTTTTGTCCTGACCACGCCATACCGTCCGTCGACGGTCAGACCATTATAAGTCATGCGGCAGGGGTTCGGAGAGGAGAACACATAGTCGGTCGACCCGTCGCGCAACCGCACCCTGATGCCCACCGCTGAGGCATCGCCGCCCTGCGGAGTGAAATAGCTCACGTCAAGAATTTCGGATGGCTCGGCACGGTTGCTCGGCTCATAGACGGCCACAAACGGATGGTTCCATGCCTCGCCGCGCTGTCGGGCAACGAAGGTGAGTACCGGCTGGCTCTTGATGTCATAGGGCTGGTGGGGCATGCGCTCGTATTCGAGGTTGACGGGTGAGAGGGCCTTGATGATAGTCCGATTGCTGTCGCGTCGCATCCAGAGCGTCATGCGGATGTCGTCGTTGGTGACAAACTCCGCGCGGATATCGCTCGAGTCGGTGGTCTCCTCCTTATTATATAGGTAACTGTAGGCATAGAGGTGTCCGCCGGCAAAGGCCAGTTCGTCGGTCGGACGGAACGTCAGGGGCGATCCATCGGCTGCGGTGACACTCATTTTCTGGCCCAAATTGTGATAGAAATAGTCGTGGGTCTTGTCGCCTCCCTTCATCTTACGGCTGCGGAAGATGTCAACATAATACCCGCCCGTGGCCGAAGTCTTGACAATGGCGTTGGTGCGCTGTTGCCCGGCCTGGCTCTCCGGCTCGACAAACGACACCACGCTGTAGGTCGACGGCCACGGCCCCAGGGCTATCCGCCCGCTGTCTTCCACCTCGAAGGCATGGTTGGACATCATGACGGGGTATGAGGAGATGCCGTCGACACACACGGTGTTGTGGGCCGGGAACTGCGAGTAATACTCTGCATAGTCGTTGCCGCTGTACAGATACTGGCCTATG
>JAEAMQ010000047.1 GCA_016901395.1 Prevotella sp. | reverse complement strand
GGTTTCCGTGCGATCCGCCGGCCGCTGGCGGCCCTCTGCGAAATCAAAATGTGCCGGAGGGTTTCTGTTTCATCCGTTAAATCCGTTGTTCCAAAAAAACACCGCACTAAATTCGTTGTTCTAAAACCACCGCGCGAGCTAATCTGTGCCATCTGCGTCATCTGCGAGAAATTAAAATTGCGTTCATTGCGTTTATGGCGAGAGAAATATATTGCATTTATAGCGCAAGACAAGATGATGTAATCTCATGCGAGGGGGTGGAAGGACGCTCAGTCCCCCCACCCCCTGCCTTAGGAAATTCTGTTTATCAGTGCGGACAACTCTAATTACGCTTGCCCCAATAAGATTTGAGATTATTCACGCTGTTGTAATTGCTAAGTCCCGAATAGACAATAGTCCATGTACGGGGACTCGCCTCCCAGTCGACCTCACGCTGCAGATACATCGGGATGCCGTCGATGTAGAGTATGGCGTTGGTCTTGTCATAGCTCCACGTGCCACCACTATGGAAACCAGCTGTAATCTTGTGGCCGGAGCCAAGAGTCATCGACTCTGCCGTACACTGCTGTCCATACTGATAAGTCATTGTGATATTCTGCCACGTACCTTTAAGCTCACTCTCGAGGATGGTGAGCTGGGGCACATTGCCATAGCGTTCGGGCATCACCACGGGCCATCCGTCCTGCGTCCAGCGTATGGACCGCACATGGCCCATCATGATAGCATTGCTATACGCATTGCCGTTGGTATTGGCCGGCAGACGTCCTTGAGAGGCATACCAGTAGTTGCCCGCACCATCGTCGAACACCGCACAATGGCTGATGCCCACCCATCCGGAGTGGTTGTCGAAACGATAGGGATGGGTCAGGATGGGGTAAGCCTCACCACCCTTGGCTGTCACGTTGCGCCCATCCTTGCCATAGTAAGGACCGGTGATGCTGGTGGAGCGCACCACACGCGTGTTGTAGGCCACAGACAGTTCATCATAGGCGAGGAAAAGATAATAATATCCGTCGTGGTAGATAATTTCGGGAGCCTCCGAAGCCTGCCAGCGGCTGCTGAGGTTGCGGCTGTAGATCAGGGTGCCATAGCTGCTGATGTCGCCCCACGGATTGCCCAGCGAATAGGGTTTACCCGTTGATGGGTCGAGTTGTACCACGGAGATGCCCGAATGCCAGCTGCCATAGACGAGATAGTGCTGCCCATTGGGACAGATGATATAACTCGGGTCGATGGCGTTGAACTTGAAATAGGCGTTCCAGTCGCTCAGTGACGAGCGGCTCCAGTCAAATCCCTTGTCGGTCGACGAACAGATCACCATGCCCTTGTCGGTCCATACGTTGCTGGCGGGATCGCTCGTCTCCATCACTCCGATGAAAGCCCGCTCCGTCCACGTGTTGTCAAAATTGGCTACGTCGTTATACAGTCCGTTGCCAATGTAGTTGTCCACCACGATACAATAATACATACGGTAGAGTCCCGTACTCACCTTACGGGCACAGGGTGCCCAATAGCCATAGCGGAAATGCTTGATGGGTGACAACCCCTCAGCCGCACGATACTCATTGATTTTCGTAGGAACCCACGAAGGATATGATCTCATCGTAGATCCCACCCACTGCCAGTTGACCAAATCTTTGGAACGACGGCAGAAGAAATGACCGTGACCATCCATGGCATTGCCATACGACGCATCGGTCTGATACATGTAATAGTAGCCGTCGTCAGCCTTCATCACCGTAGGGTCATGCACATTGGCCAGATTCCAACTCCCACGGTTGCTCCAGTCGGCAATAGACGAATAGTCGTCGGCATAGGTAGGTGCCTGATAGCCCGACAGTGTAGCACGCGTCGTAGGCAACTCACTCGATGAGGAAGAGGAGGACACAGAATCCACTATCTCGGTGGATTCGTTGCAGGCCGTAAGCGACAGTAGCGCCAGAGCCGTTGCGAAAAAAAGATTTTTCTTCATGTTAGGTTTTTTGTTAGGTAAAATATTACTTGATAGTAAGCAAATTGTTTATTGTCAGGTATAATATGCTCGCTGGTAGGTAGATTTACATTGCAAAACTAAACAAAAAGATATTTGACAAGGTAGACAAAAAGAGAGAAATGGGTGGACAAATATAATGAAAGGTAAAGATTTTTTATAACGCAAATCTCGGGATATTGAAATTTCACCTGCTTTTAGGACAAAACAGGAATAGCGCTCTTTGGGGAAAAGATAAAATAGAAAAGGTGAATTGCCTTGCCTTCCAGCCGGAAAATATTGCATCACCATTACAATCATGTTAAGTTTATGTTCTTGTGCCAAAAATCCAACTTTCTTCCAAAATGTGGGGCTATTTTTGCATCGTAAATTTAACGGTATGATAGGTTTATTCAATGAATGCTACCCTCCAGTCATGGACGGTGTGTCGATTACGGTCAGCAATCTGGCCAACAAGTTTTACTTGTCAGGCGAACATGTCTGCGTCGTTATTCCCGAAGAGCCCGGTCTGCAGGCCGGGGACTCTCCATTTCCCATCTTTCAGTATATGTCGGTTCCAGTCCCGATGAGAAAACCTTATCGGTGGGGGCTACCATTCTTCGACAAGGCTTTTCAGCGACAGATCAGCAGTGTGCCCTTTGAGATTCTCCACGCCCACAGCCCCTTCTCGGCAGGCAACACCGCACTGAAGATTGCGCGGCAGCAAGGAGTGCCGCTCGTGGCCACGTTTCACTCCAAATACCGCGACGACTTCGAGCGGGCTATCCCCAACAGGCGGATCGTTGACCACCTCATCCGACAAATCGTAGACTTTTATGAATATGCCGACGAGGTGTGGATCCCACAAGCCTCTGTCGGCGAGACACTGCGGTCCTACGGCTTTCACGGTGCCATGACGGTGGTGGAGAACGGGTCTGAATATGCCGACTCTCTCTATACCGACCGCGTGAAAGAGGAAGCTCGCAGGCGACTCAACCTCTGTCCCGGCATACCCACGCTGCTCTTTGTCGGACAACATATCTGGGAGAAAAACATAAGACTCATTCTCCTTGCGCTCAGCCGTGTCAGAGACCTGCCCTTCCAGATGCTCTTTGTCGGTGATGGCTATGCCCGCCACGACATGATAAAACTGGCCCGCGAGCTCGGACTGACAGACCACACCGACCGACATCCGGACAAGGTGAACTTCATGGGAGCCATCTACGACCGTGATCTGCTGAGACAAATCTACACTGCTGCCGACCTACTGCTCTTTCCTTCGCTCTATGACAACGCCCCGCTCGTGGTGCGCGAGGCGGCAGCCATGCACACCCCTGCACTCGTCGTGAGGGGGTCCAACACAGCCGAGGTCATCCGTGATGAAGTCAACGGATTTCTTGCCGAAAACACCATCACCGACTATTCTACCCGACTGCGCTCCCTCCTGCATCGTCCCGACCTGCTCAGTGGCGTAGGCGATGGGGCGGCAGCGACTATCGTACGATCGTGGTCCGACATTGCCGAAGAGGTGCTCGACCGCTACCGTCATCTGATTCACATGCGCAAAGTAGTATGAAACTTTCATATATTTGGATAGCGGTCCTCCTCGGCATGGGTGTCATTGCCTGGATGATGATTTCCGAGTTCGACCTCTCGGCATTCGGACGAATACCGGTATCACCCCGTTTCTTTGCCGGCATATCCTGTGCTGTGGGATTCTTCGTCGTCGAGAACGTGATGCGGGCTTTGCGCTTCTACCTCCTCACCGACCGACAGGTTCCGTTTGTCAGATGCCTGCGGGTGGACCTGCTCTGCGAGTTCACCTCTGCAGTGACCCCTTCGGCCGTGGGTGGAAGCGGGTTCACCTTTCTCTATCTGAACCGCGAGGGTGCCAGCATGGGACAGAGCACGTTTGCCATGATTGCAGCCCTGATGGCCGACGAGCTCTTTCTGGCTGTCAGCTCCATCATGCTCATGCTGCTGTTGCCGTCTACCGGCCTTTTCGGTTTCCCCGACCTGCTCAAGGGGAGTGTGCGGGTCATTTTCACAGGGAGCGTCATTGTCGTCACCCTATGGGCCATTGTGCTGTCTGTTCTCATCTTCGTGCGGCCGCAATGGATAGGCGGACTTGTAAATCTGGTGTGTCGCATTCCCATACTGCGGCGGTTTCAGGGCAAGGCTGAGCGGTTTTCCAATGACTTAATACTTGCGTCGCGGCGTGCCGAAGGGTTCGGATGGATGCGGTGGACAGCCATTGCTGTGGTCACCTGCGTAGCCTGGATGTCGCGCTTCGCCATTGTGGCAGCCATCCTCAGTGCTTTCCACACCGACCGAAGCCTCCTCATCGCATGGGCCAGACAGTGGGTGCTGTGGATGGTTTCGGTGCTGAGCCCCACACCAGGAGGCAGCGGACTGGCAGAGATGATGTTCCGCATCTACTACGCCGACTTCCTTACCGATGCTTCCATGGTCCTCATCGCCACGATGGTGTGGCGATGCATCTTCTACTATACTTATATCTTTCTGGGCATGACACTCCTCCCCGATGTCTTCAGGAAGAAGTAAGATGAGAACATCACGTGAGCCATCTGCTTATCTGCGAGAAAATAATTAATGTGAACATTACTCAAAAAATCACAGGCAGGACTTGCAACATTCAAATTTAAATTGTACGTTTGTAAATCATACAATTCCGGGGTGACGCATGTCTTTCACAAGATAATGCCCGAAACATGGTTTCCGACGGTGTAAAGCCTCCGTGACGGCAACTCACACACCCCTGCAAAACACGTGAAAGGATGAAAACGACAGTTATCGTGCTGTCTGCCTTGGCCCTGCTCCTCACGGCATGCCACGCCAACGGACAGCCTCAATCGCAAAACCAAAATCAGAAGAAAATGGAGATAAAAGACACCAACCAATATGTGAAGCCCACCGACGCCGAACTGCGCCAGCGACTCACCACCGAACAATATGAGGTGACGCAGCACGCCGCCACCGAGCGACCCTTTGCCAACGCCTACGACGAAGAGTTCCGGCCGGGCATCTATGTCGACGTGGCCACCGGCCAGCCGCTCTTTGCCTCGACCGACAAGTATGACTCGGGCTGCGGATGGCCGGCATTCTCGCGGCCCATCGACCCGAAACTCATCGACGAGCACACCGACCGCTCCCACGGCATGGTGCGTACGGAGGTGCGTAGCGCGCTCGGCGGAAGTCATCTGGGCCACGTCTTTCCCGACGGCCCCAAGGACCGCGGCGGCATGCGCTACTGCATCAACAGCGCGTCGCTGCGCTTTGTGCCACGCGACCGGATGGAAGCCGAGGGCTACGGCGCTTACCTCGCGCTCCTCAACGAGCACGCCCTCAAGGAAATCTACCTTGCCGGCGGATGCTTCTGGGGCACCGAGCACTATTTCAAGCAGATCGACGGCGTGAAGGAGACTGAGGTGGGCTATGCCAACGGCATCATCGAAAACCCCACCTATCAGGAGGTGTGCACCGACCAGACGCAGTTTGCCGAGACCGTGCGCATCGAGTACGACCCCGCCGTGGCCGACCTGAAATTCCTGCTCGACATGTATTTCATGGCCATAGACCCCACCACGCTCAACCGTCAGGGTCACGACCACGGCACGCAGTATCGCACGGGTATCTACTACACCGACAAGGCCGACCTGCCTGTCATCCACAGCGTGATGGAACAGCAGCAGAAGCGTTTCGCACAGCCTATCGTGGTGGAAGTCAAGCCGTTGGAGAATTTCTACAAGGCCGAGGAATACCATCAGGATTATCTCGACAAAAACCCCAATGGCTACTGCCATCTGCCACAGGCTTTGTTTGAAATGGCACGCAAGGCGCGCATGAAATAGGCCAAAAACCGTCACATTTGTTACCCCCGGGCGGCGCGGAAGCCCCTCGGCACAGTGTTTGCCCCACTATGAGGCAGACAACATTCATCATCCATTCATCAATAGGAGACACAAATTATGGCAAAGTTTGAAAAAGGAACTACATTTCAGGCCAACGACATCATCGACTACGCCGAGGGCGGCGTGGTGAGTAAGGAACTGGTGCACAGCGCAGCTGGCTCCATCACCCTCTTCTCGTTCGATGCGGGACAGGGGTTGAGCGAGCACACCGCGCCCTTCGACGCCTTCATCGAGGTCATCGACGGCGAGATGGAGCTTACCGTGAGCGGCGTGAAACACGTCATCCCCGCCGGCAGCAGCTTCGTCATCCCATCGGGTGCCGCCCATGCCGTCAACGCGGCCCAGCGGTTCAAGATGCTCATCTCGATGATCCGCGGATAATCCCCCCACCTCCTCGGAGGCAGGAAGCCCGGCTACGGTCAGTCCGCTGAAAACAAAAAAATCCCATGCCTTGGCCTTTCGGCTACGGGCATGGGATTTTGTGTTTGGCGTTGTCGGTACTAACCGAGGCAGGAGGTCACACCCAAGGTGGTTGCTACTGCGGTCAACACGCTGATGACCATCTGGATAATCAGCTTCCAGGTTTCTTTGTTTTTCATAGTTTCTCAGATTTTTTAAAAGGTTGAACATACCCCTCTCGGGCTGCTTGGCGAGTCATTCTTTCATAGTACAACAAGTCAAAGAACTCCACCTTTTGTCGTCGTCCGGTCCTCCCCAACCCTTCCGGGTCGGGACGACCGTCGACAAGACGATTAGGCACCAGCCTCAGCAGGCGTGTCTACCACAGCATTCTTGGGAGCCTCCTTGGCAGAGATACCACTGAGCAAGTCCTTGATGAAGAAGCCCGTGCGGTTGCCCATCTCATTGGAGCCGGTGGCGTTGAAGTGCTTCTCGGGTCCGTAGATAATGCGATACCCCGCAATCTTCGAACTGTCGAAGTCGGCGCTGGTAGCAGCGGGCAACGTCTTCAGCCCCACGCGGAACGAACCGATACCGTCGAGCACCACCTTGTGAGAGTTCTGCAGATGGCCCTTCATAGCTGTCGACATAGCAGCGAGCACGGCACATACATCCGCATAAGTCACTGTAGTAGAATGAGAGATCTCTTCTGCAAGCTGCTTGGTAGACACGGTATCGATGATGACAGATCGACCATACCACTTACCAAATGTCTTACTTCCTGCACTTGTGTTCTGAACTTTACGATAACAGATTGCCATAATACTTTTCCTTTCTTTGTTTTAATGGTTAATTGTGTGTTGTTAATAAATAATGGTGTGTCTTCACGGTTTTGTTCTGAAGCTTCATTTCCGTTGTTTGACAATGCAAAGTTACGACAATCTGCCTCTCTTTTCAAATACAAACCCTACGCCATCCCCTACGCCTCCACTCACAGCAAGCCCACCACGACCTATTATTGTTTTTCATTGTTCTTATCTGTGATTAATAAAAGGGGTGGCAGGGATATTCTGGGATGCCACGCAGTGGCGCGGAGGGCATTCCCTCGTAGATGGTGCAGATTGGCTCACGCGGTGTTTTTGAACAACACCAATTTCACTTAAATCATAATTTAGAGGCGATGGCAAAGCTATACGCAGTTTATCGCGCCGCGCCATCGGCACCTCGACCATCGGCTCCTCGGAGGCCTGCATGCTGGGCGGGTTGGCGCTCAAGCGCCGCTGGCGCAACGCCCGCCGCGCCGCCGGCAAGCCCACCGACCGCCCGAATC
>JAEAMQ010000046.1 GCA_016901395.1 Prevotella sp. | reverse complement strand
GGATAGTATAATTGTAAAGTAAAGACGTAGTAAAGTAAAGACATAGTAACATAATAACATCTTTTACTACTACGAATTACACTAATTTCACTAATTCCATCACTGTTTATTAATTCGTGTCATTCGTGCAATTCGCAGTCTCATTATTGTTTTCATTGTTCTTATCTGTGGTTGATAAAAGGGGATGGCAGGGATATTCTCGGATGACCTTGCGGAGCAAGGATAAGCGATTTTCTGCGATAAGCATTTCCCATCGCGACAGCCAAAAAAGATATTCTCAAGATATTCTGGGATGCCTCGAAGAGGCGCGGAGGATAGTCTCTCTCCCGTCAACATCCACCCTGTAGAATAGAGGGAAAAACAGGGGCTTTGCGATTAGATAGGAATCGCACGACGATTAGATAGGAATCGTGACGCGATTAGATAGGAATCGCGAGACGATTACATAGTATTCTCAAAACGTATAGAATCTACCCCTGTTTTATAACGTTTCGAGAGGGACAAAAGTAAGAACGGAACAGACTTTACAGAAGGGGATAAATGGCAGGATGCCGACCCTGATTCTTGACCGAAGGGTACCCTCATCGTCAAGCGAATAGAAAAGGGCGGTCTAAAGATGACCGCCCTATGGATGATGTATGGATTAGCAAACCTTCTCCAACTTCTTCATCACGGCAAAGATGAAGATAAACGATGCGATGCAGAGCACCACCAGCACGCCCCACACCATCGTCAGCGGCACGGCCTTCCAGAGGTAGGCGGGAATCTGCACGAGGAAGTTGCCGATGGCCGTAGCGCCAAACCAGCAACCCATCATCAGACCCTGGTATTTCTGCGGGGCAACCTTAGACACGAAGCTGATGCCCATCGGAGAGAGCATGAGTTCGGCAAAGGTGAGGATGAGATAGGTCATCACAAGCCACATCGGAGACACGCGCTGGGCGTCGTTGAGGTTGTAGCTCAGACCGATGGAGGCCAGAATCATCACCACAAACCCGAGTCCGGCCACGAGCATACCATAGCCGATCTTGCGCGGTGCGGACGGTTCCTTGCCGCGAGAGGCCAGCCATCCGAAGAGCAGCATGCTCAACGGCGTGAGGCCCACAACGAAGGCGGGGTTGAACTGCTGGAAGATGGGGGCGTCGACCTCTACCGTTCCACCCTCGGCCATGAGTGCACCATATTTATATCCGATGAAGGCGAACGCGACGATGATGACCAGTGCGGCGATGCCTTTGCCCTTAGCGGTCTTGCTCTGGAACGCAGCCACAAGGGCATAGATGATGGCGATGACGGCCACAATGTTGGTCACGTCGAAGAGCATAGCCGTCCATCCGGTGGAAGAAGTCTGGGTGAAGTCGCGGGCGAAGTAGGTCAGGGTGAGTCCATTCTGATGAAATGCCATCCAGAAGAAGATCACCACGGCAAACACCAGGAACAGGGCCACGAGGCGGCTGCGGGTGTCGGCCTTGTCTTCGGGAGTCTCCTCCTTAAGCGTTTCCTGCTTCACCTCAGCGGCATCGACCTTCTTCGCGGTGTTGTCTACCTGTGCAAAGGTCCAGCGGAAGCCGTAGTAGATGGCGATAGAGACCAGCAGCGACACGCAGGCCACGCCGAAAGCGTAGTGATAGGCGGTCTGCTCTGTGGCATGGAGCGATGTCTTGGCCCATTCCATGAGCTTCAGGGCTGCCGTCGGTGCAAAGAGAGCACCGATGTTGATGGCCATATAGAATATGGAGAAACCAGAGTCGCGCTGGTTCTTGTATTTCTCGTCGTCGTAGAGTTTGCCCACCATCACCTGGAGGTTGCCCTTGAACAGACTCGTCCCGATGCTGATCATGAGCAGGGCGGCAATCATCATCGACACAGCCACAGGACCTGAACCGGCGGGGATGGCCATGGTGAAATAGCCGAGAAACATCACGAGGATACCGATGGTAACACACCGGCCAAACCCGATCTTGTCGGCCACGGCACCGCCCACGATAGGCAGGAAGTAGACAAGCATGAGGAAGGTGGAGTAGACAGTACCGGCAAGTCCCTCGCCCCATCCGAAGTTGGCTTGAAGAAAGAGCACGAAGATGGCCAGCATGGTGTAGTAACCGAAGCGTTCGCCGGTATTGGCGAGAGCCAAGGCATAGAGGCCTTTGGGTTGATTTTCAAACATACGTGTTTTAGTTTAAGTGATTGTTGATTTATAGGGGTAAGCCAAGGTTTCGTTAGAAAAAGCGTGGCGGTTATTTCTTGATGATATATCTGGTGACATCCATGAGCCAGGTAAGCTTCACAGTGATGGTTCCGAAGTTGCTCGAACCGAAATAGTCGCGCTTCGAATCACCATAGATATTGCCCAGACCGTAGTAGTATCGGCCCTCTATAAGGAAGTGGCCAAGCTTGGGGTGGCTGTATTCGATGCCTGCTCCGGCAGCGATACCATAGTCAAACTTGTTTTCCACAGCCATCGTGTCCTGTGCCACGATGGTGTTGGCACGGTCGGTCATGTTGCGCTGCGACCAGTCAAAATTGGTCTTGGTCGACTCTCCGAGGTAGATGCCAAACTGAGGTCCGGCGTTGACAAAGAAGTTGACACCCCGCTCCTCGCGTCCCCAGGCGAGATGGGCAAAGAACGGTATCTGCACATAGTTGATGGTGCGGCTGTATTCCTCGGCCACGCCTGTGGTGGCGTTGATGACAGGCTGGTCGTCCACGTCGCGGATATTCTCCTTCCATCCCATCTGACTGAAGTTCACTTCGGCCGCCACCGACGCGATGGTCGAGAAGTATTTCTCCACGGTGTAGCGCATGGACAGGCCGGCGGAGATGCCGCCCAGTGAACTCTGCACCACCTTCGGGGTGAAGCGTATGGTGGTCATGTTGTAGCCTCCGTTCACTCCGACAGACAGCGTGTTGCGGTGTTCGCCGATTTGCGCCCACCCCATCAGGGGAAGAAAGGTGAGGAAAAACAAGAGGACTCCCCTGCCCCCTCTACAACGGGAAGGAGCATCGAATACCTCAGAGATGTTTCTTTTGATTTTTTTAATTATAAATGTAGCCATCAGGCTTTCTTTCATATTCATACGTTGTGTCGTCATTCCCAATTGCTCTCTCCCCCTCTCCCATTGGAAGGGCGGGGGGAAGCTATTTAGTATGCAATAGATTCGATGCGCTCGTCCTTGGTGTAATGGATGAGGTGGAAGAACTCGTTTTGCATGCCAGCACTGCTCACCTGCTTGAAGACAAGCGGACTCTGCATGGCCGTATAGGTGCTCTGGCCCTTGGTTCCCTTAAATTTTTTGCCATGCTTGTCTATACCTCTCAGGAAGAACTGGGCGTGGTCATAGCCTGTAATGGCAAAACGGGGCAGCGCATACTGCATGTCCTGACGGAACCACCGGCTGTAGTTCTGCTCCAGACGCTGCGTGCGCGGGTCCACTTCGTTATAATAAAACGATGCAGGGATGTAGGTATCAAAACGGAAGAACTTGTCAAGGTTGTTGGCCGTATACATCAACCACTCGGTATAGCCGAAGAGCGAGATGGCCAACGACGGCTGATTGTTTTGCAGACTTTCGAGTTTGGCCAGTGCGACCGTCAACTCAGGCGACCGTCCGGTGTTCAGAATCACCACGTTGCGCTTGGTCTTGCTGAACGCCTTGGCAAAGACTTCCTCACTGCCAGAGATATTGGTGACGCTGTATTCCATGTTTTTATTAGACAGCCTGTTGCGCAGCCCGAAGGTGAAAACGCCCTTCTTCGAATCTTTGTCGTTGCAGTCGATAAACACCGGATGGGCGTTGGGGAAACGCTGCATAAATGCATCAATGGCACTGTTGTTGAGTTTGTCGGGCGACTCCCACACCTGGAAAATCTGCTGATAGGATGCTACATCATCGCCGTTGATGGAAAACGGGATGACCATCTTGATGTTGCGTGCTTTGCAAAACTCCGCCAAGCCGCGCACCTGATGGCTGTAGAGCGGACCGAAGATGATGTCGCAATGGGCGGCAGCGGGGTCTTTGAGCACCTGTGCGATATCGGCATCGATGTTCACGTTCCATGCCCTGATGTCGGTGGAGATACCGGCGGCACGCAGACTGTCACACCCCATGAGGAACCCTCGGTAGTATTCCACCATGCGGCGGCCGTCGCCGTCGACATCGTGGAGCGGCAACATCACGCCGACCCTTATCGTTTTGCCCTGCTGCTCACCAGAGACAGCGGCCGGGGTCGATGATGATGCGGGGGCTGATGCAGCAGAGGTGGCACTCGGGAAAGGGATAAACACATAATCGCCTTTCTTCAATTCATACCCCTCAGCCTTCATCTCAGGGTTGGCATTCATCAGTTCGGGAATGGTGACACCATATTTTTTGGCAATGCCGAAGATGGTATCCTTCTTCTTCGCCTTGTACATGTCGCGCCATTTGTTCACCTGAGCCGTCGCCGAAGAGACATAACCCAGCAACAACGCCAACAGCATATATCTTAAAACTTTTCTCATGTGCTCTGTGTCACGATAATTGGGTTGATATTGCAAAAATACAAAATTTCTTCTATCTCTTTGCCATAAACGTATAAAAAACTAATAGTATATTATCTTTTAACTCGAAAGGAAAAGTTTTTCACATGAAAATGGTTATCTTTGCATAATTAAGTTTTTGCAAAATGAACACCAAGTCATGCATCACCATAGCCCTGCTGCTGATGGCTTCGCTGGCTGCAGCAGGCCAGACGACCATGCCAACCATATCGCCGTCGGCCACCTACACTGACAGTGAGGGCAACGAACAGACCGAGACCAGCATCTCTGAGTCGGCTCCGCTGGCCGTGACCTTCAAGGCAAACGCCGAGAACACCGATGGCTGGACGGCCCACTACGAATGGCATTTCTACAAAGAGGGCTCACGAGACAACCCTTATCTGCTGCGCTATGAGCAGGAGACAAGCTACACATTCAATGAGGCCGGCGCACATTATGTGGAGCTGTGGGCTACCTTCACGCAGGGCAGCGACTCCGTGAACTACACCGATGAATACTGGTCGTCGGAGGGGCAGCCTCTCACGATAACGATTTCGGAGAGCAAACTGGAGATGCCCAATGCCTTTTCGCCCAACGGCGACGGCATCAACGATGTCTACAAGGCCAAGGATGGCTACCAGAGCTTGGTGGAATTTCAGGCTACCATCTTCAACCGCTGGGGGCAGAAGCTCTACTCCTGGACCGATCCGGCCGGCGGATGGGACGGCAAATTCAAAGGTAAGGATGTGGCACAGGGGGTATACTATGTGCTCGTGAAGGCCAAAGGAGCCGACGGACGCAAGTTCAATATACGCCGCGACGTGAACCTGCTGCGTGGATACACGGAGACAACGAGTACAACCAACTAAAGACTGGCTCCCTCAAGCAACCTCCCCCTCCCCCTCCAAATGGGAGGGGAACGACCAAACCCAACTATCAAAAAACAGGAAAGAACAGGAAATGGACTTGAAACATAACGTTCAGAATAACACCTCCACCAATACAGAAATACAACAACACGCTTCCACTGAATATTCGCAGCAGGCTCCCACTCCCACTGGAGGGAACGGGGAGAGGCTTCAGGAGTGGATTGATGTGCTCGGAGCACGGGTGCACAACCTCAAGAACGTGGATGTGAAGATACCACGCAACTCCCTCACCGTCATCACCGGACTCTCGGGTTCGGGCAAATCGTCGCTCGCTTTCGATACCATTTTTGCCGAAGGCCAGCGCCGGTATATCGAGACTTTCTCGGCCTACGCCCGCAATTTCCTCGGTAATATGGAGCGCCCCGACGTGGATAAGATCACAGGCCTCAGCCCCGTGATCAGCATCGAACAGAAGACTACCAACAAGAATCCACGTTCCACGGTGGGCACCACCACCGAGATCTATGACTACCTGCGTCTGCTCTACGCCCGCGCCGGCACCGCCTACAGCTACATGAGCGGCGAGCGGATGGTGAAATACACCGAGGAACAGGTCATCAGCATGATTCTCACCGACTATGCCGACCGCCCCATCTACATCCTCGCGCCCCTCGTACGCCAGCGCAAAGGCCACTATCGTGAGCTGTTTGAGAGCATGCGACGTAAGGGATACCTCTACATCCGCGTCGACGGCGAGGTGAAGGAGATAACCCGAGGCATGAAGGTGGACCGATACAAGAACCACAACATTGAGGTGATTGTAGACAAACTCAAGGTGCAGGGCAAGGACGACGAGCGCCTGAAACGCAGCGTGCAGACCGCCATGAAGCAGGGCGACGGCGTCATCATGATTATGGACAAGGACTCGGGAGAGGCCCGCAACTTCTCCAAACGGCTCATGGACCCCGTGACGGGACTGTCCTACGGCGAGCCGGCACCCAACATTTTCTCGTTCAACTCGCCCGAAGGGGCCTGCCCCCACTGCAAGGGACTGGGCTATGTGAGCGAGATCGACATGAAGAAAGTGACTCCCGACCCCACCCTGAGCATCCGCGAGGGGGCCATCGCACCGCTTGGAAAATACAAGAACCAGATGATATTCTGGCAGATAGAGGCCATCTTGAAGAAGCATGAATGTGACCTGAAGACCCCGTTCAAGGACATTCCGCAGGAGGCTGTCGACGAAATCATGAACGGTTCGCTGGAGAATGTGCGCATAGACAAGGAGGTGGTGCACACGTCGAGCGACTATTTCGTGGCGTTTGACGGTGTGGTCAAATACCTGCGTACGGTGATGGAGACCGACGATTCGACCGCCAGTCAGAAGTGGGCGGCACAGTTTCTGGCCGACGCCGAGTGCCCGGAGTGTCACGGCATGAGGCTCAAGCGCGAGTCGCTGTCCTATAAGATGTGGGATAAAAACATCTCCGAGGTGTCCAATCTCGACATGGCCGACCTCAAAGACTGGCTCGACCACGTGGAGGAACACCTCGACGCGCAGCAGCAGAAGATTGCCCACGAGATCGTGAAGGAGTTGAAGACGCGCGTGAACTTCCTTCTGGAGGTGGGTCTCGACTATCTCGCGCTCAACCGACAGTCGGCCAGTCTCTCGGGCGGTGAGAGCCAACGCATACGTCTCGCCACCCAAATCGGGTCGCAGTTGGTCAACGTTCTCTACATCCTCGACGAGCCGAGCATCGGACTTCACCAGCGCGACAACCAGCGGCTTATCAACTCATTGAAGGAGTTGCGCGACCTCGGCAACACGGTGATCGTGGTGGAACACGACGAGGATATGATGCGGGCGGCCGACTGGATTATCGACATCGGACCGCGTGCCGGCCGCAAAGGTGGTGAGGTGGTGTTTCAGGGCACGCCCCAGCAGATGCTCCAGACGCAGACCATCACGGCGCAATACCTCAACGGACAGCGCTCCATCGACATTCCCGACCACCGGCGCAAGGGCAACGGCAAATCGATCAAGATCTACGGCGCACACGGCAACAACCTGAAAAACGTCGACGTGGAGTTCCCGCTGGGCACGCTCACGGTGGTGACGGGTGTGTCGGGCTCGGGCAAATCGACGCTCATCAACGAGACGTTGCAGCCCATCCTCTCGCAACATTTCTACCGTTCGCTCAAGAAACCTATGGCCTACGAGCGTATCGAGGGCATCGACCTCATCGACAAGGTGGTCGACGTGGACCAGAGTCCCATCGGGCGCACGCCGCGGTCGAACCCCGCCACCTACACGGGGGTGTTCTCCGACATCCGCGCCCTCTTCGTGGGACTGCCCGAAGCCAAGATTCGAGGCTACAAGCCCGGCCGCTTCTCGTTCAACGTGAAGGGCGGAAGATGCGAGACCTGCGGCGGCAACGGCTACAAGACCATAGAGATGAACTTCCTGCCCAACGTGATGGTGCCCTGCGAGGTGTGCCACGGCAAGCGTTACAACCGCGAGACCTTAGAGGTGAGATTTAAGGGAAAGTCGATAGCCGACGTGCTCGACATGACCATCAATCAGGCGGTGGAGTTCTTTGAGAATGTGCCGACCATCCTGCCGAAAATCAAGACGCTGCAGGAGGTGGGACTCGGATATATCAAGCTCGGACAGAGTTCCACCACGCTGTCGGGCGGTGAGAGCCAGCGCGTGAAGCTCGCCACCGAACTCGCCAAGCGCGACACGGGTAAGACACTCTATATCCTCGACGAGCCTACCACGGGCCTCCACTTCGAGGATATCCGCATCCTCATGGAGGTGTTGCAGAAACTGGTGGACCGCGGCAACACGGTAATCATCATCGAGCACAACCTCGATGTCATCCGTCTCGCCGATTATATCATCGACATCGGGCCGCAAGGCGGTCGTGGCGGCGGCGAGGTGCTCACCACGGGCACGCCCGAGCAGGTGAAGAAAAGCAAGAAAGGATTTACACCGAGATACATCTAACGCCCCTCTCCCCTTCCCTCACTCACAAGGGAGGGGGAGCAAAGCGTATGCCATACGCCATTCAGCACGAGTTAGTTGAAACAGATAAGAGGGCCTTCCCGGGTATTCCGCCTATCTGTTAATCACAGTATATGCCCCACATCATCATGTAGTATCCACGCATTGGCAGGGGTATACACAATATATTATATAAGGTATCCACATTAACTACATAAGGTATACACATTAACTACATAAGGTATACACATTAACTACATAAAGTATACACATTTATTATTCTCCAAAACAAATCGCAATCGGATGATAATTGCAAGACTTATACTATAACCTACATCAGAAAAGCGCCCTACTCTCCGAAGAAAATAATGCATTTCCCTCATATTCAATGGATTAATATTCCATCCTTTACCGCTCAGACTAATTTCAGGAAAACAGCATAGTGTCATTATTTGCAATAAAAAGTCAATAGGAAGCATTTTATCAGGGTCGACACTTTGATTTTTGGCAATCGACTTACTTATCTGCTAAAATGAAGAGAAAAACCATTTTCTATGATGGAAAATGAAAATTAACCCCTTAACTTTGCAACATCTAACAGAAACTACTATTACCCATAGAGGTTATTAACTGAAACAGAACAACTAACATTTTTGCTAAAAACAACTTTGAAGAATGAGAATTATTCTTCTAAAGAAACAAACGATTTCACTAACTATTTAACTAACTTATGAAAGAAAATTACTTAAAGAGTATGCTTTTGGCTACCATGATGGTAGTTGGAGCAACATCGTCGTATGCTCAGACTACGACAACCATCTATGAAAAGGCTTCTATATCAGCTTGGACTGCAGGCGATGTGTCAGCTACTGCAACTGCTGACAAATGGACGCCAAGTGCTTCAAGTGGTAGCAATTGGGGTACATTCATAGTTGACACTCTCGGACTGAAAACATTAGCTCGTAGAAACACAGTTGAGTCTGCTCTAACATTAACAAGAGATGCAAACACCATTGTTACACTCGACGCAGTTTGGAATACCGGTTCATCCTCGTTTCCAAGCAATGAAAATAAGACTTATTTTAAATATGGTGATTTTACGATTACCAATTTAACCAGATATTATGGTACTTCCATTGTGATCAACGGGCAGACTATCAATTTAAGTAATGTTGCTAATAACACTGACGTGATCCTTCATCTTGTAGTTAATTCTACAACTGGAGCGATTACCGAGGCCACTGGAGTTCTAGCAGACGGCACATCCTTGTTTGATATGACTACGCTTGGTGCAAATACGACTTTTGTCTCTGGTACAAACTATGAGACCGTAGTTTGTGGTTCGGTCTGTACCGTAAGTAAGAATACGACAGAATCTTATCTGAAGAGTATAGAAGTTCAGCAGACAACTCAGAATGTGGCTACCGCCGATTATACTGTAAACTTTGCTACTGCTGACGGCAATATTGTGAAAACGGAGACTCGTAATGGCGTTGTGAATAGCGATATAGCCCTGAGTTCTGCTGACACGCAAGCTTTCTTTGATGCCAACGATGCTACCAAGAAATATCTTTATGTTTCAGACGATTGTACAGGTAAGACGGTTGAGGACAATGCAACAGGTACTACTATTGTAACGGTGACCGTTCGTCCTGCAGAACTGTGGACCTATACAGTTACAACTTCATACAACGGCAATGCTCTACCTTATAGATTTACTGGTGAAACATGGGAGGATGTTCCTACGGTAAAGGTTGCCTATCCAAGATTCCAGGCTGCGGGCGAGAATGAGAACATCCTTGTTGAAAAGACTCCCAATTCCAATGACCTGCTTCAGAGTATCACCTTGACTTCCACAGACTATAATGAAAACTTTGATTACACGGCTACAGGAATTGAAAATCTTTATTTACTCTCTGAGGCTGAAAACCTCGGTACAGGACTTTCTGCCAATGCTACCAGTTTCACTAGTCGTGTCTCAAACGGCCTTATCATTTTCGGAGCATCTGGTACACTGGTTAAACTTCCTGCCGGTAATTTCAAATTCACTCTTGGTATGATTGGTGGTGACTCAAGTAATCACATTGTAAACTATACGGTATCAGCCGGTGCTAACGAAATTCTTGACACCCAATGTACTGGTAATATGTTGAGACTGGCTACAAGTGATGTATTCACCTTAACGGATTCTACGGATATCACCTTCACGTGCTCTGATCCTTCATCATCAAGAGGCATTGATATGATTTATGTTGAGAAGCTCGCTGCTCCCACAGTGAACATCAACGCCACTTCAAACTTGGCTTCTTACAGCAACCAATATGCTGTCACCGTTCCCGACGACGTTACGATTTACATCGCATCGGCTGCAGACGCTACAGACGGCATTACACTGAACAAGGTGAATTCCAAAGTGATTCCGGCCAATACGGGTGTGATTCTCTATAGCGCAACGACCGGCGACAAGACCCTGACCTACGGTGGTACAGCCACATCGACAGACTTCAGTGGTAACCTGCTACTCGCAACCAACGATGCAACCGTGGCTTCTGACGGCACACAATACGTGCTCCTCAAGGGTGAGCAGAGCTTCGCCCAAGTGGTTGCAGGAGTGGAGATACCCGCAAACAAGGCTTATGTGACCATCGCTGGTTCTCCTGCCAAACTGGCTGTGAACATGGGTGAGGCCACCGCCATCAACGCTGTGAAGACTGCCGACAACGCTGCCGAGGATGTGTTCAACCTCGCAGGACAGAAAGTGACCAATAGCTACAAAGGCATTGTGATCAAAGGCGGAAAGAAATACATCGCACGATGAAACAACAATCCAATCTTATCAATAACTAATCATAAGCAACAATAAAATGAAAAAAACATATATCCAACCCACGATGAAATGCAGAGTTCTGATTGAGAATACAGACCTGTTACAAAGTTCCGCCATAAATGTCGGCATAAGTTCAAGCCAAGCGTCAAGTTCAAGCATGGTGGGTGCGAAAATGACTCGTTACAACATCTGGGACTCAGAAGATTTTCAAGACACTGATGAATAATCCATAAGACTACATCAGAAATAATTAATTGCCAAGCCTCATTGTTTCAATCTGTAAACAATGAGGCTTTTTTTTAAGAAAAATCTTGCGTAATTCGGAAAGTTTAGGTATTTTTGCGAAAAACGAAATCCTATGGACTAACCCTATAACGCATTTTAGTATGAAGAACAACATGGCTACCTTGGCGGCTCTATGCCTACTGTGCGCCCCTGTCATCGCACAAAACGACATGACAGAACCCATCATTCCCTTTCACAACCTCGACGTGTCGCTCTCAGCCGGCAGCACTGGAATAGGACTGGAACTGAGTTCCGACATCTCAAAAACGGTCAGGCTTCGCGCAGGCTTTTCCATGATGCCGCAATGGTCCAAGGACATGAAGTTCGGCGTGCAGGTGGGCGACGAAGTAGAGGCTCAATATGATGCCAACGGCAACAGAGTGGAGACAAAGTTTGACCGATTGCAGAAACGTATGAAAGAACTGACGGGATACGATGTAGACGAGAACATATACATGGTGGGCAAGCCACGGTTTTGGAATTTCAGCCTCCTGGCAGACGTAATGCCCCTTGCCAACAAGCATTGGCATGTGACGGCCGGATTCTATTGGGGCAACGCAAAGCTGGCCGATGCCATCGTGTCGCGCGATGACATGACAACGATGCTCGCCGTAGGCATGTATAACAACATGTATACCAAGGCCATGAATCAAGAACCATTTGTAACGATGGATGGTATCGATGTATACAATCAAGACCTATCGGATAAATTGATTCGCTATGGCCGCATGAAATATAGCCTTGGCAGCATGAAATCGACAGGGGAGCAGTGCTATACCGAACCGGATGCCAACGGAATCATCAAGGCGGAAGCCATTGTCAACAACTTCAAACCCTATCTCGGCTTCGGGTATGACGGCCGGCTGGGCAAAGACGGAGACGGATGGAAGATCGGGGTTGATGCCGGTGTGCTCTTCTACGGAGGTGCACCTCATCTATACACAGACCGCACGGTGGAGACCGTCTCCACAGACCCTGCCAGTGGAGCTACGGTATACTCTTATACGAAGGAGCGGGTGGACCTGACGCGCGATGTAACAAACTATCGCCAGAACATCGAAGGCAAGATGAAAATCATCAAGGCGCTGGTGGTATATCCGGTGCTGAATGTAAAAATCACCAAGACCTTGTTTTAATCATGCCGTGATTGCGGTGTTCAAGTCCCGCCAGAAATGAATAACCCCATTTTTTCATGGCATGAACGCAATAGTCATCTCTCACCGTTGTCGCGGATAGTACAGAGGAGATTGCAGATATTGTCATCCTCAACCGATCATTACACAATCCTCCCTGAGTTTCGATGGGCGAAAGAGAACACGAGACTCATTCATGGGAAGTGATGTTATCACGGTATTGAGGGTGTGTCAAAATACAAATCTACCTTTCTAAATCTTACAGTTTGAAACAACCTCTATAAGAAAAGTCCATTTCAAACTCATTATAGAGT
The DNA here is from genome assembly GCA_016901395.1 of Prevotella sp. Lineage (GTDB taxonomy): Bacteria > Bacteroidota > Bacteroidia > Bacteroidales > Bacteroidaceae > Prevotella. The sequence goes on along the minus strand of JAEAMQ010000046.1, from coordinate 80 downwards.
AGAGAAATGAACTTTTCTTTGCTTTTATAGGAGTTCAACTTACAGATTATAAGTTATCAAGTTCCAAATTTGTATTTTGA
>JAEAMQ010000045.1 GCA_016901395.1 Prevotella sp. | reverse complement strand
TCTGATTGATTAGCTTACACTCTGCAAATGTAGGCATTTCAAATCGTGTACAGGCGTTTGTCCGCGGAAAATATTATTTATCAGATACTTACGAATTCTAAGGAGAAGTTTACCGGACACTAGTGATCCATGAAAAGATTTTTAAAAGACAACTTTCTGTTTAAAAGATCAGCCTTTGCCAATCCTTCATTAGAGTTTACCCATATGTTTCCATGCGAGTCTTTCGACATTTGATAAATTGCGGACACACTATCTGGGCATATACGGTCGTGTTGAGTTATTATATAAGGAGTATTAATAAAATGCATCAAATCATTCCTTTTTATAACATAAAGGCCACTCATGAATGTTCCTATCCACAAATTCCCGTTTTGATCATCCTGTAAATCATAAATCCAGTTTACAAATTGTCCCTTGTCTTTTATTAAGTGATATATAAATCGTTTAGATGCAAAGTCGTATGAGGCCAACCCGCCATCCGTGGCAAGCCATATCGTGCCTTCTTTATCTTCTCTAATAGCACGTATGCGGTTGTGTTTCAAAGGATGATTTGCTGATTCTGTATTATGCCATTCAACACTGTTTCCTTTCATCCTAAAAACGCCATTGTCACCCCCAAACCATAAATCACCATGAGAATCCACAAGGATAGAGGATATTACATTTCCTCCAATCTTTTCTGAACTGAGAGTTGACAAATTCATCTTATTAAAGAATGAGGGGTGGGTAATAGCGGAAACACCGTTGTCTGTCGAAATCCAGATGTTGCCTTGGTTGTCTTTAATAATGTCCGTTACACGGTTGTTATGGATAGAACCTGTATCATGAATATTGTGTTTTGAATGCACGACCTGTCCATTTAAAATATTATATTGAAAAAGTCCATCCTCTGTTCCTATGAGTATAGTCCTATTGCTCAATCGTAGAATAGATTTAATGACAGTGTTGGGCAAAATATCTATCTCCTTAATCTCCTTAGTTCTTATGTTGTACAAATACAGCCCCTTTTCAGTACCAACCCAGAGAAGATTACTTCCTTTGTCGCATAGTATAGAAGTGATCAATCTTGTTGGGTTGTGTGTAAGACAAACATTTCCAATCTTATGTGTTAAAGCATTATAACTACGAAGACCTCTGGAGGAACCATAGTAAACGACCCCTTCATGGATAACAGGAGTACAAACAAACTTTTCAGGGGCACCCTTGGATAGTGCCTTCTGCAGCTTGTTATGTTTTAAGTCATATATAAATAGTCCATTATCCCTAGACCCAATGTATAGAACCCCATTGTAAAAGGTGAGACTTCGAATGGCACCTATTTTGATAAGTTTAGAATTATCTTGTTCATATGTCCATGTTAACAAGTTGAACATTCGAATGCCTTTGTCAGATCCTACAAAAATGTGATATTTGTCAATTCTTGCAATAGATTGAATTACATTCTCATTTGGAAGATTGTTTTTATATTGACACAAATGGAAGTTAAATCCATTAAAGTTTATTAAGCCTCTTTTCGTCCCCAGCCATATCAGACCATTATCATCTTGATAAAGGCAATATACGGTGTTAGCATCGTATGGGAGCCGAATATTAGTAAAACGGTAATCATTCTGGTTCAATGGCATTGCTATGCATACAATCGTATTGAATAATAGGCCTGCACAAAATACCAGTCTTTGCAATGTGATAAGAGATAAAATGAACGTTATGAATTTTACGGTTGGGTGCATATGTTGAGTTTTGTTGCAAATTTACCAAAATAATTTCATTTGATTATTTTTTAACAGGAAATTGATTCAAACTGATTACTTTTGCCCCCCCCCAGATATTCTATATGAAAAATCCTGAACATTTGTCTCCTGAGATTGGCGTATTTCAAAATCAAAACCCGGTGGCTGCAAATACGCGAAAAATGGGCCGTTTAAAACTCTCTGATTAACAACGAATTGTAAAATATTGACATTCCGAGACCTTGCCGTTAGTATCTTTTCGCCTCGCCATTAGGCCTTTTTCGTAATGCCATTAGTATCAAAAGGCCTTGCCATTAGGTACTAATGGCATCGTGATTAGGTAGTAACGGCCCCTCCTTCTCCCTCTTTTGTCCCATTTTTCCCTATTTTCCCACCAAACGAACCGGCCTAAACCATCTTTTCATCTTTTTGTCGCGCCTAAAACATGATGCCCAAACGTATGTGATTTTGGTAAAGGAAGTTGACATCGTAACGCTGAGGCATATTTCCCGAAAATGTGTGGACAATGTGGGAAAACATATACCTCTGTTGTCGTAACAAATAATAACGCTATAAACGTTTCGCTTATTTTTTCCATTTTCCCTGATTTACGAACCGGTCTTGACCGCCACTTCATCACTTTTTTTTGTAACTTTGCACCCGAATTAATTCTCACTTCATCAAGTGTTCGACAAAATGAAAAGCCCCTTCGCCGTGAGTAAGGGAGAGAAGAACGACAAATCACACCTTTTGTGGGGCTACGTGCTGCCCATCCTCGGTGCGGCATGCTACGGTCTCAATCCCCTGTTCGCGCTACCCCTATATGGCATGAGTATTCCTCCAATGGTGGTCATGTTCTATCGGTATGCTTTTTCGGCCATCCTTATGGCACTTGTCATGCTGGTGTTGAGAGAGACGTTTCGGGTCAATCGCAAAGAGTTTATCCTCGCCATGCTCATGGGCATTCTCTTCTCCGGTTCTTCGGCTTGTCTTTTTTCAGTTTTGACCATATTGATGCAGGCATTGCCTCTGTCATCCTGTTTACCTATCCACTCTTTGTGGCCCTGATTTCTTGGATGGCATTCAAGGAAAAACTGGGTTGGGTTACATCCGTCAGTATCTTGCTGGCCTTTATGGGGTTGGCATTGCTCAGTAAAAATGGTGACGGCAAGGTTTCCCTTTTAGGGCTGGGACTTGCTTTGGCAGCGGGGCTGACATATGCTTTATATCAAATGTGGGGATAATATAAAAGAAAAGAGTTAAGTGCTGTATGATTAGCCACTTAACTCTTTATGATGTACCCAGACCCGGGATCGAACCGGGATGGATTGCTCCACTGGTGTTTGAGACCAGCGCGTCTACCGATTCCGCCATCTGGGCATAGACGCTATTCCGTATTGGAAATGCGGATGCAAAGATACGATGAAAAATCGAATTCAACAAACTTTTTGCTTTAGAAATTAAACAAAACATTTAATATTGAGTAAAATAATAAATAAAATATTTGAAAAGGCTATTCATCTAAGATTTATCAAATTCATCAAGAGATGTTTTTGGATAGGATTCAAGACATGTGACAAGGAGAAGTTGATAATAAAAAAACTATTAAAGATATGGGAGGGAATAGGACGAAACTCAACATTATGTGAAAGGGAGAGAGAAATAAGGAGATAAATGATAAGGATGCGGGGGAATACGGAGCTAGCAAGAGTTAATGATAAGGTATAAAGATACGGTAGTATATGTAGGGGGCAATAGTTAAAGAAAAGGTATAAGGATGCGGTGGAATGCGGAGAGAGCAATAGATTAAAAGGAATAAGGATGCGGTGGAATGCGGAGAGAGCAATATAAGGATGCGGTGGAATGTGTAAGGGGCAATGGTTAAAAATAAAGCGTCTGGTCGTGGCGGATATGGTTTCTTTTTCGTAAATTTGCAAGGAGGAGGACAAATGAATGACTTAAAGACTTAATCATCATGAACAGAAAACTACTGGCAATATTGTTTTTTACTTTGCTATGCTCAAACCTGCAGATTTTAGGATATTATCCAAAGAATGTTGAGGCAAGCCCGAGGGCGGTTAGGATAAACGGGACGGCGGTTGGGACAAGCGGAACGACAGCTGGTATAGGCCAGAAGAAGACGGCGACAAGCAATAAGGCCGTGGGAATAAACCGGAAGGTGGTAGTGACACGACATAATCCGCATGTGACAGCCATCGACTCGTTGAGTTCCCTGACGGTGGGCAACGGCAGTTTTGCGTTTACCGTGGATGCCACCGGACTGCAAACATTTCCCCGCCAATATAGCAAGGGGGTATGTTTGGGAACGTTTGGCGACGGCTTTTGGCATCATTTTCCCAACGAAAACCAATATCAGCAGAGCGAGACCTGGGTGTCGAAGGACTTCGGGCGAGGCCATAAGGAGCTCTATGCCGCACAGTTCAAGCAACCCGGCAGACAACGCGACGCATCGAATTACCTCCGTGAGAACCCTCACCGGATGCATTTGGGCAACATCGGTCTGGACTTGTCAGACCCCGCCAAGGTGAAGGATGTCGACGAAACCTTAGACCTTTGGACGGGCAAGGTGACCAGCAGTTTCACGTATGAAGGACAAAAATACAAGGTGGAGACGGTTTGTTCGCCCGACAAGAATGTTGTGGCCACCCACGTGCAATCGGATGGGAAGTTTGCCATCACGTTTCGTTTTGCCTATCCCACCGGCGGCCACAGCGACGATGCGTGCGACTGGACCAAGGACAAGCAGCACGAGACTCAATTGAGTTACAGTGGTGGCCGATACATTATCAAGCGCAAGGTCGATGTCGAGCGTTACACCCTGCGATTGATGTGGAAAGGCAAGGGCCGTCTGATCAGGATAGGACGTAATGCCTTGAAATTAGTTTGTCCCAAGGGCGACATACAGTTGCAGTGTGAGTTTGGTAATAATCAGTATGACGGCGACATGGTTTTCCAGCCGTTTGCCGACTGGTATATGGCCTCTGCCGGACAGTGGGCCGACTACTGGAGCAAAGGTGGATTTATCGATTTTGGCCATGTCAAAGACCCTCGTGCACAGGAATTGGAGCGTCGCGTGATTTTGAGCCAATATCTCATGCGTGCCCAGGAGTGCGGGGACTTTCCCCCTCAGGAGACGGGACTCACGTATAACAGTTGGTTTGGGAAATTCCATTTGGAGATGACCTGGTGGCATCTGGCCCACTACGCCCTTTGGGGGCATCCCGATTTGCTCGACCGCCCCCTGTCATGGTATCGCAAGGCCGAAAAGAATGCCATTGCCATAGCCTATCGGCAGGGATTCAAGGGGGCGCGATGGATGAAGATGACCGACCCGAATGCTGGCGAAGCTCCGTCGAATGTGGGTAGTTACCTCATTTGGCAACAGCCACATCTCATTTATTTGTCAGAGTTGTTGTATCGTGCCTGCTCCAACGTTCCGACTGAGGGAAACTATAAGGCGTGGCTCGACGGATTGAAAAAGCCGAATGGCAAACAACGGTTGGTACTGCGGAAATATGGTCGGCAGGTACAGCTCACCGCCGATTTCATGGCCGACTTCGCAGAGTATGACCCGTCTAACGACCGTTATATCCTCCGCGGTTGCATACCGGCGCAGGAGACCTTGAAGGCCGACTCTACGGTCAATCCTCCTTTTGAGTTGAGCTATTGGATGACGACGCTGAAGATGGCGCAGCGGTGGCGTGAGCGCGACGGACTGCGCCGTGTGGCCCTCTGGGACAGCATCATCGGCAAACTGTCGCCATTGGCCTACAACAGCGACAGCCTGTATCTTGCCGCCGAGACCGCCACGCAAACCTATCTCAACCGCCGTTTCACCAGCGACCACCCCGCCCTGCTCGGTGCCTTGGGCATGATGCCGCAAAGTCGTCTCATCAATGACCGTGTGATGGGCAAGACTCTCGACTGGATTTGGGACCATTGGAACTGGTCGACAAGCTGGGGATGGGATTTTTCGATGACCGCCATGACCTGCGCCCGATTGGGTGAGCCGTCGCGTGCCGTCGATGCCCTGCTCATGAAAGAACAAAAGAACACCTACCTCATCAGTGGGCACAACTATCAGGACGGCCGGTTGCGCGTGTATATGCCGGGCAATGGCGGACTGCTCACCGCCGTGGCGATGATGGCGGCAGGCTGGGATGGCTGTACGTTGGGCAAGAATCCCGGATTCCCCAAAGACTGGGATGTGAGATGGGAAGGGCTGTTCCCCATGCCGTAGGGAACTTTGAACTTTGAACATTGAGCTTTGAACTTTGAACATTAACCCCTGTGACTGCATGACAGGATAGATGCTAAACAAAGGATGGAAATAAAAAAGTTCAGGGGGTAAAGTCCTAAGTTCAAAGTTTTTATTAACTTTGCAGCCTAAGACTTCTTTTTAATGATAGATATTTGCTGTATCGGGCATATTACCCGAGATAAGATTATCACGCCGAGGAGCGAGGTCTATATGGCTGGCGGTACATCGTTTTATATGTCGAGAGGCATGCATCAGCTCCCAGAAGATGTGTCCTACCAATTGGTGACCAAGGTAGGACAGGGACAGGTCCCAGAAGTAGACAAACTTCGAGACGCAGGCATAGATACCATTTGTTATCCGAGCCGTCACACCGTGTATTTTGAAAACAAATATGGGGCCGATACCAACAAGCGTACGCAGCGGGTGCTGGCCAAGGCCGACCCGTTCACCATAGAGGAGATGCGCCCATTGGAAGCCAAGGTATTCCATCTGGGCAGTCTGTTGGCCGATGATTTCTCACCGGAGGTGGTGAAATATCTCTCCACCAAGGGACAGGTGTCTATCGATGCTCAGGGTTATCTGCGCGAGGTGGTGGGCGAACAAGTCCATGCCATCGACTGGAAAGACAAGGAAGAAATTCTCGCTTGCACCGATATTCTGAAACTCAACGAGCATGAGATGGAGGTGATCACCAATTCTAAGAATCCCCGCACGGTGGCTCTGAATTTGGCAGAGTATGGAGTCAAAGAGGTGGTCATCACGCTTGGCAGCTACGGTTCATTGATTTATGCCGACCATCATTTCTATGAGATTCCGGCTTATAAGCCTCGGGAATTGGTTGATGCCACGGGAAGTGGCGACACCTATTCCACCGGTTACCTCTATTGCCGCATGCAGGGCATGGACTATGTGGAGTCGGGGAAGTTTGCCGCTGCTATGTGTACGCTGAAGCTGGAGAACAGCGGTCCGTTCAACCGCACCATTGCTGATATTCGGAAGGTGATGCGGTCCAAACGGTGAATGTTCACTTCAATTTTGGTACCTTTATGCGTACTGTATGTTGCTGGTAACATGCCAGAAGCCCGAGGCCCCCATGAACGTTTGTGAATGTTAGGCGAGGTTCTGCCAGCCCCAGTTCCATGAAGTCGCCATATAGGGTGGTCCCACTTCTGTTTGCCAGATTATTCAGAATGTATTTATAATAGGCTTCGGAGATAGAGAATACTGTCACGTCTCTGTTATAGTCGGCGATTTTCAGCCAAAATTCCAGAGCGGTCTCCTTGACAGTCAGGGTATATTCACTTCCGCTCATACCTCTGTTGGTGAATGGGTACCCCATAAACGACATTATTTTATTTTGTGCCAATCCCCCATTGATTTCCTCATTGGTTAGCTGGAATACCGGGTCGAATGAATAGTTGATCCCAGCTCCTTCGTTGCTATTATATCTTATCAGTAGGAAAAAGTAACGTATCTGGCTGGTGTCATTGGTCATGGTAATCTTATACGTAATCTGGTCATCTTCCGCATTTATTCTCGACATATCCACTCGTTTGATGACAGACTTGGGAGGCATAACGTCGCGTGCCCATACTTCTTTTCCATCCACATATGTGCTGATCATCACGGTGTCTCCGGTTTTAGGACGAACGGTAGACCTATACAGTCCCTTGGAATAGTTCATTTTTCCGCGTGCCTGCCCATTGATCCATAGTCTCACGTCCAGTCCCTCAAGGTCTCCCGGGACAGTTTTCTTGGAAAAGAGCCATGAGTGACTGATGTCCGCCGTTATGGCAGAGTCGCTTCTGGAAATACAGTTGATGACCACCATTTCTCCTTGATCGTCTGTTCCCACTGATATTTCCTTGTAGCATGATGTCAGGAGAAGGGATACCAACAGGCATATAGTATATTTCATATCGACTTAGAATTTAAAGGTGTAGGAGAAGGAAGGCAATATGGGGAGTAGACAAAGTATCTTGTATTGGGCATCATAGTCTTTTTTACCGGCCCAATAATCCATAAAGTCAATACCTTTGACAACAGTGATGGCATTCAAGTGACAGTAGGCATTGTAGAGTCCAAAACTCCATATCCGCTCATGTCCACTTCTGAAATGATGATGGAAGCTCACTCCAACGTCAAGTCTATGGGTTGCCGGAATTCGATAGTTGTTTCGGCGTGGGAAATAACTGAAGTTCCAGGCATCCTCCGTGTCGCCAACGGGAGCAAAATCCCAGCCATAGCCCGAGGTGCCCAGTCCTTTATAGTTGTACAGGGACATTGTGATGCGATTTCCTGACATATAGGTCCATGCTCCGTTCAGCTCTATTTTCTTGTTGAGCTCATACCTCACACTAAGATTTATCTTGTGCCTGTTGTCATATTTGGCAGGGAAGGTCTCGCCGCCATTGACTTCAGCAAAGCTCCTGCGGTTCCATAGCAAACTGTAGTTCAGACTGCCTGTAAGCTGCCCCTCGTCTTTATGCAGTCCCAAGTCTATCCCATAGGCGTAGCCTCGCCCTACAGCAAACTTGTCTTCCCATTTTTTGATAGCGGAAAACACATTGACTCCTTCCCGATACTCTAACAGATTGGACATCCATTTGTAATAACCTTCGATGGAGAAATAAAGGTTATGAGGCAGATTTCCATATAGTCCTATAGAGAGCTGGTCACTTTGTATCGGCTTGGAATGGTCGCCTACAGGTTGCCATGAGTCTGTTGGGAGATTGATATTGCTGTTGCACACCTGCATGACATATTGATGCATACGCGTATAGCTCGTCTTGATGCTCAGTTGGGTGTTAATCAAAAAGCGCATGCTCACCCGGGGTTCCAGGTGTTGGTACACATTGTTGCTCAGCGTGTATTTAGCTCCACGTAGCCCCAGAGAAAGACTTGCAATCTTTCCTATGTTGACTTCGTTCCCAATAAATGCAGCCATCTCGTCGCCTTCTGTCCGTTCTGCCTGTCGCAGGCTCTGTCCCTGGTAGTTCTCGTCGTTGCCGTCTACCGAAAGTTCTACCGGGCGATATTGGTGATGCGTATACTCCACTCCCAGATTACACATATACCATTTGGAAGGTTCCCATCGGAAAGTTGCATTGGCTCCCAGGTCCAGGATGCCGTTCTTGTTGTTCTTATGAGAATATCGATGCTGCAATTCCTTTTTGACTGTCCGGAACTCGTCGTGGTCCTGTCTAAACAGAGAGCCATATTGACTTACAAATCCGGTAGCTGTCAGGAGAGAGGTCGGTGTTATCCTCCAGCTCATTCCTGTAGAAACACCAAAGTTTCCCCAGTTCAGCAGCATCTCGTTGGCATCTTTATCGTCTTTGTCTCTATTCTTCGGGATATTTTCCTCCGTGATTCTTAGCCTGTCCTTTCCCCAATATAAGGATGTGAACCCTTTGACGTTGGTCCAGGGGCGATAGTCTATTTTCATATTCAAATCGCCGAAGATATAACTTCCGGTAGTCTTCTTGCCCGTCGATTTCTTAGTCTGATTGTATATGAGCAGTGCTGGAGTGGTCAGTAGGTCAAGCCACGACCGTCGTACTCCTATAGAAAATGCCAGTTTGTCTTTGATGATGGGCCTGTTACATAGGCATTGCCGGAAAGCAGCCCCAATGATACACTTCCATGTAACTCCTTGAAGTTGCTTTCTTTCAGGCTAACATCCGTAATACTTGAAATTCGTCCCCCGTAGTTCACAGGGTAACCTGCCTTGAAAAAGTCTACATGGTCAATCATCGGCACGTTGAAAGAAGAAAACAGGCCACCAATATGGGTTACATGATACAATGGCAGATGGTTTAGCAGATAGAGGTTCTCATCATTCTCGCCTCCTCGTACATACATTCCGGAGAAGCCCTCCACACCTGTGGATACGCCAGACTGCATCTGCAGGGCCTTCAGCACATCCGGCTCCCCCAGCAAGGTAGGCATCTTGGCTATCGACTCCCCCGAGAGTCTTGCCCCTCCCATTTGGGTGGAATATAGGTTGTCATGCTGGGCATTGTTCCCCATCACGACCACCTCATTGATTTTATGGGTTTTGTGAATGATGCTGTCACTCTGACTCTGCCCCCATGCTTCCATAGGTAGCATCAGTGCCATCATACCCCTACACACAAATCTCATCATTGTTATTTGCCGTCCCTTGTAGTGCAGGTAATGTTGCATTTGGTTTTATTGGTATATACATTGTCAAAGCTGACACGATAATCATATACCTTTCCATTTGCTACAATGGTGGAACCGGTGTACACATTGTGTGTGGCATCGTATGTTGCTTTCCACACCTGTGTGCCTGTTGCAAAACTCACATTGCCCAAAGTCAGAGTAGCCACATTTTCAGTGTAATCAATACTTACTTGAACCGTTGCTCCTTCTTGTGTATCTCCATCTACAACAAAATTCAAACGATCTCCTTGATAGCTCCCATCTTCCACGCCGGTTATGACGGCTGTATTGTCGTCTTCTCCAGAACATGCAATGGATGTGAAAGCCAAAATACCTGCAAAAAGACAAGAAATCAGCGTTTTCATGACATTACCTTTATTAATTAATACTTATAGCATAGAATTCTCTTCTGCAAAAGTATGAATAAAGGTGGATAAATAAAAAAATATAATTTTAAAAAATGTAAAGATACTTTCAGTCGCCTTATTACCCTCTATCTGGACTCCTGCAAGTAGTGTTCCAACTCCTCTCTCTGCACATAGTGTAGTCCTTGCTCCATGGTAAGCAGCTGGTCGGCATGTTGCAGAGCCAGTTCCAGGTCGTGAGTGGAGAGGAGAATGGTCTTACCCTTTTCGTTGGCAAGGCGATGGAGAAGTTTCATCATCTCCACCTTGCTGGGATAGTCGAGGAAGGCTGTAGGCTCATCGAGGAGGATGATGGGAGTCTGTTGAGCCAGTGCCTTGGCTATCATCACTTTCTGTCGTTCGCCGTCACTCAGTGTGTCGAAATGTCGTTTGGACATATCGCTTATGCCTGTTTCTGTAAGCGATGCGGCCATGATGCGGCGGTCATTGGCAGACAATGTGCCAAAGAAACCGGTGTAAGGCATGCGTCCCATGCCCACCATCTCTGTCACGGTGATTTGTTTGACATCGGGCTGTTCGGTGAGGACGACGGATATCAGCTGGGCAAGGTCATGCTTGGAATAGGAGGAGACGGGGGTAGAGGGGCGACCGTTGAGACTCAGAAGCACTTCGCCGGAGAGAGGGGGCTGCAGACCGGACAGGGTACGAAGCAACGTCGACTTCCCCTTACCGTTGGTGCCGAGAAGACAGGTCAGTTCGCCGGCATATATCTCGGCATTAAGATGCTCTGCCACAGGTTTGCCGTGGTAGCCAATCGTGAGGGAGGAGAGGGTTAGAGAGGGGAGGTGCTGCATGACGGTGATATTGGCGGTGGATGCAAAGGTAAGCTAAAACAATGGGAATGGCAAGAAAATGGGGGAATAAATGAAGGAGGGAGGGATGGTGTAGTACGCCAGCATACAGACCAAGAGGGAGGGCGAGCGAGGGGGAGGAGAAAAGGACAAAAGGGATAAAGAGGGAAGGAACAGGGGGAACGAGAGGAAGGACAGGGGAAAAGAAGAAAAGAAGGGGCAAGAGGAAAGATAAGGGCAAAACGAAAATGGAAGGGGACGGGAACAAGCGGCAAGGGATAAAAAATCATAATTTAGGGAGATTAGGAGGGAGAGTGGAGGGGAATGAGGGGTTTTATTTATATTTTTGCAGGTGTTATGAGTGGATCATCACCTATACAGTCGCTACAACAGCAACGGCTGTTGCTCCAGTTGGAGTATCAGACGGAGCGGGAGGCCTATCGTCTGCAGACCGAGACGATGGGCATCGGGCGTAAGGTGAAGCGTGGCGATGCATGGTTTCCGCTGCGGATTGGCAAGAGTTATTACAATTCCCTCAACCAGTTTGTCACCGAGGTGTATCGCACGCAAGACACGGAGATAGACCATAACTTTGAGTTTGGCAAGCCCATCGTGTTCTTCCGACAAAAAGATGAAAAGGTCCACGACTTCAGGTTTACCGCTTCGGTGGCCTATGTCGACGGCGACCGCATGGTGGTGACGATGCCCGAGGGTCATGCCTTAGACATTCAAAACAGCGACGACCCCATCGGCGTGAGACTCTCGTTCGACGAAACCAGCTACCACATGATGTTTGATGCCCTCGACCGGGTCATTCGCGCCAAGGGCAACCGACTGGCTTATCTACGCGACCTGTTCTATTCCCGGCAGCCCGCACAGCGCTTCACGTTTGAGCCGATGCGCTTTCCGTGGCTCAACCAGACACAGGAGCGTGCCGTCAATGAGGTGTTGCGTGCCAAGGATGTGGAGGTGGTGCATGGGCCGCCGGGCACCGGAAAGACGACTACCCTCGTTGAGGCCATCAACGAAACCCTCATGCGTGAGAGTCAGGTGCTGGTGTGCGCCCAGAGTAATATGGCTGTCGACTGGATTTCGGAGAAACTCGTCGACCGTGGCATCAACGTGTTGCGCATCGGCAATCCGAGTCGGGTGAACGACAAAATGTTGAGTTTCACCTACGAACGCCGGTTTGCCGACCATCCCGACTACCCCCAGTTGTGGGCCATCCGCAAGGCCATGCGCGAACTGCGGAAGACGCGCAAGGGGCGCGATGATAAGTTCCACCAGAAACTGGAGAGCCTGAAATCGCGTGCCGCCGAATTAGAGATACGCATCAATGCGGAACTGTTTGGCGAGGCGCGCGTCATTGCGAGCACCCTCGTGGGGTCGGCCAACCGACTGCTCGAAGGGCAGAAATACGGCACCTTATTTATTGATGAGGCCGCTCAAGCCCTCGAAGCGGCCTGCTGGATACCCATGCGGCGAGTGTCGCGCGTGGTGTTGGCTGGCGACCACTGCCAGTTGCCACCCACCGTGAAGAGTATTGCCGCCCTGAAAGCTGGCCTTGGTAAAACCCTCATGGAGCGCATCGTGGAGAATAAACCCGAGTGTGTGACACTGCTGCAGGTGCAGTATCGCATGAAGGATGAGATCATGCGGTTCTCGTCAGAATGGTTTTACGAAGGCAAAGTGGAGACTGCGCCTCAGGTGCAGAGCCGGGGAATATTGGACTGGGGAGTGCCTATTGAGTGGAGGAGTAGCAATGTCAGCCTCACCCCCAGTCCCTCCCCAGAGAGGGAGGGGAGTGATTACTCCCCAAGGGTCAAGTCTGAACAAGAAGAGCATAGCATAGAGGCCCCCCTTGTTCCATCCGACAAACATTCTACTCCCCTCCCTCCCTGGGGAGGGGCTGGGGGTGAGGCTTTTTTGGGTGAATCCTTTGTTAGCGAGAGCTACGGCCGTGTCAACCGGGGCGAAGCTATCCTCACGCTGGGCACACTGCAGGATTATCTTACCAAGATTGGCAAGCAACGCATCCTCGACGAGCAGATAGACGTGGGGGTTATCTCGCCCTATCGGGCACAGGTGCAATATCTGAAGCAACTCATTCGCAAGCGCGAATTCTTCAAGCCCTACCGCCATCTCATCACCGTGAACACCGTCGACGGATTCCAGGGACAGGAGCGCGACATCATCCTCATATCTATGGTGCGCTCCAATGCCGATGGACAGATAGGGTTCCTGCGTGACCTCCGCCGTATGAATGTGGCCATCACCCGCGCCCGCATGAAACTCATCATCCTCGGAGATGTAGCCACCCTCACCCGCCACCCGTTCTATAAGAAACTCTACGAGTATGTGGAATCGCTGCATGCTTAGTGATTTTTAACGTCCACAACATCAATAGGTAAAGATAAATGCCTATTTTTGCAAAAACAATATATGAAAGATGACCTATCTCAACCAATTTCACAAGGAGAGTACGGAGCGGATGCTTCGCAAGCAAGCAGCATGGAGCAAATCGCCCTCCTCATCGGAGAACGCAGCGAGGCAGATGAAAGAGAATCTTGCCAAGGCTCTGAAGATGGAGGCCGATTATATCGCGAACAAGCCGCTGCAGAGCAGATAGCCAAGGAAGTGGGGATATGGTATTCTCTCGACGATGTGTTTAGAATGGGGATACCAGGGCCTTCTGGAAGTGAGAGCGATACCTATGTGGACCGAAAGGGCGGTATTGTTTATAAGACCAATAATCTTATTCATTCCGGAAGCATTACTGCCCTATTTCGCCGCTTGCTTGCTTTCAACGATTTGTTCCCTCAAGCAGCCTATCAGCTTATTGGGTTTACAGGCTATGAGGGTCGTACTATCATGCCTCTATTTAAGCAATGCTACATAGAGGATGGAAGACCTGCCACACCCATAGAAATAGAAACATATATGGCTGCTTTGGGATTTCATCGGGTAGATGATTGGGCCTATGAAAATGAAAAATTGAGAATATATGATTTAAAGCCTCAGAATGTGTTGAAAGATGCAGAAGGGGACATGTATGTGATTGATGCAGAAATCAAATTTTTAATGTAATGTTACAACGCGACTATTTTATCAGGCTCATCGAGGAGTTCCAGGCGGCGATCCGCAAGTTTCTGGAGAAGGAGGAAGACGACCGCAACGATGCTGCCATGAAGGATCTCTACCGACAGTATGTAGGCCCCTACGACGTGGTGCGCAACCTCTCTTTCGACGAACTCCTGGCCTACTGCGAGGAGCAATGGTTACCCGAGCAGCGCATGGAACGGCTCAATTTTGCCGCCGAACTGCTCTATGCCGAGGCCAGTTACAAGGCCAATCCCCTGCGGGCGATGCTCTTGGAGAAGGCGTTTAAGGTGTATTCCTACCTTGATGCCCACAGCGGCGTGATGTCGTTGGACCGCCGACAGAAGATGTCGCAGATCCAACAGGAGGTCGGAAAACTCGGCTAATCTGCTCTTTTATACAAGATTAACGTACAGACAAGCCAAAAAAGTGTTACCTTTGCACCCGTATTCAAGATAACACGATTATGCCAAACATCAATGATATGACTGTGGGGTCTCCGACGAGGGGCATCCTGCGGTTTGCCTTACCACTTATATTAGGTTACATCCTGCAACAGATGTACCAGATCATCGATGCTGCCATCGTGGGCCGCTGGATTGGCGTGAACGCGCTGGCTGCCGTGGGTGCGTCGGCCTCGGTGATGTTTCTGGTTATGGGCTTCTGCAATGGGTCGTGTGCCGGCTTTGCCATCCCTATCGCACAGGCCTTCGGCGCCAAGGACTTTCCGAAGATGCGTGCTTACGTGGCCAATGCCATGCGCATCGCGGTGGTGTTTGCCGTGGTCATCACCTTTCTCTCCTGCATCTTCTGTTCAAAAATTCTGGCCATCGTCAACACCCCTCATGACATCTTCTCCGATGCGTGGATATTCCTCTTTTTGCAGTTCCTCGCCATCCCGTTTACTATTGCCTACAACCTTTTCGCAGGCTTCATACGTGCGCTTGGCAACTCCAAACAACCGTTCTACTTCCTCATCTTTTCGTCGTTGCTCAACATTTTGCTCGACGTCATCCTCATTCTCTGGTTGGGAATGGGTGTCATGGGCGCGGGTGTGGCCACGCTGCTGTCGCAGGGGTTTTCCTCACTGCTCTGCTGGCTCTATATCCGTCGTGAGATGAAGATGCTCATTCCGCAGGGCGACGAGCGCCGCTACGACAACAAGAAAATCAGTATTCTGCTCAACAACGGCGTGCCGATGGGACTGCAGTTCAGCATCACGGGCGTGGGCATCATCATGCTTCAGAGTGCCAACAACGCCTTGGGCACCATCTATGTGGCCTCGTTCACCGCCGCCATGCGCATCAAATACCTATTCACCTGTGTGTTTGAAAACATCGGAGTGGCTATGGCCACCTACTGTGGACAGAACATCGGTGCCCACGAGATTGGCCGCATCCGTCTCGGCATCTTCTCGGCCATCAAGATTATGGTGGTCTATTTTGTCCTCACGGTGCTCATCATCTATCCCTTTGCCGACGAGATGATGATGCTTTTCGTCGACAGTTGCGAACAGGCAGTCATCGACAATGCCGCCCTGTTCATGCGCATCGCCAACTATTTCTATCCCGCTCTCGGCTTGCTCACCATCTTGCGCTACAGCATCCAGGGCCTCGGCTACTCCAATCTGTCGATGCTTTCGGGCGTCATGGAGATGATGGCGCGGTGCGGTGTGAGCCTCTGGCTGGTGCCCGCATTGGCGTTCATGGGTGTGTGTCTGGGTGATCCGGTGGCTTGGTTGGCTGCAGATTCGTTCCTCATCCCCGCCATCGTTATCCTCCTGCGGCATCTGAGGAAGGCCGTGCCACAAGTGGCGTAATCCCCTCGCCCCTGATAAATCCCCATCAAAGGATGCAAGAAGCTGCCCCTCAGCCCGTTTCTTGCATCCTTTTTCTTATTTCATCCCATCCGCCCCCTATCTATCCTCCATCTTCTCCTTATTTTATATCCTCCCCTTCCTATCATATCCTATTCGCCCTCACATCTCCTCCTCTCTCTTCTCCTTATTTCATCCCATCCCCATCCTATCTTATCCTATCGACCTCCTATCATATCCTACACCTCATCCCCCTCCCATGATTCCCCCTTCCTAGTCTTATCGATTGTTAAATCAGTCTCTCTCGACTTAAAAAGTCTTAATAACTAAATCGTTTAGTTGTAGTAACTAAATAGTTTAGTTATATTTGTCGCAGATATTGACGGACATAGACGAATCGTAATGGTAAACTGTAATATGAGAAAACTGACAAATAAGGAAAAACAGATCATGGACATTTATTGGAATCATGGCCCGCTGTTCGTGCGCGAACTCCTGGAGTTCTACCCCGAGCCACGGCCTCATTTCAATACCATCTCCACCCAAGTGCGCACGCTGGAGAAGGACGGGTTCCTCGACCACCACACCGTGGGAGGGTCGTTTCAGTATTATCCGATCATCGAGGAGAAGGAATACGGCAAGCGGTCTATTGCCTCGGTGGTGAGCCACTACTTCGACAACTCTTATATCAGTGCCGTGTCATCCTTCGTCAAGGAGGAGAAAATCACGGTGGGGGAACTGAAAGATCTGATTCAACAAATAGAAAACCATCAAGAAAAATGACAGAATTTCTGACCTACGACCTCAAAGTGGCTGCACTCATCGCGGTGTTCTACATGTTCTACCGCCTGTTGCTGGCCAAGGACACGTTCCATCGGCTCAACCGCATCGTGCTCCTCGCCACGGCCGTGGCGTCGTTTGTTCTGCCTCTCTGCGTGATCACCATCCACCATCGGGCCGTGGTGCCCCTCGTGGCCGCCGCTACACCTACGGCTCCCGCCACGGTTGTGGAGTCCTCGACACCACTCTGGCCCATCATCTGTGGCGCGGTGTTCTTCTTGGGCATGGCCATCTCGCTGACCATCACGCTGACCTCTGTCGTGCAAGTCGTCTTGCTCATTCGACGCAGCGAGCGTCATCCGCAGCCCGACGGCACCGTCATTGTCGTGGCCGACACCGCTATCATGCCCTTCAGCTGGCTGAAATGGATAGTGCTCAACCGCCACGACTACGCCGAGCACAACGAGGCCATCCTCGCCCACGAGCGGGCGCACATCGCTTTCCGCCACTCGTGCGACCTGCTGCTCATCGATACCCTCACGGCCTTGCAATGGTTCAATCCCGCACTATGGATGCTGCGCGCCGACCTGCGCGCCATCCATGAGTTTGAAGCCGACGCAGCCGTGCTCTCTCATGGCATCAATGCCCGTCAATATCAATATCTACTTATCCGAAAAGCCGCCGCTTGCAGCGGGTACACAATAGCGAACGGCTTCAGTCACAGTACCCTCAAAAACCGAATACACATGATGCTCAAACAATCATCCAACCGAAAAAATATGCTTAAATTGATAGCGTTGTTGCCCATCGTGGGCGTGGCCCTGGCGCTCAACGCCCGTGAGGTGACCGATATGGTTTATCAACCGGCCGACCCACACTCCGCCATCCAGTCGTCGCAATCCGCAGTCCCCGCTGTGGAGCAATCGAATCCCGTCTCGTCCGAGGCCATCGCTGCCCAACCGCAGAACGCTCCGAAGACCGTGGAAGTGCAGGTGCCCGACGGCGACAAAACCACGAAATTCTCAGGAATCATCCTTGACAAAAAGGGCAAGCCGGTAGTAGGGGCCATCGTTATAATTGCCGGCACCAACCGTGGCACCGTGACCGGGCCCGACGGCAAGTTCTCCATCGAGGCTCCCAAAGGTTCCAAATTAGTCGTTTCCTACGTGGGCAAGAAGACTGCCAACATCGAGGCCAAGGACAATATAACCACCGTTTTGGAGGACGAAGGTCCCGATGGCGCTGTCAACGGCACGGCAGTGCCCGACAATAGCCCCTCAAAGGAATCCAATGAAGATCCCGTAAAAGTTGCTGGCCCCGGTAAAGCCCTTATCATCGTTGACGGCAAGGAGGTGAGTTACGACGAAATGAACAAGATTGCTCCCTCAATCATCAAGTCGGTCAATGTTCTCAATGGCAAGTCGGCCACCGATATGTATGGTGAGCGCGGCGCTCATGGCGTCGTCGTCATTACCCTGAAATAACGCCCCGAAATTCCCTTCCCCCAACATCCGATGCCACAGACAGCCTCCCTCCACCCCTCGTCGGAGCACATTAAAGGCCGGTCTGTGGCATCATTTTTATGCCCTTTTTTCTCATTTTATATCTATCTGAAAAACAGCATGTTACAAACCGCCTTGCGATTTGGTACTAACGGCATTGCGATTCGATAGTAACGGGATTACCGTTCTTAAGACATGAATTTCCCATAACTAAATCATGAGGGTGTGTCAAAATACAAATCCACCTTTCTAAATCTTACAGTTTGAAACAACCCCTATAAGAAAAGTCCATTTCAAACTCATTATTGAGTAGAAAAATGAACTATACTTTGCTTTTATAGGAGTTCAACTTACAGATTATAAGTTACCAAGTTCCAAATTTGTATTTTGACACACCCTCC
>JAEAMQ010000044.1 GCA_016901395.1 Prevotella sp. | reverse complement strand
TGAAGAAGGTGCCGATAGGGTTGTCAAGATGGAATGAAACCTGCGTGATGTCGCACTCGGCATTGAGTGGTTCCTCCTTGAAACATGACGAAAGTGTGGTGGAAAGCAACAGCCCGGCCAATAATCGGTATCCATTCATACGATAAAATTTATAATCAAAAGTGCATGACCATGCACCCGTCAGGTAAGGAAAACAGCATATCCATACCTGTAAGCCCAGTCTAAATAGATTACAAAATTACGTTTTTTATTTCTCGTCACAAAGTGTTTGGAGGAATATCGGCGGTTAAAAATGACTAAATGACTGCATTTTGAATAATTTAAGTCTGCAAATCAACGACTTTCATAGATTTTAGCTACTTTTGCAGAAACGTTTTAATTCGAATTAACAATGAAGATAGCTTTAATCGGCTACGGCAAGATGGGTCGCATGATTGAACAGATCGCCCTCGACCGTGGCCATGAGATTGTTTGCAAAATCGATGTAGACAATCCCGAAGACTTCGACAGTCCGGCATTCGCCTCGGCTGACGTAGCCATAGAATTTACCAATCCTACTGCGGCTTTCGGCAACTATCTGCGGGCCTTTGAGCACCATGTGAAGGTGGTGAGCGGCTCCACGGGCTGGATGAAAGACCACCGCGCCGAGGTGGAGGAGATGACGCGCGACGGCAAGCAGACGCTGTTCTGGGCATCAAACTTCTCGATTGGCGTAGCCATATTCTCAGCCGTGAACCGGTATCTGGCCAAGATCATGAATCAGTTTCCGCAGTATGACGTGGAGATGGAGGAGACCCATCACATCCATAAGCTCGACGCACCGTCGGGAACGGCTATCACCCTGGCCGAGGAAGTGACGGAAAACATCGACCGCAAGCACGACTGGAAACTCGGAACGACTACGTGGGACGACGGTCGCGTGGAGGGGTCGGCCGACCATCAGGACGGCGACCTGATCATCAACTGCGTGCGCCATGAGGAGGTGCCGGGCATTCACACCATCACCTACGACTCGGAGGCCGACAAAATCACCATCACCCATGATGCCCATTCGCGCAAGGGGTTTGCCCTCGGTGCCGTGCTCGCCGCAGAATACACCAAAGACCATACGGGATTGCTGACCACCAGCGACCTGTTTAAGTTTTAGAAGGTGGGGAGGGAGAGTCTTCAGACTGGTGTGGCTTATCAGACCTGTCTGACCAGTAAGACCAGTCCGACCAGTCTGAGAGACTCCTCTACACCATCGCAGACCATTATTTCTCGACACAATGATTGATAAAGAAAAAGCTAATCTGAATATGAAGAAGCAGTGGATCAAGTTTGTGGTGGTCCTCGTGCTCTATCTCTTGTTTCTCTATTGGGTAAAGAGCTGGCTCGGACTGCTCGTCGTTCCCTTTATCT
>JAEAMQ010000043.1 GCA_016901395.1 Prevotella sp. | reverse complement strand
CTGATTGATTAGCTTACACTCTGCAAATGTAGGCATTTCAAATCGTGTACAGGCGTTTGTCCGCGGAAAATATTATTTATCAGATACTTACGAATTCTAAGGAGAAGTTTACCGGACACTAGTGACTGGGCATGTTGAATAATGGTTGTGTATTAATGATGAGTTTAAAAGAGAAAATAAAATCACAGGGGAAGTGCGGGCATTGCCCGCAAAATGTCCTGTCTTTTTATCAAAATCGTGTGCTTTCTTATTCTCAGATGAGGGAGCAAAACATGTGTTTCCATAGCTCGAGGACGGAATTTTAAGGCCTTTTCACCCTAATGGAAGAGACACAACATGCGTTTTAGGACGTTTTTTGGCCTTTTTGCGTTTCCAGAAGGCGCAAATCGTCACGCCATTAGGTACTAATCGCGATGCGATTAGATCGTATTCGTCTTGCGATTAGATAGTATTCGCAAAGCCATGATTTGTCAATATATTACAATATGTTGATTATCAGCTATTTAGTTTTTTCCGTATTTTGCCATATTTTCCGCTCTGTCATGTGCTCCTTTCTTTCGCATGGCTGTTTGCAGCCCCTTTCTTCAAATTCTTTCAACATGAATTTATGTTTCTTTGGATGAAAGAATTGTGTAAAAGATGCTCTCCCTCCTCCAACTATCTTATAGGGTCATGGTAAGCATTTCTATCGACTTCAGATGCTACATCCACAGATAAGCAAAGTCGAAGGGCAAGACTGTCCCCCATGGCTGCCCGGCTTTCTCCAAAACGAAACATAGGAAAGCCATGTGAGAATTCGCTTGAAAAAGTCTGTTGGCCGATTGGGGATAAAGCCATAAAGTTCTATGACCGATTGGGGGAGGGAGCGAAATCGCTTTCTGTTCGTCAGGTTTATAGGCTGGCATGTGCCCGGCAACCATAATTGGTAAAGCCTGATATAAGTTTTCTTAAAACCTTGTTCTTATCCAATAGATGGACTTAAAAACTCACAGAATGTGGAACGACGGGTGTCGTTTCATGGAAATTTTTACGCCAATGCACAGCTTTTAGTCTTTTTTTTGATAAGATGCCCTTTGTATTTTAGATGCTAAGAGTTTACTTTTTCTTTCATTGCTCTGTTTGTAAGTGGTTGATAATGAGGAAAAAGAGTTTTTAAAGACCTTACTTTTTCATTTACCAGATAGTCTACCTCGCACTTATATGTCCTAATTTTGCAACCAGCAATCTAATAAATGTTTTAGTAATGATTAAGAACCTAATTTTAACTGCTGTGGCCGGTATGATCTGTTCACATGCTTTTTCCCAAACTCCTAAATTGGGTGTAGACCCTATCAATGAAGTTGTGCGGGCAATGACTCTCGATGAAAAATTGGATATGCTGATAGGCACCTTGGGTAATGTCAGTACCGATGCCAAGGCTACCATTGGTAATTCATCAGAGATAGTGCCTGGCGCCGCCGGCCAACTCAACGCCATTCCGCGTCTGGGCATCCCGGCCACGGTGGTGGCAGACGGTCCTGCCGGACTTCGAATCAAGCCTGTACGCACAGGTGTGGATAAAACGTTCTATTGTACACATTTCCCCATAGAGACGGTGATGAGTTCCACATGGAATACCCAGTTGGTGTATGCTGTGGGACAAGCCATGGGCGATGAGGTGAAACACTATGGCGTGGACGTGTTGCTGGCTCCTGCCACCAACATTCAGCGCAACCCGTTGAATGGCCGTAATTTCGAGTATTACAGTGAAGATCCTCTGTTGGCTGGCAAGATTTGCGCTGCCATGGTGAACGGTGTTCAGAGCAATGGCGTTGGTACGTCGGTGAAACATTTTGCACTGAACAATCAGGAAACCAACCGCACGAGCAATAATGTGATAGGTGCACCAAGAACGTTTCGCGAGATATATCTCAAGCCTTTTGAAATCGTGGTGAAAGAATCGCAGCCTTGGACCATCATGACGTCTTATAATAAGATTAACGGCACGATGTCCAGTGAGCGGTGTGACCTCATTACGGAGATATTGAGAAAGGAGTGGGGCTTCCAGGGACTGGTGATGACCGACTGGTATGGCGGCCAGCATGCCACATGGCAGATGGAGGCCGGCAACGACCTGCTGATGCCGGGTAAGGCCGCTCAGCGTAGCGAGATCAAGGCTGCGGTGCTGAATGGCCGGTTGTCTATGGAAATTATAGACCGCAACGTGGAACATGTGTTGGAGTATATTCTCAAGACTCCCCATTTCAAAGGATATGTAGCCGATAACAATCCGGATTTGCAGGCACATGCCACGGTGACGCGTAATGCCGCCACAGAGGGTATGGTGCTGTTGAGAAATGTCAAGAATGCTCTGCCGCTGACTGATAAAGTGAAGAAGCTGGCTGTGTTTGGTCGCACGTCATACGACTTCATCGCCGGAGGAACGGGTTCGGGAGACGTGAACCATGCTTATGTTGTAAATCTGATAGACGGTTTGCAGAATGCCGGTTTCCAGGTAGACGGCAAGGTGAAGGCTGCCTACGAGAGCTATATTCCTTCGGCCAAGGCCCAGATGCCAAAGTCGAAGAGCAAGTTTGCAGCTTTCCTGCCCAAACACCTCATTGCCGAGATGTCTCTGGATGAGATGGATCTGGCTGCTGTGGCCAAGCAGAACGATGTGGCTGTGATCACACTGGGCAAGACCTCTGGTGAGTTTGCCGACCGAAACATCAGTGATAACTTTAACATGACCGACGCTGAAAAAGCAATGGTAAGAAAGGTTGCCGCCGCTTTTCATAAAGCAGGCAAGAAGGTAGTGGTGATACTGAACGTATGCGGTGTGGTGGAGACCAAGAGCTGGATAGACAATGCCGATGCCGTACTGGTGGCTTGGTTGCCCGGTCAGGAAGGCGGCAACTCGGTGGCTGATATCCTGACGGGCAAGGAGAATCCTTCCGGCCGTCTGCCTATGACATGGCCTGTGAGCTATAACGATGTGCCGTCGAAGACCGATTTCCCCACTCCCGATGACATCAGCGAAGACTCCTTGCTGAAGGCTCTTGAGGGCTTTACGGATAAGCGTACTGAGGGTACTCGCAAGAATTTTGATTATACAGAATACAATGATGGTATCTATGTGGGATACCGTTACTACGTCACCAAGCAGGTGCCGACATCCTTCCCCTTTGGTTTTGGTTTGAGCTATACCACCTTTAAATATGGTAAGCCCGTAGTGAGCCGTGATGCAGATGGGAACATAAAGGTGACCGTAGATGTGAAAAATACAGGTAAAAAGTCGGGTAAAGAGGTTGTTCAGGTATATGTAAGTGCGCCGGGTAAGGATATGCCCAAGGCTGCACGTGAGTTGAAAGGGTTTGCCAAAACCCAATCCCTTCATCCGGGAGAGAGCGAACGCGTAAGCGTTACGATTCCCTATACCTGCCTGGCCTCATTCAATGAGAATGAAAGCCAATGGCAGGTAGAAGGAGGAGAGTATCAAGTGATGGTGGCTGGTAATGCCGCAGATACGAAGCCGTTGACTTCTGTGGTGTCAATAGATGCCAAAGTGACGGAGAAAGTTCACCCAAGTTTAATGTTGGAACAAAAATAATAAACAACCTAAATCCTAAAAATTAAAATGAAAGCTAAACATCTTTCCAGTGTGCTGATTGCGGCAGCTGTTGCTGTCCCGACTGTAGCCGGTGTCCGTAACGAAGCCCCCAAAGACTCGGTACCCGAGACCAAGGAAGTGAAAAACCGAAACGTGATGCTGAATGCCTCCAGCGACAATCAGCCCAGACAGATTTCTATTGGTCTGCCTTCGAGTTTGTCGGCCATCATCTATGAGGACGGCCTGCCTGTATCCTACAATATCTGGCCGTGTTTGCCCTATCTGTATTGGACGGGAACTGCCCAGCATGGCAGCATGGGACTTATGTCGCTGGGCGAGAGTGCCATCTCAAACGGTGCCGTGAACTATGCCGTGTTGTCGAAGACCCGTGTCGGTGGAAACAAGTTTGAGGGTCATGTGAACTACACCACCAATATCTATAACAAGCAAACATTTGATGTGTCGCTTGCCGGTCCTATAGCAAAAGGGTGGAGCTACTCACTGGGTGCCTATGTGAACCTGGATCCGGGATCCAATAAATTGGCAGACGTGCAGTATTCCAATGATCAGAAAATCATCAAAGCCTCTCTTTCCAAGACCTGGAATGAGGGCAGAGGCAAGTTTAATCTCTTCTACCGCTATGCTTATACGAAGAATCTGAGCGATGCCTACGGTCCGTTTGTCTATGTGGGCGACGGAAGCGTGAAGGAATACAATGGCTTCAGTTTGGGACACGATGGTTTCTTGCCTGCCAATGGCGAGATAACCTATCTTGATGTCATGACCGGCGAAACGAAGACAATAGACCGTAAAAGCGGTACACATGCTATGAGCAACAGCGTCACGGCAAACTTGAATTATACGTTCAAGAACAAGATGAATCTGGACGTGACCTCCAAGTATAATTATTCGAACGCATATTATACTTCAATGGCTTTGGCCGGCGTAGGGGAGGCAACGGCCTCTTCAGGCTACACGTATGCTTACGCATCTAACGGTCATAATGCCGGTGATGTGTATGAGGGCTATTACAACAGCCGTTATGTGCTGAGAGACGTGGGCTATGAGCGAGACTGGCTCACCAAGGCCGAGTTGACGGGCAAGAGTACCAACATGAAGCACAACTGGAGATTGGGTACACAGTTCTACTGGAACCGTCAGGGCATTCAGGCCAGTACCGGCGTGTATGCGCATACGGTAGAGGCAGACCCTGTGTGGCTGAATCACAATGGAAGTCAGGAATATGCCGCCAATACCGGTGGAGAATATTATGACTCACACGAGACGAAGTTTGCGCTTTACGCCAGTGATGACTGGCAGGTGACCGACCGTTTGTGGTTGTCGGCCGGCCTGCGTGGCGAACTCTATTCAGTGGGTGGAGAGAATGCAATGGCTTATCTGAATGCCACAGACCAGACTGCCACCTATCCGGAGAACATACGTACCGTGAATTTCTCGGTTAACAATGGTACGAAGACCCACTTCAGCAACACATGGGTGACCCCGGCAGCTACCATCAGCGGACGTTACACCATCAGCCATGGCTTCGGTGTGCTTGGTGAATATGTCTATGCCATGCAGCGCCCTAACTCGCAGGACTATGCCGGCGCATACATGCCTATTCTCGATCCCGTCAACATTCATCTGGGACGTGCAGGATTCTTCTATAACAACAGCTGGATGAAATTGGTGTCTCAGGTGTCTGTCATCAGTCAGAGCAATTACAAGAGCCGTTCTCAGTTCACCAATCCCAACAACGCTTCGGATGTCGTGACGATTCCTATTACCTATAATGTACAGACAATGGGATGGACCACCGACGTGGTGCTCACTCCATTCAAGGGATTTACGTTCCATGGTTTGCTCACCTTGCAGAACCCGAAATACAAGAACTTCACCATCAATGCCGAGTTTGCTGACGGCACAACGAAGAGCTATGACTTCACGGATAAGATTACCACAGGCGTGAGCAAGACCATCATCGAGCTCGATCCCAGCTATCATTTTGATAAGTTCCGTGTGTGGGCAAGCTTCCGTTATCAGAGCAAGCAGTACATCAACAAGACCAACACCTTGTATTTCAATGGCCGTTGGGAAACCTTCGGCGGTGTAGACTATACGCTCAACAAGAATGTAAGCTTCTCTGTAAACGTCATCAACTTCTTCAATCAGAAGGGTGCTTCAGGCTCCATTGGTGCAGCCGACTTGCTGGAGGATGTGTCAGCCTACAAGAATTATGTAATGGCCGGCTCGTACATCCGTCCGTTTACAGTTGAGTTTGCCACACACATCAACTTTTGATAGGTCGCTGACAGACTAAACAAAGAGAAAAATAGTTGTATATACTGGTGAAACTTGTATGAAAAATAAGATTTTTGCATTGTGTATCAATATGGTGGCGGGCCTTGTGCCCACCACCCTTATGGCGCAGAATGAAGTGAGTGGCTATTCGATGAATAGCTCAACGGCTGCGTCTGCTGTAGAGACACAATATGGCAAGGTGGCTGGTTATATAGAGAACGGTGTCTACAATTATAAGGGTATACCTTATGCTGAGGCATCACGTTTTGAGGAACCGCATGCTCCCAAGGCATGGGCCGGTATCAGATCGTCTCGTTATTATGGCCCAACCTGCCCCCAGGAGTTCCGTTCCACATGGTTGATAGACAACGTGGCGTTTGCCTCACAATGGGATGATGGCTATCCTGGGGAAGACTGTCTGCGTGTGAATGTATGGACGCAGGGCATACATGACGGCAAGCATCGCCCGGTGATGGTATGGATACATGGTGGTGGTTTCTCTACGGGGTCTGGGCAGGAACAGCCTGCTTACGACGGAGCATCACTGGTAAGGAAGGGTGATGTGGTGGTCGTATCACTGAATCACCGGCTGAATGTCTTGGGTTTCCTTAATCTTTCTTCTTTTGGAGAGAGATATAAACATACTGCTAACTTGGGTCTGCTCGACATTGTTGCTGCTTTGAGATGGGTACGTGCCAATATTTCCAACTTTGGTGGCGACCCGAATAACATCACAATCTTCGGTCAGTCGGGCGGAGGACGCAAGGTCTCTTCGCTGTTGTGCATGCCTATAGCCAAGGGATTGTTTCATAAAGCGATAGTACAGAGCGGCAGCGGAGCTACCTTCATGCCGGATAAATACTCCAGGAAAATAGGTGAGCTGACAGTTAGAAATCTGGGCTTGACAGCCGACCGTATTGCAGAAATAGAGAAGATACCCTATGCAGACCTTCTGGCTGCCGGCACTAAAGCCTGCAATGAAGTAAAGAAGGAAGCTGATGCTGCGGGCGAGAGTGCACGGGTCAGCATCTGGGGATGGATGCCCACCAAAGACGGGGAGCTGTTGCCAGATGATGCATTCCACAATGGTAGTGAAAAGGTGTCGGCCGATGTGCCGATGATTGTGGGCTCGTGTCTGAATGAGTTTGCCAGTCTTCCTGCTGCTGTCACACCGGGGTATCTGGATCAGAGCGATGAGCAGGTCATGGCCATTCTGCATAAGATGTATGGGAATGCGACAGACCGTTACGTGTCGGCCTTTCGTAAGGCTTACCCTCAACTAAAAACCGTTGACATGCCTTTGATAGACTTTAAATATCGTCCACAGGCATTGGCTCAGGTCGAGACCAAGGCCAAGGATAAGGCGGCGCCGGTATGGAACTACCTCTTTGCATATCAGAGCACTTCCATTGATGGGGTTCTCAAGGCCATGCACTGCATGGAACTGCCCTACGTGTTCAACAATGTGACACGTTGTGCCTTTGAAACTGATGCCTTGCCAGAGGCTGTTCGGCTGGGAGACGTGATGAGCAGTGCATGGATTAATTTCGCACGCACCGGCAATCCCAATGGCGAAGGAGTGCCACAGTGGCCGGATTATCAGCTGAACAGGAAATCCACCATGGTCTTCGACACCCATAGCGAGGTGCGTGAGGATGTGGATGGTGCTTTGCAAAGCTTAGTTGAAACTCTTCAACAGAAGAAATAATAGAATCAGTTCTACTGTCCTAAAACAATTTATACGTATGAAAAAGTTATTTATTTCGTGGGCTGTTCTTCTTATTGCGGGAATGGCCAATGCCCAAAACGGACCTCAGGTGAGAGTTGCCGAGGGAGAACTTGAGGGCGTAAACGAATCAGGAGTCAAGGTTTTTAAAGGTGTTCCCTTTGCCGCTCCTCCTGTAGGCGATCTCAGATGGAAGGCACCACAGCCGGTGAAGCCTTGGGAAGGTGTGCGTACGGCATTCGAATATGGTCCGAATCCGATGCAGGAGAATGTCTTTGGCGATATGAATTTCGGTACCAAGAAAATGAGTGAAGACTGTCTTTATCTGAACATCTGGACTCCTTCCAAGACCATGAAAGAGGGTCTTCCTGTGTTGATCTACTTCAATGGTGGAGGTTTGTATGCCGGTAGTGGCAGTGAGCCCCGTTATGCCGGACTATCCATGGCCCGTAAAGGTGTCATTTCGATTACGGCCAACTATCGTGAAGGCATCTTTGGCTTCTACACCAACTCGGCTCTTTCAAAGGAAACAGCCTATAAAGGTTCGGGTAATTACGGCTTCATGGACCAAGTGGCGGCCATCACATGGGTAAAGAATAACATCAAAGCGTTTGGTGGAGACCCGTCTCGTATAACCATTGTTGGTGAGTCTGCAGGGTCTATGTCTGTCAGCGTGCTGATGGCTTCGCCTCTTTGTAAGGGCCTTTTCGCCCAAGCAATGGGATCGAGTGGCTCTGTGTTGGGATATAAACGCGTGGCCACTTTGAAGGAAGCTGAAAAGACGGGTGACGAGAATATGAAGGCAATGGGATGCAAAAATCTGAAGGAACTGCGGGCTTTGTCTGCCGAAGAACTTCTCAAACGTGCCGGTGTGAAGAGTGTTCCACAGTATAACATTGATGGTTATTTCCTCACAGAACAGCCCATGACTACCTATGCAAAGGGGGAGCAGATGCAGATTCCTCTCCTTGTCGGTGGTAATTCCAATGAGATGGTTACAGCCTTTATCCTTCATGGCAAGCCTGCAACATTAGAAAATGTAAAGGCTGCCGTTGCTGATCTCTTCGGAAGTCATGCAGATCAGGTGCTGGATCTGTATGGAATCCACACCGATGCTGACGTGCAAGGTGAGAGAGCCATTCTGCTTGCCTCAGACATGTTTATTGGTTTTTCGACATGGAGATGGTGGAAAATGCACAATCAGACAGGTCATCAACCGGTTTACAGGTACAACTATTGTCATCCACGCCCAGACCTGATGTTGAAAGATAAGGTTGCCGGACTGGCCGGAGGGGTGCAAGACAAGAAATCGGATGCCCCCGCCACGCCCAAGCTCAAGGGTGCCATCCACTCTGCAGACATCGAGTATGCGATGGGCAACTTGCCTACCAATCGTCTGTACGACTGGCAGCCTGAGGACTATACGGTCTCAGACCAGTTTATAAACTATTATGCCAACTTTGTCAAGACCGGCAATCCTAACGGTCTGGGACTTGTGGAATGGGGTACGACGAATGGGAAGGCCTGGGCTCCGGTGCTGCAACTTGATACTCAGAGCACGGTGAAGACCGACCCACAGTTGGAACAGCGCTATCAGTTCATCGAGAGTTTGTTCCCTTATTAAGTTATTCTTTCATTCTCCGGCGCTCTTCCTGAAAGGGAAAACGCCGGAGAAATAATTTAATCAATGGTTATGAAAACATCAACTATCGTATCATCATTGTTGCTATTGCTTAGTTGTTCCATAGGTGCGAAGGCCCAATGCTATACGCCGGAACAGCAGCAACGATGGATGCAGAAGGCTGAGGCTTGCAAGCCCAAGCTGCTAACCACCGTGCATCATCCGGTGCAGGAAGTGGAGATTGTGGCCGACCCGAATGCCTTCCAAGGTTACAAGGCCGTGAAGTCTGGCAATATAGCAGACCTTTATAAGAACTCGTTTAAGGCCAAGAAAACCGTTGTGGTGGATTTTGGCGAACATCTGGTGGGTAATGTCCGGTTCAAAATACGTGATATTCAGGGCATGCAGGATGCCGTGCTCCGATTTAAAGTGACCTTTGGAGAAGTTCCCAGCGACCTGGCTTTGCCCATAGAGCCTTATACGGGAAGTCTAAGTCGTGGATGGTTACAGGATTTCACCTGCGATGTCGGGTATGACGGCACGTTCACTTTCAATCGCCGTATCACTGCCCGCTACATGAAAATAGAGGCTGTAGGGACAAGTATCTACAGTGATTTCTGCTTTGATCACATCACGTTTGATGCCACATCGTCAGCCGGAGAGTCACACGTGAGTCTGGCACCCACCACACCACAGATTTTCAAAGACATTGTGCGCGTATCAGAAAACACACTCAGAGGATGTATGCAGGGGGTGTTTGAGGATGGTCCCAAGCGTGACCAGCGCTTGTGGATGGGCGACCTTTATCTGCAGGCCTTGGCCAATAGTGCCTCGTTCAAGCAGTTTGACATGACCAAGCGTTGCCTGTATCTGCTTGCCGGATTGGCCAATCCTGACAATGGTTTGCTCTATTCCAATATGGTGGAATATCCCAAACCACATGCCCAGCAGACATTCTTTGTCGACTATGCTCTGTCGTATGTGCTCACATTGAGCGATTATCTCAACGCCACCGGCGATAAGGAGACTGCCGCCGACCTGTGGCCTGTGGCCAAGCGTCAGGTGGAAGCTGTGCTGAAAGAGGCGGTCGACAACAACCATCTGTACAGCAACACCAACTATCAGTTTAAGGATATGCTGGTATCCATCCTCTTCTTTGATTGGGCTCCTGTCACCTTAGACACCCATGCTGCCATCCAGAGTTATCTGCCCTATGTGATGGATCATCTTTGTGACATTGCTTCCAAAATAGGGAAGAGCAACGAGGTGAAACAACTTCCGCGTCAGGCTGCCCTGATGCGCAAGGCGGGACGACAGGCTTATTGGGATGCCAAGAACCAGACCGTAGTGAGCGGACCCGAGCGCCAGCAGTCTGTTACAGGCACATCATGGGCCGTGCTGGGCAACATGCTGTCTGGCAAAGAGGCCCGGCTGGCCATCCGTCACGTGCTCGACAGCAAGTCTTCTATCAAGCCCGGCACTCCTTATGCCAATCATTTTCTTGTTGCTGCCATGCTCCATTGCGGCATGAATGCTGAGGCCCGCGCTTATGTAGAGCAGTATTGGGGCGGCATGGTCCGTCTTGGTGCAGACACTTTCTGGGAATACTATGTTCCCGACAACCAGATGTTTTCTTCTTATAATGGCTACACCCTGCTTAACAGTTACTGTCATGCATGGAGCTGTACCCCTGTTTATTTTATCGTTAACTATCCTCAAATCTTTCAGAAATGAAATATTCCCTCCTATTTTGTTCTGTCCTGACCTTAGCTGCACAGCCATTGATGGCTGCTGCGGGTCACAAATCGTCTGCCTCTTTTGTCACTGTCGTACAGAGGGGAGCACCCACGTTGGGCTATGCACCGCAGTCGGGACTCCGATTGCTGACAGTAGACGGTTACCAGTTTAAAGACCTTAACCATAACGGACGGTTAGATCGTTACGAAGACTGGAGGCTCTCTGCGCGGGAGCGGGCCGAAGACCTTGCTCGCCAACTGTCTGTCGAAGAGATTGCAGGACTGATGCTCTACAGTTCTCATCAGGCCATACCTGCCAGCGAAACGGGTTTCGGTGCCGGCACCTATAATGGTTTGCCTCTGTCTAAAAGCAAGGCTCAGCCCTCTGATATCAGTGACGCTCAGCGTAAGTTTCTCACCGAAGACCATCTGCGACATGTGCTCGTCACCAGCGTGGCGTCGCCGGCAATAGCTGCCGCATGGAACAATAATGTGCAGGCTCTCTGCGAAGGGATAGGGCATGGCATACCGGCCAACAACTCTTCTGATCCGCGCCATGGTGCCGCAGCCAGCGCCGAATACAATGCCGGAGCAGGCGGACAAATCTCTCTCTGGCCGGGACAGCTCGGACTGGCGGCTACCTTCTCACCCGATATTGTGCGCCAGTTTGGCAATATTGCGTCGCACGAGTATCGGGCACTGGGTATCACGACAGCTCTTTCTCCGCAGATAGACATTGCGAGTGAGCCCCGTTGGAGCCGTGTCAATGGCACATTTGGCGAGGATCCCGACCTCTCGGTAGACATGGCCCGTGCCTATTGCGACGGTATGCAGTCGAGCGAGGACCGCCAAGGGGGTTGGGGGATGTACAGTGTCAATGCCATGGTGAAGCATTGGCCCGGCGGCGGACCCGAGGAGGGAGGCCGTGATGCCCATTTTAGCTATGGCAAATATGCGGTCTATCCCGGCAACAACTTCCAGACCTTGCTGCGTCCGTTCACGGAGGGAGCGTTTAAGCTGGAGGGTGGCACGCAGATGGCGGCCAGCGTCATGCCGTATTACACCATTTCCTACAACCAGAACGGAGGTTCGGGCTCTAACAGAGGCAACAGCTACAACCGTTATCTCATTACCGACCTGCTTCGCAAGCAATATGGTTTTGACGGCGTGGTGTGTACCGACTGGATGATTACCTCTGATGTGTCGGGTGTGTCTAAGTTTGAAGGCAAGTGCTGGGGAACCGAGAACCTGAGTGTGGCCCAGCGACACTATGAGGTGTTGAAGGCCGGTGTAGACCAGTTTGGTGGCAATAACGACAAAGGTCCGGTGCTGGCAGCTTACAACATGTGGAAAGATGAGTTTGGCGCTGCGGCTGCCCGACAGCGGTTTGAGCAGTCGGCGGTGCGCCTGTTGGTCAACATCTTCCATACGGGTCTGTTTGAAAACCCTTACATCGACCCTGCCCAGAGCCAGCGCATCGTGGGCAACAGTGAGTATATGAAGGCTGGATACGATGCACAGTTGAAGAGTATCGTGATGCTGAAAAACAAGAACCACGTCCTGCCTTTGAAGGGCCGTCGACTGAAAGTGTATGTGCCTAAGCGCTTTGTCAAGGGCGTGCCCGACTGGTGGGGCAACTCTCCGGCCGACACAACAGATTATCCGGTCAGTATGCAGTTGGTGAAACGATATTATACCGTGGTGGATAATCCGGCAGAGGCCGACTTTGCTCTGGTCTTTATAGAGAGTCCCAACGGGGGAACAGGCTACAGCGACGCGGATGCCAAGGCTGGCGGAAACGGGTATGTGCCCATCTCGTTGCAGTATGGTCCCTATAAGGCTGCTACCGCACGGGCGCAGAGCATTGCGGGGGGCGATCCCTTCGAACCGACGGACAACCGCTCTTATCGAGACAAGTCGTTCACCTCTTACAACACCACAGATGCTCAGCTTGTCAGCGAGACGCGACGGATGATGGGCAATAAGCCTGTGATACTCTCTGTCAAGTGTTTCAAACCCTGTGTGCTTGCCGAGGTGGAGCCTGATGTAGATGCTGTTCTCGTAGACTTTGAGACGCAGGCGCAGGCCGTGCTCGACATCGTGAGTGGCAAGGCAGAACCCAGCGGACTGCTCCCCATGCAGTTTCCGAAGGATATGCTCACCGTAGAGGCACAGCAGGAAGATGTGTCACGCGATATGCAACCCTACACCGACAGCCAGGGCAATAGTTATGATTTTGCCTTCGGACTCAATTGGAAAGGTGTCATCCGTGACGGTCGTGTCAACAAGTATAAACCCTTTTAAAATATCAGATCAAGATGAAGAATAAGATGATATCGCTTGTCGCCCTGCTGCTGTTTGCGCTGGCTGGCCATGCTCAGCTCACCAAGGTAAGGGTGCTTATAGATAATGATTTTTGTGGCGATCCCGACGGTTTGTTCCAGCTGGCTCATCAGGTGCTGTGTCCTTCTACCGATATCGTGGGTATCGTGGGAGGCCATTTGAGTCCGCAGGGCGGTTTTACCAATCGGAAAGACCAGGCCACGGAGTCGGTTGAGAAAGCCAATGAGCTGTTGGATCTCATGGGTATGAAGGGCAAGTATAAGGTGGTTCCGGGTATGGAACAGCCGCTTGCCTCCAGCAGTGAGCCTGTAGAATCGGAGGGTTCACGACTCATCGTGAGCGAGGCCCGCAAGTGTAGCCCCGACAAACCCCTGTATGTGTTGTGCGGGGCAGCCTTGAGCAATGTGGCCAGTGCCCTGCTGCAGGCACCGGAAATCAGCAAGAATATGGTTGTTGTATGGATCGGAGGGCAGGAGTATAGCTTCGGCGCAGTGCCTCCTCCCGGCTATTCGTCGGTGGAATACAATCTCAATCTCAGCATTCCGGCCGGTCAGGTGGTGTTCAACAAGAGCGATGTGCGTATATGGCAGATACCGCGCGACGTATACAGACAATGCCTGTACAGCACGGCCGAGATGCATGCCTGTGTCAGGCCATGCGGCAAGGTGGGCAAGTTTCTGAGCGACACCATCGACCAACTGATGGCACGGCTCGACGGTATGGGTATCGCCATGGGCGAGACCTATATTCTGGGCGACTCGCCTCTGGTGCTGATGACCTCGCTGCAGAGCGGCTTTGAGGCCGACCCCAGCAGCAGTCGCTGGACTCCCGCCCCCTGTCCGCTGATCGATGACAACGGCCATTACCAGCCCAACCCCACGGGCAGAATCATCCGCATCTACACCCAGATAGACAGTCGGCTGATGTTTGGAGACATGGTGGCTCGTCTGCAGCAGTTCAAACCCTAAGTTCTCAGATATCAGCCTTGGCATAGAAACGCGCCACGGTGTCTGCAAATGTCTTCTCGGAGATGCAGGCACAGTGGCGCATTTTTAGTCTATAGTTGTAGACCGTCTGCGGGGAGTAATGCAGGAAGCTGGCTATCGACACACTGTCTGTGATGCCGATGCTCACCAGGGCATAGATGCGCAGCTCGGGTGTGAGCTCGCCCGATTCAGGAAGACTCACCTGGCTGTCAGGCTGGAGCAGCGTGTTGAGCTTGCTGATGAAGTCGGGGTGCGAGGTGAGAAAGGCCTGGTCAAACTGCTGATAGAAGCTATGCTTGTATTTCTCGGTGTCGGTTGTCG
This sequence comes from Prevotella sp., assembly GCA_016901395.1. Lineage (GTDB taxonomy): Bacteria > Bacteroidota > Bacteroidia > Bacteroidales > Bacteroidaceae > Prevotella. Next base: position 1,219 of record JAEAMQ010000043.1, on the reverse strand, counting down.
ATGAGAGGGCGCTGCGGGCCTTGTCTATCTTGCCTGCCGTAATCTGGTTATACACCGATTTCTTGAATTCCTTCACATCCTGTATATACTTCGATACGAGTTTGTACACCTCTATGAAGTTGGTGTTGCGCAGCTGTATCTCTGCTTCCAGCCGGTCGTTGTTTGCCTTCAGCTGGGCCTGCATGCGTTTCTCGTTCGCCACCATGTCTTGCAGGGTCTGGTTCATGGTGCGTATGTTGGCTATCAGTTCGATGGCTTTGCGTCTCTTGCGCAGCACCAGATAGAACAGCAGACAGATCACGACGACGGCCAAGGCAAGCATCACGATGGCAATCTTCATGGCCGTCTCACGGCCTTCCAGCCTCTTTTCATACTGCTGGGTGATGATGGAATGTGCTGTCACGACATCCAGACTGCGCCATTTGTCGTTGTAGTTCTTGGCATTGTCGGCACACAGCATGGCATACTCGGCGGCCCGCTTGCTGTCCTTGTTGATAAAGGGCGAATTGATAATCTGCACCAGCGACATTGCCTCGCGGTTGGCCGACATGATGTCATTGATGGCCGATATGATCAGAAAGTGATAGTATGTCTTCTCGTCTCCTTTCTTCTTATAGCTCAGGGCCACGGCATGATAGAGCATGGCCGCCTGAATGGAGGGCTTGGGCGTGTCCCTGACCATGGCCAGGAGCTGTGGCAGGTCTGTCCGTTCGGTGACGATGGTCTTATAGTAAGCATGCATCCAGCAGTCCTGCGTGAGGTATTTCCCATATTCTGCCCATATATTGTCCATTTGCTGTTGGTAGTCCTTGTCTCTCAGTCGCGGGGGCTGATAGTTCACTCTCAGCTTAAACTCCAGCATGGCAATGGCCAGCTTGGTGCGGTAGGACTCTTCGAGCAGGCTGATGTCGCCCAGCTGGGTCAGCAGCTTCTGGGCCTTGTACATGTCTCCTCTGAAGATATAGATGGTGGCCAGGTCTATCTTCGACATGAGAGACTCGGGCTTCATGCCTTTCTCCAAGGCTATGTTCAGGCAGGTTTGAGCATAGCGCATGGCCGAGTCGGCATCAAACTTGAGATAGAGTTCGAAGAGCACTAGTGTCCGGTAAAAAATTGAGGGTTATCAAAAAGGCTAGTTTCGATGACACTTTGATCACTTGGCTTAACCAGCTTCTCTGCCCTCTCAAAGAGACTATGTAAATTAATTTTCTCAAACATC
>JAEAMQ010000042.1 GCA_016901395.1 Prevotella sp. | reverse complement strand
AGGAGATTATAGGGGGGGATAGGGGATTATAAGAGATTATAAGAGATTATAGGGGATTATAGAAAATGATGGGAAATGATAGGGGGAGGCAGGGGGCGGGCGATGCAAGATTGCCCAAACCCCAAGATATACCCCGAATATCAGATGATGTTTATGGTTTGCTGGTAATGGTTTCCAATATTTGGCGGGCGTTGTCGATGCGCTCCTGTGTGGGCGACGGCACGCCACGCAGGGGATAGTCGAGGCCGAGTTTCTCGTATTTGTAGACGCCGAGGGTGTGGTAGGGCAACACCTCCACACGGTCGACGTTGCGGAGGGTGCGGATGAAGTCGGCCAACTCGTGGAGGAGGGTGTCGTCGTCGGTGATGCCGGGCACGAGGACGTGGCGTATCCACACAGGCATGCCGATGTCGGAGAGGTATCGGGCGCAGTCGAGGATGTTGCGGTTGGAGTGGCCGGTGAGACGGCGGTGGCCGTCGTCGCGGATGTGCTTGATGTCGAGGAGCACAGTGTCGGTGTGACGCATGAGTTCGGCAAACTTGGAGAACCACGGCTCGCGGCGCGTGAAAGGCTGGGCAGAGGTGTCGAGGCAGGTGTTGATGCCACGGGCGTGGGCCTTGCGGAAGAGCTCGATGAGGAAGTCGATCTGCAGGAGTGCCTCGCCTCCGCTGACGGTGATACCGCCGTCGGTGCCCCAGTAGGAGCGGTAGCGCTCGGCGCGGTCGAGGAGCTCGTCGGCGGTCATGCGCATGGCTCCCTCGGTGGTCCAAGAGTCGGGGTTGTGGCAAAACTGGCATCGCATGGGGCAACCCTTGAGGAAGATGATGAACCGGATGCCAGGGCCATCGACGGAACCGAAGGACTCGAGGGAGTGGACAAAAGCCTCGCGAGGGCTATCGAGGGGGGAAGATGAAGATGAAGCCATGATGAAGGGGATAAAGGGGGGATAAGGGGGAAAGGAAAAGAGCGGGAAGGAGGGGTGGACCGCCACACTGTGGCGGTGTACAGAGACAGAGAACACTCTGCACCACCCTCCTGCCTGCGAGGAGAGAAGCCTCCCCTCTCATTGGAGGGAAGGGGGAGACTGCAGGGGCCTGAGGGGGCTGCTTTTTCCCTACAACCTCTCGTGCGCCTGTCTTGCGATGACGTCTTCCTGCTGCTCGCGGGTGAGGTCGATGAACTTCACGGCATAGCCGCTCACACGGATGGTGAAGTTCTGATACTCCTCCTTCTCGGGATGCTCCATCGCGTCGCGGAGCTTGTCCACGCCAAAGACATTCACGTTGAGATGGTGGGCTCCCTGGTTGAAGTAGCCGTCCATGACTCCCACAAGGGTCTGTGCACGCTGCTCATCGTCGTGGCCGAGGGCCGAAGGACTGATGGTCTGCGTGTTGGAAATGCCGTCGAGGGCATACTTGTAGGGCAGTTTGGCCACGGAGTTGAGCGAAGCGAGGAGACCGTTCTTCTCCGCGCCATAGCTCGGATTGGCACCCGGGGCGAGCGGCGTGCCGGCCTTGCGACCGTCGGGCATGTTGCTCGTGTATTTGCCATAGACCACGTTGGACGTGATGGTGAGGATAGACGTGGTAGGTTCGGAGTCGCGATAGGTGTGATGCTTGCGAATCATCGACATGAAAGTCTTGAGCACCCACACCGCAATCTCGTCGGCACGCGCGTCGTCGTTGCCGTAGCGGGGGAAGTCGCCCACGGTGTTGAACTCCAAGGGGAAGCCGGTCTCGTCGCGCACGATGTTGACCTGCGCATACTTGATGGCAGAGATGGAGTCGACGACATGGCTAAATCCGGCGATGCCCGTGGCAAACGTGCGGCGCACATCGGTGTCGATGAGGGCCATCTCAGCGGCCTCGTAGAAGTATTTGTCGTGCATGTAATGGATGAGGTTGAGCGTCTTGACATAGACGGCGGCAAGCCATTCCATCATATCCATGAAGCGGGGCATGAACTCCTCATAGGTCACCACGTCGCCCTCGATGGGGCGCAGGGCCGGTCCGCACTGCTCACGCGTCTTGGCATCAATGCCGCCGGAGATGGCGTAGGTGAGGCATTTGGCCAGGTTGGCACGTGCACCGAAGAACTGCATCTCCTTGCCGGTCTGTGTGGCGCTCACACAACAGCAGATGCTGTAGTCGTCGCCCCACACGGGACGCATCACGTCGTCGTTCTCATACTGTATCGAACTGGTCTTCACCGAAATCCATGCGGCATAGCGCTTGAACGCCTGGGGCAGACGCGAACTGTAGAGCACGGTGAGGTTGGGCTCGGGTGACGGACCCATATTGATTAAGGTGTGGAGGAAACGGAAGTCGTTTTTGGTGACCATCGCACGGCCATCCATGCCCATGCCGGCCACTTCGAGCGTGGCCCACACGGGGTCGCCGGAGAACAGCTGATTGTAGGAAGGGATGCGGGCGAACTTCACCATGCGGAACTTCATCACCAAGTGGTCGATGAGCTCCTGTGCATCTTGCTCGGTGAGGGTGCCCTCGGCGAGGTCGCGCTCGATGAAGATGTCGAGGAAGGTGGACACGCGGCCCACGGACATGGCGGCACCATTCTGCGTCTTCACCGCACCGAGGTAGCCGAAATAGAGCCACTGCACGGCTTCGCGGGCGTTGGCAGCGGGCTGGGAGATGTCAAAACCATAGGCAGCGGCCATCTCCTTCAACCCCTTGAGGGCGCGGATCTGCATGGATACCTCCTCGCGCAGACGGACCACGGAGTCTATCATCTCGCGGTCGCCCATCTCGGCAAGGTCGCGCTGCTTCTCGGCGATGAGGAAGTCGATGCCGTAGAGCGCCACACGACGGTAGTCGCCCACGATGCGTCCGCGGCCGTAGGTGTCGGGCAGACCGGTGAGGATGTGGTTGTGGCGCACGCGCTTCATCTCGTCGGTGTAAGCGTCGAACACGCCGTCGTTGTGGGTTTTGACGTATTTCGTGAAAATGTCGTGGAGCTGTGGCGAGGGGGTGTAGCCGTAGGTGGTGCAAGCCTGCTCGGCCATTTTGATGCCGCCGTAGGGCATGAAGGCGCGCTTGAGCGGCCGGTCGGTCTGCAGTCCTACCACTTTCTCCAGACTGCGCTTGTCCTCATCGATGTAGGCCGGCCCGTAAGCGGTGAGCGACGACACCACGTCGGTCTCCATGTCGAGCACCCCGCCCTTGGCGCGCTCGTCCTTCTGCAGGGCCTTGAGCCTGCTCCAGAGGGTATTGGTGGCCTCTGTCGGCGCAGCGAGGAATGCCTCGTCGCCCTCATAAAGGGTGTAATTGTTCTGGATGAAATCACGAAGATTGACTTCAGTCTGCCACTGGTTTCCTTTGAAACCTCTCCATTCTGTTCTCATAGCTGTGATGCTTTAAAAATAATAAATGATGCCTGCCTGCGCCTGTTTCCCGTCGCCGCGGGCCGCAGTCATGCCAAATTGCTGTATTAAGGCGTGCAAAGTTACTGAAAAATTTTGGTATTCTTCATCTTTTTGTCGCCCAATTGATGACTGCTCATCGATTTTCAAACAAACAGGATGCCAGTGTTGTGCACGGGCACAAATGTTACTAAAAAGCCCCGGCATGGTCATTTTGACACATGCCGGGGCCGATATATAGGAAAATAGGGGATTAATACTGACGTCCGCCTACGATGTCGTCGATGGCAGGGATGGTGGATCCCTCGCGGTGGCGGAAGAGGTTGAGGATGTCGCGGAGACTCTTCTCCTCCTCTACCTGCTCGTCTACATACTTGTCGCAGAAGTTGGCGGCAGCACGGTCCTTCTCGTCGTCGGCCACGTCAGCGAGTTTGCTGATGAGGGCAGAGACGTGTTTCTCGTGGGCCATAGCGCTCTCAAACACATCCTTGGGGTCTTTCCACTCGGTCTGCACCGAGGGCACGGCCTTGAGTTCTACCTTGCCGCCACGGTTGAGCACGAAGTCGGCCATATCCATGGCGTGTCTTTTCTCCTCGTCGCTCTGGTGGGCCATCCACTTGGCAAAGCCGATCCAGCCTTCCTTGCGGAACCAGAAGGCCATCTGAAGATATAAGTTGGAAGAGAACAATTCCTCTGTAATCTGCGCATTGAATGCGTCTTGCATTTTCTGGTTGATATCCATAATGTTTATGCTTTTAATGAATGTTTCTGTCTACGATGTCTTATTGCTTCAAACAATAATTATTGCAAATATAAATGATTTGTCGCAATAATCCATGCTTTTTGTACCATTATTTCATCTGTTTTAGGAAAAATTATAAAGTCGAGGGGGAGAGAGGGCGGGGAGAGAGGCTCACAACAAGGGAAGGACCGCCATAGTATGGCGGTGTACAGAAACCCCAGCCCACCAGGGCAAACGGGGACGGACGGGGCGGACAGCCAAAGCCAAGAGGGGCGACGGGAACCAAGCAACGGGGAGGCAAGCCGGAGCCAAGAGGGAACAACGGGAACCAAGCGGCAGGGCGGGAAGCCGAAGCCAAGAGGGGGAAAACTGGAAACGAGCGGCGGGGCGCGCAAACCAAGAGCGGCCAAGGCAGCGGGCGCAGCCGAAGCCGGAGCGAGGAGAGACCAGGGGCAAACGCAAAGCGGGCGACACGGGGCGCTCCTCTCCCCCACCCTGCTATGCCGCGAGCCTCACCTCCTTGTTGTCGTCGACAATCATGCCCTTGCCACGCGCCAGCCCATAGAGGTAGAGGGCCTCTTTCTGCGTGCAGTTCAGTATCTGTTTGAGCTTGTAGATAAAATCCTTTTTCGACAACATCGACGCGCCCGTCTCGCGGAAAATGCGGTCGACAGTAGCACGAAGACGGCTCTCGTCGAAACTGAAACGGTGGTTGTGACGATAGTTCAGATAAACCAGTGCCAACACCAGCACTACTCCAATTACAATAACAACTACATTATTCATATTACAGACGTTTAAGTTATAGGTTTCTCTCTGATCACAGTCTGCATCCCTGACGAAGCGCGCACCCTGAAAACGGCGACATAACGCCATGAGTGACAGATGCTTTTCTGCAAAAATAGGGTTTTTATTGAGATTTCATCGATTATTTAAGAAAAAATTATTCAACATCCTATATTTTTCCGATTTCTTACCAATATGAATCAATTAAATGCCTATTTTTGAAGAAGTTTTTACTACTACTTAAACCTTGTTATATGAACGACGCTAAAATCAGCCCCGACACACAGGGACAGGAACAGACGAACCAAGACTCGTCTTTCGACCGCAAACGCAGGATCATCGGTGCCATCTTCGGTCCCATCTGCGCCATTCTCGTATGGATTACGCCCATTGCCGGACTCACCCCTGAGGCTCACAAGCTGCTGGCCATCATGACCCTGGTGGCCCTCTGGTGGATCACCGAACCGGTGCCCATCCCCGTCACATCGCTCATCGGACCGACGCTCTGCGTGGTGTTCGACGTGGTGAAGATGAAAGAGGCCTTTGCCGCCTTCGCCAACCCCATGATCTTCCTCTTCATGGGCGGATTTATCATTGCCAAAGCCATGATGGTCAACGGCGTCGACAAGCGCATCGCCTACGGCATCATGTCAATGCGGTGGGTGGGCGACGACCCGCGGCGCATCTTCCTCGCCATCGGACTGGCGTGCATGCTCTGCTCAGGCTGGATCAGCAACACTGCCACCGCAGCCATGATGTTCCCCATCGCCCTCGGACTGCTCGAAGCCATTCGCGAGATGATGGCCGCCAAAGGCAAGGTCATCAACCTCAGCTCTTATAAATATGCCACCGGACTGATGCTCATGACGGCCTACGCCTGCTCCATCGGCGGTGTGCTCACGCCCATCGGCACCCCGCCCAACATCATCATGCTGGGATTTCTCAATGAGATGTGCAACCTCCACGTGTCGTTCTTCCAATGGATGGTGTGGGGATTTGTGGCAATGGTGGCCTATTTCATCATCGCCTACGTGGTACTCACCCGCATGTTCCCGTCCGACGTGAAGCATATCGAGGGCGCCACGGAGTTTATCTCTGAAAAGGTGAAAGGCCTCGGCCGCTGGACCCGCGCCCAGAAAAACACGATGGTGGCCTTCATCGTGGCCGTATTGCTCTGGATCACGCCGGGCATCCTGAGCATCTTCCTCGGCACCGAAAGCCCCGTGCTCAACCGCTACAACGCCCTGTTCCCCGAAGCCATTGCCGCCATGGTGGGCGCCCTGCTGCTGTTCTTCCTGCCCGTCGACCTCAAGCACCACAAGATGACGCTCGAATGGAAAGATGCCGTCGCCGGTGTGGAATGGGGCACGCTGCTGCTCTTTGGTGGTGGACTCGCGATGGGTGGCATGATGTATTCCACCGGACTGTCCAAATGGATTGGCGACCAGATCATCTTCATGATGGGCGGCAACCCGTCTGAGATGCTTCTCGTGGCCGTGTTCTGTGTCATGTCGCTGCTCCTCTCCGAGCTCACGTCCCACACCGCCGCCACCAACATGATCGGCCCGTTGGCCATCGGTGCCGCCCTCTCCGCCGGATTCAGTCCCGTGCCTGTCGCCGTGGGTGTGGCCCTCTCCGCCTCCCTCGGCTTCATGCTCCCCGTCTCCACTCCGCCCAACGCCATCGTCTATGCCAGTGGCTACATCCCCATCACCAAGATGATCAAGAGCGGCGTCTACATCGACTTCATCGGCATCGCCGTCGTCACCATCCCCGTCGTCCTCTACCTCGTCAAGATGGTCGTCGGCTAACTCATCGCCCCTCTCATTCCTCATTCCCCATTCCTCATCCCCCTTTCCATCTCTCTATACAATAATAGGAGCCTCTCGGCTCCTATTATTGTTTCCATCCTGCTATCCTTCTATCCTTCCCTATTCCCTTCTACTATCTTTATCTTCCTTTCTTTTTCCTTTCCTTCCTTCTCTCTTTCCTTCCTTCTCTCTTTCCTTCCTTCTCTCTTTCTTTCCTTCTTTCCTTCCCTTTCTCTCCCCTTCCCTTCTTTTCTCTCCCCTTCCCTTCTTTTCTCTCTCCCCTATAATAGCCTATCATTGCCTATAAGATCCTATAATATCCTATAATATCCTATAATATCCTATAATATCCTATCCCCCCTATCCTCCTCCCCTCCCTACGCGCTGTAAGCCGGCGTACTACGCCGGCCCCATCTCCCTCACAAATCTCTCCCCTCCTCTATACTCATACCCATCCATCTCAAACCCCCACAGCCCTTTCACCGTCTTCATCCTCTCCTTGATAATCATCCTCGTCATCGCCCCCCTACAGCTCTTCGCGTGCACAGCCACCACCTTCATCCGTCCTCCCTGGTCGGCCACAAACACCGGCTGCACCACCTTCACCTCCTCCTTCACCCGTTTCCAGTCAAACAGATGCTCCATCTCCTCCGTCGCCAGGTGCACCAGCACCCCGTCGTCTTTCTTCACCTCCTCGATCAACACATCCGTCAGCCTCTCCTTCCAAAACTCAAACATCGTCCTGTCGCCCGTCGCCTCCAGACACACCTTCCCCTCCATCCTGTAAGGATGTATCCGGTCCAACGGTCTCAGCAACCCATACAAAAACGACGTAATCAGTAAATGTTTCTGTGCAAACCTCAGATCGCCCGCCGTCATCTCCGCCGCCTTCAGATACTTGTAAGCCTGCCCATAATACGCCAGCACCGCCGGCAACTTCTCCTCCTCACTCATAAACGACCCATACCGCAGCCTGTTCTCCGCTGCGATCTGCACACTACACCCCATCTCCTTGGCAATCTCCTCCGTCGACCACCTACTCAGCTCCTCAGCCATCCTCACCGCCTCTGCCTCAAATCTCGGCACACTCACCATCGGTACATTCCCCATCACATCCTTCCCCTCTTTTCTCTTCTTAGTCTGTTGTGTCAACATTTCCGCGCTGTTCATAATCTTAGCGCTTGCCAATAATATCTGCATGATTTATTTCTTTTTAAGTTTATACCCTATCATTAACTTTCTCTTCCTTTCACCATTCCTTCTTCCATTCATCTTTTCCTTCTTCCATCCACCGTTTCCTCCTCTCCTGCATCGTTTCCTGCATTCCTCATTCCTTTCTTCACTCGCAAAGATATTATTTTTTTTAAAATCCACCTCATTTCCCTTCCCCCATCTGCATTTTCTTCCCGTCTTCATCTCATTTCCTTCCACGTCTCCTCTTTCTTATCTCTCCTGCTCCATCCCTCGCCATTCCCATCTTGTCCTCTCCCCATCTCCCCACCCTTCCCTTATCCCCACCCCCTTACCGTCCTCCCATCCCCCAAGCATTCCACCCACCCTCCCCTGTGTGGGAGGGACGGGGTGGGGTGGTAGCAGCCCACTATC
>JAEAMQ010000002.1 GCA_016901395.1 Prevotella sp. | reverse complement strand
ATGTTTGAGAAAATTAATTTACATAGTCTCTTTGAGAGGGCAGAGAAGCTGGTTAAGCCAAGTGATCAAAGTGTCATCGAAACTAGCCTTTTTGATAACCCTCAATTTTTTACCGGACACTAGTGGCTGATAGTCTATGATAGTTCTCAGAGATGGTACGAAAACTACTTTTGTCTCTCGGTTCCAACACCGAACAATCCTACCATATCGCAACCGCCCAACAGCTGCTGCGCAAGGTGTTGGGTGACATCCATTTCACTCGTTCGATGTGGACCATTCCCATTGGTTCCCCGTCGCCACTTTATCTCAACTGTCTGGCCTATGGAGAAACCGCTCTGACTTATTCCTCATTGCTCTCTCTTATCAAGGATATCGAACGACAAATGGGCCGTCTCCCTCAAGACAAGTCACTCCATCTTGTGAAGATCGACATCGATATCCTGCAACTGGACAGTGATATCTACCATTCCTCCGACTGGAATCGACCCTATGTTCAGTCTTTATTAAAAGATATTTGGAGATAAAACGACGGTAATTGTCATTTTATATTCCGTTTCTTCCTTTTTATCTCTCTGTTTTAAGCGCTTGGCGATTGGGGCATATACGCATGACTGAACGGGCATCTTGTCTCGTCGTTTTTTCTTTTGGCCTTTTAGTACTCAATCTTTTTTCTACTTTTTTTTTATTCTATAAAGGTGCGGAGCTATAGGAGGTGGAATTTCGTTTTGCCCAGAGTGTTTTAAGAACTCATAGGATATAAAGCCCTGACCCTTTTTATTCTTCAGCCAAACAACAACAATTCTCGGCATGTAGTGCTGCAAACTCTAATCAATTTTAGTCAAAGGTTGTTCCTCCATGCCTTCTGTTTCCTTTCTGGGAGAATCAGACTCCACCTGTTTGGCGACGCACTTTTTCAATGTGTCAAACAGCATGCCGAAATCATTGAATTCTGGTGCTTTTACGATTAGTACCTAATCGCTTGACGATAACTATCTAATCGTGCGACGATAACTATCTAATCGCAGCGCGATTAGATAGTTATCGTCAACCCCTTGTGATGAACTCCTGCAGACGGGGCTTTACGAGGGGAGAATGGTGAGGGATGAAAGGGGGTAGGGTAGGGACAATAAAGCAAAGGAAATCAAGACTTTTAATACTCGATTTCCCAAAGAAACAACCCGTGGGCGGGCATGGACTGGCCAGCGTCAGAGCGGGTGCCGTCGCGCACCACCGCCTTGAATTGGTCGAGGGTGAGGCAGTGACGACCCACGTCAATGAGTGTACCGACCACCGCACGCACCATGTTGCGCAGAAAACGGTTGGCCGAAATCTCAAAATAATAGGTCGACGGGCCGGTCTTCACCCACCGTGCCTTGGTGACACGACACAGGGTGGTCTTGTTGTCAGCATTCGCCTTGCAAAACGCTTTAAAGTCGTCGACGGTGAGAAGCCATGCTGCCGCCTCGTTCATGAGTTCGAAGTCGAGCGACCAGTGCATCTCCACGGAGAAATGGCGGAGAAACGGGTCGCGCTCGGTATGGATGAAATAGCGGTAGGTGCGCTTCGTGGCAGAGAAACGGGCGTGGTGGTCGGGCGCGACGTGCTCCACCCGATTGCAACTGATGTCGCGTGGCAGGATGCGGTTGAGGCGATAGGCGAGCTGCGTGCAGTCCACCTCTCCGAGGTAGTCGAAGTGGCACGACATCTGTCGGGCATGCACCCCGGCGTCGGTGCGCCCAGCCCCCGTCACCTCAATGGGCTGCCGTAGCAGGGTGGTGAGGCATTGTTGCACCTTCTCCTGCACCGACATACCGTTGGGCTGTATCTGCCAACCGTGGTAGCCCGTGCCGTCGAAACTCAGCCACACAAAATATCTGTTCATGGCCCGTTCGGTCATTTCCATTTTCTCGTTGTCATTCATCATGCGTTTTTCTCTTTCATTCTCCATTCTTCATTTCACATTCCACACCCATCATTCATCACCCCCATTCCTCACTCGTCACTCCTCACTCGTCACTCTCACATACGCCCTGTCGTCAAACGATCGGTTGCCCGCCATGCTGCCTTTGGTGGCTTTGAACGAGAGGATATTGTACGGGTCGTCGCGCAACTGCCTGGCCAACGCCTCTTCGCTCTCCCGAAGGGTGGGGCGGAGAAAGGGATAACCGTCGGAGGCCAGCACTAACTCGGTGGCGCAGGCATCCACGTCGACCACTCGGATGCCCGCCCGATGGATGGGGTAGCCGTCGATGATCGCATAGTCCTTGTTTTGTCCGTTCATGCTTTCGATGAGCATGGGCAGGATTTCGTCGCGGGCGTAGTCGTGAATGAGTTGTCCGTCGACAATCATGTCGGGATGTTCCTCGGCTTTTCGGGCGAAAATGGCGGCCCGATGGCTGGCGATGGGGGCCTCGTAAGGCTTCGGATTGTCATACAACCGACCGTCGACCATGCACTGACAGTCGCCAATCATCCAGATCTGACGGTGTGCCCGACTGTAGATCACGGCACTGGCACACAGCCGTTCTGCCGGTGGGATATAGGCCAAAGACGGCTCTTGGTCTGCCTTGCAAGAGTGGTCAGGGGAATATTGCTGACGGATCCGCGCCGTTATCGCGTTGCAAAACTCATCGAGCGAGATGTCCGGTGCCATCGACCTCACCATCTCCGCAATGAGCATCATGCAGTATTGGCCGTTGGTCCTGTCGGCATGGATGCGGCGCGAAGTCTTGCTCGTGCTGCCATCGATGACGGCCACGAAGTCCTTGGTGATGACGATGCCGTCCTCACAGTCTGCCTCGGTGTGCTTGCCGATAAGGTTTTGCTCAATGATTTGCACGTGATGGGTGGTATGAAAAGGGCGGAGAAGGCGTTATCTACCCTTCTTCCTTCTCGCTCCGGATTGGAAATTCGGATTAAACGACTTGGGTTTTCTGCCGCCCGCAGGGTTCTGCGCCCGGCCTTTGTCGGCTCCCCGGCGGTGCTCGTTGCGCCTGCCGCCACGGTCTGCGGTGTCGGGATGGCTGCCCACGGCCTTGTCGTCGTAGTTCACCCGGCCCCGATAGGGCACGCCGTCGTAGAGTTTCTTGATGAGGTCGGGACGGCCGATGCGCTTGAGTTCGGACTCGATGTTGCGGCGTTCCTCGGGTTTATACCAGAAGAAAAACTGCCGTTGGGCGAGCTTCTCACGCTGCGTTTTGGCACAGAATACGGGTTCGAGGGTGTAGGGATCGAAGCCCGAATACCAGGCCTCGGTGCTTACTGTCATCGGCGTGGGCGTGAAATCCTGCACCTGTTCGAGGTGGAAATTCAGGTCTTTGGTGAGTACGGCGAGTTCGGCCATGTCCTCCTCCTTGCACCCTGGGTGGCTACTGATGAAGTAAGGAATGATTTGCTGGTTGAGTCCGGCTTCCTTGTTGATCTTGTCAAAAAGCCTTTTGAACTGATAGAACTGCCCAAACGACGGTTTGCGCATGAGGCTGAGCACCCGGTCGGAGGTGTGCTCGGGGGCCACCTTCAGTCGGCCGCTCACGTGGTTGGTGATCAGTTCGCGGGCATATTCCATCGCTGCCTGATTGCTTTTCTCATCCTTGCTCTTGTGCAGAATGAGGTCGTAGCGCACGCCACTGCCTATAAAGCTCTTCTTCACACCGGGCAATGCGTCCACGGCACGATAGATGTCGAGCAGCTTCGAGTGGTCGGTGTTGAGGTTGGGGCACACTTCAGGATTGATGCACGAGGGTCGTTTGCATTTTTCGCAGGCCTTGAGGTTGCGGCCCCGCATGCCATACATGTTGGCCGACGGACCGCCGAGGTCGGATATATACCCCTTGAAATCAGGCATCTGTGTCACCTTCTTGGCCTCGCGCAGGATGCTTTCTTTCGACCGATTGGCTATGAATTTGCCTTGATGGGCTGATATGGTGCAGAAGGCACAGCCGCCAAAGCATCCCCGGTGCATGTTGATGGAGAACTTGATCATCTCGTAAGCCGGGATGGTCTTGCCCTTGTATTTAGGGTGGGGGAGTCGGGTGTAGGGAAGATCGAAAGTTGCATCCACCTCCTCTGTGGTCATGGGAGGATAGGGTGGGTTGGCCACGGCATACAAATTGTCTACCGCCTGCAACAGCCTCTGGGCGTGCATCTTGTTGGATTCTTCCTCAATATGGCGGAAGTTCTCCGCTTGAGCCTTCTTGTTGCGCAGGCATTCCTCATGAGAATGGAGCACGATGTCGCTGTCGGTGATGCCTCCGGGAATGTCCTCCTCCCTGCAGAGAAACACGGTCTGGGGAATATCGCGGATGTCTTTGATAGTCTTTCCGGCCTCCAACTCATGACAGAGTGCGAGTGTATTCTTCTCCCCCATGCCATAGAGGATGATGTCTGCCCCGCTGTCGCAGAGGATACTCTTACGTAGTTTGTCCTGCCAGTAGTCGTAATGTGTCAGTCGTCGCAGCGATGCCTCGATGCCTCCGAGAGCCACGGGAACGTCGGGGAAAAGCTGTTTGAGGATTTTGGTGTAGACGATGGATGGATAGTCCGGTCGCATGTCGTGGCGGGCATCGGGACTGTAGGCATCTTCGGAGCGCAGACGACGGTTGGCGGTGTAGTGGTTGACCATCGAATCCATGTTGCCTGGAGTGACTCCGAAGAACAGGCGAGGCCGCCCCAGCTTCTTGAAGTCGCGGTAGTCGCCATGCCAGTCGGGTTGCGGTACGATGGCCACGCGGTAGCCGTTGGACTCGAGCATACGTCCGATGACTGCGGCTGCAAACGAGGGATGGTCGACATAAGCATCGCCTGAGAAAAGGATAATGTCGAGTTGGTCCCATCCGCGCAAGTCACATTCCTTGCGAGTGGTGGGAAGAAAGTCAGTCAGTTGATATTGTTGCATATCAGTCGGTTACTGCCTGCGGGTCCTCATCGTCCTTGCTCTCCTGACGGTTCTTCCATTCGATGTAGAGCAGCACGAGCTGATGGAGACCGAAGGCCTTCATGTTGCTGTTGTAAATCACGTCGAGACAAAGGTCGAGGAGATTCTTGTCGTTGCCCGATTCGGACTCGAGAATGCCCCTGATATTGAATTTCAGCTTATCCAAAACGGCCTCGTCGATGATGCCATTACTATCGATAAGGTTGCGCAACAGAGAATATTTGTCGATCGTCTGAAGATGGCTCTCGCTCACTTCAATACTTCTTGTTCCTGAGTGATTGGCTTGAATTTTCATAATCTTTACCGTTTATTTTAGAAGATAATTCATGATTCCTTGCATGAGTTGGTGACGAGTGACCTTGTCGGTGATACATTCGAAGGGGAAACCCATGACGAATGTCTTGTAGTCGGAGCCGTCGTAGGCTGTCGCCGCGGACATCCCGTTGGCATATTGCATGGCGCAAATGGCACCCGTTTCGGGCTGAAGCACGTCGGAATGGGTAGCGGCGTAGTGGTCAGGATTGAGTTGGCGGTAGAAGTCGAAGGTCATTCCCAATCCGTTTGCGCCCGCGATGGTGTCGGTTTTGAGTGTTGCCCCATAGCTCGTTTTCAGGGTTTGTGACAGCCATTGGGCGTCATTTTCCAGCGTCATGTCACTTCCGATATAGGCACCGGAAGCCAGCACGCGGCCTCCGCCCTGCGTATAGCCCGAGATTTTGCCCTTGAGCGTGGAGTTGAAAACTTTGTAGAACTTCAGCGCCTCGGAGGTGTAGCGTTCGAGACCGAATATCAAATCCACGGCCGCGAAGTTCTCCAGCTTCATCTTTCCGGTCTCCACGGATTGGGAAGAACAGCTCACGATATTGTATTTCCTGCCCGAGGCGATGGCCTCTGTGTGCGTCACGGCATAGTCGAAATCATTGCCTGCCACAAACTTTCCGGCCATCTCGTTGCCGCTATAGCCCAGTCCTGTCTCGCCCTCGATACCCATTCGCGAGCGGTCGAAGTTGATTTGCTTGCCGCTCCAGCCCGCGGTGAGACCCTGGGAGACACCGGGGTCGGCATCGAGGTCAAAACCCTGCTGGGTGTCGGAGTTGACAACGGCGGGTGCAGAGACTCGTTCGAAGCAGTTGACGACAAGGATGGTCTTGGTCGCCCCGGGCTGGGAGAAAGCTGAGACGGTCTCCGACGGGAAACTCTCGCCACCCCGGTTGGCCGCCGAAACCTTGAATTTATACTGCACTCCCGGCTCAATGTCAACGGTGATCGATGTTCCGCTGACCTTGCGGCCATTGTCGAAGCCGCCGGTTCCGGTAGCGGTGTATAGCACATAATAGTTGGGATAGGCCGTGGGTTCCTGCTTGTCTTCCTGTAGGTTCCATGAGATGCGGGCCTGAGTGGGTGACGACAGTTCCACGCTGACGTTCTCTGGGGCCAGCGGCTGGATCACGGCGGCACGGCCGTGCATGCCGTTGGTGTATCTCGCAATGGTTTTGTAGATAGACCGGGCGATGGAAAACTTGAAGTTGGGATCCTGTGCCATCAGCATGTCGGGGAAATTCTGATGGGACAATGTTTCCAGAATGGCCGACGGAACTTCGGGCAGTCGCGTCTCCGAGTAGTTGCGGTCCCAGAGGTATCGGCGTGCCCACGACTTGTATTGGAAACTCAAATCTCGGGTGACACCGGAGAGAAGGGCATCGGCTAACTGCTTGGATGCCATGCGGGAGATGCCCGCGTCGAGTCGTCCGTCGTTGAAATCGGTGGTGCAAATGGCCAGGGAACCGACGAGACTACGTCCGTCTGCCGCCACGCCCGCATCGCTATGCACGGCCAACGACAACTCCATCGGCACGTTTTTGCCCTCTAAATGGGGCACGTATTCGGAGCCGCCTGCCAACCAGTTGAGCATCCTCGACCGAGTGTTGATGTCGTCGGCATAGTCGTCTGTGCCTCCACGACCACCATAAACCGAATAGGGAGCACCGGCCCATTGGGCGTAATAGCGGGCACCTTCGATGGCGCGGGGATAGCCGCTGATGCTGCCTCCTCGCTCGATGTTGCCCATGCCACCGCCAAACCGCACCGCATCGGCCGTGACCATGCCACGCCGACGGCTCTGGTTAGTGAGCATCACGCAGTTGTAAATGTTATCCCCCTTATCAAAATCGAATGTTCCGAGGTAGACCCAGGTGCCGCCACCCATCTGCTGGTTGACCCTGAACTCGGTGGCTTGACCCTTATGGAACACCGTGTAATGGGCATCGTCGACGCTCTTGTCCACCGTCTGATAACTCACATAGACGGCATATCGTCCCTCCTTCTCAAATCGGGGCTGCCATTTCACGTATGCTTTGCCGTCCTTTTTCGTGGCTTTCAGTTGTTTGGCCGAGCCAGCCTCGAAGGGGTTTTCGTTGTCCACATAGTGGCCTCCATGCGCTGCAAAGCCCGGCTTTCCGGTCTTCGTCCACTGCTTTCCTTCTGCATATTCCGAATATCCGCTGCCGTTTTGACCAAACGATCCGTCGGCATCGATGATGTATTCGGCCGTCTGCCAGTCGCGTTCACGGGGTGTAAACACCACCGCACCGGCGTTTTCGAGCATCGGAATGAGGTAGGGCACGACGATGGTCTGTGTGAAAAGGTCCTCGGTGGTGCCGAAAAGGAACGGCCGTTGCCATTTCCAGAACCCCTTCTGATTGTCGTAATAGCGTCCGTGGGAGGCCCAAACGGTGAGGTGTCGGTCGTAAAGGCCATTGGTAATCTTCATCGGACGCGACACGTTGGAGACCCAAGGCTGTCCATCGTAGTTGATTTTGCCCCATAGCGCATGGCCTTCCGACGATGGCAATGCGTAGTCGGGCACATACTGTTCGATAGGCATGCCATTGGTGATGACCTGTATCTTGTATTTGTTGTAGGGCTTGGGGAGAGCGTGTTTGACCTGCTTGTAGATCTTCCCGACCTGTTTGTCGGTGAAATCCTGTTGTGCAAACGACTCCGAGGTGGTCACCACGACCGTCTTCGAGCGGTCATCGATCTTCAGAGTCTTGAGCCGTGGCTGTTGCAGAAATTCCGTGTTCTTGGCAGAATAGGTCAGGAAATAGTCACTGAGAGTCTTCTCAGCCCGATGTACCAAGGCTGAGTTTTGGGCCGATGCACTGACCATCTGCATCATCAACGTGCCGGCCAACAATATCTTTCGCATCTTTTTGATATCTCCTTTACACTTCCCCAATGGTGAATTTCTCGGGAATCTTACCTTTATAGTCTTTGAAATAGAGTTTCACCTCACGCATTTCCTTGTCCAAATCGCCCGTCGGCATAAAGCTGCGGGTGCATTCTATCAACTTCTTTTCATAGTCGACACCATAGAGCAAGATGGGAATCTCCGCTTTCAGGGCAATGAAATAGAAGCCCTTTTTCCACTCAGGATTGAGCGAGCGGGTGCCTTCCGGCGTGACACAGAGCCGGAAACTCTTCTCCCGACGGGCCGTCTCAGCCAGATTGTCGGTCATGCTGGTGTGTTTCGAACGGAACACCGGGATGCCACCCATGTTTTTGAGAATGGGTCCCAAAGGCCAGAAGAACCACTCCTTCTTCATCAGAAAGTTGATTTTCATGCCTTGCGAGCGCATATACAGCTGCCCGATGAGGAAGTCCCAGTTGCTGGTATGGGGTGCCAGACAGATGATAAATTTGTCTGGATGTTCAACGGTGATATGCTTGGTCCAGCCCCAATGTTTAAAAAGAAGCCAATTACAAAACTGTCTGATCATACCCCCGATTATCCTAAACTGCTGATCTGGTCGATGATTTCAGACACCCGATGGTTGAAATCCTTAACGATTTGGTCATAATATTTCTTGGGATCCATACCAGGCTCGGGGTGGGAAATGCGCTTTACAAAATCGTTTTTGGTGATGATAATCGCCGAAAGCACGTTTTCTGCAGCCTCTTCGCTCTTGGAAGTGCCATACAGCGAGGCGGCGACAGCTTCTGCGAACAGTTCACTACAGATGTAATTAATGGTTTGTTTTAAATCTCTTTTCTTTGCCATGACTGCTGAATTTTGTGTGTCTTTAATAATTTCTTCAAAGGTATAAAAAAAAAGCAGAACCGCAAGAACTTCATGAAAAAAATAATTCAAAAACGGTTTTCTGCTTGTTTTTCTTTATTTCCTTAAAAAAAAAGCGTAATTTTGCAACAGCTATAATATTTTAATTTATAAATCTCGAAAAAATGAAAGCAAGTCTTTTGCAGAAAGCCCGTATGCAGTATCAGCCGAAGCTCCCTAAAGGGCTCGTCGGACCTGTTAAGGTAAAAGAAGGTGAGCTGACACAGAGTGTTGGCAATCAGGATGAAATCAAGAGTCTGTTCCCTAACACTTATGGCATGCCTATCATCGAGTTTGTGCCTGGTGACAAGAAAGTTGGAATGGAGAAAAATGTAGGTATCATCCTTTCCGGTGGTCAGGCTCCCGGCGGACACAATGTGATTTGCGGTATTTTTGATGCCGTAAAAAACCAGAATCCCAACAACAAGGTTTATGGATTTCTGATGGGCCCGAGCGGACTGATTGAACACAACTATATCGAGCTTACGTCCGATTACGTGGACAACTACCGTAATACGGGTGGTTTCGACATGATCGGATCTGGTCGTACCAAGCTGGAAAAGGAAGATCAGTTTGAGAAGGGCCGCGAGATTCTTGAGAAATTGAATATCAAGGCTCTGGTCATCATTGGTGGCGACGACTCCAATACCAACGCCTGCGTGCTCGCAGAATACTATGCTGCCAAGAAGTATGGCATCCAGGTCATCGGCTGTCCCAAGACTATCGACGGCGACTTGAAGAACAAGCAGATTGAGACCAGCTTTGGTTTCGACACCGCTACAAAGGTTTATGCCGAGCTTATCGGTAATATTGAGCGTGATGCCAACTCTGCACGCAAATACTGGCACTTCATCAAGCTCATGGGTCGCTCTGCTTCCCACATCGCTTTGGAGTGTGCTCTGCAGACCCAGCCCAACATCTGCCTCATCTCTGAGGAGATTGAGCAGAAAGATATGACGCTGAATCAGATTGTGGAAGATATTGCAACAGCTGTAGCCAAGCGTGCGGAAGACGGTAACAACTTTGGAGTGGTACTCGTTCCTGAGGGCCTCATCGAGTTTATTCCTGCCATTGGTCGTCTCATCGACGAGCTGAACGACCTGCTCGCCGCCCACGGTGCTGACTATCGCGACCTCGAACCCGAGGCACAGCGTGCATACATCTTGAACCATCTGTCTAAGGAAAACGCTGATACCTTTGCCACTCTGCCTCAGAATGTGGCCAGCCAACTGTCGCTTGACCGCGATCCCCACGGCAACGTTCAGGTGTCTCTCATTGAGACCGAGCGTCTGTTGTCTGACATGGTGGCCGATAAGCTGGAGAGCTGGAAGGCTGAAGGCAAATACAATGGCAGCTTCGCCACACTCCATCACTTCTTCGGTTATGAGGGCCGTTGCGCCGCTCCTTCCAACTTCGATGCAGACTATTGCTATGCGTTGGGCGTTAGTGCAGCCAACCTGATTGCCAATGAGAAGACCGGATATATGGCTATTGTTCAAAATCTGTCTGCCCCTGCAGCTGAGTGGGTTGCCGGTGGTGTGCCCATCACGATGATGATGAACATGGAACGCCGTAATGGTGAGATGAAGCCTGTTATCCGTAAGGCTCTCGTGGAGCTTGACGGCGCACCTTTCAAGAAGTTTATTGAAAAGCGTGAGGAGCTTGCACGCAAGACATGTTTCGTTTATCCCGGTCCTATTCAGTATTGGGGTCCGACGGAAGTTTGCGACCGCGAGACTCGCACCCTTGCTTTGGAAAATGCTGCCAAGAAGTAATTCTTTGCAGATGAAAGCATCAGTATTATAAAAGAAGGACACTCCACTGTTGTTGGTTGAGACAACGGGGGAGTGCTTCTTTTTATTTATTCACCCCTATGAGTAGCAGAAAAAACGTACATCACCGCAGGTCAGCATCGACGAGACATCATCGAGCTTATACGCATGGATATACAGCTTTCTGGTCTACTATCCATCATTTCCCTTTTTTCAAGAAAGGCAACCGCAAGGGCCTCCTCTTAGGAGCATTAGGTGTCATCGCCCTTTATATCTGGGTGTTCTATTATTTTTTTGTTGGCCCAACAGGATTTCGTTGGCGTGCACTTTATGGCGATGCCAAATACCCCCAAGGCTATGAAATCCATGGCATTGACATCTCCCACTACCAGGGCACCATCGACTGGGGACGTTTGAAAAACAATGCACTCCTTGATGGCAATCCGTTGCGCTTTGTCATCATCAAGGCCACTGAGGGCTCTTCGCGTATCGACCCCAACTTCTCTGACAATTTCGATCGCTCGCGCGAGTATGGCTTCATTCGTGGAGCATACCATTTCTGGACCAACAGCTCGTCGGCCCGTTCGCAGGCTTACCACTTTTTGGATAAGGTGCGATTGGAAGACGGTGACCTGCCGCCTGTACTCGATATCGAACATGTGCCAAAGGATGTGACGGTAGAGGATTTTCAGACCGATGTGCTGACGTGGCTGCATGTCGTGGAAGACAAGTATCACGTGAAGCCCATCATCTATACCTATTACAAATTCAAGGAAAAATACCTCAGTGCTCCGGTTTTTGATGATTATCCCTATTGGATAGCACATTACTATGTCGACAAAATAGAGTATAAGGGAACGTGGAAGTTCTGGCAACATACCGACACCGGACAGTTGCCTGGCATTAAAGGAAATGTAGACCTCAATGTCTACAACGGCACATTCTATGATCTTCTGCAGCTTACCATCGGAAAACAGAAGGATGATTCTAACTGATGCCGTTGTATATGACGAGCCCTTCAGTGCCTGAACTGTCCTATTTTCTTTCTCGCAGGCGGGGTGGGGCAATCGTGGATATTCTTGTTACAAACGTCCTGAAGCATCCTTTTAAGTTCATGCTCTGAGCACAATGTTTGTCTTGCCAGACAGGGCGACCTTCACCTAATCCCCGAAGCGAGATCGTGCTGTTTGAGGAAGGGAATGAACAACAAATGAAAACCGCATATCTGGAAGTAATGATATGGGAAACTAACTACAGAGGAAAATCAAAGCCCCCCATTGACAAACGGTAAGAAAAACGGCAGAACAACTCCATGAAAACAATGGGTAGCCTTTCTTGGATTATATGGGAGGTACATTGGTAACCCTTTCGGCATGTCATGTTTTTTCATTGAAACCGTGCGGATTTTTATTTCTCTTTGAGCCGAAAAAATTACTATTTTCACAGTTAAAGGATGAAATCTCTCTGCCATTTTATCCTTATGGAGGGGTTAAAACATGCTTTTAAGAGTGTTTTTGGGCTTTTTTGCTCTGCCACAAGGCCGAAATCGTCGCGAGATAAGGTACTAATCGTTATGCGATTAGATAGTATTCGTCATACGATTAGATAGTAATCGCAGAGCCGGAATTTGTCAATAAATTACAAGATACTGATTTTCAGAGGTTTGTAATTTCCCCAATTTTGCTTCATTTTCGGCATGGTCATACACACTTTCCCTCGAAGCCTCTGTTTCCGGAGCTTTTTTTCAAATTCTTTCAAAGAGAATTTCTGTTTCCATCTGATAGAGTGAATGCCCGATAGAAGTCTTCCTCCGTTCTCTGACGGAGGTTTTACAAGCTCTTTGTGGGTGTTTGTCGATGAGCCCACAGGGCTTCGAAGATAAAACGATGGAGTCAAAATCTGCCCATAAGGATATCCTATCACCAACTTGAGTATATCCTTGGCCTTGATGGAGAAGAGCCAATCAGGGTGTCTCAGACAGAAAAAACATATATGAAGGAATGTATAAACTCTGCTCCTAAGACATAAAGCAGCAACAGCGGCATGAACCACGTGCCAGCCGATGTCATGCATTGCCCCACCTCATAGAGGCTGTGAAAGCGTCCGCTTAGCATGCCATAAAACACAGAGGAGGTTGTGCCCATGAATGCTATGACAGGAATGAGACCCACCGAGAAACTACTTGGGAAAATCTCGCCAGTGATACTCAGCAACACGGCATGGGGCATGAGGGTGAGACAAAGCATCACGACGACTTCCACCAGCAGCAACATGGCGCTCGCTTTCAAGGCAAACCGCTGTTGGGAGGTGAGTTCGGAGCGCTTGGATGTGAAATATCTGGTGGTGGTGGTCCACCAGTCGCTGGCAGAGATACTGCCCCAGGCAATGGCTGTCACGATGAGATAGACCAGCTCTGGGGCTGCCAGATTTCTTGCGAAATTACCAAAAAACCATCTGATGCCGCCGGAACTGAGCAGCGATTTGAGTGGAACATCGGGCATGGCGGCCGTGAGCAGCCACGACGCGAGGATGAGAACCACCTGCGCAATAGCGAAGAGTAGCGAAAGACGATAGACCATCTTTCGGAAAATGAGGTTCCAAACCCGTGTATGATTGGATTTATGCTCCACTTGCTTTGCTTGAAATGATACGTTGAATGTAGAATTGCCTGCTCTTTAAAGGGAGTGGCCTTTTCTGTTTAAACCCTTGCAGCCTTTATTCCTCATCGGAATAAAGGTTGTCGATATCGAGGATGCGCAACTCCAGTGCACGCACCACCAGTCGTGTGGCATTGATACCCACGCTGCCCTTGCCGTCGGGAAAGAGTTTCTGTCCCAACTCATTTTGTCGTTTTTCGAGACTTTTCACGCCAAACGGCATGCCCCGCAGGTTGGTGATTTGCTCCTTGGTGTAGCCCAGCGCCAGATGGCGCAGGAACCGCTCGTCGTACTCATCGATCTCATAGTTGATGAGTGCCTCCTGACGCATGAGGTCTTTGTTGACGCTCTGCTTGAATCGCTCGACGATCTTTTCGAGGATAGGCTGGTTGAAGACGAGCCGTTTACCCTCCATCACGCTGGACACATCGCCGCGTGTGAGTAGTTCGCCGGTTTTGAGGATGATGCCGTCGCAACCGGCATCGAGGGCATCGCCCCATAGCTTCTCGTTGAGAATCTCGCCCGTGAAAATCAACACTTTCACGGCCGGATGGGCTTCCTTGGTGTGGCGGCAGATCTCAATGCCCACCGTGGTGGAGCCACCCAGACCGAGATCGAGCAGCACCAAGTCGGGCAGTTGCTCCTTCATGAGCTTGAAATAGGCCTGCTCGGTGTCGGCCGTGCCGATGATATGTGCCTCGGGAATGTCGTTGTGGATGATGCCTACCGTGCCCTTCAACTCCAGGGGCACGTCCTCTACTATGATAATATTAAAGTCTTTCATATCGTATGATATTTAATTTTGTTCCTTGTTTTCGTTGTCAGCGGGAGGGGGTGTGATGGCCTTGCTGACAGGTTGCAGCTGCTCCCAGCATCGCTCGGGCATGGTGATGGTGATGATTAGCGTACCCTCGCTGCTCGGACGGGCCATCATGCCGCAGGCCCTGAGATTGGTGAGTTCGCCCATTTCGCGCACGATTTGCCGGCAGACCATGAACTTCAGGTCCTTGGTTTTGGGCGTGAACAGGGTGCGGCAATCCTCCTCGTCGGCCTCGTACAGATCCATGTCGACCTCGATATCGACGTAGGGTTTCCTGCTGGCCGACACTTTTCTCTCGGGCTTCTTGCCCCCATTGAGTTTCTTGAGCAGGTCAAAGAGATAGCGTGTCACGTCGGGTTCCAGTCGCAATGGGGCAATCTGGCGCACCGCCTGCAGGGAGAGAATCTGGTAAAGTTCCTTGTAATATCCGGCCAGCTCGGCGATGCCGGAGAGGTTTCCGTCGGCACCGTCGATGAGTTGGCGGATGCGCGAAGGATAGTACATGGTCTCATGTTTGAGTGTGGATAGACAGTTGTCGAGCACACTATTGGACACATGGAGCTGGTAGTTGTCCATCTGCAGGCGTCGCAGGTTGTCCTCGGCCAGCTCGATGGAGGTCTCCTGCGACGAGGCCTGGTCGATGGACGACTGCAGGGCATTGCGGATTTCGCTGACAATCTCGCGCAGGTTACGTTGCTGTTCGTCGGAGACGCTGTAGTTGTCGAAGTCGCTGAGACGGTCGATGCCTTTGAGTTTCTCCTGATTGGGCAGGTCTCGGAGCAACAACCGGTTCATGGAATTGATGCGGTCGATACAGAACCGGTAGTTCAGTCGATAGCGATAATACAGAAAGTAGTAAGCTGGAAAGAGGATGGCCAACAGCAATATCAGGAGAATGACTGCTACGGTCTTGTTGGCTTCACTCTTCTGCATGGTGCGCACATATTCCGGCAGGCTGTCGTCGGAACTCGCCTCACGGAAGAGTTTGGTGTAGATGCGGTTGTTTTTCTCATAGACATCCCACCTGTGCAGGGCCAGGGCGGCCACCGCAGTCTCGTTGCTGATGTCGAGAAGGATGGCAGTGTCGGTCACAGCCAGATATTTGTGGCAACTGTCGGCAAACCTTAGAGTGTTGAGATAGGTGCCGTTGATGTTTGAGAAATAGGCGCTGTCGGCATATTGTGAGGCCTTGCTCGTGAGGTCGCGCTTGAGGCGCAGGTTGGACGGCAGGGCATGCTTCTTGGCCTGTTTGCGCTGAACGGGCGGCTTGGCAGGAGCAGGTTGCCCCAGCATGCCGATGGTCTGCGTGAGCAGGAGCAGCACCATCATGACAGTCCGCGCCACGCCCTTGGGCAGGCGGAAGAAGAAATGCGAGCCCTTGCCCATCTCGCTCTCGGCGCTGATGGTGCAGACATGGAATATCTTGGAAATCTTCTTGTATTTCTCGATGATGCCATAACAGTTTTTCAAACCAAAGCCATGGCCGCCGGTATAGGTGCGGTCGAACACGTGTGAAAGCTGTTCGGGTGTCATGCCGCATCCGTTGTCTCTGACACTTATCTGCACGTAGTCGGGAGTTTCTGTGGCACTCACCGACACGATGCCGCCTTCAGGTGTGAACTTGCGGGCATTGTCGGCAATGGTGTTGATCATAAAAAGAGTCAGTGTCTTGTCGGCCTTGACCACACAGGTGGTAGGGGCGACGAGCAGGTTGATGCCTTTGATCTTGTAGCTCATACGTCCCCGTGCTACCAGATCGAACAGCGACTGAAGTGGGAAACTTTCTATTTTGAGGCTCACCTCACCTTGACGCATCTGTATCCATTGCGTGAGAACGTTGTTGTATTCATTGATGCTGTCTGTGAGTTCGGCAATATATTGGTAGCGTTGTTTTCTGATGTCCTCGTCTTCATCGCCCTTCTGCAGACGTCCCACCTCATTGACCATTCGGTCGATGAAGGGCATGATGCCGTTGACCAACTGTATTTTGGTGCGCTGCTCAATATTTCTTCTCCGGTTTTGCTGCAGATGGAGTTCCACAATGTTGGACTGCTCCTGTATCTCATCGTAGCGATCCTGTGCCTCTTCGGTCTCAATCTCATTGTGCTCACGCCATTTCTTCAGTGGCTCAAGCAAGGTGTCCAAGGAGAAACGGGCATCATTTCTGCGGCGCATCAGGTCGAACACATAGAGCGACACGATGACGACGACAATCATGACGATGACAGCCATGAGCATTAGGTTAAGCTGTCGCGACGAATGGTCTAACTGGCCTGCCCGTGCTTCGAGCTGTCGGTCTTGGCGAGTCTGTTCCTGAAGGTCGAGGTAAATGTTTCGGTTGCGGTCGCTGTTCACCTTGTCGTCGACGGCAGAGTGCACCAAACTGAGTTGCTCGCGGATGGAAGCCACGAGATCGGGGGCCTGGTTGATGGCCTTGTTGGTGTCTAAGGCTCGCATGAGGCAAACCAGGGCCGACCGGTAATCCTTGATATGCCAATAGCATTCCGCCAATGTGCGGTTGGCTCCTGCAATCTGATAAACGTCGCCATACTGCTTGAACAGGTCGAACGCACGCTGTGCCAAGTTGCCCGCCAACAGACTGTCGGGCATGCGGTCAACATTCACGAAATCGATGGCAGCCTTGTTGTTGTCCATGAGAAATCTACGCTGCTTGGCTTTTTGCAGATGTTCACTCATGGCCTGAAGCGATTGTGCCTGCCAGAATATATAATGATGCTGGAGAGAGGTGGTATAACAGCGCAGGAGATAATCAAATTCCGCCTGTGCAATCTCCTCGGGCGTACCGTCGACAAGGATGCCTCCGGCTCCCACGTTGTACCAATAGCACAGGAGTTGGGCAGTGTCGCGCTCTATCTCGCCGAACGGGTCGATTTCGTCCAAAGCATCTATCGACTGTCTGGACAGGCCTACATAATAGAAATAGGAGGAGGAAACGATGCTGAATTCAGATTTGGCATAATTCAGTCGCAGATATTGGTGGGGTGTTAGTTTGTCTGGCTCGTCTGCGATGCGGTGTAGTCGTCTCACAGCCCGCTCGCGGTATCCGTAGAAGTCCTTGTTTCTCGACTCTCGCTGACAGAGTCGCATCTGCTGAACGTCGGCTATGAGAAGTTCCACTTGATTGTTGGAACGCTCTTCCACTTCATCCAGTTGCTTTGCAGCCTGTTTATACAGCATCTTGGCTGTATTCACAAAAGCAAGATTGTTGAGAGCCTCTGCTCCGTCGAGTCCGAGGCTGTCGGCCAACCGCAATGCCTGCTGAGCATAGAGGCGGGTGGAGTCTAAGTTGCGGTAATGATTGGTATAAGACAACTCGTTCAACTTGTCAATCCTGGCCGCGTTCGGGTCGTGACAAGCCGAAATCATCATCATGACAATCGCCATGAACAATAAGTAGATGGTCTTATAAGTTCGCAACGATAAGGGTTTAAGGGGTGAAAACGAAAGTCACGAATCGAAGAACTGCGAACCCTTGGCCCCAATCCTTCAATCCGTGACTGAATAAGTTGTTATCGATTAAGCGCGGGCGGCCTTGATATACCCCAAGGCTTCCACACACTTGTCAGTAATAGCCTGCCAGTTTCCGGCTGCAATCACGTCTTTCGGGAAGAGCTTGGAACCCATGCCTACGCAGAGCACTCCGCTCTTGATCCACTCGGTGAGGTTCTCCTTGTCGGGAGAAACGGCACCGGTCACCATGATGTTAGACCAGCGCAACGGTCCCAGCACGTTCTTGACAAACGACGGACCACCGACGTTTCCGGCGGGGAACACCTTCGTCACGTCGCATCCCAGAGCCTGGGCATTGCTGATTTCGGTCACGCTGCCGCAGCCGGGAGAGTAGGGAACGAGTCGGCGGTTGCACACCGGAGCTATCTCAGGCACGAAGTTTGGGCCAACGATGAAGTTGGAACCCAACTGAATGTAGAGGGCGGCGGTAGGAGCATCAATCACCGTTCCTGCACCGAGAACCAATTCGGGGCACTCCTTGTCGGCCCATTTTACCAGCTGTCCGAAGATCTCGTGGGCGAAATCGCCGCGGTTGGTGAACTCAAACACGCGTACACCACCGTCGTAGCAGGCCTTGATGACATTCTTGCAGATATCTATATCCTTGTTGAAGAACACGGGAACCATACCTGTGGCTCTCATGGCCTCAATGACTTGTATTTTATTAAACTTTGCCATAATGATTTGTCAATGGTTGAATGATTATCTCTGAACGCGTCCGTTGGCATTGCCGCCGGCCAGACTCTCTACCTCTGCAACGCTCACGAGGTTGAAGTCGCCAGGGATAGTGTGCTTCAAGGCAGATGCTGCCACAGCAAATTCGAGGGCCTCGCCCTGTGTCGGCTTGGTGAGCAGACCGTGGATCAAACCACCGGAGAAAGAGTCTCCGCCACCTACGCGGTCGATGATGGGGTTGATGTCATAGTGCTTGCTCTCGTAGAAGTCCTTGCCATCGTAGATCAATGCCTTCCAGCCATTGTGGGTGGCAGAGAGCGATTCGCGCAGTGTCGATACCACATACTTGAAGCCAAACTCCTGCATCATGCCCTTGAAGATGTTGTAATAACCGCTGGCATCAGTCTTTCCACCCTCCACGTCGGCATCGGGCTTGAAGCCAAGGCAGAGCTGTGCATCCTCTTCGTTGCCAATGCAAACATCGACATACTGCATCAAAGGACGCATCACAGAAATGGCTTTCTCCGAAGTCCAGAGCTTCTTGCGGAAGTTCAGGTCTACAGAAACCGTCACGCCATGGCGCT
The DNA here is from genome assembly GCA_016901395.1 of Prevotella sp. GTDB lineage: Bacteria > Bacteroidota > Bacteroidia > Bacteroidales > Bacteroidaceae > Prevotella. The sequence goes on along the minus strand of JAEAMQ010000002.1, from coordinate 63,277 downwards.
TGGCAGCCTCGCAAGCGAGCTTGGTCAGCTCGGCAGCCTTGTCGGAGATGGCCGGAGTGATGCCGCTCCAGTGGAACCACTGGGCACCTTCCATGATGGCATCAAAATCGAAATCAGAGGCATCTGCCTCGGCTATCGAACTGTTGGCACGGTCGTAAATCACCTTTGAAGGGCGCATGGAAGCACCGGTCTCGGCATAATAGAGTCCCACGCGGTCACCACCACGGGCAATAAACTGGGTGTTCACACCATAACGACGCAGTGCGTTGACTGCAATCTGACCAATCTCATGGGTCGGAAGTTTGCTCACAAAGTAAGCCTCATGACCATAGTTGGCCACACTCACGGCCACATTGGCCTCTCCACCACCGGGAATGATGCGGAAATGGTCTGTCTGAATGAAACGGTCGTTGCCCTCTGGAGACAGACGAAGCATAATCTCACCTAATGTTACGATCTTTGCCATTGTTCTTTTCGATTTAAATTTCTAATGTTTGTTGTTTATAGATTAATCTTAATGTTTGCAAGGGCAAAAATAGAAAATAATTTTCAAATTGGGAAATAAAAAGCCAAAAACATTCTTTTTTATCAAATAATTCGGCTCCCATTTAATACATTTCAACTTTTATTGTTATTTTTGCAAAGATATTTGGCAATAAAGAAATGGTAGACAAAATCAGAATTAAAGACATTGCCCAACGGGCTGGAGTGTCAGTTGGTACCGTCGACAGAGTGCTGCACGAGCGTCCCAATGTATCACCCAAAGCAAGATTGAAGGTTGAGAACGCATTGAAAGAAATGAATTATCAGCCCAATATGTATGCCTCGGCATTAGCATATAATCGTTCGTATACGTTTCAAGTGCTTATTCCTATTCATGAGCAGGTGGCTTATTGGGAGGAAATCGAGGAGGGTGTGCGCATGGCGCAGGAGGCTTGCCGCGACTTCAACATCAAAGCTAACATTATGTATTATGAGCGTTTTGATGATGATTCATTCGGAGAGATCGCCCAAAAGTGTCTTGACTCTCAACCGGATGGCGTGGTGATAGTACCATCTGACCTGGATGTTACCCGGCAGTTTACCGACCAGCTCCACGAGCAGGGCATCCCCTTTATCATGCTCGACTCTTATATGCCTGACCTCAAGCCCCTGGCCTTCTTTGGTCAGGACTCATTCTCAAGCGGATATTTTGCTGCACGCATGCTCATGCTCATTGCCAGCAAGGAGACAGAGATACTCCTCGTGAAACTTACCATGCACGGACGAGTGGTCAGCAAGCAGCAAGACAATCGCGAGGTGGGCTTCCGTCACTACATGCATGACCATTTCCCCCATGTGAAGATACTGGAACTGGAATTGCCCCTCGACAGTTCGAGGCAGCAATACGATAAAATTCTGGAGCAGTTCTTCGTTCAAAACCCAAATATCCACCATTGTATCACACTTGGTTCGAAGGCTCATGTGATGGGCGATTTCCTCTTGCGTACCAACCGTCGCGACGTGCAGATCATGGGATACGACATGGTGGGCAAGAACGCGGAGTGCCTGCGACAAGGCAGCGTGTCCTTCCTCATTGCACAACATGCCTACCAGCAGGGCTACTCCTGTATTGATGCTCTGTTCCGCGCCATCGTGCTGAAGAAGAAGGTGCAGCCCGTAAACTACATGCCCATAGAGCTTCTGACCCGCGAGAACGTGGATTTCTACCGCCGTACACAACTCTAAAAAACATTCGATACAAAACAATCAACATACAACAAATCATCAAAACAAACGAAAGAATAAAGACTATGAACGAAACTTCATTTATCAAGATCAATCCTGCCGACAATGTTGTGGTATGCCTCAGGCCGTTCAGCCAGGGTGAGACCATCGAGGTTGACGGACAGACCATTACCCTTCAGCAGGACACTCCTGCCGGACACAAGGTGCTTCTCGTCGATGTGTCCGAGGGAACGGATATCATCAAATACGGTTATCCTATCGGACATGCCAGGGAAGACCTGAAAAAGGGACAGTGGGTGAACGAGAACAATCTCAAGACCAACCTCTCGGGAACGCTCAACTATGAGTACAATCCGGTGAACCAAGATCTCGGCATTGCTCACGAAAATCTCACGTTTAAAGGTTATAAGCGTGCCAACGGCGAGGTAGGCGTGCGCAATGAGATATGGATTGTGCCCACTGTGGGATGCGTCAACGGCATTGCCGACCGCCTCGTGAACCAGCTTATCGCCGAGACCCACCTCGAAGGCATTGATGCTGTCTATGCCTGGCATCATAATTATGGCTGTTCGCAGCTCAGTGGCGACCACGAAAATACCCGTAAGATACTGCGTGACATCTGCCAACACCCTAATGCCGGCGGTGTGCTGGTGCTCTCATTGGGATGCGAAAATAACCAGCCTGACAAGTTCATGGAGATGCTTGGCGACTACGACAAGAGCCGCGTCAAACTCATGATTACCCAGAAAGTGGAGGGCGACGAGATGGAAGAGGGCATGAAACTCCTCAAGGAGATCTACGAAGTGACCCGTCAGGACAAACGCGAGGACGTGCCTTTGAGCGAACTTCGAGTAGGACTGAAGTGCGGCGGAAGCGACGGTTTCAGTGGCATCACGGCCAATCCGCTTGTGGGTGAGTTCTCCGACTTCCTCGTGGCACAGGGCGGAACAAGCATCCTTACGGAGGTTCCGGAGATGTTTGGAGCCGAGACCATACTGATGAACCGTTGCAAGACACCGCAGCTCTTTGAGCAGACGGTGAGCCTCATCAACGATTTCAAGGAATATTTCCTCTCTCACGGCGAGCCTGTGGGTGAGAATCCCTCACCCGGAAACAAGGCCGGCGGCATCTCTACGCTGGAGGACAAGGCCCTGGGATGCACCCAGAAGTGTGGTCGTGCACCCGTGAGCGGCGTGCTGGGATATGGCGACCGCCTCACCGAACATGGTCTCAACCTGCTCTCCGCGCCCGGAAACGACTTGGTGGCCTCTACTGCTCTGGCTGCCGCAGGATGCCAGATCGTGCTGTTTACCACTGGCCGTGGTACGCCTTTCGGCACGTTTGTGCCCACGATGAAGATTTCGACCAACAACGATATCTTTGCCCGCAAGCCCAATTGGATAGACTTCAATGCCGGCGAACTGCTCAAAGGTGTGTCGATGAAAGACCTCAACCGCAAGTTTATCGACAAGATTATTGCTGTAGCCAGCGGTGAAAAGACACGCAACGAGGAGAACGGGTATCGCGAAATATCCATTTTCAAGAATGGCGTAACCCTCTAAAAAGCTTGTCGGACAGGCTTGCTGCATCGTCAGGAAGCCTGTCTGATGACTTTTATATCATATTTGAAACAGGAGAAAGAAATCATGAATAAAGGATTGTTAGCCCTCTCACCACTGATTGTTTTCATGGGGCTGTATCTTGGATTGAGCATCATTGCGGGAGACTTCTATAAGGTTCCCATGACGGTCATCTTCATGATTTCGAGTATTTATGCCATTGCCATCTCTGGAGGATTTCCTCTGAAACGACGCATTGACATATTCACCCGTGGCGCCAGCTCCGACAACCTTATGTTGATGCTATGGATTTATGTGCTGGCAGGGGCGTTCGCGGCTTCGGCCAAGGAGATGGGGGCTATTGATGCCACTGTCAATCTGGCACTGAACATACTTCCACCCAGCATGATTCTGCCGGGGTTGTTTGTGGCAGCCTGCTTTATCTCCATTTCTATTGGTACAAGCGTCGGCACGGTGGTGGCGTTGGTGCCCATCGCCGCGGGCATCGCGCACCAGACCGGAGGCAATGTCGCCCTTATGACGGCGGTCATTGTGGGTGGTGCCTACTTTGGCGACAATCTTTCGTTCATTTCTGATACCACTGTTGTGGCAACCCAGACGCAGGGCTGCAAGATGAGCGACAAGTTCCGGGTAAACTCACTTATCGTTGCTCCGGCAGTGGTCGTTATCATGATTATTTATGCTGTCATGGGCAGTGGCATGCATGCTCCCGGTCACGTTCCCGATATAGACTATCTGAAAGTCATCCCCTATCTTGTCGTGTTGATAACGGCTGTGTCGGGTATGAACGTCATGGCGGTGTTGGCAGTGGGCATTCTGCTATGTGGTATAATCGGAATTTTCGGTGGTAGCTACGATCTTTTCTCTTGGCTTTCGGCTATGGGCAAAGGCATCACGGGCATGGGAGAACTCATCATTGTGGCGATGATGGCCGGTGGAATGCTGGAGATTATCCGTGAAAACGGCGGCATTGATTATATTATACGTAAGCTCACGGCCCATGTACACGGCAAGCGGGGAGCCGAATTGTCTATCGGTGCCTTGGTGAGTCTGGTCAATGTGTGCACCGCCAACAACACGGTGGCTATTCTCACCGTGGGAAATATCGCCAAGCAGATAGGCGATAAATATGGTGTGGACAACCGCAAGGCTGCCAGCATCCTCGATACTTTCTCGTGTATGGTTCAGGGATTGCTGCCCTATGGCGTACAGATGTTGCTTGCTGCTGGTCTTGCAGGCATCAATCCCGTGCAGATCATTCCCTATCTTTTTTATCCAATGGCCATAGGATTGTCCGCAATATTGTCAATCCTCCTGCGTTATCCTAAGAAATACTCGTAAGCCATGGATGTCATCACCCGTAACTTTTTCCGGCTGCTTCGCTCGGGTGCGCTCAATGAATATGAGCCCTTGGAGCCGATGTCGACCTTTAAATGGGATCGACTCGACCGTATGGTGCACGCCCAGCATGTGGAAAGCTCGGCCCAAAAGGGAGTGAGAAACCATCAATATGATGAGATGATGAATATTCCCAAGCGCTTGATAGACGACAGCTATGAAGAACTTGAGGAGGATGCTCTGCCTCAGCTCAGCAATCGGTTGCTCAACTACAGATTTCGTAAGATAGTGGAGTCTGAACGACATGCCATTGATACTAACGTCGGCTCATTGGAAGTGCTGCAAATGATAGTAGGCAATGTCTCTAACATGCTCAACAAGGGAATGATGCTCAGTGGCATCATACAACTTGGAAGCTACCTGCGCAATAAGGGAGATAAGGTGGATTTCGTGAAACTTGACGAGTGGCTGTCCAAACTTCATATTCGTCGTATGGCCCAGTTACAGGGAAGTATGCTCGTGAGTGTATTCAACTTTGAGCAGGATGAGATACCTTTCGTCCAACGCATGGAACCCTCTGCCTATAAATTGGTGCTCCGCTCTGTAATCCATTCGGCCAGTGATACTGCCGAGGAATGGCACTTTAGACAGAGCCGTTCCGGTTTTGTGCAGAACAATTCCACGCTTTTGCGTCGGAATCTTCGCCGAAGTCTCCGGTATATTACCTATGCACCCATCGAAACAATCAGTAATTACTTCAACAATTTTGCCCGCTCATTGCAGGAAATAGAGGAGTGATTAATTTATTATAATAAATGCAGATACATGCAGATTTCTTGAATCTTTTCTTTAACTTTGCAGTATGAAGCGCATTCTCTCTATCATTATCAGCATATTATCTTTCACCGCAGTATTGGCTCAACGCCAGAATGTAGAATGTGAGGATACGTGCAGCCATATACATGGCATTGATTTGAGTCACTATCAAGGTAATGTTTTCTGGGAAGCTGTGGGGCAGGCTAATGTGTCTTACGTCTATCTCAAGGCCACAGAGGGCGGCGACCGTATTGATGACAAGTACAAACAAAACATCGATCTTGCCCATCAGTACGGACTGAAAGTGGGTTCCTATCACTTTTACCGTCCGAAAATCAACCAGCAGACACAGCTTGACAACTTCATGGCGCAGTGTCGGCCGGGAGATCAGGACCTTATTCCTATGGTAGATGTAGAGACTCGGAGTGGGTTGTCGGTGGAAGACTTTCGGGATTCCCTGTTTACCTTCCTGCATCTTATGGAGCAAGCTTACAAGCAAAAGCCTTTGATATATACCGGAGCCAACTTTTACGATGCCAATCTGTTGGGTCAACTTGGCGACTACAAGGTGATGATTGCCCAATATACGGCACGGGAGCCGGTGTTGAAAGACGATCTCGATTTCATTATATGGCAATATACCGGAAAAGGACGGCTCAATGGCATCAATGGACATGTGGATAAAAGCCGCTTTATGGGTACACACAAACTGCGCGAAATACGTTTTCGACATAAATAAACATTAAACGAAAATAGAGTATATATAATCAAACATTATGGCTATCATCAAATGTCCTGAGTGTGGACGTCAAATCAGCGATAAAGCACCGGTGTGTCCCAACTGTGGAGTAGAAATTGCGGGCAAGATCACTAAGTGCCCGCAATGTGGTGAAGTTTATTTCAATAACCAAGAGGTTTGTCCCAATTGCCACCATCTTACGTATGTCTCTGAGTCGGCAGGTCATGATACTTCTGCGGTATCCACACAGGGAAACCGGCCATCACAGCCTCGTGAATCTCAGTCTGTTGTGGCTCCTCCTATCCCCCCGATATCTCCAAACACACCTGCAGAGCAACCTAATAAAAGTAGCAAGCGTAAACCGTTGGCATTTATTTTGGCCCTGCTCATGGCCTTGTTTATCTGTGGTATCTGTTTCTATTTTTATAATAGTGCCAAGGAAAATAAGGAGCAAGAAGCCTATGAGTTTGCAATGAAGAGTAACGATCCGCTGGTGTTGCAGACCTATCTTGACAATAATATTGATGCTCCCGAAGAACACCGTGACTCTGTTACTATGCGGTTGGAAAATCTCAAGAAGCAGGATAATGATTGGGACAACGCTATTGTCAGTGGTTCTAAGACTGCTCTGCTTGACTATATTGCCAATCATCCCGACTCTGAACATCTGACAGAGGCAAAGCATAAGATAGATTCTATTGACTGGGCCGACGCATCTACTGAGAATACCGTGGATGCAATGGAATTGTATCTGGCTCAACATGCCAGCGGTGAGCATGTAGACGAGGCCACGACAGCCATCAAGCAGATGAAGGCCAAGACCGTGCAGTCTGATGAGAAGTCTCAGGTGGTATCCACTTTGCGTCATTTCTTTCAAAGCATCAACTCCAAAGACGAAGCCGGTTTGGAATCGAGTGTGGCACCTATTCTTACCAATTTCCTTGGCAAGACCGATGCTACCCGGGCAGATGTCCTCACTTTTATGAATAAAATCTACAAGGAAGACATCACCAATATGAACTGGCATCTTAATAATGATTATAAAATCAACAAGAAAGAAGTAGGCGATGAGCGCTATGAATACTCGGTAAACTTCTCCTCTTTACAGAAGATTGAACGAGGTGGCGCAGAAAATTCACAGGAGATACGTTATCAGATCAGTGCCACAATCAATCCCGACGGGTTGATTTCGGCAATGTCTATGACTAAGATATTGGAGTAAGAAAGTAAGAGGACGGGATTTTCTGTTTCGTCTTGTATAATTTCATTAATCAATATCCATAAGATTAGACTCTCGAGCAGCCGAAAAAGACAAGGCTGTTAGATAGTCGTCGTATCCCGATTAGATAGTTATCGTCTCACGATTAGGTAGTTATCGTATCACGATTAGATAGTTATCGTATCACGATTAGATAGTTGTCGTATCACGATTAGGTAGTTATCGTCTCACGATTAGGTAGTTATCGTATCACGATTAGATAGTTATCGTATCACGATTAGGTAGTTATCGTATCACGATTAGGTAGTTATCGTATCACGATTAGGTAGTTATCGCATTACGATTAGATAGTTATCGTATCACGATTAGATAGTCATCATAACACGATTGAATTCAGATGGTTATGATTTCATGTTTTACTTGGCAGGGTGTGCAACTCAGATTGTACACCCTGTCAAGTTTTTTTAAGGAAACTTACCGTGTAGTTTTCGCTCTCTGGAACTATCAGCTGGCTTGGGTGGAGCGTACATCCTCATCTTCATCACACTGTTATCTCCTATGTGTTATGTCAGGATAGCCTGCTCCTTGTATGTATTTTCCAAAAGGAAGATACATGGGTAAAAAAGCGGCCATGATTTCTATTTAGAAAAGAGCAGAGGACACTTTGTTATAGTGCTGCCCCTATTTCTTGCAGTTCCCTTACTTGGTAGTTTCCCATGTAATCATTCGTAGGATGTCATGATGCTTATTTGCATAAGTTGAAATTGGCGAAGTCTGTCAGTTTCAGTCTAAAAGGTGTAGGTCTTTTTGTTGTAAATAAAAAATGTTGCTTTTTCTATACATCTCCCCGTCTTCTGGTATAAGAGAAAACAACAGGTCGATGTTTTCTTCTTGGAATGAAATCTTTTTTCAGGAAAATGACAAAAAAAATGATAAAACCCTTTTTTAAAGAATTATTTTTTATATATTTGCATTCGAAACAATCAAATCTGGGTTTTGACATTCAGACCGTGTTATTCCCACCTTAGCCTTTATAGCAACCCATGGATGATATCTATCATGCTATAATTATAGAAAATAAACTACAAGTAAATCTAAATAATTACAAACCAAAAAACAACGTTTATGTATCTATCTATGAGAAGAGCCTCTATGGCTTTATGCGTAGGTTTGTTTTGTTCGCCGGCTTTTGCGCAACAAAAACAAATCAAAGGTAGTGTCAAGGATGCTACGGGCGAGCCAATGATTGGTGTTACCATTCTGGCCGATGGCAAGGCTGCCGCCGTGACCGACCTCGATGGTAACTTCACTGTAACCAATGTGAAGCCCTCTACGAAACTCACTGTGAGCTATGTGGGCTATCGGGAGCAAAGTATGACCATTGGCAACCGTTCGGATTTCGACATCCAAATGGTGACCGATAACCAGCAACTCGACGAGGTCGTGGTCGTGGGTTATGGCACTATGAAAAAGAAAGATCTCACGGGATCGGTAGCCAGTGTCAAGACGCAAGACTTGGTTCAGGTGGCTGCTCCTAATGCTTTGCAGGCTATGCAGGCTAAGATTCCGGGCATCGACATCCAGGAAAGCAGTGGTCAGGCAGGTGGAAGCATCAGTATGACTCTGCGTGGCAATCGTTCACTGTTGGCTAGCAACAATCCGTTGATTCTTGTTGACGGTGTGGAATATGGTTCCACGCTCGACATTCCAGCTTCCGACATCGAGTCAGTAGATGTTCTCAAGGATGCAGCCTCTACCGCTATCTATGGTACCAAGGGTGCCAATGGTGTAATCATCGTTACCACTAAGCGTGGAAAGGCTGGCCGCACCACTGTTAATTTCAATGCATTCCTTTCATTCAAGAGTCCTACGGGCATTACCAAACCTATGTATGGTGACAAGGAGGTGCAACGTCTTATTGATGCCAAGGACTACAACAACATGCTGAGTAGTGGAGATTGGAGCTCTGCTGCACGTACCACCACCGCGGCCAGTGTGCTCGAAGGTGAGAAGTTGGCTGACGGAACGTCCTGCCTTGACATTTACAACGATAAGTCATACACCGACTGGTTGGACATCATCATGGACAACAGCACTTCTCAGAACTATGAAGCCTCGGTGCAGGGCGGTGGCGAGAAGACCAATTTCAATGTCTCTTTATCCAGCATGACCGACAATGGTATGATGAAATTGGACCGCTACCATCGCTATACTGGCCGTACCAATCTTGACCATCGTATCAATAAAGTGGTGAAAGTGGGTACCAGCCTGAGCTACACCTATACCAATAATGACCGTCGTAATGCCGGAGTCTATAGTCAGGCACAGAAGATGACCACCATCACTCATGCATATCTCTCTGATGGCACTATCAATGCACAGCCTAATCCATGGTATGCTGCCCACTGCTCGCCATTGCTCGATGAGGACGGCAACTACCAGCGCAATGTGGAGGAGTCTCGCTTCTTTGGCAGTGCTTATATGGAACTCACACCTATTAAGCAGTTCAATTTCAGGTCACAGTTCACTCTCGACCGTTCTACTTCACGCGACGGACTCTATCAGGACTATGAGAGCCAGGGCCGCTATCAGGCACCCAGCACCACATATATTAGTAATACCAAGTCGACTTCTACCAAATATGTATGGCAGAACACGGCCAGTTACAACCTGACATTAAACAAGAAGAATGATTTCACATTCATGTTAGGCCATGAAATGAGCCAGTCGGTCACCGAAGGTAGCAGCATCTATGGAGATGCCGGCAAGGAGCACTATCGCACTGGAGCTTTCTATGACCTGTCCAAGATCACCGTGCCACAGACTTCTTCGTCTTATGCCAAGGGAAGCATGGTGTCGTTCTTCGGACGTGTGAACTATTCTTACGACTCTCGCTACCTGTTCCAAGCCTCTCTCCGAGCTGATGGTTCATCGGTTCTCGCCGACGGGCACAAATGGGGCTATTTCCCTTCAGTGAGCGCTGGATGGCGTATTTCCGATGAAGCATTCATGCGGAATACCAAGTCATGGCTCGACAACCTCAAGTTCCGTGTATCGTGGGGTCTCTCGGGTAATGCGGCCATCGATGAATATATGACCCTGGCTACAATCTCTTCTATCGTTCCAAACTCTACGGAGAAAGCTCCGATGACCATGGCCAATGAGGACCTGACATGGGAGAAGACCTCTTCGCTTGATTTCGGTCTTGACTTCTCGTTCCTCAACAGTAGAATCTATGGTAGCCTGGACTACTATTCCAGCCATACCTACGACCTTCTTTATTATAAGACGGCCCCTGCTTCTTCAGTTTATGTGAGTCAGATTGCCAACGTCGGCAAGACTCGGGGACATGGTTGGGAGCTTTCTTTGGGCGTTGTTCCGGTGCAGACCAAGGACTTCAAGTGGGATCTGACAGCTTCGATGTCTCTTCCCCGTGACTATGTCGACGAACTTTCTGATGGTATCGAGAAGTATCTCCAAGACAACGGACTGAATATTCTTCAGGTCAACTCTCCCGTTTCCGCTATCTATACCTATGAGGCAGACCATTGCTGGGGCATCGGTGAGTTTGACAGTTATGTTGCCGACAACTATACCAGTCAGGGCAAAGAATTCACCAAACCCTATACAGACTATGGTAATCCGGGTACTCCCAAGATCGTCGACCAGAATATGGACGGCAATATTGACGACGACGACAAGATTATCTATAATCTCTCGCCGAAGGCTATTCTCGGTCTGAACACCACATTCAGCTACAAAGCTCTCTCGCTCAGCGTTCAGATGATGGCACGTTTGGGAGGTTACATGTACTATGAAGGCTATGGCCTCTATACCTATGATGGCTCCAACTGGGGCGACTTGGACTATTGGACACCCGATAACACCGATGCTGTGATACCTACTCCCGGTGGTACCGGCACGAGTGCTACAGCATTCAAGAATGCCATTGAGATGCAGAAGGCTGACTACTTCAAGATTAAGGATATCACGCTGGCCTATCAGTTGCCCAGAAATATCCTGAAGAAGTATTTTATCAGCAACGCCCGCATCTATTGCTCTATGAGAAACTATTTCACATTCAGCCACTTCAACAACTATGACCCCGAGCGTGGTGGAGCCGTGTCGTTCCCCTTGCGCAAACAGGTTATCGTCGGTGTTAACGTAACATTCTAACCTAAAGACACTATCATTATGAAGAAGATATTCAGTTTAATGATTGCCGCTTCCGCTCTCGGATTCACGGCAACCTCCTGCTCCGACTATCTGGCAGAGGACAACAAAACCGGTGAGACGGCCGATCTGGCCTACAACACCGTGACAGGTATCGACGGACTGGTTTATTCCGCCTATTCTTACGCTCGCGGATGGTGGGGCAAAGAGCCCTCCCTCGGACTTTCGGAGATGGGTTCCGACCTGTTTTACTATGGTTACGACAACAAGCAGAAGTCATTGTGTAGCTATGACCTGACAGCAGAGAGCTTTGGCTTTGACTCTAAGTCGGGAACGGCTGCAGTCAACAACAACCCCTGCCTTGACCAATACTGGGAATTGTTCTACGCTGGTGTGGATGTGTGCAACAACACACTGAAATATGTGCCGACCTGTAGCGGTATCAGCGATACCAAGAAGACGGCTTACGAGGCCGATGCCTATTTCTTGCGTGCTCTCTATTACTCGCAGATGGTGGCATTGTGGGGTCCTATCCCTTATAACAGCAAGCCGATCTCTGCCGAGAACTTCGGCACCACACCCGTTCGCCAACCCGAAGCTGTGGTCTACAAGTATATTCTCGACGACTTGAAACTCGCCATGGAGAAGTATAAGTCTGCCAATATCATGTCTCAGGACGATGCTACGGGAACCGGCCGTGCCTATTACTACTCGGCTGAGGCTCTGTATGCACGCGAAGCACTGTATGCTGCCTCTTGGTTGGGAGCCAACAGTGTGGATGGCTACGATAACCTCTATACCGAAGCCCTCAATGCGGCCAACGATGTGATCAACAACTCCGGTGCCTCCTTCTATGCCCGCTATTCCGACACATGGAACATGAACAATGAGGAGAAAAACACGGAGAGCCTCTTCCGGGTACACTACAACAACCTGCTTTCATCAGGTACCGACAACTGCGTGCCCTATCGTTTTTCCAATGGTGGTACAGGACAGTACAACTCTCTCCTGACACGTAAAGGCTACAGCAACAATGGTGGCAGTGCCTCTGTGCTGATGTTTGTCCCCATGTGGAACAACGGTGCCAACGACTTGGGCGGAAGCGGTTCTAAGAACACCCAGGTGTTCAATCGTGTCACCGGTGCAAGCTCCTCAGTCATTTCCAGTGCGAAGACTGGCAAGGACGTTGATGTCGCTAAATACTATTCTCCTTACGGACGTGGATTTACGCGTTATCTGCCGTCGCTCTATCTCTGGAAGATTCTCGATGAGGTGAAAGGCACCGACCAGCGTTATAATGCCACGCTGCTCACCAGCTACCGCATTCCGGAAGACTTGTCGCAAAATGCCAAAAACTATCCGAACATGGGCGACCAGACCTTCGTAGACTACGACGAAGCCTATGCTGCCGATGGTAACTACTTCAACGGTGGTGGTGCTGCCATTGTCTACAGTCTCACCGATGGTGACTCCGACGAGGGCAAGGCAGAGCAGGAAGCTGCAAAGAACAAGTACCGCATACAGTTTGCCAGTGGTGGTGACATCCCTGTCTACACCTCCAACGACCCTGCCACGGCTAAGCCGACAGAGGCTGCCAAGGCCAAGTCTGATGTCTATGGAGACTCTCGTTACAACACCTATAAGGTGGCCGGATGGTGCTCTTTCCCCGGTATCAAGAAGTTCCTCGACGACCAGTACGACTCTGACTATCCCACCTACGACATCTCCTACCGCGACATCATGGTGTTGCGCCTTGCCGAAATCTACCTGATCAAGGCTGAGGCTGAGATGCAGACAGGAGACAACTCTGCGGCTCTGACCACCATCAACAAGTTGCGTACGGCCCGTGCCATCACCGGCAAGGACAATACCATCTCCGGAACGGTGACCATAGAGACGATTCTCAAGGAGCGTGCTCTGGAGCTCTGCGGCGAGTATCAGCGTTGGTTTGACCTGAAGCGTACCCATACGCTCATCGACCACGTGAAGGCTTACAATGCCCAGGCTTCCGGCAACATTGCCTTGAAGCATTATTATCGTCCCATCCCTCTCTATGAGTTGGAGGCTGTGACCAACCTGTCGGATGAGAGCTACGCACAGAACAACAACGGTGTGCTGCAATACACCACCGCTTCTGCCAACATGTGGCAGAACCCCGGCTATTGATGCTAAGATGAGTATCCACTATAAAGAGGGGCCTTCCTTTTGGGGAAGTGCTCCTCTTTTTTCATATCAGGGGCAACGATGGGAAAAGTGCAAGGGGGGTACTCAGATGTCAGAAAAATGGTGTACCTTTGCAATTGTATATAAGATTGAGTAGAAAAGAGAATGAGCCAACCCCAGGAAATAGATATGCTGCATGGTCCGCTGGTGGGCAAGATTGTGAAATTTGCGATGCCTTTTGCCGCAAGCAGCATTCTTCAGCAGCTGTTCAATTCTGTCGATGTCGCTGTCGTGGGGCGTTTTGCCAGCAGCGAGGCATTGGCAGCGGTGGGTGCCAACACCTTTCTCATCAATCTGATGATCAACTTTTTTGTGGGCATCTCCGTTGGGGCGAGTGTCATCATCGCCAACCACATCGGGCAGCGCGACTTCAGACGCATCCGTCAGGCGGTCTGTACCACGGCGGCGTTGGCTTTGTTCAGTGGAGTGTTTCTTCTGATTGTTGGCATCTTGGTGGCCCGACCCATGTTGGGCTGGATGGGCACACCGTCCAATGTCATCGAAGAGGCCATTCTCTACCTGCGCATCTATTTTCTCGGTGCACCTTTTTTCATGATCTATAACTTCGGAGCCTCCATCCTCCGAAGCAAAGGAGACACCCGCCGGCCACTGTATGTTCTCATTGTGGCAGGCATCATCAATACCATTCTCAACCTTGTTCTGGTTGTTGTCTTTAAGATGAGTGTTGCCGGTGTGGCCATAGCCACCGACATAGCCAATCTTTTCTGTGCAGCTGTCATCGTGTGGATGTTGCGTCGGGAGGCGGGACCTTTCCGCTTGCGTATACATCATATCCGGATTTATTCTTCCGAACTCAGGCAGATACTGAACATTGGTGTTCCGGCCGGATTACAGAGTATGGTTTTTGCATTGAGCAATATCTTCGTACAGAGTGCTATCAATGGTTATGGATCGGCGGCTGTTGCGGGTGCTTCAGTGGCACAGACCTTTGAGAGTTATTGCTATTTCCTGATGAGCGCTTTCAGTGGGGCATCAGTCACTTTCGTGGGGCAAAACTATGGTGCCGGACAGATGGAGCGCTGCAAGCGTATTTTTTGGATTTGCTTGGTTTCGGCAATGGTGGTCTGCATCATGGCCAACGTCTTGTTTATGGCTTTCGCCGATGGCATACTGTCCTTGTTTACTGCCGATGCTTTGGTTGTGCACTATGCCAAACTGAGGATGGAGTATGTCTTGGTTTTCCAGGCTATTGCTGCTACTTATGATGTCCCCTCAGCCACGATGCGCGGATTTGGTCATTCGTTGGAGCCTGCCCTGCTCACCATTTTCGGCACTTGTATCCTTCGCCTGGGGTGGGTGTTTTTCGTTTGTCCCATCTGGCCCGGTTTCGTCCATCTCTTGCTTATTTATCCCATTACATGGGCAATCACCGGCATCATGGTCGGCAGTGTTTTCTATTACACGGTCAGGAAGTTGAGCCTGACGTGAGATGAGTGCTCCTTTCTGGTCTCAGGCTTTCTATCTTTCTCTTTAAAAATGTAAAGTTTCTTCATCGTTTATCGTGTTTTTCCTATCTTCTGAATGAGCGGTAAAAATCGCTTCTTTTCGGCTTGAAATACGATTTCCACCCTGATTGTGAAGGTGCTTTGCGGTGAAAAAGGTTGTTTTCAGTGCTTTTTTTGCTTTTCTCTGAGGTCGATAAGGCCTTTTTCGTGTTGCGAAAAGGCCTTCATCGTCTTGCGATTCGATAGTAATCGTGATGCGATTCGATAGTATTCTCAAAACCGTTATTTGTCAAATAAATACAAGTTTCTGATTATCAGCGAATTGTTTCTGGCTCATTTTTGCCTGAATTTTGATGAGTGGGTGATAATTTTTGATTATTAAAGGAATTGGAACAAGATCTTTCAAGTATTTTCATAGGTAATTTCCGGCGTATTTGCTTCACCACGTATGCCCTTCTATGACAGATATTCCGTAGCCCCTTCACCACCGATCTCATGAAGCGTCGATGCGGCTATAGGGAGCTCAGATGTGGGTAGATTAAATAACGTGAGTCCGATGAATTCAAAATAGTGCGAGCTACTTGTTCCAGTTTCTCCTTACATTGATGCATCTTGATAAGATTTACTATGCCAACAACCGTAAGGATACGTCAGATATCGGCTTTGATATCAGGATATCCCCCCTGAAGGCTGAGAATCGGGCCAAACCGATGGAAGTACTACTGAGCGATGAGGCTCTCGACGTGTTTGCCCTGTGGCAACAAAAGACAGGCAAGACGGAGTATTGCCCCCATCATTTTCGGACATTTGACCAGACCATAGTGGCATACTCATGCTGCTAAAAGGCAATGGTGGCAACAAGATAAAATGCCGGAACCACTGTTGTTGTTATGAGAAATGTGGTGTATAGGGGCTCCTAATGATTACATCTGAGCCGTTGTTTCGTCTATTCTTTAAACGAATCATAGATGAGACTGCGGCTTTTTCATATACTTTTATCTTTTGTTGGGTTGTGGTGCAGCCTTCATGTGGGGGCGGCAGACACCGTGATGTATGTTGTGCCAGACTCACCCGAGACACTGCCCGATGCCATTCGGGCGGCACGCGAGTACCGCCATGTGTATGACTGCGCCGGTATCTACACCATGGGCAACCAGCCGGGCACAGTGATCAGCGAGAATGTGGTGCGCGATATCGCCCACCTGTCGTATGTGCCCGTCCCCGACCTGTGGTTCTGTCTTGATACCGATGGGGGAAGTTCCAATATCACCGTGCGCGACAACTGGACGCTCGCCGGGAAATACCTGAAGAATGCTGTGGGACCAGGCAATCTCTGGGAAAATAACGGTCCGCAAGTGAACAACACCATCAAAGCTAAAGCAGGACGATGAAGATTCTATACTCTATATTATTCCTTGCCGTTATGGCACTCAGTTCTTGCAGCACCAGCTGCTATGTGTATTCCAGCTTTCATGAACCTGCCGACGAAGGGCTGCGTTTCCTCTGGTCAGAAGACGGCCTTCACTGGGACAGCATACCCGGAGTGTGGCTGCATCCCGACGTGGGGCAGCAACGTGTGATGCGCGATCCAAGCATCATCCGTACGCCCGACGGTCTCTTCCGCCTGGTGTGGACAAGCAGTTGGCGGGGCGATCTGGGCTTCGGTTATGCCGAGAGCCGCGACCTCCGGCACTGGAGTAAGAGTCGTTTTGTTAAGACCATGACCGACACCACCACCGTCAACGTGTGGGCTCCCGAACTGTTTTACGATGACGTGCGCGGCGAGTCGATGATAGTCTGGGCCTCGTGCATACCCGGAAAGTTTGCCCGTGGCATCGAAGAAGAAAACAATAATCACCGGCTGTATTACACCACCACACGCGATTTTCGTACCTTTACCCCAACGCGCCTGCTCATGGATCCGGGTTATAGCGTCATCGATGCCACCCTGCTGAAGCGTGGCCCGCGCGACTATGTGATGGTGGTGAAGGACAATACCCGCAACGAGCGCAATATCAAGGTGAGCTTTGCCACCGACCCACACGGGCCATGGAGCACCCCCTCGGCTCCTTTCACCGAGTCGTTTACCGAAGGTCCCTCGGTGTCCAGGGTGGGCAGTGACTACGTGATCTATTACGACCGCTACCGTACCAAGGACTTCGGGGCGCAGAAAACCCGCGACTTCATTCATTTCGAAGACTTTACCCAGCGGGTTTCGGTGCCGCCTCTGCACAAGCATGGCACCATATTCAAGGCACCCCGCCGCCTGGTGAGACAGCTGTTGAAGAAATAAACAACCCCTAACAAATGCAGACGATGAACGCAAGACGTTTTTTCCATATCCTCTTTTGGTGGCTTTCGGCGGCTGTGGTCCCCCTGACGGCTACGGCCCAGACCCTGGTACGCTACACCGGCACCGAACTCAGTGACCCCAATCGCCACGACGGCGCGCTGTCGCCGGTGGTGGGAGTGCACAACATCCAGATTCTGCGGGCCAACCGTGAGCATCCCTCGGTGGCCAATGGCGGCGGCTGGACCTATAACCATCAGCCCATGATGGCCTATTGGCACGGCCGGTTCTACGTGCACTACCTGTGTGATGTGGCCGACGAACAGGTGCCGCCCTCTCACACCAACATGCAGGTGTCGGCCGATGGTTACCGCTGGTCTGACCCCGTGAAGCTCTTTCCGGAGTACAAGGTGCCCGAGGGATTCACCAAGGAAGGCGTGGAAGGTGTGGCCCATAACCTCATTGCCGTGATGCATCAGCGCATGGGATGGTATGTCAGCAGCGAGGGACGGCTCTATGCCCTCGGTGCCTACGGCGTGTGTCTGAACCCTAAAGACCACAACAACGACGGCAACGGCATCGGCCGTGTCATCCGCGAGGTGAAGGACGACGGCACACTGGGCAAGATCTATTTCATCTATTACAACCACGGATTCAGTGCCCGCAACACCGACTTTCCTCACTACAGGCAGGGCGACCGCCATCTGAGAAAAGCCTGTGAGGAGATACTTGCCAACCCTCGCATACGCATGCAGTGGGTGGAAGAGGCCGACCGCAACGACCCATTGATACCGTTGCACGAGGACTATAAGGCCTATAACGACTATACGCTGCCCGACGGACGCCTGGTGGCGCTGTGGAAACACGCCCTCACCTCTATCTCATCGGATGGCGGACGCACGTGGATGCAGCCCGTGGAGCGTGCCAAAGGATTTGTCAACAGCAATGCCAAGATATGGGGACAACGCCTTTCCGACGGCAGCTATGCCACG
The DNA here is from genome assembly GCA_016901395.1 of Prevotella sp. Classification (GTDB taxonomy): domain Bacteria; phylum Bacteroidota; class Bacteroidia; order Bacteroidales; family Bacteroidaceae; genus Prevotella. The sequence goes on along the minus strand of JAEAMQ010000002.1, from coordinate 44,713 downwards.
GTGTACAACCCCTCGGAGTTCCGATGGCCACTGGCCATCTCGCTCAGTCGCGACGGCCTGAACTACACCACGCTCAACCTGGTGTGCGGCGAGGTGCCCCCGATGCGTTATGGCGGCAACTACAAGAGCCGTGGGCCGCAGTATGTGCGTGGCATTCAGGAGGGCAATGGTGAGCCCCGTGACAGCGACCTGTGGGTCACCTATTCGATGAACAAGGAAGACATGTGGGTGGCTCACATCCCTGTACCTGTGCTCACCGAGGCCCATGGGCAGGCTGACGACGACTTTGCGCGCTGCCACGCACTGTCCGACCTGCGGCAATGGAACATCTATTCGCCGCGCATGGCCCCAGTGGGGCTCGACGGATCATGGCTCACCCTGAGCGATGCCGACCCCTTCGACTACTGCCGTGTGGACCGTCTGGTGCGCCCAACGGCCGACCTGACAGTCGACTTCGATCTGCAGGCAGCCCAGAATGGCAACGGAACGCTGCAGGTGGAGTTTGTGGATGACAACGGCGTGGCGGCCTCACGGCTGGAGCTTACGCCCGAGGGCATCGTGCGGTTGAAGACCGGAGCCCGCTATTCCAAGCTCATGACCTATCGCCCCGGAGAGACCTATCATCTCACGGCTCACCTGTCGGTGGCCCGCCGGATGATAGAGGTGTCGTGCAATGGAAAGCCTGTGGGCAAGGGCATCTTCTTCGCTCCGGTGAAGCAGTTCAGCCGCATCCTGTTCCGGACAGGCGAGATGCGCACCTTCCCCACGGTCGACACGCCGGCCGACTGGTATGGCACGCTCGACCATGCGGGCGACAGCGACACGCTGGCCGTGTACCGCATAGCCCACTTCAAGACCACCGACGGCATGACAGACGGGGGCAACGCCCTGCTCTCGGCCGACGATTACAAGCACTATGTGGACTACTTCAACGGCATGGAGGATGAAAACGTGGTGCAGGCCATCCCCAACAGCGAGGCCTGGACGTGGATGAAGGCCTACGTGCCGCTGTTCGACGCGCCGGACAAGAGCTTCGAACAGATGTGGTACTACCGCTGGTGGACACTGCGCAAGCACATCGAGCAGACGCCGGTGGGCTATGCCATGACCGAGTTTCTGGTTCCACGCAACTATGCCGACAAGTATAACCTCATCTCATCGGCCCTGGGACATCACATTCATGAGGGGCGCTGGCTGCGCCATCCCGAATATATGGACCAGACCATACGCACGTGGCTGCGTGGCAACGACGGCGGTCCGATGAAGAAACTCAGTGCCTACAGCAGTTGGCTGGCGGCCAGCGTGTGGGACAAATACCTGGTGGACGGGCGCCGCGACAGCGTGGTGGCCCTGCTGCCCGACCTCATGCGCGAATACAGCTTGTGGGACGGCCATCGCTGGAACGGTGCCGATGCCCATACGCCACCCCTCTATTGGCAGTATGATGTGCGCGATGCCATGGAAGAAACCATCAGCGGGGGCCGACGGGAGAAGAACGCACGCCCCTCGATCAACAGCTATATGTATGGCAATGCCCGTGCTCTGGCCCACATCGCGACGCTTTCCGGCGACGCGGCGACGGCCCGTCTGTACACCCTGAAGGCCGACACCCTGAAACAACTCGTGCAGACCACCCTGTGGAACGACTCTGCCCGCTTCTTCGAGGTGCGCTATCCCGATGGCCGTTTTGCCCAGGTGAGAGAGGCGATAGGCTTTCTTCCCTGGTATTTCAACCTGCCCGACGACGACGTGCGCTATGGAGCGGCCTGGCTGCAGGCTGCCGACGCCAAGGGTTTTTCGGCTCCCTACGGACAGACGACGGCCGAGCAGCGCCATCCGGCCTTCCGCACCCATGGCGTGGGCAAATGCGAGTGGGACGGTGCCGTGTGGCCTTTTGCCACGGCGCAGACCCTCACAGCCATGGCCAACTACCTGAACAACTACCGGCAGCCCACGGTCACCGACAGTCTCTACTTTGCCGAACTTGAAAAATATGTGCAGAGCCAGACCCATCGGGGCAAGCCCTATATTGGCGAATATCTGGACGAACAGACGGGCTACTGGCTCAAGGGCGACCAGGAGCGCAGCCGCTATTATAACCATTCCACGTTCAACGACCTTGTGGTGACGGGCCTTTGCGGGTTGCGTCCGAGGGCCGACAACGTGCTTGAGGTGAACCCTTTGCTGCCCAAGGACAAGTGGGATTACTTCTGTGTGGATAATATACGTTACCACGGACATACCCTCGCCATCGTCTGGGACAAAGACGGGGCACGCTATCATGCCGGAAAGGGCCTGACACTATGGGTGGACGGCAAGCCCTTGGCCAGCTGTCGTGACCTGGGACGACTAACGGTGCAGCTGCCATGAGAGCGTTATGGGTCATATTGCTGAGCCTGCTGAGCCTGTCGGCCCTGGCCGATGATGCCTTCGGCGATGCCCAATGGATAGGTGCCACGACCGACAAAGACGACTCGCTGGCCGACAGAAGCATTGTCGTGGGGCGCGATATCCGCTGCCGCCGGGCCGTGAAAGATGTGATGATCACGGTGTGTGGGCTGGGCGCATACGAGCTCTATGTGGACGGAAAGAAGTTCGGACACGACCTCATGGCCCCTGCCTGGAGCGACTATCGCAAGACCGTCTTCTACAACACCTACGACCTCACGCCCGTCATGGGCAAGGGCGCGCACCGGCTGGAAGTGCTCCTCGGCAATGGCTTCTACCATGAGCGGGGACGGCGATACCATAAGCTGAAGAGCAATTTCGGCCCTCTCACCCTGCTCCTCCGCATGCACATCACTTATCGAGACGGCTCGCAAGCGACGCTGGTGAGCGACCGCTCATGGGCATGGAAGCGCAGCGAGGTGACCTATAACAGCCTCTTCGGCGGCGAAGACATCGACCGCACACAGACCGACGGCTGGCATCCCGTGGTGGTGCAGACGCCCCCAGAGGGGCAGTTGCGGCCACAGTTGTCCTGCCCGGTCACCCTTTATGCCACCTATGGTGTGGCCCGGAGGTTGCCGGGCATGGTGTTCGACATGGGCCAGAACCTGGCCGGCATGCCGCGCGTCACACTTCGCGGCCGTCGCGGTCAGCAGGTGAAGGTGGTGGTGGGCGAGACCTTGAGGCCCGACGGACAGGTGAGTCAGAAGCAGACCGGCAGTCCGCACTACTACGTCTTCACGCTTAAGGGCGAGGGGCAGGAGACCTTTCAGCCCCACTTCAGCTATTATGGCTTCCGTTATATCCAGCTGATGGGAGCGGTGGCAGCGGGCGACGCCAATCCGCAGGGGCTCCCCGTGGTCGACAGTCTGCACTCTTGCTTCATCAGCAATGCCGCTCCGCGCACCGGCTCATTTGCCTGCAGCGACGAGCGGCTGAACCGAACCCATGCCATTATCGATGCTGCCATACGCAGCAACTGGCAGCATGTGTGGACCGACTGCCCCCATCGCGAGAAGTTGGGATGGCTCGAACAAGACTGGCTCAACGCCCCGGGGCTGATGGATAACTACGAATGCCGGTCGATGGTGGCACAGACCATGCAGCTCATGGCCGACGCCCAGCATGCCGACGGAGCCATGCCTGAGATTGCTCCCGAATACATTACCTTCGAGGGCGCATGGGCACCGCCCTTCCAGGAGTCGCCGGAGTGGGGAGGAGCGCTGGTGGCTCTGCCCCATATCTACCGGCAACGCTATGGCGACGACAGCCTGCTGAGGCAGTATGCCGGCCCCATACGCCGCTATACCGAGTATCTGGCCACCCGTGACAGCGCCTATATCCTCAGCATGGGGCTGGGCGACTGGTATGACTACGACGGCAGCCGCGCTGGCTTTGCCAAGAACACACCCGTGCCCCTGGTGACCACGGCCCACTATTATCTGTGGACAAAGCTGGCCGGACTCACCGCCCGTGCCGACAGCATACGGGCGGCCTTCATCGCCCATTTCGAGCTAAAGAGCCAGGCCTCGCTGGCCATAGCCCTCGACCTGGGGCTCTATCCGGAGCGACAAAAGGATGAACTGTTGCAGCGTCTGGTCGACGATATCCACCGCCATGGCAACCGCCTCACCACGGGCGACATCGGCACACCCTATCTCTTCCGCGTGCTCATCGACCATCATCAGCAGGAACTGCTCTACACGATGCTCAACCACGACAGTCTGCCAGGCTACGGTTACCAGATCAGGCAGGGCATGACCACTCTGGCCGAACAGTGGGACCCCGCACAGGGCGCGAGCCGAAACCACTTCATGCTGGCCCACATCAACAACCATCTCATACACGACCTGGTGGGCATACAGGTGTGCGGCGACAGCGTAGTGGTGTCGCCGAAGCCCGTGGGCGACATCCGTTGGGCACGGGGCAGCACGCAGGGAGCCGACGGCGAGGTGCGTGTGACATGGCGCATAGAGGGCGACACCTTCGTGCTGAACATCGAAACGCCGAATCTGAACAAACTCAAGATAGATGAAGAAGAAATCAATCGCTTTTGCGCTCGGCGCCATCTTCGCCTGCAGTGCAAGTCTGTCGGCACAGAATAGCTATGCCGGTCGTTACACGCGCAGCCTTCACGACGTGATGGAAGACGTGGCGCGCCAGTTCAATGTGCGGTTCAAATACAATGTTGACACCGCCGGTCTCAGGCTGACGTATGCCGATTTCCGCATCCGTCCCTATTCCATCGACGAGACGCTGACCAATATCTGCAAGGCCTTCGACTTCAACTGGTGGGACCAGGGCAACGGACTCTATAAGATCAAGCCCTACGAATATCCGCGTCGCCACACCGAGGAGGGCGCCCGCATGCTCGACTATCTGGCCTCGCGCTATCACAACCGGGCAGAATTTGAGGCTCGTCGCGACAGCGTGAGGCGCGAGGTGCGCCACCTGCTGCAGCTGGACGCCTATCGTGACAGCCTCGTGCAGGGCAAGGCCCTGCTGGGCAAGGTGCGCCACTACGACGGATACACGGTACAGAACATCTGCATCGAGACGCTGCCGGGCGAGCATGTCTACGGCTCTATTTACACCCCGGCCTTCAAGGGGCACCATCCTCTGATCATCTGTCCTGACGGACACTTCTACGGTGGGCGCTATCGCAAGGACGAACAGCTGCGGCTGGCCACGCTGGCCCGCATGGGAGCCATCTGTGTGGACTTTGACCTCTATGGCTGGGGACAGTCTGAACAAGAGTATGGCAAGGACAGTCACCAGACCGACCGCGCCCACGTCATGCAGGCGCTGAATGCTGAGGTGCTGCTCGATTATATGTGGATGCACCGCAAGGACATCGACAAGACGCGCGTTGGCGTGAACGGAGGGTCGGGCGGCGGCACCCATACCGTGCTGCTCACCGTGCTCGACGATCGCTTTACGGCCGCTGCGCCCACCGTGAACCTGGCCAGCCACTTCGACGGTGGCTGCCCCTGCGAGAGCGGTAAGCCCATCCAACGAGCCGGCGGCGGCACCTGCAACCCTGAGTTGCTGGCCTTCTTTGCCCCACATCCCGTGCAGGTGGTGAGCGACGGCGGCGACTGGACGGCCTCGGTGCCCACCCTCGAATATCCTTATCTGCAGCGCATCTGGGGCTTCTATGGTGCGCAAGACAAGGTGGAGAACGTGCACCTGCCCCTCGAGCGCCACGACTATGGCCCCAAGAAGCGCCAGGCCAACTACGACTTTTTCATTCGTGTGTTTGGACTGGATCGCTCTAAATGCGATGAATCGAAGGTGACGGTGGTGGCTCCTGAGGTGCTCCAGTCTGTGCTACCCCGTAAGTGAGGCAGGGTAGCACATAGGTGACATGGGGCAAATATCGGCTCATAAATAGAGAAAGTGGCATCGGCTATACCAAAAAATCAGCCCCCAAAAAGTTAGTTTCCAACTTTTTGGGGGCTGATTTTGCTTTGAAGGGATGGGGTTTGTTGGGGTGGGCGAGGGCGGAAAGCGCTGCCTTGCGCAGACCCTGGACGTGGCGGGCATGGGCCTATGCGGTCAGTGCGTCGTTATTTCCCCTCGTTCTGGCTTCGCTGAAACTCACGTGGGCTCATGCCGTATTTCTTGCGGAAGCACTTGCCAAAATAGCCCGCGTCGCTAAATCCTGACTTATAGGCCACGTCGCCCACGCTCAGGCTGGTGCTCTTGAGCAGCTCAAGGGCGTGGGTAAGCTTAAATTCCTTGATATAGTCAGACGGAGAACTGCCGGTGAGTTGCTTGATACGCTTGAAGAAGGCGCTGTGGCTCATGCGCATCTGCTCGGCAAAGAGGTCGATATCGAAGTCGGCATTGGTCAGGTTTTGCTCCACCACCTTTTTGGCATGCTCCAGAAATTGGAGGTCCTGTTGCTCCATATAGAACGATTTCTTGAAGGCTGCGATGCGACTCTGGATATAGATATCGTTCTTCAGTTTGAGCTGATAGCGTGCATAGCGCACGGCAAAATAGAGGATGATGACAATGAGGAGGGCATAGATGGCACGTGCCCACCAGGTGGCCCACCAGGGTGGAAGTATGATGATGGTGACCTTGCGGCTGCTGGCAATGGCAGGATTGGAGGCACTGGATGCCTCTACTATAAACGAATAGTCGCCGGGGGGCACGTGGGTATAGGAGGCTATGCGGTTGGTGCTGCTGTAATGCCAGTCGGCGTCGTAGCCTTCGAGCAGGTAACGATAGACTACATGGCTCTGGTTGCGACAGCCGGGAGCGGCAAACTCCAGGGTAAACATCGACTGGTCGTGGTGCAGGATGAGGGTGTCGGCATAGACAATAGACTTGTTGATGATGGGGCGCTTGAAACTGTAAACGCCCTGATTGTTGACCGTGGCACCCACGATATAGACCGGACTGCTGGTGTCGGACGATTTTAATTGGGCCGGCTGGAAGGCCAGTATGCCTTTTCGACATCCCATCCATATTTCGCCGTTGCAGTTGTAAAGCGAGGAAGCCTCCTCCGTTTCTACGTCGGGGAAGCCGTCATAGCTGTCGAACGTGGCTATCTGGCCGTTGCGGTGATAGGACAATACGCCGTGGTCGTTGCCCATCCAGAGAGTACCCGTGCCATCTTCCTGCAGGGTTGAGATGACCTTGCCGCGCATATTGCGGTTGAATGCCAGCTCGCGGAACTGGGGACGGTGGTTGATTGCGTCGTAGCCCACGATGCGATTCAGCCCTCCACCGAAGGCGCAAACCCATATCTGGCCGTCGCGGTCTTTGTGCAGCGCATAGATATCACTGTTGGCCAGCGACGACACATTCGACTTTTTATAGGTCTCGAAGGCTATCTGTGAGGGCTGTACAAAATGACTGGGGAACGACATGAGACCATCGATCGTGCCCACCCAGATGCGCCCGTGGTTGTCTTCCACCATGTTTCTGACCTCCATGTAGAGACCGAAACCGGGATACTGCTGCATGCCGTGGTATTTGTGATAGAACGAAATCTTGCCCCCTTGCTCGGACATGAGGTTGAGACCGCCGTCGAGTGTGCCTACCCAGACGCGATGTTGACGGTCCTCATAGGTCATGTAGACATCGTTGCCGCTGAGGGTAGACAGGTCTGTGGCCTTGTGACGGAAATGGGTAAAGCGGAAACCGCCTGCCGAAGTGTTGTCGCGTGTGGCCAGAACGAGGCCGTCGCCCTTGGTGGAGAGCCATATCCGTCCCTTGTGGTCTACCATAATATGATACACGCTGCCGATGCCGTAACGGGCATAGTCGAAGGTGTGCTTCATCTTTCCGTCGGGCGATAGCACATATAGGTTCTTGTTGCGCGAGCCCACCCACACGTTGCCATTGGCAAACTGGTACATGCCTCTGATGCCGTCGCTGTCTTGAATGGGTAGGGTGATCAGCCGAAACTGACGAGGCAGGAAGCTGAAACGGTAGACACCGCTGCTCGTTGAGGTGAGCCATAGCGTTCCGTCGCTGTTCATGCGCATACTGAAATAGCGTGTGTCTTGGTGGGCATCGGCCATTTCGGGCAGCGTTCCGATGTTATCAGCCTGCAGGGTGACGGGGTCGATGTGGATGGCTTCGCCGGCAGGCGTAAGATAATAAATGCCGTTAGAGCCGGTGTCGCAGAACGAGGGCTCGGTGATCTTGCGCTCAAAGGCAAACTGAAATGATTTGCGCTGGCCGGTCTTGGGGTTATAGTATTCGAGCGATGAGTCGCCCGTAACCTTCCATTCGCAGTGGGTCTTATCGATGAAGGTGTATGCCCGGTCGGCCTTCTGCTTAAAGTAAGCCTGCCAATCGCTGAGGCCATAGTTTTGCTTGTCCTTAGTTTCTACCGAATAGATCTGATAATCGGTACCCACATAGCTGGCCCTTCCGTTGCGAATCTGCACGACGGGATGGGACAGGCGGAAGTTGTAACGATTGATAAATGTGCGCGAATTGACTAACAGACGTATGCTGACCTTTCCGTTGCGCTCTGTTGAGGCCAGCAGAAGGTTCTTGTCTTTGGTGAGAAGAAGCACGTGGCCATAGCCGTCAGCCTGTATCTTGATGACCTGCAGGTTGCGCGAATAGGGTTTTAGCTCGTCGAAGACGTCCTTGAAGCGTGCCTGTTCCTTGAAAAGCACAGACAATTTCCAGTCCATGGTCTTCATCCAAAGGTTGCCGTTGGCATCTTCGACCATGGTCTCGATCTTGCGGGGAGAGGGGTCGGAGGCCAAGATGAAAGGTCCTGAGAGGGTGCGGAAGGTGAAGCCGTCGAAGCGGGTCAGGCCATACCATGTGCCGAACCATTCGAACCCATCCTTGGTCTTGAGCGAGCAGTTGACAATATTATTGGGTAAGCCCTGGTCCACGGTGTAATGGTTGACCAGCGCATTTAAGCGTGACTGAGCGGAGGTTTCTACCCCCATCAGAGACATCAGGATCAATAGTATCGCATACAGTCGCTTCATAACCTGTTAAGATGTGTACCTATTTAACTATTTTCTTAGGTAATCAGACAATGCCCATTGTCTGTAGTTCATGTTATTTTTGAATTCCAAAGTCGGCCTGTTGCTGTTCCACTTCACGCAGCATCTTCTGTTTCTGCTCTTCGGTGAGCTCTATGTTACGTATCCCTGCCGGTGTGTCTTTCTGCTTGACACCTCGTTGGGGAGCCTGCTGCTGAATGAGGCAGAACTGGCCCTCGTAGGGCACAGAGGTGAGGTCTATGTCGGCGGGCGTGGGCGCGTTGGTGCCCGGAAACTGCACCTCGGCGTGAATATGGATGGGTCCTGCCTGTCGGGTGGAGCGCACAAGGATGGGTGCCGAGCCCCATTCCACCATGCGTGGATTGGCGTTGATGGTGCCGTCGTCGATAATCTGGCCCTCACCGCTGACGGTGAAGCGGATGCTCTCGCGGGCCAGTCGCCGCACGTGTCCGCTGTCGTCGGTCACCTCGGCCACCACCACGATGAAGTCGCTGCCGTCGGCCACCAGGTCCTTGCCCATCGTGTCGGCATAGAGGCGTAGCTTGGTGCTGCGGCGTGAGGGCATGCGCTTCGTGGTGCAAACCACCTTGCCGTCCTTGATTCCCTCAGCCACCATGTTCACCTTGTTGGGCGATTTGCGTTTGTAACTCAGGTCACGGGCCTCCCAGAAATCCCATGCGTGCTTGAAAATGACCGGCGCCTGATAGGCTTTGGCCACGGGATGCTGCACGGGGAGGGTGTAAACGTGGGCGCCGTCGAAGGTGGTCAGGCGTACGCTGTCGCAGTTGGTGAACACCACTACGTCGGTATCTGAGAACTGAGTCATCTCATGGGCGATATAGACCATGGGCTCTACGCCCGGGTCGCCTATCTTTCGCTGGGCGGCAAACATCTCGAAGGCGTATTTCTTCTGCCTGAATGCATCGTATATGCCACCGAAATAGGCGTCGGGATGATAGCCGCGCTGATGGTCGAAGGGATGCCACAGGCAGCCCCCAAGGAACTGACCGTCGGTCTGGTGCATGGTCGAGGTGGTCTCGGCCAGCGACAAGGCCTGGGTGAGCATGGCTTTCTCGCCCCATCCGCGACAGGCCCGATTGATGGCGTTGTGGGAATACCAGTCGTCCACATACTCGCCAAACTCGCGCGTCAGGATGTTCTGTCGGGGGGCATCGGCCTTCTGTTCATCGCCCGGCCAGCCGAACACCAGGTCGTAATTGTCTCTCACGCCGGCCGAGTTCAGGTCGGCAGCAGCCAACGGACGGTAAGGGTAGGGGTATTCGTCCTTGGTGACCTGTAGCGATTTCAGGGCAAAATCCTTGGGGAAGGGGGTCTCATTGAGGATGGGTTCCCACATCAGCACGCTGGGGTGGTTGCGGTCACGACGAATCAGTTCGCGGGTGTTTTGCAGCACACGGGGCTCAAAGGCGGGGTCCTTGCCCCAGTATTGCCAGCCCGGCGTGGCCACGATGATGAATATTCCCAACTCGTCACAGGCATCCATAAAGGCAGGATCCTGCGGATAGTGGGCCGTGCGGATGATGTTGAAGCCGGCATTTTTCAGCCTGAGCACGTCGCGCCATTGCTGGCTGTTGGGTACGGCATTGCCCACATAGGCAAAGTCTTGGTGGCGGTTGGCTCCCACCAGCTGGCGGTAGCGCTGGCCGTTGAGCCAGAATCCGTCCTTTCCCCGGAACTCAAACGAGCGGATACCGATCTTTGTCATGCCCCCGTCGAGGGTCTGCCGGCCATCCTTCACCCGGGTGATGAGGCGGTAGAGAGTGGGCTTTTCGGGCGACCACAGCATAGGCTTTTTCACGGTGGCGTGTTGATAAACCGTTTGCGAATCGCCCGGTCGAAGGGTGACTTTAGAGATCATCTGCCCCACTTTCTTGCCCGATGGGTCCAGAATGGTGGTCTCAAGTCTTACAGTTTTTATCGCCGTTGTGGCGTTGTGCAGTTCGGTATTCACCATCACCTCGGCTGATTGGGCCGTTATCTTGTCGTAGTGTACGAAGATTCCGCCCCCTGCCTGACGGTTGGCAGCCAGAGCGTCGGTGACATAAACATCCTTCCGGGCTATGAGCCATACGTCGCGGTAGATGCCTCCGTGATAGGCGAAGTCGAGCTGATACTGTGGCTTGCCTGGGGGATAGGTCTTGTCGTTAGAGTTGTCGGCCATGACGGCGACCACGCATCGGTCGCCCTTCTTCACGCCATATTTGCCCAGATTCACCATCACTGGCAGGTAGCCGCCATAGTGTTCGCAGGCCAGTTGGCCGTTCACATAGACCTTCTGCTTGCCCATGATGGCTTCAAAGTAGACCTCCACGTTGTTGGCAGGTGCCACAAAGGGCTTGCGATACCAGGCGATACCCTGATAGTTTCGGCCGCCCGAAGCCTCTGAAGGCTCCAGTTTCACACAGTGAGGAGTACTTACCACTTCCCATTGTGAGTCGTCGAAATCGGTCTTCTCCGCGTTCGCGGCATCGCCCAGGTGGAATCGCCACTCGGGGTTGAAGTTCCAAACTTGTCGTCCTTGGTCGGCAATCGGGAAGAATCCAGCCACTGAAGTGTCTGCCCGTACGCCCGGATGCCAGCCTAATAATAGTGCTGCTAATATGCTAAGAAGTCTTTTCATCTTGTTTTATTTATCCCAATCATCGGTCCTGAACGAGCTCACCGGCAGTCCGTCGTGGAAGAGATTGCCGGCCACCCAGTCGTGAAACGCATAGCGCACGGCCTTCGGGGCCTTCACATTGTCACTCTTTACATACACCTTGTTGCGCTCAATCCACACCTTGGCCGGGTGAAACACACGGTTTTCTCCGGCAATCTCGAAGAGCTGGCTTGTGGTGCCCTTGTCGAAATACACCCACTCTTTGCTCCTGTCGAAGCTCACTACGGCTGTGTCACCTTGGAATTTCACGTTGCTATAAGTGGCGAACTCAGGCAGTCCCTGCCGGCCATAGGTGTGGGCCAGGGCCAGCACGGCCAGCCGTTCGCCGGCCTCGCGTTTCTTGCGGGGATGGATGCCATATTCCAGACCGGCGTCGAGAAGTACGGCCATGCGGCAGTTGGGAATCATTTTCTCGGCCCTGAGCTGCTGTTCACGCAGGAAAGCGCTGTTATAGGTCCATCCCAATATGCTATAATCATAGGGTGCAATCTGACAATAGTAGAAGGGGAAGTCGCCTTGTTTCCAGTCGTTGCGCCAGCCTTTGACCATTGTCGAGAAGAGATCGGCATAGTTTTGGTAGCGCGATACGTTGTCCTCGCCCTGATACCAGATAGCGCCCCGCATGGTATAACCGATGAGTGGATGCAGCATGCCCTGATATAAAGCTGTGGGACAGCGCTGCGCACGCTTGTCCACGTCGGCCTGCGAGGTGGGCAGTTGTACGGTGGGGAAGGCCTTCAGCCAGTCGGCAGCCATCCATGCCTCACAGGCACTGCCTCCATAAGAGGTCACAATGAGACCCACGGGCACGTGCAGCATGGCCCTCAGACTCTTTCCAAAGAAGTAGGCTGTGGCGCTGAACTGTCGGATGGAGGCGGCATTGGCGTCCTGCCATCTGCCCGATAACGTGTCAATGGGGTGTAGCTGTGGATTGATCTTCACGGTGAAGAAGTGCAGCTGTGGGTCGGCTCCCTGCAGCAGTTCCTCGGTGGCTCCTTCCACGGGTTGGCCCTTGAAGCCCTTCATCGGCATCTCCATGTTGCTCTGTCCACTGCATATCCATACCTCGCCCACCATGACATCTCTCAGTGTTTTCTTCGTCCCGTCGTCCAGAGTGATGGTGAAAGGGCCTCCGGCTGCGGGCGTAGCGAGGTCTATTTTCCATTTTCCCTCGCTGTCGGGATGTGCCACAGCGGTCTTCCCATCCCACGAAGTCTTCACCTTTACGGCTTTCCCAGTGGTGGTAGATCCCCAGAGATGACACACGGTTTGTTGTTGCAGCACCATGCCATCAGCAAAAATCGACGGTAGTTTCACTTCTGCTCGTCCCAAGAGCGACATGCCCAGCAGGGCGCATGTCAGCAATAGCTTATTTCGTTTCATATTCTTCGATTGTCACCGGACCCAGCAATCCTGCCGGAAGCAGGTGCGGAGCCTTCATCCTGTATTTGGCATTGGTCCATATTCCGTCATAGGGAGCCTTGCCCTCGTCGGCCCCGCGCAGGGCGTTGGCCCAGGTGTTCACCACCTTGATGCGCAGGTTGTTGGTGCCTTTCCGGATGGCACGGGTCACGTCGGCTTGCCAGGGGGCTGTCCATACGATGCCGCAATCCACACCGTTGACATAGATATGGGCCAGGTCTTTTAGACCGTTCAAAGTTAATAAAATCTTTTTATAAGGCCCTCCGTTCCACTTGAATTGATTGGAATATTCTGCATATCCGCTGTAGTATCTGATTCGTTCATCGGTGCTTTGCGACCAATCGAACAGCGTGTCTGTAGTGATAGTCGTGCCCGTTTGGACGAAAGAGACCTTCCATGGGCCTCTCAGCGCCTGTTCATGGGTTTTGAATATATTGGTCTTGCAGGTGACCTGCATGGGTCGTGTGGTAAAGATCACGAATAGAGCTTCCCCTTCTGTCAGGGTCAGTGGCACGTCTGTGCCCTGTGGCGACGTGCTGGCCGTGGCCTCAAACCATTGGTCAGTCAGTGGGTTATAGAGGTAGGCATGCGTTCGTCCGTCGCGGAACGTGGCCGTGAAGTGCTGCTTCTGCGTGCCTTGGTTCGACAAAAAGTAGATATCTTCGGCCTCGGTCTTCCTATGGGTGTAGGCGATGCTGTCGGGCAATGTGACGTCTCGCAGGAGCCCCTCGCGGCTGAAGTCGGCCTCTTTGTAGGGCCTGTCGACCACAATGCCGCCTGTTTTTCTGAAGGCTTCCACCTTCTGCATTACCTCATCAGAGTATCCTCGGAAGTCCGGATCCATTTTGGTTGGTCCCGGTAGCACCAGCACGCGGTAGCCGTTGCCGCCCGGCATCACCAGTCGTCCTCCCTCCGGGGTGGCCTTGTTGAGCAGGGCGTCCTTGTTCATGGAGTCATATTGATAGCCGTGCAAGGCGTTGGTCCAGTCCTTCAGGTCGAGTATGCCGGCCGCATGGTTCACGCCAACCGGGCTCTCCACCATGGGTTGTCCTTGGTTTGCCAGCCTCTGCGTTTCGCTTTCCACCCGTTGCCGGCCAAAGATTCCGGGCAGCAGGGGCACCAGTCTGTCGGGGGTGAGGGCGCGGCTGGGCATTTCTTCACCAGTCAGTACGGCGATATCTACCACCGGCTGGCCTTTCTGGAGCCACTGTTGGCAACGGGTCACATAGTCCACCAGCCCTATGGCTTCGCGATACCACGTGTTGTCGCGCTGAAAGAAAAATCCGATACCGTCGAGCGTCATGCCCGGTTTACGGTCCATCCACGGGTTGTGGGCATTGACATGAAAGAAGAGTTTGTTCATCCCCAGAGCCAGATGGCGGTCGATCAGTGGCTTCACCGTGGCCGGTGTCTCATCCCAAACGCCCCTCACCTCGGTCAGTCCTTCGGCTTGTATGATCGTTTTGCCATAGATATGTGCGCCGCTTACGGCATCGAGCATGTCGTTGGGCTTGTCGTGGGTGGGCGAGTTGAGCCAGTATTCACCCATGGGATGGTCGGCAAATTGATAGTGTTCCAGTCCGTCAGCGATGAATGTCGGGGCAATGCTCTCTTGCGAAACGCGTCGTCCCACGGCATGAGCCCGCTGCTCCAGGCGGCGGAAGAACCTCTCGTTCACCAGGTCGTTCATCGTCAGTCGCACATCTTTCAGCACGCGTTCGCTGGTCTCGGTCGATTCCAGTGGAATGCCCGCATATAATAAGAGGTAGGGTTTCAGGTCGTATCCGCGCCGCTGTCTGAACTCCTCGGCAAACCGATAGCCCCAGTTCTGCGTGCCACACTCCCACGAATCGATGTGTAGATACTTCACCACAGAGGCGTGCGGCCGCTTCAAGAACAGTCCGTACCAGGCATCAAACTGCTTATCCACGGCATCCTTATTAAACTTATCCACCTCCAATCCCTTGCCACCACCGGCTGTAGCGTTGGTCTGTCCTGTCGAAGTATGCCCGAAACGCAGGATACGTACGTATCTCGGCATCCCTAATCCCGGCCTTTTCCAGGTGTTTCGCGACAAACGAGTGACAACTTTTCCATCCTTGAGCTCCAGCGGCATCACCTCATCCAGCTTCAGCATGGGCTCGTCGGTGGGATGCATGGTGCCTTTTTCCACCTGTGGGCCTATAGCCGAGCCTATGGCAGATGCCGTCGAGGGAGCCACTCTCCATGCCATTCCTGTCTTTCCTTCCCATTGGTTGATCTTGGGTTCGGCGCTCAATATCAGTTGTTTCAGCTTGAACACGGGCTTCCATTTGGCCGCATCTAGATCTTCAGCGCCGGGCTCAGTGCCTTCTGGTGACCAGTCAAAGCGGAAGTAACGGGCCGTTGTGGTGGGCAGTGCATAGGTAAATGCAGGACCCGTACTCTGCCATCCCTGGCGCACGGGCTCCAGATGGATGACGTCTATCCATTGCCTGCCGTCGACTGAGACCTTCATTTTTAGTCGCTGCGACTGTATGTTGTTTCCCGAAGGAAGGATGCGAAGTGACCTCACAGTGCGACTTTCACCTAGGTCAAAGACCATTGTGCCGGGCTGGCTGGCCCTGAAAGTACCGTCGGCATCGCGCGTCATCCCCCCTGATAGCTCCACGGCCGTGGGCTTATAGTCCTGAATCATCGACCGGTCCCACACGGGGAGGGCAAAGGCCGCGATGTCTTCCTCGTATCCCTGATAGGCCTCAGGCCGCCGCAGCACTACCTTGTTCAGCTGGCTGATGGCAACGATGGTGTCGGTCCAAACCACCTTCTGCATGCTCTCGGCAGGCGTTATCCATGGGCCGCCGGCCAGAGCGAAGCCGTCGCTGACATGAATACCCATGTCCAGATGGAGCGAATCGGCCTGCTGGAAGGCGTAGTCCACCATCTCCCAAAAGGTCGGCGTGAGCTGTTGAGCCTGTCCTTTATATTCCGGTCGGTCGTTAATCCCACGTATGGGCATAAGGTAGCAGCCGCCGAGCCCCACCTCTTTCATTCCCTTCAGGTCGGCATGGATGCCAGCTTTCGATACCGCGCCATACATCCAGTACCAGAAAGTCCAGGGCGCTGCGTCCTCAACAGCTTTCTCAGCCTCCTTGCCGGCACAATCCGGCCTCTCTTTCATCTCCTCTTCTGAGGGAAGAAAGATGCTGAGTCTTGCTGTTGAAGTCATGGCCAAGCACAGCATGACCAGTCCTGTCAGTATTCTCTTTACGATCTTATTCTTCACTTTCTATTGCTGTTTCTTGTCAACTCTCACTCTTCATCCATCTCCTTTCATCCCTTATCTCATGCCTGGTCAACCCATATTTAATAGCTGATCAGTCCTCATCTTGCGCTTTATTCCTTATTTCCCCACCTTCATTCTGAACCTTATGCTCTTGGTTCCTGTGACCCATGCGGGCTGAGCCGAGGGTCCATTCAGGTCAGTGGTGTTCACCTTGTTCCTCACTGCCGGAATCACTTGGAGCAGCGACAGCCCCGTTTCGGGCAGTTCGTAGAGCAGGTGGTCACGCCCATCGCGTGGCTGATAGATGCCCACATAGGGTCGGTCGCCAGTTTCCACAGCCATGTGGTCAGCCGGATGTGCCATGTGCAGGTCGCTGATGGCAATGGTTCCCTCGTCGGTCATCAGTTGCATCCAGCTCACATTGGCGAAGTAACCCTTGAATTCCGGGTAGATCCACGACTCTCCGGGGATGGGATCATTGTATTCATTCTGCCAAAAACCATATTGTGGACCGTCTAATCTGTTCTGCCATACACGGTAGGGGCCGTCGCCCACCCAGGCCTTGCTCCTCACTTTGGCCTCCGGATAGTCCAGTGCAATGCCCATCAGGTCGACCACTCCCGAGAAGTTATAGTCAACTTTCACCTCCACGTCGCCCATGGGCAGGAAGTGGTAGGTCACTGAGTCGAGTGATCCGTGGCGGTATTTCACCACCAGTGTCTGGTCGTTATCGTGCCAGTTAAAGGAATCGAAGGCACCATGGTCTTCATAGAGTGTATATTGTGTTTTCTTTTTCTCGGCTTCCTTATCGTCGTGGTTATAGAACTGGTCAAAGCTTCGATCGCTGCGGCGGGCCGCTACCAGACGAGGACCGCGACTCAGCGACAGCGTGTTTCCACCGATCGTGATGCCCTTCAGCCAGCCTGTCCTGCCATCGAACATATACGATTTTCCTGCTGCCTTGACTATAGTTCCTTCCTTACTTTGCGAGAAGAGGGCAGGGGCATTGCCTTTTTCTGCCTCAGTGTTTTTCTCGCCCTTCACTTTTATTTCCTTGCTGCTGACCAATACCTCCTGCCCTTTACTGTCGGTCACTGTCAGTTCCAGGGCATTGGCTGTGGCCGGGATATTCTTCAGCTGCACCACGGTTTGCTGTCCCGGTGCCACGTCGGGCGAGACCAGAGTGCCCTGTGCAAGCACCTGCATTGCCATTTTTCCCACGTCGGGCAGCTGCAGGTAGCGATAGCCCAACCGGCAGGTCTTCAGGTTCAGAAAGTCATAACGGTTGGTCACCGTCAGGTTGATGGTGCCGCCGACGGGTTCCAGGGGCTGCTGCCCCCAGTCCAGTTGTACGGGGCTCCACATCTGCTTGATGGTATAGAACGATCCTTCTTTCTCAAAATGAGGACCCACAATGCCGTCCGCACCGTAGTTGCCCACACAGTCGATGATGCCTCCCTTGTCGGTGCGCACCACGCCCTCATCGGCCAGATCCCACAGAAATCCACCCGCGCAGCGTGGGTTTTGCATCATCATCGTCCAGTAGTCTTTCAGTCCTGCGCCATGTCCGCCATCGTAGAGCCCGTGCAGAAACTCCGTGGGCATGAATATTTCAGGCTGGCGCATGTATTCCTCGGTCTCGCCATACGAGCGGTAGTGCTTGGTCTCGAAGCCGTTGCGGTTGGCCCAGGGATAGAGCACCACCCTCTGCTGGATGTCCCACCGTGCAAACTCAGGCTCCAGCTCATAGTTGAACCCACCCTCGTTGCCATTGGTCCAGAACACGATAGACGGATGGTTCACGTCGCGTGTCACCATCTCTTTTACCAGTTTCTGGCCCACTATCGTCTCGTGTGCCCAGTGCCATCCGCTCAGTTCGTCGTCCACATAGAGCCCCAGCGAGTCGCAGGCATCCAGAAATTCAGGGTCGGCGGGATAGTGACTCAGTCGTACAGCGTTCATATTCATACTCTTGATGAGTAGCACATCCTCTATACATTTGGCCTTGCTCAGCGTGCGTCCCGATTCCGGGCGGAAACTGTGACGGTTCACACCTTTGAAGATTACCTTGCTGCCGTTGATGTAAACGCCGTCGCTCGCCCTGTATTCAATGGTGCGGAAACCGAACTTCTCGCGCTCCCGGTGCATCACTTTTCCCTTCGCGTCGGTCAGGGTGAACACGGCGGTGTAGCGGTTGGGTGTCTCTGCCGTCCACAATAGCGGGCTTTTCACCTTGAAATCGATGGCAGTATGGTCACTCGTTCTCACGCCAGTCACCTGTGATGCCACTATGTTTCCTTGGGCATCCACAATCTCTGTCTTCACACTTCCACCGCCATCCAGCGCCCGGTTCAGGTAGCAGTCGGCTCTGAAACGGCCGTCCATACCGGCATCGATGGCCACGCGCTCGATGTTGCGGGGCGGCTTGGCCACCACAAACACCGGGCGGATAATGCCGCCAAAGTTCCAGTAGTCGGCGCGTCGTTCGGCCATGTTCACCTGGCTGTTGGCGCTCTCCTTGCTCACCTCCACCTCCAGATGGTTCTTGCGCTTGCCGAAGAAGACGCGGTCGGTCACGTCGAAGGCAAAGCGATAGAAGCCGCCCTGATGTTGTCCGCTGCCTGCCTTGCGCCCGTTGATGGTGACGCGGGCATCGGTCATCACGGCCTCAAACACCAGTTCGATCTGCCGTCCCTGCCAGTCATTGGGCAGGAAGAAGTCGTATCGATAGTTGCCTTTCTCGTCGGCAATGCCTTCGGGCGTGGGCTTTCCATAGAAGCTCATGCCATACTGATAGGTGCCGAAGCCCTGCAGTTCCCAGCATGAGGGCACGCCGATCTTGGTCCACTGCCCCGCATTACGTCCGCCAGTGCACTGGAAGTCCCATTCCACCATGTCGTCGCAGCCATGTCCTGAGAGATACTGCCGACAGGTCTCTACCGACGACTGAGCGAAGCCGGCAAACGAAGAGATGCCAAAAGCCACAAAGAGAAAGAGTTGTTTCATCTGATGATATGCTGTCGAGGTGGCACAACGGCGTGCTTCACCTCCATTAAAAAGGACGTATGACACCCTTTCTTGTCTATGAAAGGTATTGACAAAATGTATGTCACTATTCAGATATGCGCACCATGAGCGTATGTTTGCAGCTCTTGTCAATGCTATATTTGCGCAGTACGCCCGGGCCACACGAACTGTTACCGAGCCCCAGCACGGCGCAGTCGATGTGGAGAAAGGTAGCATCGTCCTCGCGCAACTGGTCGTCATAGCGGGTGGTGAAGAGGGTATGGGGCGAATAGTGCAGGGCCTCGAAGCTGAAGGGAGCATCGATGGCCTCGACGCGCAGGGTGCGCCCGGTGGGCGTCTGCAGCACGACGAGTGCGCAGTCTTCATGGTTGCCGTTGTCCTGTGGACGCGGATAGTGGGTGTACTGCTCCCTCACGGTGCTTTTCCAAAGCCCCATGTGGGCCGCCTGCTTGCGGTCAGGATAGCTGTCCCAAGGCCCACGGCCCACCCACTGCAGTGCCTCATAGGCCTTGGGCAGGCGGATGACCATGCCCAGACGGGGCAGCTCGGGCAGCGTGCCCCAGCACTCATAGGTCTGCGTGAGCACCACGGCACCGCTGCGCTCCGTGCCGCGGGTGGTGGTCACCACGATGCTTCCGGCGGCATACTGATACTCGGTCACGCTGTCGGAGCGTATCACCACGCGTGGTGAGTCGAGCTTGTTGATGGTCCAGTCCTTGGCCAACCAGTTGCCAAAGCCACGGTCGTTGTCGGTCGGTGCCCGCCAGGCATCCAGCGTGATGTCTTTCAAGAGCTCCTGCAGGTGGCCGTTGCGCCCCTGCTTCCCCACGCGGCGGGCCATGCCCAGCAGGTCATCGTGGAGCACCATCTGCTGTGTCACCACCTGCTGCACGGCGGCACGTTCGTCGGCCAGCGGCGGCAGGGTGACGCTGAGGTTCAGCCGGGCATCGTGCTTGCGGCTGTAGCCGAAGTCGCTCCGACGCGCCACCACCTGACTGTCGCCCGGCTCCACGGCAGGCAGCGCGAGCTTTCCTGTCTTTCGGGCCAGCCCGTCTTCCATCACTTGCCAGTCGCATTGGTAAGCGTCGAGACGCAGATGTGAACTGCGGTTCACGGCCCATATCTCGTCTCCGTGCTGTCTGAACTGCACGGGCGAATACACATCTTTCACCTCTTCGTATTTAGCGTTGGTCTGGCGGTCGGCCATCACCACGCCGTTCAGGCAGAAGGCGCCTGAGTTGGGCTTGTCGCCGAATCCGCCTCCATAGCGCATTGCCACCCTGCCAGACCCCGTTTTCAGCCGGGCAGAAGCGGTCTTTGGATCACCGAAGACTACGGCCTGATCCACCCAGTCCCATATAAATCCACCCAGCATGCGAGGGTGAGAATAGATCTCATCCCAGTAATCCTTGAAGTTGCCCATGGCATTGCCCATGGCATGGGCATACTCGCTGGTGAGCACGGGGCGTGTGTCGTTGGTGCGGAGGGCCAGTTCGAGCAGGTGTTCCCAGCGGGCGTTCTCGGCCCTTTCTTGCGTGGCGCCCTCAGGAATGTTGGGGTTGAGGTAGTCTTGCCGCACGCGTGGGTAGAAGCGGCTTATGACATCGACACACTGTGGGTCGGTATAGGGGAAGGAAGTCTCGTCATAACGCAGGGTGTCGCCCATGGCCGCCAGCTTGTCGGGGCCGATATAGGGGGTCTGTGCGCCCTCGTAGTGCACCGGCCGTGTGGGGTCGAAGGCATGCAACCATCCGGCCATGGCGGCCTGGTTGGCCCCGAATCCGCTCTCGTTGCCCAGGCTCCAGAAGATGACGCACGCATGGTTCTTGTCGCGTTCGGCCATCCTCACCACACGGTCCATGTAGGCCTCGTTCCAGTCGGGCGCCGAGGCCAGTATGCCGCGCGTGCCGTGAGTCTCTACGTTGGCCTCGTCCATGACGTAGATGCCGGCGCTGTCGCACAGCTCATACCACCGCGGATGGTTGGGATAATGGCTCGTGCGCACGGCATTGACGTTGGCTCCTTTCATCAGCCGGATGTCCTGCTGCATGCGCTCTTCGGTCATCACCCTTCCCAGATACGGGTCGTGCTCGTGGCGGTTCACGCCGCGGAGGCGCACCTGTCGGCCGTTCACGAGCAGCATGCCTTCACTGATCTGCAGATAGCGGAAGCCCACCCGCTGGGCTGTGCGCTCACGGATGTGGCCCAGAGAGTCGACCACCTGCAGCTCCAGCCGGTAGAGATAAGGTGTCTCGGCCGTCCAGAGGCGAGGCTCGTTGACGGTCATTGCCAGGCGGTCGAAGCGCCGGCCGCCACGCTGTGGAAACCATTCGTTCATGGTGGAGGCCCGATAGTCGAGGTCGAGTATGTCGGAAGCATCGGCCGTGACCGTGGCCACCTGTGTGCCAGCGGCATCGCTGAGCACGGCCCTTACCTGCCATCCACGACCTGTCTGACCGCCGTAGACGCTCAGCTGTGGGTCGATCTGCAGTGTCCACCGGCTGAAATCGGGACGCTCTGGCGTGGTCGCCACGCCCAGATGGCGTGCTGCCACGTTGGTGGGAAGGGTGCGCAGGGCATAGTCGCGCAGCCGCACGTCAGGGGTGTGATAGAGCGTAATGCTGCGCTGGATGCCGCCGAAGCGCCAGAAATCCTGGTCCTCGAGATAACTGCCATCACTGTATTTGTACACCTCGACGGCCACCTGGTTCTGTCCCGGGCGCAGATAGCGTGTGATATTAAATTCTGACGGCGACATCGAGTCTTGGCTGTAGCCCACCCGCTGTCCGTTGATCCATACGTAGAACGCGCTCTGCACGCCTTCGAAACGCAGGAAGGTCTGCCCCCTGTCCGCGGTGGCCTGTCCACCCGTAGTGAGCCACGATGCCGGCACTGTGAACGTGCGCCGATACTGCCCCGTGGGATTGCGCTCCACAAAGGTGGTCCAGTCGTGCTTCGGCTCGGCGGTCACCCGTGGCGGATCGATGCGGAACGGATAGCCGGCCGACACATAGATGGGTGTGCCATAGCCGTTGACCTCCCAGTTGGCGGGCACGGCGAGGGTCTGCCAGCGGCGGTCGTCGAAGTCGGTGCGATAGAAATCGATGACGCGTGTGTCGGGGGTGGGTGTCCATCGGAACCTCCACGGCCCGTCGAGGCTCATCGTGCGGTCGCCCCTGACGGTCCCGTAGGGTACGAAGGCGGCCCGTGCCGGTTCGCGGTTCTGCTGCAGCATGTGCTGGTTTTCCCAGTCGTTGGGCTGGGCCGCGGCCACGATGGGCCACAAGGCCATAAGGAGAGCGTTGCGTAGGTTCATGTCTTATTGTATCTCAAGGATTTCAAATTCCATCGCGCCGGTGTCGGTCAGGATGACCTGATAGCTGCCGGCGTTGATCTGTGTGGCCGTCGTTGTGCTCATGGTCTTATACTTGGCGGGCGTCGGCGGAAAGGTCACGACGGCATCGCGCAGCACGGCTTTCTTGCTGTCGATGATGCGCAGGCGAGCCTTCACGGCCTGTGAGGTGGTGTTCTTGTAGCGGAACCGCAGGGCATACTCCTTGGCCACGCCGGGGCTGATGGTCCAGCGGCCACGGCCTGTCGGCTGATATTTCACGGCCGGGAAGGCATCTGCGGCCTGGGGCAGCAAGGTCTTGGGATAGACGGCGAGGGTGTCTTGGTCGAGCTGCTGCCAGTAATGGGGTGGCAACGTGCCCTCAGCGCCGGCTCCGTGCAACGGCTCCCGGCGCAAGTCTGTGGCCTTGCCCTGCCGGGCTATGGCCACGGCGCTGATGACAGCCTGGCCGGCCTTGACCTCGGGAAAGCTGATTACCAGCTGTCCCTGCCGTGCCTCGGCCTCGACCACCTGCCTGAAAGCGCCGGCATACCCGGCCTCGGCCCAGAGGTCGAGATCTTGGATGACGGTGCGTCCGTTGACGGCCACGTCGAAGATGCGGCTTCCCTCGCAATCGATGCGTGTGCCGTAACGGGCACCCAGCCACGGTTCGGCAAAGTAGAGCTCAATGCGATAGGTGCCGTCGGGCACGTTGAAGTGATAGTTCAGACGATGGCGCCCCCAGCGGAAATACTGGAAAAGGGCATCGTCGTCGGTGCCATGGATGGGCTGGGTGATGTGGCCCTGGCTGGCGGTGAAGGGGGGCAGGCCGAACAGCTGGGCCCACGACGACGAATAAAGGGTGTCGTCCTGCAGCCAGGTCTGGCCGTAACGGTCGGTATAGGCGTCGCCACCGCAGTTCACACGGTACAGATAAGTGTAGCCCTCGGCGGCCTTCAGGTCTACCGGATGACGGTCGGCTGCGGTGGGGGTGAGTGTGTCGGCCGCGGCCCCCACAAAGCGGTCGCGGTAGCCATAGTAGGCCTGGGTGGGCTGTTCCCAGGGCGTGAGTAACCCCTTATAATTGAAGGGTCCCACCTTGTCGATGCGGCGCAGGGCCTCGTCAGGCTGCACGCGCCCGGGGTTCTCGTGGCTCACAAACAGCCATTGGAAGTGACCGCACACGCTGTCTCTGACGGCAAGCGCCTTGGTGGTCTTGAGTTGGAGCAGGCTGTCGGCCGCTTCTTCCGAATAGCGGCCACTGCCATGCAGCCCCAGCGTGCGCCAGGCGCCATACTCACCATTGAGCAACTGGCCTCCCGAAGCCAGCTCGCGGTCGTAGTCGGCGGCGCTGCCGCCATAGGTGCCACTCCAGTTCTGCACCACGTTCCAGTCGGTGCCCTCGCCACCATTGCAGGTGGTGATGGCCCGTTGGTCAAGGCAGGTGGGATCCATCTCGCGGATGATGCGGCTGCATTCCTCGGCAAAGTCGCGTGGAAGCACGCTCTCATTCTGCAGACCCCACAGGATAACCGAGGGACTGTTGCGGCGCTCCTTGATCCATTGGCGCAGCTTCTGCTTGAACATCTCACGAAACTGGGGGGTGTCATACCATATATGGGCCGAGAACTGGCTCCAGAACAGCATGCCCTGCTCGTCGAGCAGCTGTTGGTAATAGAGGTTGTGGGGCTGGTGGGCCTCACGGAAGGCATTGAACCCGGCTTGCCGCATCAGCTTCACGCGCGAGGCAATCTGCTCGTGGCTGAAGGCATGGCTGGCCCCGAAGAGGTGCTCGTAGTCGCACGTGCCGTTGATGAACATGGGCTGGCCGTTGAGCAGAAACACCCCCTTGGGCTCGCCCTCCTTGCGGTGGACGGGCCACGAGAGGCTGCGTATGCCGTATTCGGTGGTCAGCTCATCGGTGGTCTTGCCGTCCGCGCGCTTGATCATCGAGGCCAGACGGTAGAGATAAGGGTCGTCGACCGACCACCGGTGCACGTCGCTCACCGCCGTGCGCTGGCGCAGGACGCGTGTCTCTCCGGCTTCCAGATGCACCTTCTCGGCCAGCCGGAAGAACGTCTTGCCACTGGCCTGATTGAGCTTACTCACCAGCTCGATGTCGGCCGCGGTGCTGCCATAGTTTCTCACTTCGGTGTCGATGAACACGCTGTCGCAGGCCGCATTGTTCCAGATGTGCACCCCGAAGGGCTCCACACGCACCTCGTCGGTGGTCTCGAGCGTCACCGGACGGAAGATGCCGAAGGGCTGGCTGCCCTCGCTGAATCCCCATTCGGCTGAGCATCCGCCACACACCCACGGCGAGGCGGTCTGATAGGCAGGATGGTCGACGAGCACCTCAAGGTGGTTGGCACCCGACCGCAGCGCGTCGGTCACGTCGAGCGTGTAGGTGGTTCGCCCCACCAGGTGCTTGTCGTAGGCATGGCCGTTGAGCATCACGGTGGCGTAAGTGCCCACGCCTTCAAAGCGCAGAAAATAGCGACGTCCCTCTGTCTTGGTCACCGTCAGCTCGCGACTGTAGAGGGCCGACCCATGCAGGTTGCCGTGCTTGAGCTGGCGATAACCGTAATAGTCGTCCAGATTGTGCGGCACATGGCAGGCCATGAGGCCCATGCGCCGGGTGAGAGAGTCTTCGGTGGTGTGGAGAAAGCGCACTTGCCAGTTCTCGTCGAGGGTCTGCGCTGTGCGCCGTCCGTTGGTGTCGGGCCGCGGAAACCTCACGGCCGACCGCCCCATGGGCGTGCTGGTGGCCACGGCTATGCCCCGCTGGCCGTCGCGGTTGACGGCACAATAGAAATGATAGACGATGCCCTCGTGCTTCACCACGCAGCTCTTGTGGGCAAAGAGGTTGTCGTAGGGCTTGGTGGGATAGATGAGGTCGGGGCCCGTCCAGTCCTGCCAGTGGATGAGGTCGCGGCTCACCGAGAAGGTATTGAACGCGTCGTAGCGGCGCGTGGGGTTGTAAGCCGAGAAATAGAACATCACGTAGAGGGGTTCCTTGCCCAGGTCGGGGCGCTCCATGCGCACGATCTGGGCATCGCCGGTGATGATGCCCGGCGCCTCATGAAAATAGACAGGGTTGCCCGCATAGCGTGTCCAGTGGCGCAGGTCGTTGCTCGTGGCGATGCCGATGCGCTCGGCCTTCATCTGGTTGGCGGGGTTGATGCCGCCGGCGTTATAGAACATCACGAAGCGCTTGCCCAGCTGGCGGTGGCGGTCCAGATAGATGGTGCTCTTGTATTGCACGAGCTTTTCCCACCACTCCGCGTCGCGGTCGGCAATGCTGAGCAGCGGCTTCGTGGCCGTGCTCCATTCGTGGGCCCGGGTGATGTCGCCCTTGGTCCAGGCCAGTCCGATGTTCAGCGGCTCTCTCACCGCCTCGTAACCTGTGCCGTGACCGCCGATATAGGTCATCCAGTGCTGCCCCTTGTAAGGCTGCATGGCATAGCTGCCGCCCCAT
Organism: Prevotella sp.; assembly: GCA_016901395.1. Lineage (GTDB taxonomy): Bacteria > Bacteroidota > Bacteroidia > Bacteroidales > Bacteroidaceae > Prevotella. The sequence goes on along the minus strand of JAEAMQ010000002.1, from coordinate 18,568 downwards.
GTCCAGTCGATGAGCGCGGGAAATCCGCCACGCTGGTTCATGTCCCATCCGCTGTCGCGATACGACAGTAGCCGTCCCAGCGTGGTCCAGTGGAGCAGGTCATTGCTCTCGGCCAGCCACGTTTCGTAGCCCCTGCCCTCCAGTCCGTCCTTGCCGTTATAGACCACATAGGTCATGTACCAACGGTCTTTCTCGCGGAATACCGTGGGGCAGTCCACCTGGTGGTGGGTGTCTTGTGGGGCAATGACCATCCCGTATTTGTAGGGTGACTTCACCTCTTCATAGATCTTGCGCAGGGCATCGTCGCCCAGCAGTTGGGCATGAAGGGTGCCGGGCAGCAGCAACAGCAGGTATAAGAGACGTTTGAACATGAGCGATAATGGGTTTTAGACAGGGTGATAAGGGGTGAATGCGTGTGCCGGAGCCATGATATGGGCATGTGTTTCGGTGCCTGGTGCTGCCAGGCAATGGGTTTTGCCAGTCCAAAGCATCCTTCACACAGGCTCGCGGCATCACTTTTTTTCATTCAATAGTTAATAAAATAGCCAGTCGATGGCCTTGTCGGTGCCCGACAGTCCCACCTCGTGGGGCGTGATGGCATCAGCGGTGGAGCCCAGAACGAGCAGGAATCCCTTGGGCAGCAGGAGGGTGTGGCGGCCTGCCGCGAAGTGATAGGCATGGACGTTCACCTGCGGCATGCCGTCGATGCGGATGGCCGAGGTGAGCACGGGCTCGGCCTGGCCATAGTCGTTGGCCGAGGCATCCACCTCGAGTTTGGGGCCCTGGGCATATTTCTTCTGGTCATCGCGGAAGTAGCCCACCAGCAACTGCACCGGCTTGTCGGTGGCAATCTCGATGCTGGTGCCCTCGCTGCGCTGTTGCCGGCTTGACAGCACGCAGGCCTGCATGCCCTCCAGTTCGGGAGCATAGGCCGTGACCACGCTGTCCATGTCGCTGAACAGTCGCACGCCCTTGGCCAGCTTCACGGTGCGCAGGCCGTTGCCCAGGGTCACCCGGGCAGGGTGGAGTGGGCGGATTGTGGCTTCGTCGGCCACAGGATGACCTTTCGACTTCAGCAGGGCGATGTTCTTTTTCAGGTTGGCCAGCTCCTGCTCATAGTGGGGCAGCAGTTCGGCCCAGTGCTTGTTGTGCCCTCCGTCGCCACCAATGGGTATGCGGCGCTGCGCTGTCTGCATGCTGTTGGCATAGAGATAGGTGTCGCGCGTGAGGTCCACCAGCCGTCGGTAGTGGTCCAGACTCTGCTCCAGCAGGGGCACGGCCGCCTCCAGCTCGTTTATGTCTTTGCCCCATTTGTAGTTCAGTATGTGTTGCGCAGCCTTCACTTTCCAGCCGAAGGCATAGGCAAATTCGCGGTAGCAGTGCATGTCGTTGCGCAGCCGGCTGAACTCCGTTTGGTGGGCCGTCACCTTGTCGGCCACGGCATCTATGGCTGCCACGGCACGGTCGCCGTGGGCCTGTGTCTGCGCCACGATGTCGAGGGGTAGCTCGCCTTGGTGAGCCTGGTGAGTCCATTCTTTCTCCACATACTCGATGAGCTTCTCGCCCTCGGGGCCGCAACTCTCGTAGAATCCGGGGTAGATGGTGTATTTATAGGGATTCACCAGCTGACTCATAAACATGCCCAGGAGCAGCGTCTGGCGGTTTCCCTCGGTGATGCCGAAGCGTCGCAGCAGCTTTGGGGCTATCTCGCCGCTCTCCTCATAGGCCTCGCGAATATTATCGCCCGTGTGGGGTCCGTAGTAATCGTCGAGCGTCTGGTCCCAGAATACCACCTCGTCGGTTCTGTCGCGGCGGCAGTTCCAGGCATAGCGCCCCCAGGTCTGATACCACATCCAGTCGCGGTCGAGCTGGTTCTCGCGCCCTCCGTCGGGCAGCTTGTCGGCCGTATAGGGCCAATCCCAGTAGGAGGCCTGGGGATAGAGGTGCAGGGCGTTGGCATGATGCACGTCGTGCATGGCCTTTACGGCCTTCTGAACGAAGTCGGGCGACGACCATCGCCAGGGCTCCAGGTTGGCCAGTATGTGCACGTTCTCGATGTGGGTGGAGCCGAGGGCAGCCAGGTCTTGGTGTATCTGCGACCAGGGCCCGCGGGGCTCATAGGTGGTCAGCGACTCGCCGTTGTACTTGTGCATGGTGTAGAGATTGCGGTAGAGGGGCAGCGCGGCATCCATCACCATCTTGCAGTCGGTGTCGTGGGCGCGTAGCAGCAAGGGCGGCTCGTCGGTGCGCCCCAGTGCCCTCAGCCCGTCTTTCACGCCGGGAATGATGGTCTGGGTGAACCAGTCGCGGTCGTCCTCGTAGGTGTTCATGGCCTCGCCGAGACACACCAGAAGTCCCACGTTGGGGTATTTCTCGATAAAGGCGGCAATGCTCTTGCGCGTATAGTCGCTCACCAGCGGTGTGATGGGGCGGTTGCGGTCCTGGGTCTTGATGCCGTAATGGTCGGCAAAGGGCTTGCTCAGGATGATGTTGTAGAACATCTGGATAACAAAGATGCCCCGCTTGTCGGCCTCGTGGGTGAGAAACGAGAACATCTCCTCGTTCTTCCTGAACGTCGTGCTGTCCACTTCCACGGCAAAGGGATAATCTTTCAGTCGCACGAGTGAGGCAAAGGGGTGCCCATTCCACAGGTAGAGCGAGTTCATGCGGTTATCCACCAGCATGTCGAGATACCTGATCCATTGCTGCTTATCGTAGAACCAGGGAAAGTTGTCGGGGGTGTAAGGGTATTCGTATACGCCGTGGCCGGGCAGGTAGGTGGTCTTCTGCAGGCCCACACAGGCACCGCGGAGCACCATCTCAGGGGCGTCACTCAGGGTTGTGGGCAGGTCGAGCGACTTGTGGCGGCGGGCATATTCAGCAATCTCGTTGCAGCCATAGATCATCCCCGTGCCGTCGTTGCCCACCACACGGATGCGCTTTCCCTTGCGCTCGATGGTGAATCCTTCCCGTTTCAGCCCCGTGGTGTCGGTGGTCTGCGATAGCTGGATGCGGTAGTCGCCACGCTTACTGCTAGGGTTTACGCGGTAGCCCAGGGCCGAAAGTTTCTTTTGCAGGTATTCGGCGGCAAAGCGTTCGCGCGCAGATACCTGTCCGGTGGTGGTGATGCCCACCGTCTGTGCCTGTGACAGCAGGCACACGGTGAGCAGGAAGAGGGAGGATAAGCTTCTGTATAATCTCATTTCAGGAGTTTTAAATTGATTTTCTTGAAGGCCACGCGCTCGCGTCGCCAGGTGTAGGTGCAATAGAGGTTGCCGTCCCGACCCTGTATGATGGCAGGATAAGAATACTGGCTGATGGGGCTGTCCTCAAGGGTGAGGGCGTGGTGCCAGTGCTCGCCGTCGTCGCTGACGGCCAGACTCAGCGGTGTGCGCGGCCCTTTCTTGGTGCCCATGAGCGTCTCGAAGTTGTTGTAGATGAGCACCTGTCGGCCATCTTTCAGCGTCACGGCGTCGGTGCCGCTCTGGTTGTTCTCCACCTCAGAGAGCTCCACCCGGCTCCAGGTGTCGCCCTGATCACTACTGTACGACTTGGCCAGTTTGCCGTTGTGGGTGCGCATCAGCACCATCAGCCGGCCATCGCGCAGCTGCAGTATGCTTGGCTGGATGCAGCGTATGGGGTGCATCTTCTCGTCGTCGGTCTGCAAAGCACTGTCGGCCTCGATGGGACCAACATACTTCCACGTCCGGGTGGCCAGGTCATAGATCTCTACATGAAACCGCCACCAGTCGCCTTCGGTGCTCGATCCGCATATCAGGCGGTTGCCCACGAGCACGGGTTTGTTCTTCACCGGGCCGATAAAGCCCTTGGGCAGCATCTCGCGCTTGCTCCAGGTACGGCCTCCGTCTTTCGACTTCACCACCCATCCCTGCCAGTCGCTTATCTCGGCGGCGATCTTATAAAACAGCCACACCTCGCCGTCGGGCATGGTGAAGAGCACCGGATTCCAGCAGGCCTGACGGGGCTGGGCCGTGCTGCTCAGGGACTGATGCAGGTAGTCGTCGGTGCCGTCACCGGCCATGATGGGAGTCTCCCAGCGGTCAGCGCCCTTGGCCTTGCGGCTCACCCAGATGCAAACGTCAGGATTCTTCTCCTTGGTACCACCGAAATAGGCTGCCAGCAGGTCGCCATTCTTCAGCTCGGTGATGGTCGAGGCATGAGCCTGGGGGAAGGGGGCATAGTCGTAGAGGAAGCTTTCTTCCAGCACGGCGGGGTTGCTCATCGGCATCTCCACGTCGAAAGTATAGCTCCCACTGCCCAGTTGGCGGCGTGTGCTGTCGGGGAAGACGACCACGGCATCGGTGTTGGCCGGTATCTCTACTTCCCAATGCACCCGTCGGCCGTCTTTCTTCCAGTTGCTCACCACCGTTCCATAGGGGGTGGTATAAGAGGTGTTGGTGTGGAAACAGTCGGGAATGGAGAAGTCGGGGCTCAGCACCAGATGCTTGTAGGCCACGCTCTGGTCGGTCTGTCGGATGCCACCCACATACTGATAGCACCATGTGAGCAGGTCGCCGAGCAGCATGACGTGGTTGCCCGAGTTCATCGAGGGATCGGCCTTGTCGCCATTCCAAAGCTCCCAGATGGTGGTAGCGCCATTATTGGCCATGTAGCCCCATGAGGGGTAGGTGCTGTTGGTGGCCAGCATCCATGCCACATCCGAGTAGCCATGGTCTGAAAGGCCCCGCATGATCCAGCTGATGCCGATGACACCGCAGGTCACATGTCCGTCGCCCACGGTGATAATGTTGCGCACCACGTTCTTCACCACCTCCTCTTTCACGCTGTCGGGCACGATGCCGAAGGCCAGCGGCAGCAGGTTGGCCGTGGCGGTGTTGTTGCCATAGTACACGCTGTCGGGATAGAGCACATGACCCGGACGGGGCGAGGTGCCTCGCCTGACGGTGAGAAAGCGGCGGTTGAAGGCCTCGGTCATGGCCGTATAGCGGTCTTTCCACAGGGCGGCATCCTGGCTGAGATGCTGCAAGGTGGCGAATTTCTCCATGAGTTGCATCACGCGTACCCCGTAGGTCGTGGCAATCAGCGTACCGTCAGTCTGGCGCGTGGGGTCGGCGCTGTGGGTGATGTTGAGCTTCTCGGGTGGTATGCACCAGTCGCCGTATTTGTCCTTGGTGATGATACCGTCGCGCGTGTAGGTCTGGAGCATGTGATCCATCCATTTCTTGATGGTCGGATAGGCATCGACGAGGGGCTGCAGATTGCCATACTGACGGTAGAGCATGTCGCAGCCGAAGGGCAGGGCTGCGGGCCAGGTCATGTTGTCTGAATAGTAGTTCCAGAATGCCGGGGCCACGTCGGGTATACATCCGTCCGACCGTTGCGACTCGCAGATGTCGCGCATCCACTTGGTGTAGAGGCGCTCGTTGTCGAACATGAAGCTCTCGCCCAGGCTGCCCATGGTGCGGTCGCCGAGCCACGGTTGGCGCTCGTTGCGCTGCGGACAGTCCACGGGCATGCCCTTATAGTTGCTCTTGATGCCCCACAAGGCGTTTTTCCATATCTTATTTAATAAGGTATCCGACGTCTCGAAACGGCTTGTCTGCTCCATGTCGTCGTTCACGGTGTAGGCCATAAAGTCGTCATGGGTGGCCTTTTTCAATCCGGTCACCTCGGCATAGCGGAAGCCATGGTATACGAAAGAGGGTTTCCAGAATGTGCGTTGCTCCGTGCCGTCGCACACATAGATGTCTTCTGACAGGGCGTTGCGCAGGTTGTCGCGGTAGAGCGAGCCGTCGGCGTTGAGCCGTTCGGCATACTTCACCCGTATGGTGTCTCCCTTGTGGCCGGTGATATACAGCCCGATCCATCCGGCCATATTCTGTCCGAAGTCGAGAATCAGACCGTCTTTGCCATGGCGTGTCATGCTCTGGGGCTTGCCGAAGGGCGTCTCACGCATGGGCGGAGCCATCTGGGCACAGAGCGTGCCGTCGGGAATGCTCGCACGGTCGGCCGGCTGCCATGCGCTGTCGTCATAGCCCACGGTGGTCCATCCAGCCATCTTCAGGCGGGCATCCACCTCCTCACCGTCATATTCGTTGGTGTTGCGAACGGGTCCTTGCGCCGTAACCTTCCACTTTTCGTCGGTGCTCCAGGTCTCCTTGCGGCCGTCTGTGTATTCCACGATGATGTTGATGCGGCATTTCGGCAATCCGAACACCGGTGCTTTGTAATATTTCTCCTGACGCATGGGGAACACCCGGCCGGCTGCCAGCGTGATGCCCACGGCATTGTTGGCGGTCAACAGCGAGGTCACGTCGTAGGTGTTGTAGAGGATGGTCTTGCGATAGTCGGTGGGAAGGGGTGCCAGCACCTGGTTGCCCCCCACCTTCTGCCCGTTGATGAACAGCTCGTAGAGCCCGAATCCAGCCACGTAGGCCATGGCCCGCTTGACCGCTGAGGCGGCCTTGAACTCGCGTCGCAGATAACGTGCGGCCAGCCGGGGGTGGATGCCGCGGCACTCGCTGGGCTGCAGTTCCTCAAGACCAATCCAGCGTCCCTGCCAACGGGTCTCGCCCAGCAGGCCCATGCCAAACCGCTGGGGCTGGCTCCATGCCGAGCGTCCGCGGTTGGTGGTGACGCGCACCTTCCAGTAAGCCTGTTGGTTAGAGACCAGAGGCTGTCCGCCGTAGGCTATCCACAGCTGTGCGTCCGAGGCCACCAGCCCCGTGCTCCACAGGTCGCCCTGGTCGCGGTTCAGGCGCTCTTCGGTCGAGGCCACGAGCAACTCATACCCCGTCTGCACCACCTCGCGCTTGGCAGAAGTGAGCTTCCACGAGAAGTGGGGGGTGGTGACATCAATGCCCAGCGGTTCGGTGAGGTGCTCTACCTGGGGCGAAGTGACGGTAATACCGGCGGCCTGAGCCGGTAAGGTCAGTGCCAGAAGAAGAAAGAAGGATTGGAGGATGCGGTGCATACAGACTTGTTTTGGGTGAGAATCATCAATGAATGAGGGTTATGACTTGTCCTGCTTTTGTCGCCACATCATAGAGATAGGTGTGGGGCAGGGTCACATCGTTGAGCTTCACCTGGGCATGATTGAGCACAGGTTGGCTGGTATAGAGGGCAAAGAGCGGGTTGGGGTTGACGCCACTGGCCTTCTTCAGTCCCTTGACGGGGGCGTTGAGACGCAGGCGAAGGTTACCACCCACCGTGGAGCGCACCACCAGACGCGTGAGCTTGCCATCGCGCCAGGCCATGTCTTGAATCTCGAAGCCGCCGCGGGCCATCAGTCCTTTCACCTCTCCGGTGGCCCAGGCATCGGGCAGGGCGGGCAGCAAGGCCACGCAGCCGTCATGGCTCTGCATGAGCATTTCGGCGATACCAGCCGTACAACCGAAGTTGCCATCAATCTGGAAAGGTGGGTGGGCATCGAACAGATTGCGGTAAGTGCCGCCACTTTTCTTGTTGGTGCCATAAGCCACGAAGCGGTCTTCGGTGAGCGTGAGCTGGTTGTGGATGAGCTTATAGGCATGGTTGCCGTCGAGCAGACGTGCCCACAGACACACCTTCCACCCCATCGACCACCCTGTGGAGGGGTCGCCCCGATGGATGAGTGAGGTGCGGGCGGCATCAAAGATCTGTGGGGTGCGGTAGGGAGAAATCTGCCCACCAGGGAAGAGTCCATAGAGATGGCTCACGTGGCGGTGGGTATCGTCGGGGTTATCCCAGTCGTTGATCCATTCCTGCAGCTGGCCCCAGCGGCCGATTTGCAGGGGTGCCATCTTGGCAAGGCGCCCGGTATAGTAACTGTCGAGGTCTTTATCCACGCCCAATGCCTTGCTTGCGGCTATGACGTTATGGAAGAGTTCGTAGATCAGTTGGTTGTCCATCGTCGACCCGTAAGTGATGGCAATGTTGCCGTCGGGCGACGGATGGCTGTTCTCCGGCGACACTGTGGGCGAGATAACCAGCCAGCCATGTTCGGGTTCGGCGATGAGCATGCCGTCAAGAAAGCGTGCCGCCCCTTTCATGATGGGGTAGGCCTGGGCCAGAAACTGGCGGTCGCCGGTATAGAGATAGTGCTGCCAAAGATGGGCACTGAGCCAAGCCCCGCAGGTCATCCACATGCCACTCGTGGCATGATCGATGCCGCCCGTCACCCGCCAGATGTCGGTATTGTGATGGGTTACCCAGCCTTCTTTGCCATACATCACACGAGCCGACTCGGCGCCTGTCTCGCTCACCTCATGGATGAGGCGGAAAAGGGGCTCGTTAAGGTCTGTCAAGCGGGTTACTTCGGCCGGCCAATAGTTCATCTCCAGATTGATATTGGTGGTGTATTTACTATCCCACGACGGGGTGAGCTTGTCATTCCAGATGCCCTGCAGGTTGGCGGCCTGCCCACCGGGCTGCGAGGAGCAGATGAGCAGATAGCGGCCAAAGGTGAAATAAGTGGCCACAAGCCAGTTGTCATCGTGGTTGGCAAAGTGGAGAATACGCTGGTCGGTGGGCATCTGGGGATAGAGATCGTCACCCAGATAGAGCGATGTGCGCCCCATGAAGCTCCTGAACTTGCTGACGTGGGCCGCGCGGCTCTGAGCGTAGTCGTGCCCCATGGCCTGTCGCAGATAGTCTTCTGACCGTGCCTGCTCATCGCCCGATATGTCTTTATAGTTCACGAAATTGGTGGCGATGGATATATAGATGATAGCCTCGTCGGCCCCGTTCACACTGATGATGCCGTCGCGCGAGGTGGCTGCCTTTTGCTGTCCCCCTGTCATGGTGGTGCAGGCCATGCGCCCCATGAACTTCACCTTACCCTTACAGCCCTCGAGCGAGCCGCCTACCCCCTCGAGTGTGGCCTCGTCGCCCTGGCTCTTGATGATGACATCGGGCTGGGGAGTGGCAAAGTGAGCATCGAAGGTGATCTTTCCGGGGCGCGATGCCGTAAGCCGGATGGTCACCACATTGTCGGCCAGTGAGGTTATCACCTCGCGCCGATAGCGCACGCCGTCGACGGTATAAGTGGTCACAGCCAGGGCCGAGTCGAGGCTCAGCTCGCGTCGGTAGTCGGTGTAGCCTGTGGTCTGTGGTGTAGAAATATACACGTCGCCGAAGGTCTGATAGGCCATGCCCCAGTTGGTGGCCGACATAACCTTTGCCGAAGCCATGTCTTGTGCCTGGCGATAGTGTCCCTCAAAGAGCAGTTTCTGAATCACAGGAATGGCCTCCAGGGCAGCTGGATTGGCGTTCTTGTTGGGCTGTCCGGTCCAGATGGTCTCCTCGTTCAGCTGGATATGCTCGGCCGAAGGCACGCCATAGACCATGGCGCCCAGCCTACCGTTACCCAGTGGAAGGGCATCAGTCCATACCTGAGCGGGGGTGTCATACCAAAGTTTGTATTGGGCAAAGGCCGACAAGGTACCTACACATAGGCCCATAAGAAAAACAAGTCGTTTAGAAAAGGTCATATCTGACTGATGATGTTGATTAATATATAAGTGACGAACAATTCTCTCTTTTGTCACTATATAAAGGCAAAAAGACGCTTAAACGGCCTGTAAAGCTCATGTTGTCAAAACGCTGATGTCATGGATAGGAATCCAAATCACAACATCCGTACCTATATATATGTAGATTGTTTTGGATATATCGTTCAGATTCGCCCCACTGAGCAAGGCCCCCCAGACATCGATTGGCAATGAGCAAAGCGTGACCGGCACGCTGGAGGTAGCCGGAAACTGACATCTGGCATCCTGTTCGCCTGATGTTTACAGGGCAGACAAGGTTGCTTTTTGGTGACGCCCTGCTTGTACGACTACTCCGAAACACCCGTCCGGCTATCCCGGACACCGTGTCCGGCCATGCCGGACGGCTTGTCCGGAGGCCCCGGACAACGTGTTCCAGCTTTCAAAGACGTGTCGTCACGGTATGAGGTTTCAGGTGTGAAGCATTGTTTCGACATACCCTTGCGACAAGAAATCCCCTGTGGTTGGTCGGGGAAGGGAGGTCTTGTCGTATTTTTTTTGTAGTTTTCATCGTTTTTTTTGAAATGAGTGGGTACAGAGTGTGCACCCATTCGTCTTATGGGTAGTGAATTGAATTCTACCATTATCATTTGGACCAACTATTTACCCGATGAAAAGAACCCATAAATTGATGATGTTTTTGGTCTTGCTCTTCGTCTGTTTACCAGAGAGTTTGGCCCAGATGCCCGGTCGTTACCGGGTTGCTGCCTGCGACTGGATGATGCTCAAACGGCAGAAACTGGGTGAGTTTGCGCTTGCCCGTCAGATTGGAGCTGATGGCGTGGAGTTGGATATGGGCCCCTTGGGTAAACGTTTGCTCTTTGAAAACGCGTTGCGCGAAGACGCTGTGGCCGTGCGGTTTCGTCATACAGCCGACAGTATGGACGTGGCAGTGCCGTCGGTGGCCATGTCAGGTTTTTTTGCCCAGAACCTTGTGAAGCGCACCAACTATCGTGACCTGATGAACGACTGTCTGGCCACGATGAAGGTGTTTGGCAGCAAGGTGGCCTTTCTGCCTCTGGGAGGAAGCGGGAAAGAATGGAAACAGAAGGGGCCGCAGCGCGACAGCATGGTGGCCATCCTGCACGATATGGGTGAGATGGCATGTGCCAGTGGTGTGAGAATAGGCATCCGCACGGGCGAAGATGCCAAGTTTGACAAGCGACTGCTTAAGGATATAGGGTCGGCCGGCGTGGGTATCTATTTCAACTTTCAGGATGCCGCCGATGGCGGACGCGACATTTGCAAGGAGCTGAAACGGCTCGGCCGCAAGCGCATTGTGCAGATTCATGCCAGCAACACCGATGCCGTGAACCTGCCCGACGACCCCGAGATAGACCTGCCTGCCATCAAGCGCACGCTCGACCGTATGGGGTGGAGCGGATGGCTCGTGGTGGAGCGGTCGCGGGATGCCAAGCACGTGCGCGACGTGAAATACAATTTCGGGCGCAATGTGGCTTACCTCAAGCAGGTGTTTCAAGGAGAGAAACTAAAATAAAAACAAATGTCAAATATAAAACATGAAACTATGAAACAAGAACATTTCATGAAACGACGTGGAATCATTAGCCTTGCCATAGCTGCGGTGACGTTACTGAGTTCGTGTGCCGTAGACGGGTTTGATGCCAACGAGCGTTTCACCTCGGATGTTACAGGGCAGACGCTGGCTTCACCATCGGCTGATTCCATTACATTCACGGCCAATGCCGACGGCAGCAAGACCACTATCCACTGGCCGGTGGTCTTTGGTGCGGGTGGCTTTTTGTGCTCGGTGTATGATGTTTCCGATGAGGCCAATCCTGTTACCCTCGTGGAAGACAGCGTCATTGATGGTAACACCATGCAGGTGAGCCGTACCGAAGATACCAACTATGAGTTGCGTATCAAGACGCTTGGCAATACCAAACTCAACAATGCCGATGCCCCTGAGGCAACGGTGGTGGCGTTTAACTCGTTCACGCCTGCCTGGAAGACCATTCCCGACGGATCGGACATCTATCAGTGGATACAGGAGAATCCGCTGCCCGAGACAACAGACGAGGTGGCTATCGACCTGGAGGCCAACGGCCACTACACCATGTCGGACAATGTTGACTTCTTGGGCACACGCGTCACGCTGCGCACCACGAGCAAGACCGAACGCGCCACCATCACTCTGGGTAACGCCGCCAGCTTCCAGACCTACAGCGGACTGGGTTTCAAGAACCTGATCTTCGACTGCTCCAACTGCACCAACCCGCTCATTCTGCTGAGCGCAACGCCGTCAGAGACAATCAAAAACATTGTGAGCACCGCTAAGAACATCTATTTCATAGAGGATGCTTTCGTCATCAGTAACTGCTTGATTGACAATCTGGCCGACGAGGTGATAGATAATAATAAGGTATCTTATTGCATCAAAACCTTCCTGGTGGACAACAGTGTGTTCCACTTCAACACAGGGTCTGATATGTCAAGCGCCACCTATTTTAATATGTACACCGCCGGCAATGCGTGCATCAACGATTTCACGGCACGCAAGTCCACCTTCTATAACACCAGCGACGCGTCGATGAAGTATTTCATCCGCTACAACAACTCGGGCGGACCCAAGGCCACCGGTTACACGACGGCATCGGTGAACATGCTGCAGTGCACCTTGTGGAACATCGTGCCGAACAGCCAGATTGCCAACTACGACGGCATGAAGCGTACAGCACAGGTAACCTTCACGCTCGACCGCAACATTATCGTTAATACGGGCGGACAGCAGTTTGTGCGCCGATACATCGGTGGTGCCAACTGGAGCGATGCCGGTGTCAAGGAGTTCAGCCAGAATACCTATGTCTTCGACGGTGTCGATGCCTGGACCATGCCCAGTACCGATCCCACAACATGGACTGGTGAGGCCTCTTACGACCAGTCGGGAACCATCCTCAGCGGTGATCCGGGCTTTAAGGATCCGGCCAATGGCGACTTCACTGTGTCGGGCAGTAGTCAGCTTGGAGCCCAGAGTGGTGACCCCCGATGGCTTCCTGCCGAATAATTTTGTAATCTAAATTGAAGCACATAATGAAAAAGCAAGCATTGAAAGCACTGGCCTTGAGCATGGCATTTGCCATGACCGTGCCAGCTACGGCCCAAAATAACAAGACCATTACGGGTAAAGTGCTCGACGAGAACGGTGAGCCCGTGATTGGTGCGACGGTCAGAATAGCCGGTTCTAAAGGCGGCACCGTGACCGATTTCGACGGAAACTATATCATCCAGGCACCTGCCAACAGTGAACTGACGGTGTCGTATATAGGGTATAAAGATATGACGACAAAGGGCGGATATGTGAAATTCGCACAGTCTAACTCTACCGACCTGAACGAAGTGGTGGTCGTGGGCTATGGTTCGCAGAAGAAATCCCACCTGACCGGTTCTGTGGCTACGGTGCCTACCGATCAGATACAAGACCTGGTGAGCACGGGTCTGGCCAGCTCATTGTCGGGCTTGGTCAATGGTTTGAGCGTGAGTGGTGGCGATGCCCGCCCCGGAGAGAGTGCCCGTATGTACATCCGCGATACCAATTCGCTGGGTGATGTAGGTGTGACAGCACAGCAGCCGCTGTTTGTCATCGATGGATATATTTATCCCAACGACATCAAGGTGGGCAATTCGACGCAAAACCTGGGTGCTGAGGCATTCAACAATCTTGACCCTTCAGAGGTGGAGAGCATCTCGGTGCTGAAGGATGCCAGCGCTGCCGTGTATGGCGCGCGTGCAGCCAACGGTGTGATTCTTGTCACGACCAAGAAGGGAAAGATGGGTGCTCCCCGCATCAGCTATAGCGGATCGCTGGGACTTACCGACGAGGTGGCCCGCCCCAAGATGCTCAGTGCCTACGACTATGGAAGGCTGAGCAATGCCGTGGTGGCTGCCGACCCCACGAATACGTCTCCCAACCACACCACGGCCCTCTTCCAGGCTGACGAGCTGGAGGCCATGAAAGACCTCAATTACGACTTGCTCGACAAATATTGGAAGACCGCTGCGGTGCAGAGACACAGCGTCAACGTGAGCGGTGCCACCGAGAAAGTGAACTATTTCGCAGGCCTAGGCTATGTAGACCAGAACGGTAACCTGGGTAAACTCGACTACAACCGATGGAATTTCCGCGCCGGTGTAGACGTGAAGATCAGCAAATGGCTGGGTGCCAATATCAACGTTAGCGGCGACTATGGTAAGAAAAATCAGCCGTTGCTCAAGATTGGAGGCACCAATGCAGAGAAAGACTATGGCTTGCTGCTCACCCATCCGCGCTACATTCCAGAGTCTATCGGCGATTATCCGCTGCTCACTTACGGTCTGAGCAACCAGCAGAAGAACCAGAATCAGCTCTATTCGTTTGATGTGTTGCAGAACAACGGCGACTATAAGCGTAACATGACCTCTAACCTGAACGTGCAGGGCTCGCTGAGCTACGACTTTGGATGGAGCAAGTTGCTCAAAGGCCTGACTCTCAACTTCACCTATAGCAAGAGCATCAACACCGACAAGGGCAATGAATATGGCTCGTCTTACCAGCTCTATAGTATGAACCAGCGCTTCGGTAGCGGCAACCATCTCTATACGCCCACTGCCGGAGAGAACTATGATGACTATGTGACCAGTGACAATTTCACCTCCCTCACCATCAGCAATGGTAACTATCTGTCACGCAGTTCAACGCGTACGGACAACTATCAGATGAACTTCACGGCACAGTATGCACGCAATTTTGGCCAGCATCACCTTCAGGCACTGTTCTCTATCGAGAGGAGCGAGGCCGAGAGTGAGTATCAGACCACTCAGCGTGAGCAGCCCTATGAGTTTACCACGGGGCAGTACAACTCGGCCACGGGTACCATATCGGGTGTGTTCACCCGTAGTGAATCTGGTTCGTTGTCGTATATCGGACGCCTCGATTATTCCTATGCAGAGAAGTATCTGCTGGAGTTCCTGTTACGTTCGGATGCCTCTACCAAGTTCTCTCCCCAGAACTATTGGGGTACCTTCCCTGCCGTGAGTGCCGGTTGGGTGATGAGTGAAGAGAAGTGGTTCCAGAAAGCCATGCCCTGGTGGAACTTCCTCAAGCTGCGCGCCTCATTCGGTTTGACGGGTCGAGACAACACCGCCGCATGGCAGTGGATGCAGGTCTATGCCCAGGATGCTAACAAGGGAGTGGTGTTAGGCGAAGGATCGGGCAACGATTCCAGCAACCGTATCACCATCAACAAGAACAATTCGGCCGTCAACAGGGACGTGCATTGGGATAAGGACTATAAGTTCAACTTTGGTATCGACGCTCATTTCCTCAACAGTCGTCTGACTGCCACGTTTGATATGTATCATGAATGGAACCGCGAAATGCTGATGAATATCGCTCAGACGGTGCCTTTCTCTGTGGGTACACAGAGTGCTGCCGTCAATTTGGGCGAGCTGGACTCATGGGGTTATGAGCTCTCTCTGAACTGGAGCGACCGCATTGGTAAGAATTTCAAGTATCATGTGGGAATCAATACCGGTTATTCTGACAATGCCGTGCTCAACATGGACTGGGAGACAGAGTATGCCTATCGACAGATTACCTATAAAGGCCGTACCGATATCGGTACCTGGGGCATGCAGTGTCTGGGTATGTTCCGCAGCTTCCAGGACATCGAAGAGTACTTTGCCAAGTACAATATCACCTCTTACATGGGCTTGTCGAAAGATCAGGTGCGTCCGGGTATGCTCATTTATAAAGACGTGCGCGGTGCACAGCATATCGATGCTGACGGCAATGTGACCTATGACGGGCCTGACGGCATCGTCGATCAGGACAACGATCAGGTGGAACTCTCTCATCGTGGCAACATCTATGGTTTTACCATCAATGGCGGTGCCGATTGGAAAGGCTTGTCACTGAACTTCCAGTTCAATGCCAACTGGGGTGGCTACACTACGGTTCCCAGTCAGGCCCTGCAGGCTTATGCAGCCGGTAGCGCTAACTTGGAATATGCCAACATGCCCTCGTTCTGGGATCCCGACAATATGTTTGTTTATCAAGACATTGTAGATGGTTCGGGAAATGTGGTGATGAAAGCCAACCGTGATGCCCTGATGCCCAACCTGGCCTATAGCAGCATCAATGCTGTGGCATCCAGTTTCTGGCGTATCAGTAGTGCCCAGGTGACATTGGGTCGTGTGACCTTAGCCTACGCGCTGCCTAAGGCATGGCTCACCAAGCTGGGTATCGGCGTGGAGAATGCCCGTGTCAACATCACGGGTATCAACCTTATTAACTTCTATAACCCCTATCCCGATCATTTTACCAATCCGATGGCCGGAAGTTATGGAAGCTATCCTAACTTGCGTAAGTGGACTATTGGCGTGAACCTTACATTCTAATGTTTAAAATAGAAAGAACAATGAAAGCAGCATATAAATTTTTTAGTTTAGGCTTGGGCATTATTCTTACGTTGGCTTCGTGTAGTGATGAGTTTCTGCAGGATAAGAAAAACTATGATAATGTCAATTCAGACATCTATAATTACTATAGTGGATGCAATGGCCGTCTGAACGATATCTACAGTTGGTGCCTGCCTACGACTAACGATCTGACTTGGAAATACCCCTCGATGGGTAACAAAGACCTGGCCGGTGCCTCTACGGAGGAGTATAGTGGGTTCAGTAATTTTGTCAATCCAGAGATAGAACTCTCGTCCATGGGCTCAACCAATGCCGTGCCCGACTTTATGATGGGTACCCAGAGCAACATCCAGGAAGCGGTGTATGGCCGTATCCGTAACATCAATGATGTGATTGCAGGTATCAGCGGTGGAACACTGTCGGATGCAGAAAAGAACATCTTGCTGGGGCAGGCATACTTCTTCCGAGCCTGGTGTTACTACAATCTGATGAAATGGTATGGTGGCGTTCCTATCGTCAGCGAGATTAAAGATCCCATAGAGGGCAATACCACTCCTCGTTCATCGGCTCGTGAGGTGAAGGATTTCATCATTGCTGATCTCGACCGTGCGGCCTCCATGCTGGCTGATAAGACCATGAGCGGTGGCTGGAGTGGCACCGACTATGGTCGTGTCACCACAGGTACAGCACTGGCGTTGAAAGGTCGTGTGTTGTTGTTGTGGGCCAGCCCGCTCTTCAATCGAGCCAACGAGGAGAGCCGCTGGACAGAGGCTTATCAGACAATGAAGGCAGAGAAAGACTCCATTGATGCCTGTGGCTACGGTCTCTTCCAGAGCTCTGCCGCCAATGCGGCCGGCTTTGCATCGATGTTTTGCCAGTCCGGCAAGAACCCGGAGGCCGTTTTTGTGACCTTATATAATAATATTACGGGTGACGGCCTCGACAATCAGAAGAACAATCGCTGGGAACGTGACATCCGTCCGGCTAACACCGGTGGTGGCGGAAAGAACGCTTCGGCCATGCTGGTGGACATGTTCCCAATGGCTGATGGCAAGATTCCTGCTGGGACAGGAACGTACAGCAAGCTCCAGACCTCAGACTCCGCTTATATCAAGGACACGCCATTCCTCGATCGCGACCCACGTTTCTATCGTACTTTTGCCTTCCCCGGCTTCCGTTGGGCCTATAGTGGTGATGCCAGTCAAATAGATAAAAACAATCCCGGACCGGGCTCTTCGTATGTATTGTGGAACTATGTGTGGTACACGGACCTCAACGATCAGAACAATGCTGAGAGCGGCAGCTCGTATGGTGCCGACAATCTGCTGTCCAGTAAGGTGGGTGTCTACGTGCGCAAGAAGAGCGACGACGCTGATGTCAACAGCGCCTTATATACCTATGTGGCCGGCGATGTCAAGGGTGCGGCTCCTTTCTATTCAGCTGCTCCGCTCATAGAACTGCGCTATGCAGAGGTGTTGCTCAACTTGGCTGAGGTGGCTTGCGGTGCCAACCATCTGGATGAGGCTGTGGGATACCTACAGCAAATTCGTGCCCGCGTGGGTTATACTGCGGCCAACAACTATGGTTTGCAGACCAACCTCACAAGTGATCAGGCAGCCTGCATGAGTGCCATACTCTATGAGCGCCAGATCGAACTGGCCTATGAAGGCAAACGTTTCGACGATATGCGTCGTTGGTTGCTCTACGATGGCGGTACACAGTTTGCCTCAATCTCAGGATGTCCGGACGACTGGAAGCTCACCGGATGGGGCGGCAATACCTGTACTTGGCTTGGCTTTACGGCATTCAACGGTCAGCGCCGCGAGAACATGGAGTTCAGAGTGGCCGATAAATACGGTGTGGGCGGCTCTACTTATGATAGTGATCCGTTGCTCAAGAACGGTGGCACACGCATTGATGGCGTAGATCTCCGTCAGGAACTTGCTCCGCAGCTGACTACATTGGCCAGCTGGTACAGCAATAACCTCGTGCGCAACGACAAGAAAGGTGATGCCCGTGACTCACAGCACAATGATGAATACATCAAATTCCGTCCCAACTATTATTTCCTGGGTATGAGCTCCGGCGCTTCTGCTGCTGACAAGTCTCTGTCACAGACCATTGGTTGGCAGGATTATAATCTGGGTGGAACCATGGGCACATTTGACCCATTGGCTGAGTAGACGGATGCATCTCATTGCTCTGTACCGGAAGAAAGCATGCCGGTTATCTGCCGTGCTTTCTTCCGATACTTCCGATAAAATGGTGTTACATTAACATTTTTCGGATAATTAGTTTACCATTCTGCTGAAACGTACTATAGTTTACGACTATAACCCCATTCTATATGAATAGATTAGATAGCTATAGGAAACTTCAAAGATACATTATATTCCATAAAACAAATTAAAACCTAAAACTCTATGAAGAAGATTTTTACTCTGACTGCCATGGCTCTCATGACCATGAGCGTAAACGCGCAGAAAGAAACTTATTCTGCTGTAACCATTGACCAGTCTACGGGTACTGTTACGGTCAATGCCGATTTTGGAACGACCGATGAGGCCGGAAACTTCACTCCTGTTAAGGAAGTGACCACAGGAACCACCAATGTAGTGCTCCATGCCCTCACCAGTGGTGCC